>NZ_JABBYC010000050.1 GCF_016742955.1 Myceligenerans indicum | reverse complement strand
AGATGTGTATAAGAGACAGCCCTCACCCGAGCCCGGCCCCACCAACATCGCCGCCCCCGGCGCACGCGGCGCCGACCGAAACGTCGCCACCACCGTCGCCATCCCCACCGGCACACCCCGACGCCACCACTCCAACAACTCCTCCAGCACGTCACGCACGCGCGATCACCTCCAGTGCTTCTTCGAACGTACCCAGTGAATGCCCCGCAAGGAAGTGGTCCACCCACGGCAGCACGGCGACGATCCCCGACTGGACGGGCCGGTAGCCGTCCTTGCCGCGGTGCGGGTTGATCCAGACGACCGCGTGGGCCAGCCTGCGCAGCCGGGCCGCGCGCTCGGCCAGCTCCGCCGGATCGCCCCGCTCCCACCCGTCGCTGCAGATGACGACCACGGCCCCGCGCAGCCGCGCGCCGTGACGGTTCATCAGCGTCGCCAGGGAGTCGGCGAGTCGCGTGCCCCCCGCCCAGTCGGGGACGAGGTCACCGGCGCGCGCCAGCGCACGTTCCGGGTCGGGAGCCCGCAGGGCCTCCGTGACGCGGGTCAGGCGCGTGCCGAGGGTGAACACCTCGGCACGGAAACGGGTCCGCACCAGGCGCGCTCCCGCAGGGGCGGCGGACCGTACGACGGCGTGCGCGAGCCGCAGCAGCGCCTCCGCGTACGGACGCATGGAACCCGAGACGTCGACCAGCAGCACCACGCGGCGCGGGGTCCGGGCCCGGCGGCGCCGCTCGACCCGGGCCGGCTCGCCCGCGCGGCGCAGGGACGCGCGCAGCGTGCGGTGCAGGTCCGGGCGGCCGCGGCGCCACGGCTGGGCACGGGCCGCGCGGCGCAGCGGCGGACGCGGGCGCAGGGCGGCGATCTGCGCGGCGAGGACACGACGCTCCGCCCCGGTCAGTTCGGCGACGTCGCGGTGGCGCAGCACCTCGCGGTCGTCGGCCAGCACGGGGACGACGTCGGGCCGCTCCACACGCCGCGGGGGCACCGTGCCGGGCGGCGGCGCGTCGCGGCCGGACGGCAGGACGGCGGTGGAGGGTTCGGTGTCCGCGGAGGCGGTGGTGGTGCGTTCCGAGACCTCCGCGACGCCCGTGGACGCGCCCGGGCCGCCGCGCGGCACCGGCAGTCCGGTGACTGCCGCGCCGAACCACGCGGCGAACACCTGGTCGAACCGCGCCAGGTCCTCCGGCCCGCCGCACAGCGTGGCCCGGCCTGCTCGGTAGGTGGCCACGGCGCTGCCCGCGCCCAGCACGGTCGTGGCCTGAAGGAACGCGGTGGCACGATCGTGCGTCACCCCCACCCCGGCGGCGCGCAGCGCGCGGGCGAACCCGAGCAGCACCCGCTCGCCGCCGGACATCTCAGGCCGCCAGGATCCGGGTCAGCGCCTCGCGGGCGCGGATCGTGTCTTCGCGGTACTTGACCACCGCGCCGAGCGTGCGTGACGCGGCGTCGAGGTCGAGGGTCTCGGCACCCAGCCGCTCCAGCGCGCGGGCCCAGTCGAGCGTCTCGGCGACGCCCGGTGGCTTGAGCAGCGGCTCGCCGCGCAGCCGCTGCACGCACCCGGCGACCTGACGCGCCAGGGTCTCGGCGACCTCGGGCAGGCGGCTCCGCACGATCGCCACCTCACGCTCCAGGCCCGGATGGTCGATCCAGTGGTAGAGGCAGCGCCGCTTGAGCGCGTCGTGGAGCTCGCGGGTGCGGTTGGACGTGAGCACGACGGTGGGTGGAGTTCTCGCGCGGATCGTGCCGAGCTCGGGGATGGTGACCGTCCAGCCGGACAGGACCTCCAGGAGGAACGCCTCGAACTCGTCGTCGGCACGGTCGATCTCGTCCACGAGCAGCACGGACGGTGTGGTCCGCAACGCCTGCAGCACCGGCCGGGCCAGGAGGAAGCGCTCGTCGAACAGCGAACGTTCGGTGGTCTCGATCTCCAGCGCGTTCGTGTCCGACGACGCCGCGGCCGCCTCCAGCGTGCGCAGGTGCAGGATCTGGCGGCCGAAGTCCCAGTCGTACAGCGCCTGGGTGGCGTCGATCCCCTCGTAGCACTGCAGGCGGATCAGGGGCGCGTCGGTGACCTGGGCCAGCGCTTCGGCCAGGGCGGTCTTGCCGGTACCCGGCTCGCCTTCCAGGAGCAGCGGGCGCTCCATCGCCCGGGCAAGGTGCGCGACGGTGGCGAGTTCCTCGTCGGCGAGGTAGCCCGCCTCCCGCAGCGCGGCCGCGAGAGCCTCCGGTGAGTCCATCCGTTCAGGTTACGGGCAGGAGGCGGCACCGCCACCGTGGGACACGGCATCACGCGGGCGGCAGATGCTGGGCCTGTCCGGCACGCCCGGTTCCCTGCCGGCGCAGGACCCACCAGACGATGCCGCCGACGATCATGAGGACGCCGAGCATCCCGCCGCCGACGGCCACGAACCAGGCCGCGACGGTCGCGCCGAGGGTCCCGGCGAATCCGGGGAGCTCCTGGCCTCTCGCGAGGACCAGATAGGTGCCGTCCGGCACGCCCGGGTCTCCCGCGAGGAGCAGGGCCACCCCGGCCTCACCCTCGAACTGCGCGAGCAGGCGGCCGTGGAGGCCCCCCGCGTCGACGCTGCCGGACATCGGCGGCGGGTCCACCCCGATCGTGGCCCCGGCGGCGTCGACGACGGTGACGTCCTGGGCGGACATGCCCTGGGAGGTGGGATCCGGGCCGACCTCCCAGACCGCGTAGACGCCGTCCTCCGGCAGGTGCACGGTGACCGAGCCCGGCACGCTCACCGCGGCGAGCGCCTTCGGCCCCGGCTGGCCCGACGCCGTCACGAGGCCGGCCGGGACCACCCGGACGAACAGCATGGCGGCGACGAGGCCCGCCGCGACGGCGATCAGCAGGATCGCGACGCCGCTGAAGGTCAGGACCTTGGGCCCGAGCCCTACCCTGCGCTGCTCCACCCTGCCCTGCTCGGGGATGGCATTCACACGGGCATCGTCGCACGGCGGGGTGGTCGCCGCGACGGCGTGCGTGCCGCCGGCGACCACCCGCGCCCGGTCAACGGGAGGAGCCGGGTCAGCTGTCGCCGTCCATGGACTCGTCGTCCATGGGGCTCTCGTCGTCCATCGGGCTCTCGTCGTCCATCGGGCTCTCGTCGTCCATGGAGCTCTCGTCGTCCATGGAGCTCTCGCTCTCCATGTCGTCGGACATCTCGTCGTCGGACATCTCGTCGTCCGACATCTCGTCATCCGACATCTCGTCCGACGTCCCGCTGTCGGACATCTCCTCCGTGCTCGACGGCGAGGTGTCCTCGTCGGCGGGCTGGGAATCATTGCAGCCGGCCAGCAGGGTGGCGGCGGTCAGGGCGGACAGGGCAACGGCCGCGACGCGACGGCTCCGGGTGATCTTCATGCCACCGACGCTAAGGCCCAGGGAGCCAGAATGCCTCTTACAGCCTCGTTATGCGGTCCTTACGGGGATCTAACGCGCGGGGGGACCAGTCCGTTCACAAGTGCGTCCCGCCGCGCCGCCGCTCCCACCAGCACATCGGCCCTTTTCCCTTATATCCTGTTTGCGATCGACCGAGGGAGCTCGATGCCGGACCACGCCCCAGCCACCCCGCCCACCCGGCCGTACCGCCGGCGGTACGACGCCTTCCTCTCCTACAGCCGCAGCGCCGAGGGCGACTTCGTGCCCCGGGTCCAGGCGATGCTGCGCGGCTTCGGCAAAGGCGCGGCCGGCCCGTCGGACGATCGTGACCTGCGGCTCTTCGTGGACCGCTCCGGCCTGGCCGCGCATCCCCACCTGTGGCTGGAGATCAAGAACTGCCTGGCCGCCTCCGACCGGCTCATCGTGTTCGCCTCGCCCGGCGCCGCCGCGTCCGAATGGGTCGACAAGGAGGTGCGCTGGTGGCTCGCCGAGCGCAGCATCCACACCGTCTACATCGCTCTGACCAACGGTGAGATCGTCTTCGACCATCAGGCCGGCCGGATCGACGCCGAGGCCACCACCGCCCTTCCCCCCGCCCTGATCGAACATCTCGACCGCGAGCCCCGGTGGGTCGATCTGCGCGGCCCGCGCCGGGAGCCCGGCCGGACCAACCACCCGGAGCTGCCCAACGCCCTCGCCGAGCTCGCCGCGCCGCTGCGCCAGGTGGCCAAGGAGGACGTGCTCAGTGCCCACATCACCGCCCAGCGCCGGATCAACCGCCGTACCCGGGCCCTCACCGCGGCGCTGTCGGTGCTGCTCGCGCTCTCCGTGGTGAACGGCGCCCTGGCCGGGCACTCCGCCGAGCAGGAGGCGGCGGCGTCGTACGAGAGCGACGCCTATCTGCTCGCCGCCGCCTCCCATGCCGACCGCGCCGAGGATCCCGACCTCGCCCAGTATCTCGCCGCGGAGGCGTATCACCGGGCGCCGGGGACGCAGACCCGGCACGCCTTCCTCACCGCCACGCTCGACACCTCGCACGACGACCAGCACCTGCTCCGGACGGTCGACACCCCCGGCGTGACCGCCCTCGCCCCCACCGGCACGGGCGCGGTCGGACGGACGGCGACCGGCGGGCTGCTGCGCTGGAACCCCGACGACGGCGACCCCGAGATCCTGCCCGGCGCGAGCGTCACGCTTCCCGAGCCCCAGCTTCCCCCGGGGAGCACCGCGGTCGCGGGCAGCCAGGACGGGCGGGTCGTCGCGGCGATCGACGCCGCCGGGGTCATCCTCGGTCGCTTCCCGGACGGCGACGGCCCCCTGGCCGGCGACGGCGAGCTGGCGCGCCTGTACCGTCCGGTCCTGGACGTGAGGGACGACGAGCGCCTGGACCCCACCGGTGTCGCGGTCACCCCCGCCGGGGACACCCTGCTGGTCGCCTACGAGACCCGCGGACCCTGCCCCGGCGGGAAGAACCGCCAGCTCCTGAGCATCGCGCTGACCGGCCCGGACGGCGATCTCGGCCTGCGCGAGGTGGCCGCGCGCACCCACGCCTTCTTCGACAGCCCCACCTCTCGCTGCGACGCGGACGACGGCCCGCGCGCACCCGTCCGCGCCGTCACGGTGGGCGTCGCGGCCGCCGCGCTGCACGCCGACGACACGGGCCGGGTCGTCCTCGCGGATCCGCGTACCGGCAAGTCCCGCACGCTGGAGCTCGACACGCTCGCGCCGGCTCCGGGCGGGCCCGCGGCCGGGCCCGCCGACTCCGCCGCCGCCACTCTCGCGAACACCGTCCCGGCTCCGTCGCTGACCACCTGGGCGGAACTGACCGGCACGGGCTCCATGACGCGCGTGACGCTGCACCACCCGGCCACGAGGCCCGGTGAGGACCGGCCGGCCACCATGTCGTGCCCGGTCCCCCACGGCTGGGGGCACCCGCAGATCGCCGCCGTCGACGACTCCGGCCCCCGCGCGCTCGTGCGGACCGACGGCGGGATGGTCGCCTGTACCGCTCCGCGGGACATGCTCTGGCCCCGGACCCGGACCTGGCACCTGACCGGGGCCGCCCCGGACGCCGTCGCGGTGCTCGCGCCCGAGGACCGCGTCGTCGCCGCCGACGGCGAGAAGCTCTCCCTGTGGCGCACCACCCGGGAGAGCAGCGACATCGACCTCCCGCCGGGAGTCGTCCAGGACCCGGCCGCGGCACCCGTGGTCGCCTCCCGATCCGGGGACCGGCTTCCGGAGCACGCGGCCACGACGGCCCTGTCCTGGCCGGACGGCACGGTCCAGGTCCACGAGAAGGGCACCGTGGACGTCCCCGGCCTGGCCGGCGGCGAGCGCCTGCTGCCGGTCTGGCTGACCCCGTCGGCCGCGGGGTCCGGCGCCGTGCCGCGCGAGGACGGCGACCTGCTGCTCCTCGCGCCGGACGGCCGTGCCTGGATCGCCGCCACCGACGGGATGCGGCCCGGCCCGGACGGCGCGCTGGACCCGCCGGCGCGGCCGCTGCCGGATTTCCGCGGCCTGCTGCGCGGCGCCCATGCCGCGTACACCACGTGGGACACGGAGGGCTGTCTGCCCCGGCCGCTCGACGACCCCGACGAGACCTGCCCGGTGCTGGTCGGGGCCCGGCGAACCCCCGACCACCTGGTGCTGGTGGACTCCACGGGGGGCGTCTATCTCATGGACCCGGACCTGTCCACGGTGCCCCGCTACGTGCCCGACGAGCTCGGGATCGGTGACCCGATCGCGCCTCCGTGGGACGAACCGGGCCGTGTCTCGGTGTCCGACGACGGCCACTGGCTCGCCGTCGCCCCGCGCGGCCGGTCCCTGCGCGTGCTCGACCTCACCAGCCCCGTCCCCTCCTGGGACGTGCGCGGCGGTGCGATGGCGCAGGTGCAGCTGGTCCCCGCGCTCTGGGAGGGTGAGGACGCCCCGCCGCGGCTGGTCACGCTCGCGGAGGACGGCTCCGTCCGCATGGGCGCGGTGGCCGAGGTCGGCCCGCTCCTGCCCGTGCTGTCCCCGGGTTCCCTCGGTGACGTCCTGGCGGTGCTGGCCGAGCCGGGACTGCTGGTGCGCAACGAGGGCACCCGGCTGGCGTTGTTCGACATCCACTCCGGAGTGCGGGTCGGGACGATGGCCACGAACCTGCGGGCCGCCGCGGACGACCCCGGGCCTCTCACCGTGCATGCCGCGCACGGGCGTCTCCTGCTGGTGCAGGAGCACGGGGTCACGATCTCCCGGGCGCTGGACAAGGGCGAGCACGCGATGCTGGAGCAGGCCTGCGTCTCGGCCGCCCCGGCGCTCACGTCCCAGGACCTGGCGCGCCTGGGCGTGCGGCACACGACGCCCCGCTGCCGCCTGGTGTACACCGACGGGCTGCCGACGTTCACCGACCCGGAGCTCCTCACCCCCGCGGTGCGGCTCGCCCCGCCGCCGTTCCCGCCGGCCGGCTAGCGGCGCCCCGTCCCCGTCGTGCCGCCCGCGACGGACCGCGCCTCGATCCCTGCCCGGCCGAGCTCCTCCGCGACCCGGGCGGAGCGGACGCCGGACGCGCACAGCACGTGCACGACGCCGCCGCCCGCCCAGCCGGCGACGTCGGACACGACGCGGCCGGCCTCGGGACCGGTGAAGGCACCCGACGGGACCGTCCGCGCGCCGGGGAACGGGTCGGCGGCGACCTCCCAGGCCTCGCGCACGTCGAGCACGAGCGGCGCGGCGCCCCGGTCGCGTTCGGCGGCCAGCTCCGCCGCCGAGAGCCCGGCCGGGTGCTGCCCGGTGCCTCCGATGCCGCAGAACACGGCGTACGGGTCCGTGCCGGCGGCGTCGCCGGGGCCGCTCAGGAGCTCCGTGACCGGCTCGCGGTCCGGGTCGGGGTGCACCGTGAGTGTGCGCCACGTGCCCTGCAGCGCGTCGTGCACGGCGAGGCGCCCGAGCAGGGTGCGCCCGGCGCCGGTGATCAGCTTGATCGCCTCGGTCGCCATCGTCGTGCCGATGGTGCCGCACACGGCGCCCAGCACCCCGGCGGTCGCGCAGTCGGGCGACGCGCCGGGGGGCGGCGGGACGGGGAACAGGTCGCGGTAGGTCACCCCCCGGGGCTCGTCTCCGTCCCGGGCCCGGGGCGCCGCCCAGAACGTGGAGACCTGGCCGGTGAACCGGTGCAGCGCGCCCCACACGCACGGCAGGCCCAGGATCTCCGCGGCGTCGGAGACGAGGTAGCGGGTGGCGAACGCGTCCGACCCGTCCAGCACGAGGTCGTAGCCCGCCAGGACGTCCAGGGCGTTGCCGGGGGTGAGGCGGACGCCGTGCTCGACGACGTCCACGTGCGGGTTGATCTCGCGCACCGCGGCGGCGGCGGACGCCGTCTTGGGCCGGCCCACGTCGCTCTCGCCGTGGATCACCTGGCGCTGCAGGTTCGAGGTCTCGACCACGTCGTCGTCGACGACGCCGAGCGTCCCCACGCCCGCCGCCGCGAGGTACAGCAGGGCGGGGCTGCCGAGCCCGCCCGCGCCCACGAGCAGCACGCGCGCGGCACGCAGCCGGCGCTGCCCGTCGGCCCCGATCCCGGGCAGCGCCAGCTGCCGTGCGTACCGCGCCAGCTCGGCACGGCCGAGGTCGGGGCCGGGGTCCACGAGCGGGCCGAGCCCGGCGGTCCCGGTCACAGGGCCAGGTCCAGGTTGTCGCGCGCTCCCGGGGCGGGGGCGCCGCCGACCGCGACCCGGCCGTCGGTGGGCGAGGACGCGAGGGCCCCCTCCCGACGGGGCATGCGGCCCGCGCGGGCGGCGTCGTACCCGGCCTCGACCGCGAGCCGCATCGCGCGCGCCATCCGTACCGGGTCCGCCGCGCGCGTCACCGCGGTGGCGAGCAGGACACCGGCACAGCCGAGCTCCATCGCGAGCGCCGCGTCGGACGCGGTCCCGATCCCGGCGTCGAGGATCACGGGCACGGGCGAGGCCGCGGCGATGGCCTCGATGTTGCGCGGGTTGGCGATCCCGAGCCCGGACCCGATCGGCGAGCCGAGGGGCATGACCGCGGCGCAGCCGGCGTCGGCCAGGTGGCGGGCGGTGACCGGGTCGTCGTTGGTGTAGGGCAGGACGGTGAAGCCGTCCCGCACGAGGATCCGCGCGGCCTCGACGGTTCCGGCGGGGTCGGGCAGGAGGGTGGTGTCGTCGGCGATGACCTCCAGCTTGACCCAGTCCGTGCCGCACGCCTCACGGGCGAGCTGCGCCGTGAGCACGGCCTCGCGCACGGTGAAGCAGCCGGCCGTGTTGGGCAGGGCGCGGATGCCGAGACGCTCCAGCATGGCCCAGACCGAGGTGTCGCCGCCCTCCGCCCGCGCGTCCTGGCCCGTCCTGGGCTCGGGGCGCGCCACCCGCCGCATCGCGACGGTGGTCAGTTCCGTGCCCGAGGCCGTCAGCGCGTCCGCGAGCGCCAGGAGGCTCGCGGCGCCTCCGGTGCCCATGACGAGCCGTGAGCCGAGCGGGGTCCCGGCGATGGTCAGGGGCGTGTCGCCGTTCGCGGGCGTGGTCGCCGTCGGCATTGCTCTCATCCTCCTTGTACGGCCGTGACGACCTCGACGCGCATCCCGGGCCGGATCTCGGTGCGGTCCCAGGCCCCGCGGGGCACGACGGCGTCGTCCACGGCGACGGCGACGCCGCGGGGCACGCCGTCGACGATCGCGGCGGGTACGAGCCGTGCGACGAGGTCGGTCACGGGGACCGGTCCGCGGAGCGGGTAGGGCTCGCCGTTGACGACGGCCGGTTCACCGGTCGTCTCGTCGGTCAGTTCGTCGGGCATGGTGACTCCTGGGTGTCGGGGCCGTGCGGTGGGTCGGCGGGTTCCCCGGCCGTGGCGCCCGGGACCGTCGTCAGGAGCGTGTCCAGGGTGGCGGCGGTGTGCGGGGCGAGGAGGATGCCGCCGCGGTAGTGGCCGGTGGCCAGGACGAGTCCGGGTGCGGCCCGCCCCAGCAGCGGGGTGTTGTCCGGGGTTCCGGGGCGCGAGCGGGTGGTGGTCTCGACGAGGTCGGCCTCGTCGAGTGCGGGCAGGAGGGCTCGGGCGTCGCGCAGCAGGGCGAACACGTCGCCCGCGCGGGTCCGGGTGGTGGCGGCGCGCTCGTCGGAGGTGGCGCCGACGACGATCTCCCGGCGGCCGTCGGGCCGTGCGCGCCGCGGTACCACGTAGACGGGCCTGCCCTGGACGGTGCCGCGCACCACGGTGGACGGGCCGGCGGTGGCGTCGGCGTCGAGCCGCAGGGTGGTGCCGGGGACCGCGCGGGTCGGGGCGCCCGGGTAGAGCGTGGCGCTGGCGTGCCCGGCCGCGAGGACGACGGTGCGGGAGGGGCTCCGGCCGTCCCCGCCCGCGGTCCCCCAGCGTGTCCCGGTGTCGTCGAGGACGCCGCTCACGGTCCCGTCGTTCCAGGTCAGTGCCGTGGCGGTGCGCTCGGCCAGGTGGGCTCGCGGATGAGCCCGGACCACGTCGAGCAGGGCACGGTGCACCGCCCGGGGGTCGACCTGGTGGTCGCCGGGTATCCAGGCGGCGCCCGCGACCCGGGGGCCGAGGGCTGGTTCCCGGTCCCGCGCCTGGGCCGGGGAGATCTCCTCGGACTCCAGGCCGAGCGTGCGGTGCAGGGTGAGGCGGCGGCGGAGCGCGGCGGCGTCGTCGGCGTCGTACGCGACGGCGAGCGTTCCGCGGGTGTCGAGCCCGAGCGTCCCGGGGGCGAGCCGGGCGGCCTGTTCGAGCTCGGCCGCGAAACCCGGCCAGAGGCGCACGGACCGGGCGCCGGTCCGTGCGAGGCGTTCCTCGCCGAACTCCGCCTCCATGACGGGGCCGAGCATCCCGGCCGCGGCGTGGGTGGCGCCGTCGCCGGGCGCCGGGTCGAGGACGGTGACGGACGCCCCGGCCAGGAGCGCCCGCCATGCGGCGGTCAGCCCGATGATGCCCGCGCCGACGACGACGATCGCTGCGGGCTCGCCCGCACGCACGTGTTCCACTCTTCCTTGCTCCCTTCGCCGGCATGACCCGGATCAGGTTCGACGGTCGGCGCCATTCGCCCTCTCAGCCCCGAACGGGGCTCCCGTGCACGGCACCACCATAGCTGCCCCGGGGAGATGGTCGGTCCGCGTCCACGCCGGACGTTCCCTGTCGGCGGAGGCCTCTACACTCGGCTGGCGTGACCGCCTCCGACGTCCGCGCCCGGCTCGCCGATGCCCGCCTCTACCTGTGTACCGACGCCCGAGAGGCGACGGGCGACCTCGAACCGTTCCTGCACCGGGCGCTGGAGGGCGGGGTCGACGTCGTGCAGCTGCGGGACAAGTCCCTGGACGCCGCTCGGGAGCTGGAGCTGCACGCGCTCGTGGCGCGGGTGGCGGCGCGGCACGGGGCGTTGTGGGCGGTCAACGACCGGGCGGACATCGCGGGCCTGGCCGGTGCGCCCGTGGTGCACATGGGCCAGGACGACCTCGCCCCGGGCGACGTGCGCACGCTTCTGGGCGACGGGCCGGTCCTGGGCCGTTCCACGCATGCGTTCGGCGAGGCCATGGCTGCCGAGGCCGACGAACGCGTCGACTACTTCTGCGTGGGGCCGCTGTGGGCCACCCCGACGAAGCCGGGCCGCCCGGCCGTCGGCCTGGACCTGCTGCGTGAGGTCGCGGCTCGCGCGCCGGTGACCCCGTGGTTCGCGATCGGCGGGATCGACGCCGGCGACGGGGGTACCGGGCACGGCCGCCTGGACCAGGTCCTGGAGGCGGGCGCGCGGCGGGTGGTGGTCGTGCGCGCGATCACTCGGGCCGACGACCCTGCCCGGGCGGCGGCCCGGATCCGCCGCCGCCTGGACGCCGCGGCCACGGCGCGGCCCTGACGGCTCAGGCGTTCCAGGCCTGGGTGAACTCCGCCAGGTTGATCTTGCCGTCGCCGTCACCGTCGGCGTGCACGAAGATCGAGGTGAGGTCCTCGTTCGTGACCTCCTCGCCGCGACCGCCCATGGCCTGGCGGAACTCGTCGACGGTGATGTGGCCGTCGTCGTCGGTGTCGAACTCGTGGAACGTGGCGGTCAGCTCGTCCTCGGCGGTCATGGGAAGGCCCTCCTGAAATTTCCGACTTGCTCGGTCCGGGAGCAGGTTACCGCCGATCACTCGCCGTGCGGCCGTTCCACTCCCGGACCGGCGGGAAGGATCACTCCTGCTTGGGCCCCACCCAGACCTGCTGGGCGTTGACGAACTCGTGGATGCCGTGCGGGCCCAGCTCGCGGCCGTAGCCGGAGCGCTTGATCCCGCCGCTCGGCAGGCGCGGGTCGGTCTTCACGATCCCGTTGACCGCGACCTGGCCCGCGGCGATCCGCGACGCCATCGCCTCGCCCCGCTCGGGCGTCGACCACACGCTGGCCGCCAGCCCGTACTCGCTGTCGTTGGCGATCGCGAGCGCGTGGTCGGCGTCGTCGGCCTTCATCACCGCCATGACGGGCCCGAACGTCTCCTCCCGGCACGCCGTCATCGACCCGGTGACGTCGGCGAGAAGCGTGACCGGGTAGAAGAACCCCTCCCCGGGCGGCATCGTCCCCCCGAGCAGCAACCTGGCACCTGCCTCCACCGTCTCGGTCACCTGACGGTGCAGGTTCTCGCGCAGGTCCGCGCGGGCGATCGGCCCCACCTGGGTGCCGGGGTCCCGGGGGTCCCCCACCACCAGCTTCTCGAGCCGCCGCTGCAGCTTCTCCACCAGCTGGTCGTACACCGGCGCCTCGACGATGATCCGCTTGGCGGCGATGCACGACTGTCCCGCGTTGATGATCCGGGACAGCGTGATGACCTCGGCAGCCGCGTCCAGGTCGGCGTCGGCGAGCACCAGGCAGGGATCGCTGCCGCCGAGCTCCAGGACCACCGGCTTGATCTCGCTCGCGGCGACGCTCGCCACGGCCGATCCCCCGCGCGCCGAGCCGGTGAACGACACCGCCTGCACCCGCGGGTCACGGATCACGCCCTCCACCGCGGCCGTCTCCAGCGGCAGGTTCGTGAACACCCCTGCGGGCACGCCGGCGGCGGCCAGGGCGTCCGCGATGGCCTGCCCGCAGCCGGGCACGTGCGGGTCGTGCTTCATCACGCACGTGTTGCCCGCCATGAGCGCCGGTGCCGCGAACCGCGCGGCCAGCCAGAACGGCGCGTTCCAGGGCAGCACGCCCAGGACCGTGCCGAGCGGCAGGTACTGCACGTAGCTGCGGGTGGCGTCCGAGGCCAGCACGTCGTCGGCCAGGTACCGGGCCGCGTGCGCGGCGTAGTGCTCGAAGCACAGCGCCGCCTTGGCGACCTCGCCGTGCGCCTCGGTGATGGGTTTGCCCATCTCCTCGGTCATGAGCGGCGCGAGCTCGTCGGTGTGTTCTCGCAGGTGGGCCCCGACGGCGGCGAGCACCTCGGCACGCCGCTCGATGCCCAGGTCGCGCCAGGCGCCCCAGGCATCCTGGGCCGCCTGCAGCACCGCGTCGACCTGCTCGGGACCGGCGGGCTCCATCTCGGCCACGACACGGCCGGTGGTCGGATCGATCGCTGTCAGCATGCGGACCTCCTTCTCACGCGATTCCGGCGACGTCGGGACGGATCGGGGTGGGGGCGTCGAGGTCGTCCCCGGCGCCGGTCGCGGGGCCGTCGCCGGTGACCGCCCCCGGCCGCGGGACGACGGCGGTCGCGGCAGAGACCGCGTGCTCCGGCTTCCACACGAAGTTCTCGGGCAGCGTGTAGAACGACTCGCAGCCGTGGGACGTCACGTGGATCGTGTCGGAGATGCCCACCGTCTTGTCGCCGTCCACCCCCCACATCCACGGCAGGATGTGGAACGTCATGCCCTCGCGCAGGATCATCGGGTTGCCCTGGTTGAGGCTCAGGATGTAGCCCTCGTCCCAGCTCGGCGGGAAGGCGATGCCGATCGAGTAGCCCGACCGCGTGATGAGGCGGGCGCCCACGTTGTTGTCCGAGATGATGTTGCGCACGATGTTGTCCGCGTCGGAGACCGTCAGCCCGGGCCGGATCGCGGACTTGACCTCCTTGAGCGCGAGCTTCATGCGTTCCTGGGCGACCAGCATCGACTCCGTCGGCTCGCCGAGGACGACGGTGCGCATCATCGCCGTGTGATAGCGCCGGTAGCAGCCGCCCACCTCCATGAACACGTGCTCGCCGGGCTGGACGGTGCGGCCTTCCCAGGTCGCGTGCCCGATCATGCTCCGCGGTCCCGAGACCACGTACGGCAGGACGGCCGGCGGCTCACCCCCGGCACGGAACATGGCGGCGCAGATCTCGGCTCCGATCTCGTTCTCCGTCACCCCTGCCGCGCACGCCTCGATCCCCGCCTGCATCCCCGCCTCGGTCGCGCGCGCGGCCCGGGCCATGATGTCGAGCTCCGCGGCGGACTTGGTCACCCGCCCCTCCTCGACGATGCCGAAGCAGTCGATGAGGCGCCCCTCGCTGAACGCGGTGTGGATGTAGTCCTGGTGGTAGGCCGGGAAGAAGTAGCTGTTGCGCTCGTACCCGACGTCCTTGGTGTCCAGCCCGAACTCCTTCAGGGCCTGGACCAGGCTCTGGATCGCGTCGCCCGTGTCCGGGTAGGGCCGGGTGACCTCGACCCACGTGCGTGCCTGGACGTTGGACTCCTCCATGGCACGGGTGATCATGAAGGGCTCGAGATCCAGCGGCACCACCAGGGCCTGGAAGAACGAGTACCCCGTGGTCTGGTAGTCCGTCAGGTACATGAGGTTCTCGGGATCGGTGATCACCACCGCGTCCAGCAGCCGGTCCGCCATGCGGCTGCGCAGCTCCGTCAAGCGCCTCTGGTACTCCTCGAACGGGAACGTCATGTCGTCGCGCTGTCTCATCTCAGGGCCTCCTCTCGTGGTGGTGTCGGTACATCTCCTGGTTCGCCGGACGGCGACGGCAGGGCTGCCTCCCGCCCGCTCAGGTCGAGCTCCGGACCGCGGCGGCCAGGATCTCGAGCCCGGCGGCCAGGTCGTCGTCACCGATGGTCAGCGGCGGGATCAGCTTGAGCACGCGGCCGCCGGTGCCGCACGGGCACACGAGCAGTCCGGCCTCGAAGGAGGCCGTGGTCACGGCCTTGGCGAGGGCGCCGTCGCCCAGGTCGAGCCCCTGGATCATGCCCCGGCCGCGCATGGTGAACCCGCGGTCGGAGTCCCGCACGATCATCCGCAGCGCGCTCGCCATGGTCTCGCCCCGGTCCCGCACGCGCTGCATCAGGGCGTCGTCCTCGAAGTACCGGACCGCCTCGCGGCCGGCGACGAACGACAGTCCCTGGCCGCGGAATGTCCCGGTGTGCTCACCGGGTGACCAGCGGGCGTCGTACTCGGGCTTGACCAGATTCATCGCGAGCGGCGTGCCGAACCCGCCGATGCCCTTGGCGAGGCACACGATGTCGGGGTCCAGGTCCATGCCGTCGAAGCTGAAGTAGCTCCCGGTCCTGCCACATCCGACCTGGATGTCGTCGATGACGAACAGGGCGTCCACGTCCCGTGCGAGCTGCTGCACGGCGCGCAGCCACTCGCCGCTCGCGACGTTGACACCACCCTCGGCCTGGATGGTCTCCACCACGAAGGCCGCCGGCGGCTTCAGGCCGCTGGAGCCGTCGGCGAGCAGTGCGCGGTAGTCCTCCAGCGCCTGCATCCCGCCACCGGGCGCGGTCTCGAAGGGCAGGCGGACCACGTTCTCCAGCGGCACCCCGGCGGCGTTGCGGAAGTAGTCGTTCGCGGTCAGCGCGAGAGACCCCAGCGTCATGCCGTGGAACCCGTGCGTGAACGCGACCACGTCCCGTCTGCCCGTGACCCGCCGGGCGAGCTTGAGGGCCGCCTCCACCGCGTTGCTGCCCGTGGGCCCCATGAATTGCATGCGCATGGTCATGCCACGCGGGCCCAGGATCGTCTCGGCGAACCCTTCGAGGAATTCCCGTTTGACCGTCGTCGCCATGTCGAGGCTGTGCGCGATGCCGTCCGCCTCGAGAAAAGCGATGATTGCCCTTTTCATTCGCTCGTTGTTGTGCCCGAAGTTCAGCACACCCGCACCAGCGAAGAAGTCGATGTAGCTCTTACCAGCCTCGTCGACCTGACGCGCGTTCGACGCCGAGGTGAACACCGTGGGCCAGGTCCTGCTGTAGCCCCGGATCTCGGACTCCCACTTCTCGAAGACCTCCATGGGCTAGATCTAGTTTCCCGCGCGGCTCCCCGTCAAGGAACTCGCCGCGATTTTTCTCCGCGAGTTCTCCGGGGAAACCCGGGCGTAACGCACAGCCGCCCGATTCCTCCTTGATGTCCACCAATTGCTCGTCTGGGTTCCGCCGCGCGCTCAGCCCGCGGCGATTCCCCCCAGGAGCTGATCGACGAGGCGTTCGGCCAGGTCCTCGGTACGCAGGTGCGGGTAGTGGCCGTAGATCATGATCGTGAGCATCGGACTGACCAGCGCGGCGGCGACCAGCGCCGGGTCGAGGTCCGCGCGCAGCTCGCCGCGGTCCATCCAGTACCGGACGGCCTCGATCCCCGCACGACGGCGGCGGGTCATCAGGCGTTCCTGCTGGCGCGCCAGCTCCGGGTTGTCCTCGGACTCGACCATGATGCACTTCATGATCCGCCGCTCCGCCGGCGAGACGTCGGTGCGTATCCCGCGCAGCAGGCGCACCAGGTCGTCCCGCACGGACTCGTGCGGGAGGTCGAGGACGGGCGGCGCCTTGATGCTCTCCACCGCGGCCGCGACCAGCGCCTCCTTCGAGGGCCACCGCCGGTACACCGTCGCCTTGGAGCTGCCGGCCCGCGAGGCGACCGCCTCCACCGTGATCGCGCCGATGGAGCCGTGCTCGGCCACGAGGTCGAGCACGGCATCCAGGATCGCGCGGCTGGCCGCCTCGCTGCGCGGGCGGCCCACCGCCGCGGCCGGCAGCTCGCAGCCGGGAGCCGTGTTCTGGGACGTCATCGGAACATTGTCACCTACTGCTCGTGTCCGGCAGCCTGCTCGTGTCCGGCCGCCTGCTCGTGTCCGGCCGCGGCTTGGGCGGCGGCCCGTCCCCTCCCGCCGGCCCCCGGCCGGGCGTCGTCCGCCTGCCGGCCCGCGAAGTACCGGCCGACGACGATCATCCCGAGCACCGCCATCGCGGCGGAGACGTACGCGGTGGTGTGCATCGCGCCGAGGAACGCGGTGTCCGCCGCCGACATCAGGGCCGGCACCTGCTCCTGGGGTACCGCCCCCTCCGCGACGGCTCCGTACGTCGCGCTCAGGGACGTCTGCGCCGCTTCGGGCAACTGGGGCGCGGCATCGGCGATCCGGCTCTGGTAGGCCTGCGCCATGACCGTACCGAGCACGGCGACGCCGAGCGCACCGCCGACCTGGCGCAGCGTGTTGCTCAGCGCGGAGGCCACACCGGCGCGCTCCCGGGGCACCGACTGCATCATCGTGTTCATCGCGGGCGGCATCAGGTTGGCCATCCCGGCGGACTGCACGAAGAACAGCACCTCGATCACCCACAGCGGCGTGTCCACCCGGACCTGCGCGATCGCGAGGAACACGAGCCCCACCAAGGTCAGGCCGGCCAGGCCCACGGCCCGGGTGCCGAACCGCTTGACGAACGTGCTCGACAACGGCGAGAAGATCATCATGCCCGCACCGAATGCCAGGAACATCAGGCCCGCCTGCAGCGGGGTGCGGTCGCGCACGATCTGGATGTAGAACGACATGAAGAAGAACAGGCCGAGCATCGCGAAGAACACCAGGGCGATCAGCGCCGAGGCGGACGCGAAACGCCGGTCGAGGAACAGCCGCGGATCGAGTGAGGCGTGCGGCGTCCGCAGCTCCCACCGGACGAACACCACCAGCCCCGCGAGGCCGGCGGCGATGGTGCCCCACACCTCGACGCCCGTCCAGGAGCCCGAGTCGCCGGCCTCGATGACGCCGTAGGTGATCAGCACGAGCGCGACCACCGACAGGGCCATGCCCACCAGGTCCGGCCGGTCCTGCCGCCCCTTCGACTCGGGCGCCACGACGAGGATCATCACCAGGCCGAGCAGCACCACCGGCACGTTGATCAGGAACACCGACCCCCACCAGAACCGCTCGAGCAGGGCGCCTCCGACGATCGGGCCGATCGCCCCGCCGACCCCGACCGCACCGCTCCAGATGCCGAGCGCACGGGGGAACTCCCGCTCGGAGAACACCGCGCGCAGCAGGGACAGCGTGGACGGCATCATCGCCGCCGCCCCGGCCCCCATCAGGGCGCGGTACCAGATGAGCTGGTCCGGGTTCTGCGCGTACGCCGACAACAGGGATGCCGAACCGAAGACCGCCATCCCGATCACGAGGATCCGCCTGCGGCCGATCCGGTCGCCGAGCACGCCGAACACGAACAGCAGCCCGGCGAAGACGAGCGTGTAGGAGTTGATCATCCAGGCCAGGTCGCTCTGGGCCGCGCCGAGGCCGTGGACCGGATCGGCCAGGGTCTTCAGGGCGACGTTCAGGACGGTGTTGTCCAGGACCGTGACGATCAGGCTGACGACGAGTACGCCGAGGATCAGCCACCGGCGCGGGTGGCCGGCGTCCTCGGGCCCGGCCTCGGGGGAATGGGGGTCGCTGCTCATGTCAGCCACGGTACACCCATTACGAAACGGTACGGTGGCGTATTGAAATAACGAACGTCGCCCGCGCGCCTCGCTCGCTTGCGCGCACAGGCCGGTCTTTGGGACAGTCCCAGTCCACCCACCTGGGCGAACATCATCGGAGGAGCTCTCATGCAAGAGCGTGCGCACCACGTCGACGTGTCCGGCAGCGGCAACGCCGTCAACATCGGCGGGTCGAACAACTCGGCAACAGTGAACGCCCACAGCAACGGCCAGGACGCGATCGAGAGCGCGGTCCGGGCCATCCGCGCGCTCGCGGCCGACCTGGAAGGCCCCGCGAAGGTTGCCCTGGAGTTCGGCGCCGACGACATCGAGTCCACGTCGGACGAGACCCGCCGGGCGACCTCACTGCGGCGGGTCCAGAACGTCATCGACGGTGTGAGCGCCTCGGTCACCACGGCTGCGGGCGCGGCGTCGGCGGTCGGCGCGGCGATCCGGGCCCTGGGCCTGTGACGGATCAGCCGCCGGTCCGGCAGCAGACGATCCGGATCGAGCAAGGACAGCTCCACACCGCCGGCGGGGTGTTCCAGGTCTCCCGGATCGACGGGACCCAGGTGATGGACAGGTGGTACCGGCCGGCAGGGCCCGGGTGCGTGTTCATGGCCCTGGGACTGGCCTGCGCCCTCGCCGCCGTGGCCTTCGCGCTCACCGGATTCGTCGTGGTGACCGCGGACCCCGGGACGCCGGAGTGGATCGGGCAGATGATCGGGATGGCGATCTTCGTGGGCCCGTGCGCCGTCGGGGCGATCGTGTTCTTCGTCGCCCACGTCAGGGCGCAGCCCAGGACGGCGTACTGGCACGAGCTGGAGATCTGGGTCAGCGGGACCCGGCACGTCATCGCGGCCTGGCAGGTCGAACCCCTGTGGGCCATCCAGAACGAGATCGCCGCCGCCCAGCGCGACGCCGGGTACGTCGGGCAGCCCATCTTCATCGGACAGGTGAACACCGTGTCCGGGAAGAACAACGCGGCGAACTTCGGCGGGCACGGCAACAGCGCGCAGACGGGCGGCTCGTAGGCGAGGCGGCCCGCCGCGACCCGCTCACGGCAGCGTGATCTCCCGGTCGCCGACGACGGCGACCGTCCGCTCCCCCTTGCGCACGAGCGTGGGGCGGACCGGCGTCACGACGCGGTCCGCGGCCGCCGCCACGACCGCCGCGGCGTCCTCGAACCCGGCAAGCTCCGTGAGCGTCAGCCAGGTGGGCGGCATCAGCCGCGCGGCGCCGCCCGCGTGCTCCCGGAGGATGTCGGCAGGACGCCACCAGCGGGCCTCGACCGCCTCCGTGGTGCGGGCGTCGGCCGCCTGCCCGGCGGGGAGCGCCGCGACGAAGAACGCGGCGTCGTAGCGACGCGGCTCCTGCTCGGGCGTGATCCATCGGGCCCACGGGTGCAGGAGATCGGCCCGCAGGGCCAGGCCGGCGTCGTCCAGCACGCCGGCCAGGGTGCGTGTCCTCTCGATCAGGCCGGTGCGCGCGGCGTGCGCAGCGGCGTCGTCGAGCACCGGCTCCCCGGCGCCGGACGGCGGTCCGGCGGGCCCTGCGAGCAGCACCCCGCACTCCTCGAACGTCTCACGCACGGCGGCGTGCAGGTACCCGGCCGCCTGCCCGGGCTCGCACGAGAAGCGGCGCCCCCACTCCGCGGCCCCGGGCCCACGGGTGCGGGCCGGCACGATCGAGTCCCCGGCGTCGACGGCTCCACCGGGGAAGACGGTCATCCCCGCGGCGAACGCCATCGTCGGCACCCTGCGCTGCAAGAACACCTGCAACGAGGGGCGCTCACCGGACGGGTCGGGCCGGTCTCGCACCAGGATCACGGTGGCGGCCGGCCGGGGTACTGCGGGAATCGTGTTCACGCGGGCAACGTAACCGATCCCGGTCAGCGGGCGTCGTCGTCCACCCAGTCCAGGGTCTTGGTGACCGCCTTCCTCCAGTTGCGGTAGAGGCGCTCGCGCTCGTCCTCGGGCATGCGCGGCGACCAGCGGCCGCCCTCGGCCCAGTTGGCGGCGACGTCCGCCTCGCCCGACCAGAAGCCGACGGCGATCCCCGCCGCGTACGCGGCCCCGAGCGCCGTCGTCTCGGCGACCCGCGGCCGCACGACGTCGATCCCGAGCTGGTCCGCCTGGAACTGCATGAGCAGTTCGTTGGCCACCATGCCGCCGTCGACCTTGAGCTCCGTGGGGGCGATGCCGGCGTCGGCCCGCATGGCGTCCACGACGTCGCGCGTCTGGAACGCGGTCGCCTCCAGGGCTGCGCGGGCGATGTGGTTGCGGTTGACGTACCGGGTCAGGCCCACCAGCGCCCCGCGCGCGTCGGGCCGCCAGTACGGCGCGAACAGGCCGGAGAAGGCCGGCACGAAGTAGGCCCCGCCGTTGTCGGAGACCTTGCGGGCCATGTACTCCACGTCCTGGGTGTCGTGGAAGAGGCCGATGTTGTCGCGCAGCCACTGGACCAGCGACCCGGTCACCGCGATGGAGCCCTCCAGCGCGTACACGGCCTCGGCGTCACCCACCTGGTAGCAGACCGTGGTGAGCAGCCCGTGCTCCGAGGGCACCGGCTCGGTGCCCGTGTTGAGCAGCATGAAGTTGCCCGTGCCGTAGGTGTTCTTGGCAGAGCCCACGTCGAAGCACGCCTGCCCGAAGGTCGCGGCCTGCTGGTCGCCGAGGATCCCGGCGATCGGGACGCCAGGCACCATGCCGTGCGCCCGGCCGTGGCCGTAGACCTGGGACGAGGAGAGGATCCGAGGCAGCATCGAGACCGGGATCCCCAGGTCCGCCGCGATGTCCGCACGCCAGCTCAGGGTCCGCAGGTCCATGAGCATCGTGCGCGACGCGTTGGTGACGTCGGTGACGTGGACGCCTCCCTCGACCCCGCCCGTCATGTTCCACAGCAGCCAGGAGTCGGTGGTGCCGAACAGCAGGTCCCCGCGCTCGGCCGCCTCACGGGCGCCGTCGACGTTGTCCAGGACCCACTTCACCTTGGGACCGGAGAAGTAGGTGGCGAGCGGCAGCCCGACCACCTCCTTGTAGCGGTCGGGCCCGGCCGCACCGGCGAGTTCGTCGACGATCGCCTGCGTGCGCGTGTCCTGCCAGACGATCGCGTTGTGCACCGGCTTGCCCGTGGTGCGGTCCCACACGACCGTGGTCTCGCGCTGGTTCGTGATGCCGACCGCCGCCAGGTCCCGGTGGTTGATGTTCGCCCGGGTCAGCGCACTGCCCACGACCTGGCGGGTGTTGTCCCAGATCTGCACCGGATCGTGCTCCACCCAGCCGGGCCGCGGGAAGATCTGGTCGTGCTCCAGCTGCCCGGTCGCCACGATCGTGCCGCCGTGGTCGAACACGATGGCCCGGGTGCTGGTGGTTCCCTGGTCGATGGCGAGGACGTAGTCGGCCATGCTTACCCTTCACGTCGGCGGGGAGGTCCGGAAGGACACTACCGAGGATCCGGCCGGTGGCCGTGCCGCCGCGCGGCGACCGGCGTGAGCAGCAGGGCCGCCGCTGACAACGGAACCTCCGTGAGCAGCGGGATCTTCGGCCCGGTGACGTGAACCGGTTCGACAACTTCGACGCGGTTCGCAGCGTCAGATCCGGCGTCGCGCAAGCTGGAAACGCCGTCCCACCAACGAAATCTCGCCGCGACGGCTTGCGTGCGCCGCCGGGTCTGTGGTTAGGTTCGAACCGGTTCACAACCCGAACCGGTTCACATGACGCAAGGAGGCGCAGTGGTCACCATCGGTGATGTCGCACGGCTGGCGGGCGTTTCCCGCAGCACGGTCTCGTACGCCCTGTCGGGCAAGCGCGCCATCTCCGACCAGGCCCGCGGTCGCGTCGAGGCCGCCGTGCGCGAGCTGGGGTACACGCCGAACGCGGGAGCCCGGGCGCTGGCGACCTCGCAGACGATGGTGATCGGGCTGCTCGCCCGCTTCCTCGAGGACGAGTTCGCGCCCGCGATGCTGCAGTACATGCTGGGCGTCTCGAACACGGCCCGGGAACTGGGCTACGACCTCCTGCTGTCCACCGAGGAGGACGGCACGCGCGCCCTGCGGCGCATGAGCGACTCGCGCATGGTCGACGGCGTCGTCCTGCTCAACGTCGCCGACGAGGACGACCGGCTCCCCGTGCTCCGGGCCGCACCCCAGCCGGGTGCGCTCGTGGGCCTGCCGGGCGACTGCACCGGGGTCGACGTCTTCGACCTCGACTTCGAGGAGGCCGGCCGGCTCATGGTCGACCACCTGGTACGGCTCGGGCACCGCGAGCTGATCCTCGTGTCCCAGCCCGAGCACGTCGTCGAACGCGGCGGCGCCTACGTGTGGCGGCTGCAGAACGCCGCGCGGGAGGCGGCCCGCGCCCGGGGCGTCGTCCTGCACGCGGCGTTCGGCTCCTCGCGCCAGCCCGAGATCGGCCGGGACCTGACCGGCCTGCTCGACACGTACCCGGACGCGACGGGGCTGATCCTCAACAACGAGGCGGCGGCCGCCGCACTCCCGAGCGTGCTGCACGAGCGCGGCCTGTCCGCGCCCCGTGACCTGTCGGTCATCGGGCGGTACTCGGAGGAGTTCGCCAGCACCTTCTCCCTGCACTACTCGGCGGTGGAGAGCGCGCCGGACCGTCTCGGCCGCATGGCCGTGCGCCAGCTCGTGCGCCGGATCGAGGGCGAGATCTCGCCCGACGACCCGTACGTGGTCCGGTTCGTCTCGCCCGAGCTCGTCGACCGCGGCAGCACCGGCACCCCGCCCGCCTGAGCCGCGCGCCGCTCCACCAGAGCGCGCCCGGCCCACCCTGACCTCGACCCACCCGAGAGCACTCCATCTGACGCATCGCGTGTGTTAACGCTCACACGCCTGGCACCCCCCACGGACCGTCCGGTCCATGTTCAAGGAGGAACACCATGCACCACCCGAAGCGCGGCATCACCCGCCCGCTCACGGCCGGCCTGGCCACGATCGCCGTCGTCGGCGGCCTGGCAGCCTGCTCCACCGCCGACGACGCCGGGGCGGACGAGGCCGGCGGCACCTACACCTGGTGGGACCCCTACCCGCAGCACGAGGACGGCTCGGACTGGGCGAACCGGGTCCAGGCCTGCGGCGAGGAGGCCGGGGTCACGATCGAGCGCACCGCCTACGACACCACGGCCCTGACCAACCAGGCGCTGCTCGCCGCCCAGGAGGGCACGTCCCCCGACGTCATCCTGCTCGACAACCCGGCGGTCTCCACCCTCGCGGACACCGGCATGCTCACCACCACCGGGGAACTCGGCCTCGACACCTCCGCGATCGACGAGAACCTGCTGGCCGCGGGCGTCGTGGACGGTGAGACCTACGGCATCCCGATCGGGGCCAACACCCTGTCGCTCTACTACAACGCCGAGGTCCTCGACGACGCCGGCGTCGAGGCCGACTCGATCACCGACTGGGACTCCCTCACCGCCGCGCTCGGCAAGGTGACCGACGCCGGGCACAAGGGCATCACCTTCGCCGGCATCGGCACCGAGGAGGGCTCCTTCCAGTTCCTGCCCTGGTTCTGGGGCGCCGGCGCCGACCTGCGCGACCTCGACTCCCCCGAGGCGGTCGAGGCGCTGGAGCTCTGGAAGGGCTGGCTGGACGACGGCTACGCGCCCGACTCGGTGATCAACAACTCGCAGAACACCGTCTGGGAGGAGTTCCTCACCGGCGACTTCGCGTTCGCGGAGAACGGCACCTGGCAGGTGAACAGCGCGGCCGAGGCGGGCTTCGAGACCGGCCTGGTCCAGCTCCCGGCCCGCGACGGCGGCGTCGCACCCGCCCCGACCGGCGGCGAGTTCATCATCGCCCCGGTCCAGGAGGACACGGCCCGGTACGACGTGACGCGCCAGATCGTCGAGTGCATGACCACGCCGGAGGGCCTGGTCGAGACCGCGAACACGTTCGCCTACTACATCCCGCCGACGGCCGAGGGCCAGGACGCCCTCCTGGAGGAGAACCCGGACCTGGAGCCGTGGGTCGAGGCCGTGCGCAACGCGAAGGGCCGCACCAGCGACGACCTTGGCACCGACTACCCGAAGATCAGCGAGGCGCTCTGGACGGCCGTGCAGAACGCGCTGTCCGGCGTGGACACCCCCGCCGACGCGCTGTCCAAGGCACAGGCCGACGCCGAGGCCGCCACGAGCTGATGGTCCTCGCGCTTCCGGCGCCACGCCGCCGCCCGTCCACCCGCGGGTCCGCCCGAGGGTGGACGGCGGCCGGCTTCGCCGCACCCCTCCTGGTCTACCTGGTCCTCTTCTACGCCTACCCGCTGTGGCGGAACGTCGACCTGTCCGTGCACGACTACACGATCCGCGCGTTCGTCCAGGGCAACGCCGAGTTCGTCGGCCTGGAGAAGTACGCCGAGATCTTCGCCTCGGACACCTTCACCACGGCCCTGACCAACACGGCGATCTTCACGCTCGCCTCGATCCTGTTCCAGTACGCGATCGGGCTCGCGCTCGCGGTGTTCTTCCGGTCCGGGTTCCGCCTGTCGACCCTCCTGCGCGCCATGTTCCTGGTGCCGTGGCTGCTGCCGCTGATCGTCTCGGCCTCGACCTGGGCGTGGATGCTCAGCAGCGAGAACGGCATCGTCAACTCCTTCCTCGGCGCGTTCGGCGTGCCACAGATCAACTGGCTGACGTCACCGGACACGGCCCTGCTCGCCGTCACCATCGCGAACATCTGGCTCGGCATCCCCTTCAACCTGGTGATCCTGCACTCGGGCCTGCAGAGCATCCCGGGCGACGTGTACGAGGCGGCCTCGCTCGACGGCGCCGGCCCCTGGCGGCAGTTCTGGAGCATCACGTTCCCCCTGCTGCGCCCCGTCTCGGCGATCACCCTGCTCCTCGGCCTGATCTACACGCTCAAGGTCGTGGACGTCATCTGGGTGATGACCACCGGCGGGCCCGGAGACACCTCGACCACACTCGCCATCTGGTCCTACCGGGAGGCGTTCGGCACCGGACAGCCCGACTTCTCCCCCGCGGCGGCCGTCGGCAACGTGCTGATCGTCATCGCCCTCGTGTTCGGGTTCCTGCACCTTCAGATCCAGCGCCGCCAGGAGGACTCATGAACCGCCGGCCCACGCCCGGGGCGTCCGGACGGACCTGGTGGAAGACCGCACTGGGCGTGTTCTTCACGGCCGTCATGCTCTTCCCCGTCTACTGGATGTTCAACGTCTCCCTGACCCGCACCTCCGACCTGCGGGCAGACCCGCCGCACTGGTTCCCCTGGGCACCCACCACGGAGGGCTACCAGGCCGTGCTCGCCCAGCAGCTCCCGGCCCTGGGCACCAGCCTGCTGGTCGGCCTCGGCTGCGTGGTGCTGACCGTGGTGATCGCCGCACCGGCCGGGTACGCCGTCGCACAGCTGCGCCTGCCCGGACGCGGCACGCTCAACTTCCTGCTGCTCGTGGCGCAGATGATCCCCGCGGTCGTCATGGCGATGGGCTTCTACGCCGTGTACGTGCGGCTCGGGCTGCTCAACTCCGTGGGCGGGCTCATCGTGGCCGACTCCACGATCGCCGTCCCGTTCGGCGTCCTGCTGTACACGGCGTTCATGGCGGGCATCCCGCGCGAGCTGCTGCAGGCGGCGCGGGTCGACGGCGCCAACGCCTGGCGCACGTTCGTCTCGGTGGTCCTGCCCCTGAGCCGCAACTCCACCCTCACCGTGGCACTGTTCGCGTTCCTGTGGGCGTGGTCGGACTTCATCTTCGCCTCCACGCTCGACCGCAACGGCGACCTCGTCCCGATCACGCTCGGGATCTACCAGTACATCGGCAACAACACCACGCAGTGGAACGCGATCATGGCGACCGCCGTCGTCGCGTCCGTGCCGGCGGCGGTCCTGCTCGTCGTCGCGCAGCGATTCGTGACGGCGGGCGTGACCGCCGGGGCGGTCAAGGACTGACCGCCGCGACGCAGCCGAGGGTGCGGCCGCAGGACCGGCCGCACCCGGAACGAGCCTCGCCGAGAGGCCGATCGAACTCCGAAAGGGCGAAAGTGACCCACACCCACGCGGCCTCGGCCGCGCCCGCTCCGCCGCCCGGCGCCGTACCCGGCGGCATGCGGCACCCCGACACCCGGCTCGCCCGCCCCGTCGCACCCGGCACGTCGCGGCGCGGCACCGGGCTCGGCGAGGTGCGGGTCACCGGCGGCTTCTGGGCCTCCCGCCTCGAGACCAACGCGAGCGCCACCCTGGGGCACTGCCAGGAGTGGATGGAGCGGCTGGGCTGGATCGCGAACTTCGACCGTGTCGCGGCCGGGACCACGGCCGGCCACGTGCGACCCGGCTGGCAGTTCTCCGACTCGGAGGTCTACAAGCTGCTGGAGGCGCTTGCCTGGGAGCACGGCCGCACGGGCGACGTCACGGTGAACGCCACGTTCGAGGCGCTCGCCGCCCGCGTGGTCGCCGCCCAGGACGCCGACGGCTACGTCAACACTTGCTACGGGCACGCCGGGCAGGCACCCCGCTACTCGGACCTGTCCGCCGGCCACGAGCTGTACTGCACCGGCCATCTCCTGCAGGCGGCGGTGGCGCGGATCCGCACCACGGCAGGGCCGGCCGACCCGCTCGTGGCCGCCGCGGTGCGCGCCGCCGAGCACGTGTGCCGGGAGTTCGGTCCCGGAGCCCGCGAGGCCCTGTGCGGCCATCCCGAGATCGAGGTCGGGCTCGCCGAGCTCGGACGCGCGCTCGGCGAGCCGCGCTACACCGCCCAGGCCGCGCTCTTCGTCGAGCGCCGCGGTCACGGCACCCTGGCCCCGGTCGCGCTGCTCGGCCCGCAGTACTTCCAGGACGACGTCCCCGTCCGCGACGCCGGCGTCTGGCGCGGGCACGCCGTACGCGCCCTGTACCTGGCGGCAGCCGCCGTCGACGTCGCGGTCGACACCGGGGACGACGAGCTCCTGGCCGCCGTCGAGCGTCAGTGGACGCGCTCCGTGGAGCGCCGCACCCATCTCACCGGCGGCATGGGATCACGCCACCAGGACGAGGGCTTCGGCGACGACTGGGAGCTGCCCGCCGACCGCGCCTACTGCGAGACCTGTGCCGGCGTCGCGTCCGTCATGGTCTCCTGGCGCCTCCTGCTGGCCACCGACGACGTCCGCTACGCCGACCTCATCGAACGCACCCTCTACAACGTGGTGGCGGCCTCGCCACGCGCGGACGGCCGCGCCTTCTTCTACGCCAATCCCCTCCAGCAGCGCACGCCGGGCGCTGACCTCCTGCCCGACGACGTGAACCCGCGGGCCGAGGGCGGGGTGCGCGCCCCCTGGTTCGACGTGTCCTGCTGCCCCACCAACGTCGCACGCACCCTCGCCTCCTGGCCCGCCTACACGGCGACCGTCGACGGCGACACGGTCACGCTGGCCCAGTACGCCCCCGGCGACCTCGACGTCCGCCTGGACGACGGCGGCACGCTCGGTCTGCGCGTCACGACCCGCTACCCCACCTCCGGCCACGTACGCGTGCAGATCACCTCGGCACCGGACCGCCCCGTCACGCTGCGCCTGCGCGTCCCGCACTGGGCCGGCGGCGCGTCCGTCACCGCGCCGCGGGCGGCCGGTGCCGGGCAGGGCGACCCGCGTCCCGCCCGCCCGGGCTGGGCCGCGGTGCGCCGCACCTTCACCCCCGGCGACGTCGTGACGCTCGACCTGCCCACCGCCCCCCGCCTGACCTGGCCGGACCCGCGCATCGACGCCCTGCGCGGCACCGTCGCCGTCGAGCGCGGGCCGCTCGTGCTCTGCCTCGAGTCGCACGACCTGCCCGGTGGCACCGACCTCGCCGACGTGCGGCTCGACCCGTCCCCCGCGCCCCGCGCGCACGGCGACGGCGCCACGGTGCGCGCACGGATCGCGCCGCCGCCGGCCGCGCCGGAGGGCACGCCGCCGTTCGGGTCCGGCCCGCCCGGCCCCGCACCGGACGACACGGCCGACCTCACCCTCATCCCCTACCACCGCTGGGCCGAGCGAGGCCCGGCGGTCATGCGGGTCTTCGTCCCGACCCCCTGACCGGCAGCTCCCTTGCCCGCAGCCCCGGCACAACCAGAGAAAGGCCTCGACGATGAGAACCATCTCCTCCCGCTCACCACGACGCACGTCCGCCGCCCTCGCGGCGGCCCTCGCGCTCGCGACAGGCCTGGCGACCGGCGCCGCCGCGGCCACGGCGGAAGCCACGGGCGCCGCGGACGCGGCCGCACCGTCCCTGCACTACACCATGGAGGGCATCGCCGACGGCGTCGTCCCCGATGTCTCCGGAAACGGCCTGGACGGCACGCTCGCGGGCGAGGCGTCCGTGATCGGCACCGACGACGGCGGCCGGGCGCTCGACCTGGCCGGCGGCTCCGGCGGCGGACACGTGTCGATCCCCCGCGGAGCGCTGGAGGACGCGACCGACCTGACGGTGTCGGCGCGGGTGCGCTGGGACGGTACGGGCGGCGCGTGGCAGCGGGTCTTCGACCTCGGCTCGTCGACGAGCCGCTACCTGTTCAGCACGCCGTCGAACAACGAGGGGAGGCTGCGCACCGCCGTCACGACCCGGGGGGCCGGGGGCGAGGCGACGGTGACCGGCTACGGCGCGCTGCGGGCCGGTGACTGGGTCACACTCACCACCACGCTCGACACGTCGGCCGGACTCGTGACCACCTACCTGAACGGCGTGGCGGTGGCCTCGGCGGCGACGGCCGTGTCGGCGGGTGAGCTGCTCACCGCGAGCGCCACCTCAGCGGGATACATCGGCAGGTCGTTCTACCCCGACCCGCTGCTGGACGGTGCCGTGGCCGACTTCCGGATCTACCGGAGCGCGCTGGACGCCGACCAGGTCGCGGGTCTCGTGGGCGACGTGCCGGAGGCCGTGGAGCCCGTGCAGGACACCTACGAGCTGCGGAACTTCGTAGGGGCGGCGCCCGATCTGCCGGCCACGGTCCGCGCCTCCTTCTCCGACGGCTACGACCGGGACGTCCCCGCCACGTGGGACGAGGTGGACCCGGAGCAGTACGCGCACTCCGGCGTCTACACCGTCCAGGGCACGGCGGCGGGCAGGAGCGTCACGGCGCGGGTCACCGTCACGCGGGGTGAGCTGCGTGTGGACCTGGGCAGCGACACCGGCGCGTTCCACGGCGGCGCCTCGGGGACGCTGTACGGGCTGTACGGGCCGGGAGTGCCGTCGGACAACCTGGTGGAGGGGATGAACCTGCGCACGGTCTCGACCAAGGCGCAGGACGGCCCGCAGCACCCGGGTGCCGACGCGCTGGAGGTGGTGCGTCCGCTGGCCGACGCGACGGACGGCGACGTCTACATCTACATGACGGACATCCACCGCGGCTTCCCGTACCAGTGGCCCGGTGACACTCCCGAGGAGAAGCTGGACACGTTCCTCGACAAGATGGCCGTCCAGGTGGACCAGGTGCTCGCGATGCCGCCGGAGTACCAGGACAACGTCGTGTTCGTGCCGTTCAACGAGCCCGAGGGCAACATGTTCGGCACCGGCCAGTGGTCGTACGACCGCACGAGCTGGCTGAACGACCCCACCGACTACTTCGCCGCCTGGGACCGGGCCTACCGGACCATCAAGGAGCGGATGCCCGAAGCGCGCATCGCGGGCCCCAACACGAGCATCCTGTTCACGCAGGTCAAGGGCTTCCTGGAGCACACGGTCGAGGCGGGGACCGTGCCGCAGGTCATGACCTGGCACGAGCTGTCGCACCCGCAGAAGATCCGCGACTCGGTGGCGACGTACCGCCGCTGGGAGGCCGACGTCTTCGCCGGCACCTCCCACGAGGGCACCGAGCTGCCGGTCAACATCAACGAGTACGCGTTCAACTACCACACGTCGGTGCCCGGCCAGATGATCCAGTGGGTCTCGGCGATCGAGGACGCGAAGGTCGACGCGGACATCGCCTACTGGAACATCGACGGCAACCTGTCGGACTCCGCGGTCGAGGCGAACCGCGGGAACGGGCAGTGGTGGCTGCTCAACGCGTACGGCCAGATGACCGGCCACACCGTGGAGGTGACGCCGCCGTTCCCGGGCGAGAACTACACGCTCCAGGGCGTCGCGACCCTGGACGAGGACCGCGGCGTGGCACGCACCATCCTGGGCGGGGCCGACGGCGCCGCCCCCGTGGACCTGGTGAACGTGCCGCGCGACGTGTTCGGCGACCAGGTGAGGGTGTTCGTGCGGGAGATCCCGTGGACCGGGCAGCTCGGGGACTCGGCGCAGCCGCGCCACGTGGCGGAGCTGACACTGCCCGTGTCCGGCGACGGCACGGTGACGGTCGAGTTCGACGGAGGGACGCTGCCGCTGCTGCGCGAGTCCTCGGCGTACGAGCTCGTCGTGACCCCGGCCGGGTCGGGCACGCCGTCGAGCGCGACGCCGACGTTGTGGGACGGCAGCTACGAGGCGGAGGATGCCGAGCACTCCGGCACCGGCTGGAGCCGGAACGGGCCGGAGGGGTCCACGTCCGACGTCGGCAGGTTCTACACGTCGGGCGGGTACGACGTGGGCGGCCTGCGCACCGGGTCCGACGTCGTCCTCGACTTCGAGGTGGACGTGCCCCGCGACGGCACCTACGACCTGTCGGTCTTCGCCAACAGCCTCAACACGTACGGCCTGGTGGCCGAGCAGGGGCCGACCAACGTGTTCGTCCGGGTCGACGGCGGGGCCGAGCAGGAGCTGTACCTGCCGCTCGGGTACAAGTGGGTGGTCTGGGACCACGCGGACACGACCGTGGACCTGACCGCGGGCACGCACACGATCTCCCTGGCCGCACGGAGCCTCGACGGCTCCGGTGCGACGCGGGGCGACGCGATCGTCGACCGGATCACGCTGGCACTGCCCAACCCGGACGCGGCGACCTCCGTGTACGAGGCCGAGCTGACCCGCCACGACGGCCGGGCGGTCTACGACGCGGAGGCCGTGGCCGCGGCGGCCGACCGGGCCGGGCGGCACGGCCACGGCGGGACGGACGGCACGGCGCCGGTGTCCGGGTCCGGCGCGGTCGAGCTCGCCCGCGGCGAGACGGCGACGTTCTGGGTGTACGGCGCGCGCGACGGCGAGGCGACCCTCACCGTCGACGCGCTCGCCGGCCGCGGCGGCGTGAGGGTCAACGGCCACGAGGTGCCGTCCCTGGGCGGGACCGACGCGGCCGCGGTGCACCTGGAAGGCGGGATCAACAAGATCGAGGTCACCGGCCGGGCCCGGGGGCTCGTGCTCGACCGGATCACGGTGGGCACCGGACAGGGCCTGCTCGACGCCGTCGAGCAGCAGGCGGAGGACGGTGTCCTGACCGGAACGGCGAGGGTCGAGGAACGGTCGCTGGCCGACGGCGGTGCCGCCGTGGCCGGGATCGGCGGCGTGCCCGGCAACGGGAACACCCTGCGGTTCGACGTGACGGCGCCCGCCGACGGGACGTACGCGATGGTGGTGCGCTACTCCAACCCGGAGCAGGCCGAGGCGTCGCACTACAACCCGGACCCGCTGGCGCGGCGGGCGGACATCTCCGTCAACGGCGGCCCGGCCCGGAAGGTGCTGTTCCCGCACACGTTCCACGCGAACGCGTTCGCGGAGCTGACCGTCGAGGTGGACCTCTCCGCGGGCGAGAACACGGTGGAGTTCGCCTCCTCGGAGGCACCGAACTTCGACGGTACGACCTTCGCGAGCGACATCTGGCCGGGCATCCTCCTGCGTTCGTCCCAGGCGCCGATCGTGGACGAGATCCGGGTCTCCCCGCTGAGCAGGCCGGTCCCCCCGGCCGGGCGCGCCTAGCCGGCATTCCCCACCCTGTCTCTTATACACATCTGACGCTGCCGACGATAAGG
>NZ_JABBYC010000005.1 GCF_016742955.1 Myceligenerans indicum | reverse complement strand
AGATGTGTATAAGAGACAGGGGTGGGCCCGGGGCCGCCGGAGCACGCCCCGAGGTCGGCCCAGACGTCGGCCGCACCGGGGGTCTCGCCCTGCGTCCACCACTGCGCCTGCCACTCGTGGCTCGCGTACGACGCCGTGTCGCCGCCGACGTACACCGCGGAGGCGTCCCACCCGGCCGAGGTGCACTCACCCGAGGGCGGGGTGCCGGGGTCGGTCGAGCCGCCACCGCAGGTCCCCTGGTCCTCCCAGGGGCCCCATTCGCCGGCTCCCGGGGTGTCGCCCTGGGTCCACCACTTGGCCTGCCAGTCGTGCTCGCCGTAGGAGACGGTGTCGCCCTGGACGTACACGTCCGACGACGACCACGGCGTCGCGCACTCGGCGGCCGTGGCCTGCGCCCCCGTGTCCTGGGCCTGTGCGGCTGCGGTCGCCACCGCGCCACCGACGACGAGCGTCAGTGCGGTGGCGAGCGCCAGCCCGCCTCTCGTCCGGCGGCGCCGGACCTGCTGGGTGTCCATCGTCCCGTCCTCCCTGCTTGCCGAATAAGTAAGGAGACTTTACGACCGACCGCCCGGCGGCACATCAGTGCTTTCCCGTACGTCACGGCCGCGCCGGGCGGGCAGCCCGGCCACGGGTGGAAGGCCCGGGCCGGCTCAGTCCTCCAGGCCGAGACGGATGAGCAGCGGCCCGATCTCCGGGTCGCGTCCGCGCAGGTCCCGGAAGGAACGCGCGGGGTCCTGGGACCCGCCGCGTGCCAGCAGCCGCCGTCGGAACGTCTCGCCGTTCTCGCGGGTCAGACCACCGTTCTCCGCGTACCACTCGACGGTGTCGGCGTCGAGCACCTGGGACCAGACATACGAGTAGTACCCGGCCGAGTAGCCGCCGCCGAAGACATGGTTGAAGTAGGTGGTGCGGTAGCGCGGCGGAACGGGCGCGAAGTCGACGCCCGCCGCGGCCAGGGCGGCCTGCTCGAAGCCGGCGACGTCCTCCGGCACGGCCGGGACGTCCTCGGGCGCGAGCTGGTGCCACGCCTGGTCCAGGAGCGCGGCACCCAGGTACTCGGTGGTGGAGAAGCCCTCGCCGTACTGGCGCGAGGCGAGCATCGTGTCGATCCACTCGCGCGGCATCGGCTCGCCCGTCTCGTGATGCACCGCGAAGCTCTCCAGGATCTCCGGCTCCCACGCCCACATCTCGTTGACCTGCGAGGGGTACTCGACGAAGTCCCGCGGCACGTTCGTGCCCGACTGCGAGGGGTAGCGCACGTCGGACAGCAGGCCGTGCAGGGCGTGCCCGAACTCGTGGAACATCGTGGTGACCTCGTCCCAGGACAGCAGCGTGGGCTCTCCCGCCGGCGCCCGGACGATGTTGAGGTTGTTCACCACCACGGCCCTCTGGCCCAGCAGGCGGTTCTGGTCCACGAGGTTGTTCATCCAGGCACCGCCCCGCTTGGACTCGCGCGTGAACCAGTCGGCGACGAACAGGCCCAGCCCCTGGTCCCGCTCCCCCGGCTCCGGCTGATCGAACACCTCGAAGATCCGCACGTCCGGGTGGTAGCCGACCAGGTCCTCCCGCTCGGTGAACGACAGCCCGAACAGCCGGCTGGCCGCACGGAAGACGCCGTCGCGCGCGACGCGTTCCAGCTCGAGGTACGGGCGCAGCAGCGCGTCCTCCAGGGCGAAGCGCTCCTTGCGCACGGCCTCGGTGCAGTAGGACCAGTCCGCGGCCCCGACAGGGCCGCCCGCGAGCGCCTCCAGGTCGGCGTGCTCGGCGCGGGCGTTGGCGACGGCGGGCGGGGCGAGACGGGCGAGCATGGCGTTGACGGCGTCGGTCGTGGCGGCCGTGGCGTCCTCGGCGACGTAGGCGGCGTGGTGCTCGTAGCCCAGCAGCCGGGCACGCTCGGCACGCAGGCGGACCATCTCCAGCAGCGTGGAGCGGGTGTCGTTTCCGGAGCCGTCGCGGCCGCGGTTCTCGGACGCCGCCTGGACGCGGGCGCGCACGTCGGGCCGGGCGAGGGAGGCGAGGACGTGCTGGTGGCTGAAGAGTTGCATCTCCAGGAGCCAGCCCTCGCTGCCGCGCGATTCCGCGGCGGCTCGCGCACCCGCCCGCGCGGCGTGGGACAGGCCTTCGAGCTCGGCCTCGTCGGTGATCAGGACGCCGGCGGCGTTGGCGCCCGCGAGCAGCTTGCGGCCGAACTCGGCCTGCAGCGTCGTCAGGCGGGCGTTGAGGTCGCGCAGGGTGTCCTGGTCGGGCTCCGGAAGCTCGATCCCGGAGCGGCGGATGCGGGTGAGCAGCTTCTGAAGGAGGTAGGCGGTGTCGGGCTCGAGGGTGAGCGTTCCGGCGTCGGCCCTCTCCTGCAGGGCCCGCGCCCGCTCGTACAGGCGGGCGTCCAGGTAGATGGCGTCCTCGTGCGCGGCGAGCTGCGGCGCGAGACGTGCCTCGATGTCCTCGAGGCCGGGGGTGGCGTCCGCGGACAGCTGGTTCCAGAACACGCGCAACGCGCGGCCGAGGAGAGCGCCGGAACGTTCGAGCGCCTCCAGGGTGTTCTCCACGCCGGGCGGTGCCGGGTTCGTGACGATGTCCTCGATCTCGGCACGCTGGGCGGCCATCCCGGCCACGATCGCGGGCTCGTGGTGCTCCTCCTGGATCGCCGCGTGGTCGGGCAGCTCGTACGGGAGCGTCGAAGGCGCGAAGTAGGGGTTCGCGGGGTCGAGGGTGACCGCTGTGGCGGTGCCAGGGATCGTCATGCGGCCATTCTCGCTCGGTCTAGGGTGGGTCCGTGGATCCGGCACGACTCCTCGGCACCTGGGACTTCCGGCGTGAGGTGCACGACCGCCTCACCGGTACCGACTATGCCGCCACCGGTGAGGCCACGTTCACGGCAGAGGGCGCCGGCCGTGTCCGCTGGGCCGAGAACGGGACGCTGCGCTGGGCGGACCGGAGCACACCGGTCACCCGGACGCTGTTCCTGACGCCCCGGCGCCCCGGGGCCGCTCCCCCGGGCTCCGCGACCGCGGCGCCCGGCTGGTGGGTGACCTTCGAGGACGGCCGCGACTTCCATCCCTGGACCGCACGTCCCGTCGAGCACGTCTGCGGGCGCGACCTCTACCGCGGCAGCGTCGAGCCCGCCTCCCCCACCGGCGCCCCGCACGCCTGGACGGTCCGCTGGCATGTCACCGGGCCCGCCAAGGACTACACGATGGTCTCCCGATACTCGGCCCACGACCTCACCGCTCCGTGAGCACCCCGCCGGGATCCAGGCGCAGCTCCCGGTCCGGGCCCAGCCGGTCCAGGAACGCCTGGTCGTGGCTGACCACGAGCAGGGCGCCCCGGTAGGACGCCAACGCCTCCAGCAGACGCTCCGTGCCCGCGACGTCGAGGCTGTTCGTCGGCTCGTCCAGGATCAGGAGCTGCGCCGGCGGGTCCGCCAGCAGCAGGCGGGCGATCGCCACCCGGAAACGCTCACCTCCCGAGAGCGTCGCCACCGGGCGGTGCACGGCATCACCCCGCACGAGGAGGCGCGCGAGCCGGTTGCGCAGCTCCCCCGGAGGAACGTCCGGCGCGCCCTCGCGCACCGCCTCCAGCACCGTGGCGGCGTCGGGCAGCACATCGATCCGCTGGGGCAGATAGCCCACGCGATCCGTCAGCAGCGTGCCCGACGCCGCGGCCGGCACCTCAGGGGCCGTGCCGCCACCCGCCTGCCCGGCCGGTGGGCGGATCATCTCCCCACCGTGCAGAAGGCGCTCCAGCAGCGTCGTCTTGCCCGCCCCGTTCGGCCCGGTCAGTGCCACTCGCTCCGGCCCCCGCAGCAGGTGCTGCCCGCCGTCGGCCCCCGTCAGCAGCGCGATCCAGCGACCGGCCGGCACATCCGGGTCGGGCAGGTCGACGACGATCCGGTCGTCGTCCCGCACGGCCCGCTCGGCCGCCTCCACGGCCGCCCGTGCCGCCACGACGCGGTCGTCGGCCAGGCCGCGGCGGGCTCCCTGCGACCGCTCGGCCTTGTTCTTCCGATCCCGGACCGCCGCCGGGACGTACCGGCGGTTCGTACGGTCCTTGCGCCCCTGCCGTTCACTGTGCGCGACCTTCTCCTCCAGGGCGATCCGATGGCGCCGCTCACGCCGCAGCGTCTGCTCCGCCGTCCGCAGCGCCTGCTCGGCCGCCTCCTGCTGCACCTCCAGCCAGGCGCGGTACTCGCTGTAGGGCCCGCCGAACGTCGCCAGCGAACCGGCACGCAACTCGGCGGTCTCGTCCATGAGGTCGAGCAGTTCCAGATCGTGCGACACCACCACGAGCGCGCCACGCCAGCCCCGCACCAGCTCGTGGAGGCGCTCGCGGGCGTCGCGGTCGAGATTGTTGGTGGGTTCGTCCAGCAGCGCGACGTCGGCCCCGCGCAGCCGCAGCCCGACGACGGCGGTGAGCATCGCCTCGCCGCCCGACAACGCGGCGACCGTCCGGTCGACATCGGCGGGCAGCCCGGCCGCGGCGAGCGCCGCGACGCAGCGCCGTTCGGCGTCCCAGTCGTCGCCGACGACGTCGAACAGCTCGGCACGCACGTCGCCGTCGGTGATGGCGCGGACGGCGTCCACGACGGGCCGGACACCCAGGAGGTCGGCCACGGTGGCGCCGACGTCGAGCGTAAGCCGCTGCGGCAGGTAGTCGACGGTTCCGGAGACGTAGGCGGTTCCCGACCCGGGGCGCAGCCGCCGGGCGATCAGCTGGAGCAGGGTGGACTTTCCGGCGCCGTTGACTCCGGTGAGCCCGGTGCGGCCGCGGCCGAAGGCGCCGGAGATGCCTTGGAGAGCGACGCTTCCGTCGGGCCAGGCGAAGGTGAGGTCGTCGAGGACGACGGCAGGATGTGAGGCGGACAAGGGCATGGTGAGGACTCCCGGGGTGGCATGACGCGCCGACGCCGGTGCTCCACCGGCCCGGCTGCGGCCGCCAGGGGCCGTCCGGGACGGGAACGTTCGGTGTCAGCGCAGGTGGGCGACGACCGGGGAAGTCCTCATTCACGATCCTTCTGCTCATCCCGTCTCACACGCGGACCTGCCCGCCGGGACCGCCCGCACTCTCGCACACCGCCACGGACGTCGCGAGTTCTTTCTCTCCCTGCCGACACCGGTCGCCACGCGCGGGCCGGCCGTCCCCAGCAGGATGCCGCCGCCTCGCGCCGCCCGGCCTGTGCTTGCCCTTCCCGCGGCCTCGCATGGCGGGTGGGTGCACTGGCCGGTGGGGTGAAATCCTCGCAGATCCGGAGGAGCGGGACGCCCGATGTGCTAGAAAGGCCGCTCGTGGCATCCCCCTCTCCTCAGTCCCACGGCCCGGGCCCAGGCCCGGATCCGGACCCGCCCGCCGGCCCCGGCCCCAGGCGCCCCCGCACCGGTCTCGTCGCGGCCGCCCTGCTGTTGTTCTGGCCGGTCGGTCTCGCCGCGTTGTCCGCGGCGGCCCGAGCGGCTCGTGCCGACGGAGCCGGCCTGGCAGGCGCGGCCCGGGACGCGAGCCGGTCCGCCCACCGCCGTTCCTGGACCGCGGTGGGCGTCGGGGGCGGCCTCCTCGCGCTCCGGGCGACGGCCTGGGTGGTTCTCGCCGTGACGTTCACCAGCCACGGTCCGGGCCTCCTCGACCAGGTGACGGACAGGTGGCCCGAGCCTCCCGTCCGGCAGGCGGTCGCCGCGCCCCGGCCGGATACGGTGGATCCGCTGGAACTCATCACCGGCGACTGCTTCCTCGCCCCGCCGGACGACGCGGGCTGGGCGGAGCTCACCGAGATCGAGCTGGTCCCCTGCGCCGAGGAGCACGACGTCGTGGTCATCGGGGTCCACGAGCACGAGTGGGGGCCGTACCCGGGTGACGACGTCATCGAGAACGACGCCTGGGAGGCATGCGTCGATGCCTACTGGGGCTACATGGGTGCCGACGCACCGGAGTACGGGAACGCGTGGCCGTGGATGCCCAGCCAGGACAGCTGGCTGTACGGGGATCGAGCGAGCCCGTGCCTGCTCCTGGCCTCGCACCCCGTGCGGGGTTCGCTCAGCGACCGCCCCGACCTCGTGAAGCTCGACCTGGAGACGGAGTCCGCATGAGCACCCCGCAGACCCCGCGGCCGGCACGGTACGGCCCGTACCACCCCTACGTCCCGCCGCGACCACCGGTGCCCCCGTCGACCGGTCACGGTTGGACGGTCGTCGCGCTCCTGTTCTGCTGGCCGTTCGCCCTGGCCGCGCTGCCCCACACGCTGCGTGCCTCGCGAGCCCTCGGAGCCGGTGACACGCGCACCGCGGCCACCGAGGGGTCCCGTGCGCGCAGGCTCGGGATCTGGGGACTGGCCGTGGGGCTGTCCCTGTCCTCGGTGGCCTCGGTCGGACTCCTGGTAGCGGCCACGGCGGCGACGGCGCCGTTCATCGGTGCCGCGGTCGCGGACGCTCCGCCGGCCCCCGCCCCGGCCGACGGCTCCGGGCCCGAGGACGGCACACCGGTCCGGCTGGCCTTCATCGGCAACTGCTACGAGACCGACGGGCTGACCGACGTCGTCGCGCGGATCGAGGTCGTCGACTGCGACGAGCCGCACGGTGGGGAGATGTACTTCAAGACGTCGATCTACGGCGACTACCGCGAGCTCGGCGCCGAACGGTCGATCGCCTTCCCGGGCGAGGCGGAACTCGCCCGGCACGCGACCGGCGCCTGCACGGAGAAACTCGTCGCGCTGCGGACGGATCCCGGGCTCTTCGACATCTGGTACATCGTGCCCAGCGAGCGCGACTGGGCCGCGGGGAACTACTCCATGTGGTGTTTCGCGGAGGCACGCGACGGATCCAGCACCGGTGCGATCGCCGAGCGCGCCAGCGCCGAGTGACGCCGGTGGCCTCAAGGGTTCACGACCGGGGCCCGTCACGGGCCGCTCACAGGGGTGACGGCTCCAGCTCGGACAGCGCCGTGCCGAGATGCCGCGTGATGTGCTCGACGGCGGCGTCGCGGTCGGCGCCCGTGTAGCCGCGCGGACCGCCCTCGGTGAGCATGATGAGGTAGAGGTACGCCCGGTACAGGGCGAGACGTCGCCGTGCGCCGTCGTCGAACACGATGCCGCCGTAGCCGGCGAGGAACGCCTCGTCGTCCTCGATGCCGCCGAACAGGGCGAGCGAGACCATCTCGGCGAGCGGGTCGCCCCAGAAGGCTCGTTCCCCGTCGACGATGCCGGTGATGCGGCCCTCGTGGAGCAGCACGTTGCCGGGCCAGAGGTCGAAGTGCACCAGCACCGGCGTGGTCACCTCGTCGAGCGCGTCCGCGTTGCCGTCGAACAGCGACCGGAGACGGGACACGGGCACCGGGAGGGGTGCGTTCCACCGCACGGCGTCGTCGAGCAGCACGGCGGTCATGCCGGTGAACGCCTCCCGCCACGAGCCCGACAGCCCCAGCTGCGGATAGCCGAACCCGTCCCCCGTGATCCGGTGCAGGCCGGCCACGAGCGCGCCCAGCTCCCGGCGCAGCCTTCCCCGATCCGCACCGCGGACGCCGGAGTCCAGCTCGTGCCAGTTCCGGCCGGGCAGCTCGGTCATGAGCAGGTAGTCGCGCGGGACCACCTCACGGGAGAAGTCCGCGTACGCGACGCCCGGCACCGGGAGCGCGGGGGCCGCCGTGCGGTAGAACGTCGTCTCCGTCCGCATCAGGTCCCGCTCATGGCGCAGCCCCTCGGCGGCCGGGTCCGGAGCGACCTTGAGCACCAGCCCGGTGCCGTCGTCCAGCCGGATCCGGTACGCCGTGTTGTAGGTCGCGGCCCCGAGCTCCTCGCAGGCGGCCACCCGTGCCGGGTCGAACCCGGCCGCCACGAGCACGCGGGCAACTCCCGCGCGATCCAGCCGGCTCCGGTTGATGTTGCTGCTCATGGTTCTCATCCCGCCCAGGCGACGTAGCCGTCAGGGCGGACCAGGACAGTGGTGGCCTCACCGTCGGCACGACACACCTCCACGGCATGCCGCGCCCACACCCCGTACCGGCTTCCCGGCGGCGGGTCCGCCGGGGCAGGCCTCACGCCCGCCGCGCCGTCGCCGGATCCCCGGACGAGGACGAAGCCGCCGCCGCGCAGCGCCTCGTAGAGGCGCGTCGCGCCGCCGGACCGGCCCGGCACGAGCGGGAGGTCCGGCGCTCGCCGGCCGACCAGCCGATGCGCACCCCGCGGTCGGGGATACGCGATCCCGATTCCGGAGATCATGCCCATCACGCGGACCCGGGCCGGCGGAAGGCGCCCGATGACCCCGACGACGAGCACGCCCAGGGCGCGGGAGACGAAGCCCTTCCCTCGTGCGGCCCGGACCAGCGCGCCGCTGGTGCGCAGCACCATCGTGCCCACCGGGTGGCGCTCGGACTCGTAGGTGTCCAGGAGGGTCTCTGCGGCCTCACCGCTCACCTGACCGGTGGCCACCTGCGCGAGCTTCCACGACAGGTTCGCCGCGTCCTGGAGCCCGGTGTTCATGCCCTGACCGCCGGCGGGCGAATGCACGTGGGCGGCATCACCGGCCACGAAGACCCTGCCCACCCGGTAGTGGGGCGCCTGCCGCTCGTCGGAGTGGAAGCGGGACGTCCAGCGGGCGTCGACCATGCCGAAGTCCGTCCCGAAGGCCGCACGAATGGTCCCGCGCACCTCGTCCAGGTCGAGCGGCGTGTCCTCAGGCACGTCACGGCCGTATCGCCAGCCGATGACCCGGTGATACCCGTCGCCGAACGGCGCGATGAAGCAGAAGGACTCGTCGCGCACGGCGACCGTGAGGACGTCCGACGGCGGTTCCCCGAGGCGCACGTCCGCCAGGACCATCGACCTGATGACGGCGCTGCCGGGAAAGGGCAGCCCGACGAGACCGCGGACCGCGGAGTGGTGACCGTCGCAGCCCACGACGTAGCGGGCGCGGAGGGTCCGCGGGCCGTCCGGTCCGCCAACTCGCAGGGTGACGCCGTCATTGTCCTGGTCGAGGCCCTGGAGTTCCGTGTCATAGGCGAAACCGACCCCCGCGGCCTCGGCGCGTTGCAGCAGCACTCGCTCCACCTCGTACTGCGGAACGGCCACGACCTGCGGAAACCGGCTGGGCAGGACGCTCAGGTCCAGCGAGAACCGGTTCAGCAGCCGCAGGTCCTGGATCACCTGCCCCCGGGCGATGACGGGCTCGGCCACCTCCCGCGCGTCCAGCTGCTCCAGGGCGCGGGCGTGCACGGCGAACGCCCGTGACAGGTTGCTGATCTGCCGGGGCCGGCGCTCCACGAGGATGGTGCGCACCCCGGCAGCGGCCAGATCCCCGGCCAGCAGGAGCCCGGTAGGTCCCGCTCCGACGACGACGACATCCGCATCCGTGGTCATGCCGTCATCGTGCCTGGTGAGGACGGCAAGCGGAAGGGCAATCGCCGCTCAGGTGCCCGACAGGACCGATCCGATCCCGGCCACCCCCATGATCGCCGCTCCGAACAACAGCCAGAGGAGCAGACCGCCGACGAACAGCCCGACGTTCAGCCAGCCCAGGATCAGGCCCGCCGTCGCCATGCCGGGGTTGTTGGCCGTCCCCTCACGAACGGCCTTCCTGCTCGCGTAGCCGGTCACGATCGCGATGACCCCGAGCACGACCGGGCACAGCACCCACGAGAGGATCCCGGTCACCAGGGACCAGACCCCGAGCTCGTTCTGGGGCATCGGCACGAGGTAGGCGGGCTGGGGGTTGTAGGGCGCCGGCGCCTGGCCGGCGGGCGGGCCGCCCACCGGCGCCGGGCCCGGTTGCCAGGCCGGGGCGGACCCGCCGTGCGGGCCGGGCTCACCGTGCGGGCCGGGCTCACCGTGCGGGCCGGGCTCACCGTGCGGGCCGGGCTCACCGTGCGGGGGCATCGAGGGCGGTCCGCCCTGCGACGGCTCGTCCTGCGATGACGGATCACCCGGACCTGGTTGTGACATGGGTGCTGTCCCTCGGTACTAGTAGCCCGACGGCGAGGAGTCGAAGCCCCCGCTGACGCCGATGGCGATGATGATCGTGTAGAACACGATCACCAGGATGCTGAGTGCCGTGCCGATCCAGCCGGTGATGACGCCGGCGAGCGCCATGCCGTCGTTGTCGGCCTCACCGTTGCGGACGGCGTGGCGCGCCTTGTTGCCGACGATGACCGCCGGGATGCCGGCGACGAACCCGCACATGACGATGCTCACGATGCCGAGCACGAGCGCCCAGACACCCAGGTCGTTCTTGGGGAACGGCTGCCCGCCGTACTGGGCGGGGTAGCCGGGCGCGGCCGGGTAGGGCGTGGCACCGGGCTGCTGCTGGTACGGCGACTGCTGGTAGGGAGACGCCGGCTGAGCAGGGGCCTGCCCCGGCTCGTACGGCGACGCCGGCTGCTGCCCGGAACCGTACGGCGGCGCGGGCTGCTGCGGTGCCTGCCCGGGCTCGTACGGCGAAGCGGGCTGCTGCCCGCTCCCCGACGGGTCGTACGGAGACGGCGACGAGCCGCCGGGGTTGTTCGTCGACATGGTTGTGATGTCCTCTTTCAGAATCCAAGGTAGTTGTGTGAACCGGTCCCAACCCTACCGAACCGGTCCGGGGCCGACGGCAGTATTCGGCCGTGCACACCTACCGCGGCGGACGCTGCCGGACGGTTGGTCAGCCGTTGATCGTGGGCCACATGGAGGGGTCGTCGATGTAGTCCCGGAACGCCGGATCGGTCACGACGGCGCCCAGGACCACGACGAAGATGATGATCGCGATCACCGACAAGGCGATCGACGTCCAGCCCAGGATGATCCCCGCGAGCCCCAGCCCGCCGTTGTCGGCCTGGCCCTCCCGCACCGCCCGGCGCGACAGGTGGCCGGTCACGATGGCACCGATGCTCGCGACGATCGGGCAGACGAACCAGCTCAGGATGCCCAGGACCAGCGACCACACACCCAGGCTGTTCTTGGGGTACGGCTGGCCGGGATACGGCATGCCCGAGGCGGGCGAGGGCGACGCGAATGCCGATGGCGGCACTCCGCCCGCGGCGTACGGGGAGGGCTGCGGGACCCCGGGCGGGGACGTCGGGACGCCCGGCTGCTGGGGCGTGCCTCCGGGCGGCTGCTGTCCCCAGGACGGCTGCGGGCCCTGGCCCGGCGGCTCGGGGTCCGGTCCCGGCTGCCCCTCACCCGGCCGCGGGTCGTACGGGTTCTGTGCTCCCGGCTCGTTGGTCGACATGTGCAAGAGCCTCTCGCTCGCAGTGCTTCGGCAGTTCCGACCCTAGCCAGGAGCAGGGAAGTCCGCCCGGCGGGCGGCCGCCGGGCGCGCCGGCCGGGCACGCCCGCACCCTTGGTTCGCACGAGCGGCGCACGGCCGCGGCCGAACGCCGGCGGGTCCGCGGACGGGCGGCCCGGCCGCCGGCTCCTAGCCGGCGGGCCGCCAGGTCTCGACCTCGTGGATCACTCGGAAGCCGAGCCGTTCGTACACGCGGCGCGCCACGGTGTTGTCGGCGTACATCCCGAGCGTCACCATGCCGTGCGCCGCGACACCGCCGGCGGTGAGGTGAGCGGTCACCGCCGTGGCGAGGCCCTGCCCGCGCAGCTCGGGCCGGGTCGCGATACCGCCCAGGTGCGCGAACTCCCCGTCGGGCCCGTCGCGCAGCACGGACGCGCCGACCGCAGACAGGGTTCCGTCAGGTGCCCGCACCCCGTACCAGTCGTGCCCGGGTGCGTCGACGCCGTGCTGTGTGGCGGGGCTGGCCACCGCCAGCAGCTCGGCGATCGCGTCGTGATCGTGGTCCAGCTCGAGACGCTCGACCAGAACCGTGGCCGGGACGTCCGGCATCACGGTGGTCGCCATCCGGTCCCACTCCGAGGTCTTCGCCAGTCCCCAGGAGGCCAGCGTTGCGGCGGCATGCTCACCCGTCCCCCGGGTGACGACCACACCGCGAGGCGCGGTCTCCAGGGTCTCGGCGACGTGGCGCAGCACGTTCGCCAACCGGACCGGCTCGCCCACGGCGGTCAGGACCGAACCGCCGGAGTCTCCCTCCAGCTTGAGCACGGCCGGTACGGCCGGGTCGCCGTCGCCGTCACGGTCCCAGCGGGCATCGCCCACCAGGGGTGACGGCCCCGACTCCGTCCAGCAACCCACCACGGGCAGACCGCTGTCGAGGGAGCGCAGGAACGGGTGCGTGGGCCCGGACCCTGCCCCGAGGCGGTCGCGACCGGAGCTTCGCGCTCCGCCGCGACCGCCGTCGGACGGCGGGATCACTTCGCCGCTGCGACCGGCTCTGCCGCGGCGCCGTGGCGCGGCTCCGGCAGCGCGTCCACGCCGGCCTCCTTGCGCTGCTCCGGCGTGATCGGCGCGGGCGCGTCCGTCAGCGGGTCGTAGCCGCCGCCGGACTTCGGGAACGCGATGACGTCGCGGATCGACGGGACGCCCGCCAGCAGGCCGGCGATGCGGTCCCAGCCAAAGGCGATGCCGCCGTGCGGCGGGGCACCGAACTTGAACGCCTCCAGGAGGAAGCCGAACTTCTCCTGCGCCTCCTCGTGGCCGATACCCATCACCTCGAAGACACGCTCCTGCACGTCCCGGCGGTGGATACGGATGGAACCGCCACCGATCTCGTTGCCGTTGCACACGATGTCGTACGCGTACGCGAGGGCGCTGCCCGGGTCCTGCTCGAACCGGTCCAGCCACTCGGGCTTGGGGGACGTGAAGGCGTGGTGCACGGCGGTCCACGCGGAGTGGCCGACGTCGATGTCGTCGTCCTCGCCGGCCGGCTTGAACAGCGGCGCGTCCACGACCCAGACGAAGGACCAGGCGTTCTCGTCGAGCTCACCTGTCTTCTTCGCGATCTCCTGGCGGGCCGCGCCCAGCAGCGCGCGGGACGCGGCGGTCTTGCCGGCCGCGAAGAACACGGCGTCACCCGGCTCGGCCCCCGTGACCTTGGCGAGGTGCTCCCGCTCGGTGTCCGACAGGTTCTTCGCGACCGGGCCGCCGAGCTCGCCCTCGTCGTTGAACGTCACGTACGCCAGGCCCTTGGCACCGTGCTGCTTGGCCCACTCCTGCCAGGCGTCGAACTGGCGGCGGGGCTGGCTCGCGCCGCCCTTCATGACCACCGCGCCCACGTACTCGGCCTGGAACACCCGGAACGGGGTGGCGCTGAAGTAGGCGGTGAGCTCGACGATCGGGTTGCCGAAGCGCAGGTCCGGCTTGTCCGTGCCGTACAGGCGCATCGCGTCGGCGTAGGTGATGCGCTCGATCGGGCGCGGCACCTCCACGTCGATCAGCTTCCAGATCTCCGCGAGCAGCTCCTCGGTCAGCGCGATGACGTCGTCCTGGTCAACGAAGCTCATCTCGACGTCGAGCTGGGTGAACTCCGGCTGCCGGTCGGCGCGGAAGTCCTCGTCCCGGTAGCAGCGCGCGATCTGGTAGTACCGCTCCAGACCGCCGACCATCAGGAGCTGCTTGAACAGCTGAGGCGACTGCGGCAGCGCGTACCACGAGCCCGGGGCGAGGCGCGCGGGGACCAGGAAGTCGCGGGCGCCCTCCGGGGTGGACCTGGTCAGGGTGGGTGTCTCGACCTCCGTGAAGTCGTGCGCCTCCAGCACGCTCCGGGCGGCCCGGCTGAGCTGGGAGCGCAGCTTCAGGGCCCGGGCCTGCGCCGGACGGCGCATGTCGAGGTAGCGGTGCTTGAGGCGCGCCTCCTCACCGATCTGCTCGGTGTCCGCGATCGCCGTGGAAACCTGGAACGGCAGCGGCGCCGACTCGTTGAGGGTGACGACCTCGCTCGCGATGACCTCGATCTCACCGGTGGCGAGGTTCGGGTTCGTGTTGCCTTCGGGCCGCCGGGCCACCTCACCGGTCACCTGGAGCACGAACTCGGAGCGCAGCGGGTGCGCGACCTCCTCGTCACGGATGACGACCTGGGCGATCCCGGAGGCGTCCCGCAGGTCGATGAAGGCCACTCCCCCGTGATCACGACGGCGATCGACCCAGCCCGTGAGGGTGACGGTCGATCCGATGTGTTCGGCTCGCAGCGAGCCGGCCGTGTGAGTGCGGAGCACGGAGAAGGTCCTTTCGTACGGAAGGTGTGATTCCGCCGCGCCGAGGATCAGCCGTGGGCGACGACGGGTGGGCGTACGCGCGGCACGCGAAGGCGAGTCTAGTCGCTGCGGCAGACCCAGAACCCCTGATTCCCACAGGCGTGCCGGTTCCCGCGCCTCACCTCCGGCGTCGACGGCGCCGGATGACGCGCCACGCCACCACGCCCCCGGCGATCAGGACCATCGTCGCCAGCCACAGCCCGGTAAGGCTCCGGCCGACCGCCCCCTCGAGGAGTCCGAACGCGACCGTCACGACGAAGAAGCCCAGGAACGCGAGGATGACCCAGCCGGCGACGCTCAGTGCGGCGTTGCCGATGCGCAGCAGTCTCGCGCCGAGGTCGGGCTGAGGCCTGGACACCGGCTGCGGCTGCGGCTGCGGCACACGCTGCGGATCGCGGGTCCGGGGAACCACCAGGTGCGCCGGGACCCGGGCATCCACCAGCCGGAACACGTCCTCGGGCGTCAGCCCGCGGAAGAGTGTGGGCTCCACCGCGACGCGGAACCCGTCGAGACCGGTCAGCACCCGGCCGCCGTCCGCGTATGCGATCATCACGGCGGTCTCGGCGAACCGGACGGTGACCGGACCGTCGGGCGTCACCAGCGAGACGCCGTCGGCCCCGACACGGAGTGTCACCCGGCCCTCCTCCGCAGGGAACGCCGTGCCCGGGACGGACACGCCCGACCATCGGGGCGCGGGGACCATCCCCGCCCAGTCGGCGTCGCGGGCGGGCACCTGCAGCAGCGCCCCCTCCCAGACCTCTCGCGCCACCGTCTGCACGTCCTCGACGGTCGTCGCCTCCACCTCGGCGAGATGCCGCTGCGGGTCCAGGGCCGGCGCCCCCAGGAGGACGTCCACGCACGCCTGGGGAAGCATCCTCGCCCCGAGGTCGGGAACGTCGTACGTCTTGCGTGCGCGCTCCTTGGCCGCCTCCACCTCCGCGGGCTCGATGGTCCCCAGCCGGAGCCGCGCGAGGGTGTCGACCAGTCCGCCGACGACGGCATCCTGCTTGTCCGGCAGCGCGTCGGCGGACAGGGTGATGAGCGCCGAGTGCGCGTCCCGCGGTGCGTACTCGGCGTCGGGCCGGTAGGAGTAGCCGCCGGCCTGTCGCAGGTCCCGGAAGAGCGCCCTGCCCGCGACCTGGGCGAACAGGCTCGCGGCTGCGCTCCGCGGGACCACGGCGTCGAGCACGGCCCCGCCCTCGGCACCGCGGAAGAACGCGGGAGTCCCGTCGGAGAGCGCCGACGACGGGACCGGCGCCGGGTGACGCCGCCCCTGCGGGAGACGCAGGTCGAGACCCTCGGGGACGGCGTCCGTGGTGAGGAAGAGCACCGCGTTGTCGCGCGTAAACCTGCTGCGGGCCCAGTCGCGCACCTCCGAGGGGCCGATGCGGCCGAGCCCGAGCTCCGCGTACCCGGGCAGGCCGTAGGTCGAGGCGCCGTAACGCTCGATGCGCATGGTCCGCGCGGCGTCCCCGTGCCGCCCTGCCTCCTCGGTGCGCAGGATCTCCTTCTCGGTCTCGATCCGGTGCACGGGAAGGTCCCGAAGAGCGGCGCACACCTGGTTGAGGTGGTCGACCACCTCTTCGAGCGTGCCGCTGACGTGGAACACGGTGGTGATGTCGCTCGTGACGCCGTTGTGGCGCGTCTCGGCGAGATCCGGGCCGAACAGGGCGAGATGCTCCACGAGGTGGGTGATCCCACGGGTCGCGAGCGTCTCGTCCGCCTGGCCGACGCGGAACACCAGCCCGCCGGTCACATGGTTCTCCCGCCACGGGGCGTGCAGGACGGGGATACCGTCCACCTCGCCGGTGGAGATCAGGTCCGGCACATCCGGCGATGCCACACTCCCGCCCGCGTCCGCCGGTCTCGTCGCGTCCGTCGTGACGGGTGCGTCGGTCGTCCCGGTCATCGTCCCCCCTCGGTTCCAAGCGCCACGGCGCGATACTTCTGGTACTCGCCCGCCGCATCTCCGGTGTAACCCCACGATCCCTCTGCCGGGGCGTCCCCGAGCGCCCGGAAGTGCGGCGCCGCCAGGGCGGGCATCCCGGCGAGCGCGAAGGCCTGCGCGAGGCCCGTGTGCACGGTCGCCGTGGACGGGCCGGGCACGTGGTCGGGATGCCAGACCGTGGCCATGGCAGTGGTCCTCAGGTCCTCCAGCACCGCCGGCTGCCGGAGATAGTGCATCCCGGAGCGCCCACCGCCGGCGGCGACCCACTGCTCCAGGTGGAGGTCCACGCCGACCGCCGGGCTGAGCGTCCCCGGGGGCGCCCCGTCCCGGCACTCGGCGACGAAGGCGTGGGCGGCCTGCCAGGAGCCACCCCACTTGGGACAGACCTGTTGCAGGAACGCGGCCTGCGCCGGGTAGTACCACGGGTCCAGAGCGCGGACCCGGTCGTACCGGCGCCGCCCCTCGGACGCCCCCAGCTCCAGGCCACGGGCCACGGTGACCCGGATCTCCCAGGCGGGCAGGAACTCCCCACGACGCGCGCACAGCTCCAGCAGCAGGCCCTCGGCGCGCCGCAGCCGGGCGTGGAACCCCTCGAACTGGGCGGCGGACACGTGGTCGGCCCGGGCCGCGGTACGGATCCGCCCGCCCTCGACGAGGTGGTGCGCCGCCAGCAGCGCCACGAGGACCGGAGGCTCGTTCCCGGCCGCCAGGTACGAGGTCAGCCGCGCCTCCAGGCCGTCGACGTCCGCCAGGACGTGGATCGCGAACGACAGCTCGTCGCCTTCCAGCGAGTCCAGGGCCGCCGACAGCCCCGCGATGTCACCGGAGACCGCCGCGTCCCGCAGGTGCGTCAGGTGCGGCACGCGCGCCCACGGGTCGAACATCCGGCGGGACTGCGTGGGCGCACTCACGACGCACCGCCCCTGGCGGCCTCTGCCACTTGCGGGCCGACGCACGGCCCGACCGTCTCCACCCCGGACCGTTTCCGCGCCGTCACCACGTTCCCGACGGCCCGCACCTGCGGCTCGGGCTCCCTGACACCCATCTCTCCACCATCCGTGTCCCTGGCGGTGCGGCCGTGTGCCGCGCCGAACCCGGAGAACCTAACAGGGCGCGCCGACAGATCTGCCGCCTTGAAGCTGTATCGACCACTTTTCACCCGCATCGGACCGGAATTCCTCCCCCGGACAGCGCGCCGGCCGAACCACGCCCCCACACCCTGTGGGCGCGACCTCGGTGACGAGCCGGGACGGACGTCCCTGCGGCGTACGCTGCACCCATGCCTCGCACCATCGCCACGAACACCAAGGTCACCCGCGATGAGCTTCTGGAAGTGCTGCGCGGGCGGCACAACGGTGTCCTCACCACCACCCGCGCCGACGGCAGGCCGCAGTTGTCGCCGGTGGCGTTCGGCGTCGACCCCGAGGGGCGCGTCGTCGTCTCCACCTACCCGGACCGCGCCAAGGCGGTGAACCTGCGCCGGCGCCCCGAGGCCTCCTTCCTCGCCCTCGGCGACACGTTCGACGACGCCTGGGTCCAGGTGGACGGCACCGCCGAGGTGCTGGACATCCCCGAGTCCGTGGAGCCGCTCGTCGAGTACTTCCGGGCCGCCGCCGGCAAGGAGCATCCCGACTGGGACGAGTACCGCGACGCCATGGTGAAGCAGGGGAAGTCCCTCATCCGTATCACGATCGACCGCTGGGGCCCGGTCGCCACCGGCGGCTTCCCGGCCCGCCTCGCCCAGGACTGACGGGAGTTCGCATTGCACCTGTACGCCGACGTCGCCGCCCAGTACACCGAGTTCGCCGAGTACGCCGGCGCCTCCGCCTCCCCCTGCTTCGAGGAGTGGGGGCACGCGGTGGCCGCCGATCAGAAGCTGCTGGACTGGATCTCGGACCTGCCCGGCATCAAGAAGCAGCCCAACCTCGTGTTCGCGGCCGCCCGGTTCCACGGCGTCGCGGCGCCGGGCCCGTACGAGGCGCTGCGTACGGCCCTGCTGGAGGACGACGGCAGCATCCGCGCCACGATCATGGAGCGCGCCACCCAGACCAACGAGGCGGGCCGCCTCGCGACCCTCACCCCGGTGTTCGCCCGGCTGTCCATCGAGGCGGGGCGCCGGCCGCTGGCGCTCGTCGAGGCGGGAGCCAGCGCCGGGCTGTGTCTCTACCCGGACCGGTGGGGCTACGACTGGACCGCCACGACCGCCCGGAACGCGCGGACCATCACCGTCGGCCCCGAGCCGCGGCTGGCCTGCCCGGTGACCGGTGACCTCGCGCTGCCGACCACGCTGCCCGAGGTCACGTGGCGCGGCGGCCTCGACCTGAACCCGCTGGACGTGCAGGACAAGGACCAGACGGCCTGGCTGGAGGTCCTGGTCTACCCCGAGCACGACGACCGCCGCGCGCTGCTGCGGCACGCGATCGAGATCGCCCGGGCGGACCCGCCGCACCTGGAACGGGGCGACATCCTGACGGATCTGCCGCTCATGGTCGCCGACGCGTCCCGGCACGGCGAGGTCGTGGTGTTCCACAGCGCCGTCGTCGCCTACCTGCCGCCCGACGACCGGGCCCGCTTCGACACGATGATGCGCCGCCTCGTGGCCGACGGCGCCTGCCGCTGGGTGAGCAACGAGGGCCTGAACGTCATCCCGAGCGTGCTGGACGGCGCGCCCGACCCCGCCGACCGCAAGACCTTCGCGCTCGCCGTGGACGGCCGCGCGGTCGCCTGGTCCCACCCGCACGGCCGCTCGATGCACTGGTTCGGCTGAGCGGTCACACGTGGCCGACCGGCCCGGGCCGCTCGCGCCGGGCGGCCCGGTGACCCGCGCCCGGCGGCCCGCGCCCGGCGGCCCGGGACCGGAGGCCGTCGGGGCAGGCGGGTCAGTCCGCGATCGTGAACGTCGCCCGGAGCTGGTCCTCGGCCTTCGAGGAGCGGCCGACGCGGAGTTCGAAGTCGCCCGGTTCGACGATCCGGAGCCCGGCCGCGTCCACGATGCTGCACTCTGCGGCGGCGAGCTCCAGGTCCACGGTGGTCTCCTCCCCCGGCTCGACGGTGACCTGACGGAACGCCTTGAGTTCCTGGTCCGCCCAGCTCGCGGACGTGACCAGGTCGCTCACGTACGCCTGCACCGTCTCCAGCGCGGGCCGCGAGCCCGTGTTCCGCAGCGTGACCCGGGCACGCACCGCTCCGTGGGGCCGCACCCGCGACTCGGCCAGGTGCAGCCCGGTGTACTCGACGGTCGTGTAGCTCATCCCCTCGCCGAACGCGTACGCGGGCTGCTGTGTGAGGTCCGCGTACCGGTCGCCGTGCTGGCCCCGCACCTGGTTGTAGTAGGTGGGCTGCTGGCCGGCGTGGCGGGCGAAGGAGATCGGCAGCCGTCCGGCCGGCTCGATCGCACCGAGCAGCAGCTCAGCGACCGCCCGGCCACCGAGCATGCCGGGGTTCGCGGCCCAGACCAGCCCGGCCGCGTCCTCCACGACCGGGGGCAGCACCTGCGGCTTGGACGCCACGAGGACCACGATCAACGGTGTTCCGGTCGCCGCGACGGCCTCCAGGAGCGCGTTCTGCCCGCCGAGCAGCTCCAGCGTCGCGGTTGACCGGCCCTCGCCGACCAGCTCGATGCGGTCGCCCACGACCGCCACGACGTAGTCGGCGTCCCGAGCGGCGGCGACCGCCTCGTCGAGCTGAGCGCGGTCCACGGGTGCGGACGTGACCACGGGCGGGCGTGGCTGCCCGTCGGGGAACGTGTCGCCCTCGGGGTCCGGGGTGAGTTCGAGGATCTCCGCCCCGCGGGCGTGCGTGACCGACCAGTCCTGGGGTACCTGCTCGCGCAGGCCGTCCAGCACCGTGGTGATCAGGTGGCGCGGGTGCCCGGCGGGGATCCAGCCGGCCTGGCCGGAGTTCCCGGCCCAGTCGCCGAGCTGGGTCTGGGCGTCGTCGGCGAGGGGGCCGACGACGGCGATGCGCCGCGCCGCGGCGGCTTCGCCGGCCGGCAGCGGCAGCGTCCCGTCGTTGCGCAGCAGCACGAGGGACCGCCGGGCGACGTCGAGGTTGACGGCCGTGTGCTCCGGGGCACCCACCACGGCCTCGATGCGGTCGGGGGCCGGGCGCCGACGGTCCTCGAACAGGCCCAGCTCGAACTTGAGGGTGAGGATGTGCCGCACGGCGTCGTCCAGGTCGGCCGACGCCAGCCGCCCCTCCTCGATCGCCGCGAGCGCCCCGTCGAAGAACCGGGGCGTGTTCATCACCATGTCGTTCCCGGCGCGGACCGCCGCCGTCGCCGCGGCGGTGATGTCCGGCTGCACCCGCTGTTCCCAGACCATCCGGCCCACGTTGTCCCAGTCGGTGACGAGGGTTCCGGTGTAGCCCCACTCGCCGCGCAGGACGTCCGAGAGCAGCCAGTCGTTCACGGTGATGGGTACGCCGTCGATGGTCTGGTAGCCGAGCATGAACGTGGCGCAGCCCTCGCGTGCGACCCGCTCGAACGGGGGAAGGTGCCAGGCGCGCAGCTTGCGCGCGGACAGGTCGGCCTCGGACGCGTCGCGGCCGCCCTGCGTCTCGGAGTAGCCGGCGAAGTGCTTGGCCGCGGCGAGGATCGCCGTCGGGTCGCCCAGGCCGGCTCCCTGGTAGCCGCGCACGGATGCCGACGCGAGTTCCCCGATCAGGTGCGGGTCCTCGCCGAAGGTCTCGTTCACGCGGCCCCAGCGCAGGTCCCGCGCGATGCACAGCACCGGGGAGAACGTCCAGTGGATGCCGGTCGCGCTGGCCTCGACGGCAGTCACCCGCGACGTGCGCTCGACGAGTTCCGGGTCCCAGGTCGCGGCCATGCCGAGCTGGGTGGGGAAGATGGTCGCCCCCTCGAAGAAGGAGTGGCCGTGGATGGCGTCCTCGGCCACGAGCAGCGGGATGCGCAGCCGGGTGCGGTCGGTCAGCTCGTGCGCGGCGACCACCCGTTCGGGCGAGGTGTGCAGGATCGAGCCGGCGTGCCGTCGCAGCACGTGGTCGGCGAGGTCGTCCCGTGCGTCGAGCTGCAGCATCTGCCCGACCTTCTCCTCGGGGGTCATGCGGGCGATCAGGTCGGTGACCCGGTCCGCCACGGGCAGGGCGGTGTCGAGGTAGGGCAGATCGATCACGCTGGTCACACGGGGCTCCTCTTCGTTCGCTTCTTCTGCAGGCGCCTGCGGGACCGGGCGCGTTCACCCGCCGAGCGCAGGCGGGGGTTGACGTACTCGTCGATGCCGAAGCTGATCAGGCTGAGCGCGGCGCCGAGCAGCGCGATCGCGAGGCCCGCGGGCACGTACCACCACCAGAACTCGGGGAACGCGCCGTTCTGCTGGGCCCAGTACAGGATGGTTCCCCAGTTCAGGTTGGTGATCGGGATGACCCCGATGAACGCGAGGGTCGTCAGTCCCAGCACCGCCGCGGTGACCGTGCCGACGAAGCTGGAGGCGATCACGGCGGTGAGGTTGGGCAGCATCTCCACGGTGATGATCCGCCACAGCGGCTCGCCGTTGGCGCGGGCCGCCTGCACGAAGTCCCTGCTGCGCAGCGACATGGTCTGGGCGCGCAGCACGCGGGCGCCCCAGGCCCAGCCGGTGATCGCGAGGACGGCGGAGATGAGGAACAGGCTCGGGTCGTCGTACTGGGAGGCCACGATGATCATCAGCGGGATCGCGGGCAGCACCAGGAACACGTTGGACAGGGCCGACAGGGACTCGCCGCGCCAGCCGGGCAGGAACCCGGCGCTGACGCCGACGATCACGGCCACGAGCGTGGCCAGCACGCCCGCGGTCAGCCCCACGAGCAGCACGCCGCGGGTGCCGTAGGCGATCTGGCTGAAGATGTCCTCGCCCAGGTGGGTCGTGCCGAGCCAGTGGGTGGCCGACGGCGGCTGCTTGAGCGCGGTGTAGTCCTTCTCCAGCGGCCCGAACGGGGCGATGACGTCGGCGAGGGCCGCCAGCAGGGCGAACAGGCCGAGGATCACCAGTCCGGTGATCGACTTGCGGTTGGTGAACATGTCAGACCTCCCCCTGCCGGGTGCGCGGGTCGAGCGCGGCGTAGGCGACGTCGGCCAGGAGGTTGGCGACGAGCACGGTCAGGGTGATGACGAGGAACAGCCCCTGCATGAGGGGGTAGTCCTTGGCGTTGGTGGCGTCGAGCAGCAGCTTCCCGACGCCGGGGTAGGAGAAGACGAGCTCCATGACGAGGGTGCCGCCCACGATGAAGCCGAGGGCGAGGGCGAAGCTCGACAGCTGGGGCAGGACGGCGTTGCGGGCGGCGTAGGCGAACACGACGCGGCGCCGGGACAGCCCCTTGGCCTGGGCGACGGTCACGTAGTCCTCGTCCAGGACGGTGATCATCATGTTCCGCATGCCCAGCACCCAGCCGCCGAGCGAGGCGAGCACGACGGTCAGGGCGGGCAGGGTGCCGTGGGCGATCACCTCCCCGATGAACTGGGCGCTGAACTCGGGGGTGGTGCCCTTGCCGTAGGCGTGCGAGGCGGGGAACCAGCCGAGCCCCGTGGCGAACACCGCGATGGCGATGAGGCCCATCCAGAAGTACGGGACGGCGGAGAAGAACGTCGCCACGGGGACGATGACGTCGCCGCGTCCGCCGCGGAACCAGCCGACGAGGGTGCCGAGCGTCGTGCCGAGGACGAAGCTCAGCACCGTCGCGATCCCCACGAGGCCGACGGTCCACGGCAGTGCCGAGGCGATCACGTCGGCCACGGGCGCCAGCCCGTGGGAGAACGAGCGTCCCAGGTCGCCGGAGAACAGCAGCTTCCAGTAGTCGAGGTACTGCCCGGCGAGCGACTTGCCGGTGTCCAGGCCGAACAGGGTCCGCAGGGCGTCGGCCGCCTCCGGGCTGACCTTTCCCTGGTTCTTCTGCAGGTAGGCGGAGACGGGGTCGCCCTTGAGCATCCGCGGGAGGAAGAAGTTGATCGTGATCGCCGCCCAGGCCGTGAAGAGGTAGAACGCGGCGCGGCGCAGGAGGAGTCTCATGAGGGGCTCCCGATGGTGTCGGGGGTCCGTCCGCCGCCGAAGTGGCGGTCCGGATCCGGGGAGGCGTCCCGTAGCGCACGGGTGTACTCGTGCGAGGGGGTGAGGATGACGTCGTCGGACGGGCCGCGCTCCACGACCCTGCCGTGGTGCAGGACCACGATCTCGTCGCTGAAGTGGCGGGCCGTGGCCAGGTCGTGGGTGATGTACAGGACGCCGAGCCCGTCGGCCTCCTGCAGGTCGGCCAGGAGGTTGAGAACGCCGAGGCGGATCGAGACGTCGAGCATCGACACGGGCTCGTCGGCCACCAGCAGGGAGGGGCGGGAGGCGAGGGCGCGGGCGATGGCGATGCGCTGCCGCTGCCCGCCGGACAGCTCGTGGGGTCGGCGCGTGGCGAGCTCGGGCTCCAGACGGACCCGCTCCAGCAGCCGCGCCACCTCCGCGTCGACCTCCTCGCGCGGCACCACGCGGTCGAGCAGCAGCGGCCGCGCGATGTGGTGGCGCACCGTGTGGTACGGGTTCAGGGACGCGAACGGGTCCTGGAACACCATCCGCACCTGCTGGCGGTAGGCGCGCAGCCCCTTGCCGCGGCGCGGGACCGGACGCCCGTCGAGCAGCACCTGGCCGGCGGTCTCGCGCTCCAGCTGCGTGATGATCTTCGCGATCGTGGACTTGCCGGAGCCGGACTGTCCCACCAGCGCGACGGTGCGGCCGGAGGCGATGGACAGATCGACGTCGTCGAGGGCCAGCATGTGACCGGAGCCGCGCACCCGGTAGCGCTTGGTCAGCCCGCGCAGTTCGAGCGTGGTCATACCGCCGCTCCCTTCCGGACGAAGTCGCCGCGTTCGCCGGTCAGGCTCGGGAACGAGCCCAGCAGGCGCTTGGTGTACTCGTGCTGGGCGTCGTGGTAGATCTGCGAGGCGGTCCCGACCTCGACCACCTGGCCGCCCTTCATCACCGCGATGCGGTGGCTGATCTCCAGCAGGAGGGGGAGGTCGTGGGTGATGAACACGACCGAGAAGCCGAGCTCCTCGCGCAGCCGGGAGATCTCCTGCAGGATCTCGCGCTGCACCAGCACGTCGAGCGCCGTCGTCGGCTCGTCCATGATCAGCAGCCGCGGTCGCAGGGCCAGCGCCATCGCGATCATGACGCGCTGGCGCATGCCGCCGGACAGCTCGTGGGGGTAGGACCGGAGCCGGTCGGCGCCGACGCCGACCATGTCGAGCAGCGCGCCGCAGGTCTCGGTGCGCTCGGCGCGGCGCATCCCGGGGCGGTGCCGTGCGAACACGTCGGCGAGCTGCGCGCCGATCGTCAGGACGGGGTTGAGCGAGTTCATCGCTCCCTGGAAGACCATCGCCACCTGGTCCCAGCGCAGCCGGTCCATCTCGGCCGGCGAGAGCGTGGTGAGGTCGACGTCGTCGCCGCCGGCCGCTCCCGGCGTACCGTGCAGCACCACCTGGCCGGCCGTGATCTGCGCCGGGGGCTTGAGCAGCCGCTGCACGGCGTAGGCCAGGGTGGACTTGCCGCAGCCCGACTCCCCGGCCAGGCCGAGGACCTCGCCCTGCCCCACGGTGAGGGAGACGTCACGCACCGCCCGGACCGGGGGGTCGACGTCGTAGGTCACGCTGAGCCCGGACACGCTCAGCACGGGATCGCCATTCATGCACACACTCCTGTTTCCATGCCCACCACCCGGGTGTGGTGGGCGCGGCTCCTGCCGCGGCGGTTCCTCACCGCCGCGGCAGGAGCCGCGCCGCCCACCGGTCCCGGAGGGGATCGGTGGTGAGGGTCAGCCCTTGGCCTCGAGCGAGGTCAGGATGAGCACGGCCGACGGCTGCGTCGGGTCGGGGCTGGTGTAGGGGTCGTCCTCACCGGGCCAGCCGACGTAGCTGCGCGTGTTGTACTCGCCGATGAACGGGCGGTTGCCGACCGGCATGATCGGCACCTCGTCGACGAAGATCTTCTGGATCACTGCCAGGGCCTCGGCGCGGGCGGCGTCGTCGGTGGCGGTCTTGTACGCCTCGAGCGCCTCGGTGGCCTCCGGGCTGTCGAAACGGCCGAAGTTGTAGTCCGCGGCCTCGCCGGCCGGCTTGAGCCAGCGGCCGTCCATCGCGTCGCTGTACAGGTCGTACGGGGTGGCGCCGGTGTCGGTCCAGTGCAGGATCGCCTGGAAGTCGCCCTCGGTCTTGGCTGCCCACCAGGAGTCGGCGTCGGGCGTGTCCAGCGTCGTGGTGGCGCCGAGCTCCTTGGCGGCGTCCGCGATCAGGCTGATCCCCGTCACGTAGTCGCTCCAGCCCTGCGGGACGCTGAGGACGAACTCGACCGGGTCGCCGTCGGGGTCCACGAGCGCGTCTCCCACGCCCGTGTAGCCGGCGTCCTCCAGTACCGCCTTGGCGCCCTCGACGTCGACCGCGTAGGTCTGACCGGTGTACTCGGGGGCCACGAACTCGTCACCGGCCGGGCTCGGCAGACCGGTCACGGAGGTCAGGGCGGTGACCCCGCCCTCGCGGGCGATCTGCGCGTGCTTGTCGCGGTCGATCACCATGTTCATCGCCCGGCGGAAGGCGACGTCGTCGAACGGCTTCTCGGTGGTGTTGACGAACATGGCGTCGATGCCCAGGCCGGTGGCGGCCCAGTAGACGTTGTCCTCGTCCTTGTCCACATAGGCCGACTGCACGTTCGGGATGAACGCCTGCGCCCAGTCCGCCTCGCCGTTGGCCAGGGCCGTGGTCAGCGCCGTGTTGTCGTTGTAGGAGACGTAGTACAGGGTCGGCACGGCGAGCTCGCCGCCCCAGTAGTCGTCGCGCGCGGAGAGCTCCACCGACTGCGAGGTGAACTGGGTCAGCGTGTAGGGCCCGGTGCCGACCGGGTCGGGGTTCTCGTAGGTGGTGGGGTCGTCGACGTCGGCCCAGATGTGCTCGGGGACGATGTACCGGTGCAGCACCTTGTCCTGCTTGGCGTACATGGACGACTCGAAGTCGATCGTGACCTGGTCGCCCTCGCTGGAGACGCCGGAGATGCCGAGGGCGCTGGTGTCCAGCTCGGGGTTCTCGGCCAGCAGGTCGAAGGTGAACGCGATGTCGTCGGCGCCGAACTCCTCGCCGTCGTTCCACGTCACGCCGTCGCGGGCCGTGACGTTCAGCTCGGTGAAGTCCTCGTTCCACTCGAGCTCGGAGGCGAGCCAGGGTGTGACGTCGTCGGACGGGTCGACCATGTTGACGAACGCGAGCGGTTCGAGGATGGCGTTGACGTAGCCGAGCGTGAGCGCCGACGAGTCGCCCACCCAGGGGTTGTTGGATTCGGTGGTGATCGCGCCGTCGGGCTTCGCGATCGTCAGGGAGCCGTCGCCGGGGGCGACGGACTGGTCGTCGCCGGAGGCGCCGCCCGCGCAGGCGCTGAGCAGCATCGCGGCTGCGAGTGCCGCGGCGCCTGCCGCGGCGGAGTGCGAGGCTGTGCGCCTCGGACGGGACGTCGGTGTCACGTTCGGTACTCCTCGTCATCGAGTGGGCTGTCGTGGGAGCAACTTACTACCCGGTAAGTAATTTTGTGAAATGCGGGGAACGACGGCGTCGGACACGCGGGGCGGGGCGCCCGGGCGGCTTACACTCGACACACCACGACAGCGCAGGACAGACGCAGGACAAAGGTGTGAACGACCTCCGATGAACCCCACCACGCGACAGCCTCGACGCTCACGGCCGGAGACCCTCGCCCGGCGGGAACGGATCCTCGAAGCGGCCATGACGACCTTCGGCGCGCGCGGGTACAACAAGGGCCCGCTGACGGAGATCGCGGACCAGGTCGGCATGACGCACGCCGGCGTCCTGCACCATTTCGGGTCCAAGGACCGGCTCCTGATCGAAGTGCTGCGCTACCGCGACGAGAGCGACGTGAAGGACCTGGAGGGCCAGCACATCCCGGGCGGGCTCGACCTGTTCCGGCACCTGGTGCGCACCGCGCTGCTCAACGCCCGGCGCGCGGGCCTCGTGCAGGCGTACGCGGTCCTCTCGGCCGAGTCCGTGACCGAGGGCCACCCGGCACGCGACTGGTTCGTGGAGCGCTACCGCACACTGCGCGGCCAGGTCACCGAGGCGTTCCGCGCGGTCTGCGCCGAGCGCGGCATCGACGAGCCGGCCACCGTGGACCGCGCGGCCGCCTCGATCCTCGGCGTCATGGACGGTCTGCAGGTCCAGTGGCTCCTGGACCCCGACCAGGTCGACCTCGCCGAGTCGACGGCGTTCGCCATCGAGGCGATCATGGCCCAGGTGCTGGACCCCCGCGACGTCCTCTGAGGCGCCTGCGCCGCCGGTGACCCCGAACGGGCACCGCGGCCCGGCCGTGACGGCCGGGCCGCGACGCACGCCGGCAGGGGACCTGGCCGTCAGGGTTCGATCAGCTCGTAGTCCTCGTCCATGACCGCACCCCGGTGCGGCTTGTACAGGTCGTAGCCGCGCGGGTCGCACTGCAGCCCGCCGTTGATGCAGTGCTCCACCAGACGGCGCAGCACCTCCGGGTCCCAGGCATTGACGAAGTCGTAGTGCCACGACTGGTCCGGACCGCTCACCAGGGCCAGGTCGGTCATGTCACCGTCCACGGGCCACGCGATCTTGAACTCCAGCATCGGCACCGCCACCGGGTGGCTCAGCGGGCACTGCCCCGCCACCGGGTAGGCCATGTGCTCCGAGCCGGGCGCGAACAGACGCTCGCCGTCCCAGCAGCTCGGTGCCTGGTAACGGATGTTCAGCTCCGTGCCCGGTGCGCAGTAGTCGGGGATCTGCCAGTTGTTGGAGCTGTCCCCGCACTCCCAGCCCTCGACCGCGCCGGGGCCGTCACGGAACTCCTCGAGCGTGGCGGTCGGGTCACCGGCCACGAACTTCAGCCCCTCGGGGAACGGCACGACCCTCGTGTAGTCGTCGATCCCCGACTTGTAGTACACGGTCAGCGCGATGTCCGGCGCGACCGGATCGCTGCCCTTCATCAGGGTCGGGAACCAGTACGCGGAGCGGTCGTGCGGCACCGTGCAGGACGTCTCGGGGTTCGCCGTCAGGGTCTCGAGCGTGCTGAACGCGTCCGTCGAGCGGTTGCCGATGAACGTGTGCAGGTGCGAGCGCCCCGGCTCCCCCGGGAACACGATCGGGTCGTCGTGACCGAAGTGGGAGAACGTGCAGTTCGCCTGGAACTCGTGGTGGGTGACCTCGTCGCCGGGAAACTCGGGCGGGTCGGTGGGCCCGACCGGCTCGCCGTCGCCGAACACCTGGAACTCCCACAGCGAGTAGCCGTACCCCGTGCCCCGCTCGCTCCCCACGAGCTGGACGTACCGCCCGTCGGCGGCGATGTCGTAGGACTGGTCCCCGCCGGTGCCGCCCGTGACGTCGGCCACGGTGGTCCAGGTGGTGCCGTCCTGGGACACCTGGAGCGTGAACACGCTCGCGTAGGCGGCCTCCCAGTCCAGGTCGATCCGGTCCAGCGCGTAGGACGCGCCGAGGTCGACCCGCAGCCACTCGTCGTCGGACGGGTCGCTGGCCCAGCGGGTGCCGGGGTCGCCGTCGACGGCGAAGCGCGGCCCCAGGTTGTCGGCCTCCGAGCTGGAGGCGGCGGTGAGGGCGCCCTGCGAGAGCAGGGTTCCTGGCTCGGCGGACGCGCCGGTCCCGGCGGCCACCACGGCGGCTGCCGCGACGAGGGAGCCGACGGCGGCCCCGGCGAGCGTTCTTCTGACAGGTGATCTCATGGTTTCTCCTCCGTGCTTCGTTGCGATGGAGCAGTTCTCCGGCGCCGGACCGAGAGGTGCCCGCGCCGGTGCGGTGCCGGGCGCTGCGCGCGGCAGCGGCCGGCACCGTGACCAGGCGGTGTTCACTCCTGGTAGATGCCGACCTCGTACAGCGAGTAGCCCCAGTCGGTGCCCCGCTCGGTGAGGTTCAGGCGGACGTACCGGCCCGTCCCGGCGACGTCGAGGTCGTCCACCCCGCCGTCGCCGCCGGTCACCGTGCGGATCGTGGTCCACGAGGCGCCGTCGTCGGACACCTGCACGTCGTAGGAGACGCCGTAGGCGGTCTCCCACACGAGCTGAACGTGCTGGAACGAGCGGACCGAGCCCAGGTCCACCTGGTACCAGGCGGTCGGACCCCACTCGCTCGCCCAGCGCGTGGTCGTGTCACCGTCCACGGCCTGGCCGGGCGTGAAGTTCCCGTTGTACGGGTCGAACGACGACGCCGTCGCCGTGGCGCCCAGCGCGATGTTCTCGCCGTCCACCCGCGGGGCCACGACGCGGAACGAGCGCGTCTCGACGCCGACGTTGCCCTGGCCGTCCTCGGCGAACACGTAGACCTTCCAGACGCCGAGCGCGCCCGGGGCGGTCACCCGGTAGGTGCCCGGGGACGTCTCGGTGAACTCCGCGGGCGCGATCCCACCCGCGCCGTTGACGTACTTGCTGTTCAGCATCACGACAGGCGTGATGTCGTCGCCGTCGGGATCGGTCATGTCCACCGACACCGTGAACTCCCCGCCGGCCTCGACGGACGCGGCGCCCGCCACGTCCATCGCGGTGATCTCCGGCGGCGTGTTCAGCGCCGAGGTGTCCACGCCCCAGGTCCGGGCGATGGAGTAGTACCCGAGCCGCCTGTTGTCGCCGGGGATCACGTTGAACCACACGCCCCCGAAGTCGCCCTCGATCCCGAAGTGGAAGAACGTGGCGCCCAGCGCGACCCCGTCGTGCTCACGCAGGCACTGCCAGGAGTCCACGTAGGCGTCGGCCTTGGCCAGGTCCGTGGGCTCGTCCGGGACGCCGTTGGCGTCGTCGGGCACCTCCCACTCGCCGGCCGCGCCGCCCTCGGTGATGAGGTACGGCCTGTCGTAGCCGCCGTCCCGCCAGGCGTCGGGGACGTTGCACAGGTCGCCGTAGGCGTTCACGGACAGCAGGTCAAGGTCCGGTGCGTTCGCCTCGATATAGGGCCAGGCGCCCACCCACGCGTCGGTGCTGGTGGTCGGGTGGTTCGAGTCGGCCTGGTGCACCGCGACGCTGACCTCGTTCACGAACGAGGCGTACGCGCCACGGATCTCCTCCAGCTCGGTCCCCGAGTAGCAGTTCTGCAGGCCGAGCAGCGACTCGTTCCCGATGTTCCACATCAGCACGCCCGGGTGGTCCTTGTAGACGTCGACCCAGTGCAGGATGTCGGCCTTGGTCTCGGACTTGTACGCGTCGTCGGACCGGTAGTCGATGCAGCCGCCGGACCCCGGGCCACCGCCGGGCAGCAGCCAGAAGCCCATCACGACGCGTACCCCGTGCGCGGCCGCGGCGTCGAGCAGCGTCCGCGTGTCGTCGCCTGTTCCCCAGGTGCGGATCGTGTTGGCGTTCATCGCCGTGAGCAGCGGCAGGTAGTGGTCTGCGGTGTCGAACGACGGCCCCCAGGTGAAGCCGCGCACCGTGTACGGCTGCCCGTCCACCGCCAGCTCCCAGTTCCCGCCGCCGCCGGTCACCTCGACGTGGCTGGGGCCGGACGCCGGGACCGGGACATTCGGGTGGCCGGGGTCGACGAAGTCCGAGCCGCCGCCCGGGTCGCCGGGGTCGCCCGGGTCGCCGTCGGAGGTGCCGAAGACCCGCATCTCCCAGAGGGAGACGCCGTAGCCGCCGTTGCGCGCGGTCGAGTACAGGCGCACGTACCGGCCGGATCCCTGGACCGCGACGACGTCGCTGCCGCCGTCCCCCGCCTCGGTGGAGGCCAGCGTCCGCCAGTCGGTCCCGTCGTCGGAGGCCTGGATCGAGTACGACGTCGAGTACGCCGACTCCCAGTCCAGTTCCACCCGGTCCAGGGTCGAGATCCGCCCCAGGTCGACCCGCAGCCACTGCGGGTCGCTGAACTCGCTCGACCAGCGCGTTCCCGGATCGCCGTCGACGGCGGCCGCCGCCGGCGTGTAGTCGGGGTTCTCCTCGGACGACGCCGTGGCCGGCATGCCCTCGGAGAGCAGCTCGGGCGCGGCCTGAGCCGGGCCGGCAGGCGCGAGGAACGCTGCCGCGATCAGGCCGGTCAGCAGCGCCGCGAACCGGACGGTGCGCGCCCTGTGCCGACGCGCCCCGTGTCGATGCGCGCCGTGTCGATGCGCCCCGTGGCCGGCCGCGTGTGGGCGCGTGGAGTCCCGGCGTCCGCGGGTGCCGGCACCAGGGCCGGCAGGTGGGATGGTCATGGTTGCTCCGTCTCCTCGGTCCCGCGGTACGCGGGGTTCGTGGTTCGTCGTTGAGCCGTCGCCCGGCCGTCACCACATGGCCGGACAGGTGGGAGAGCGCTCTTACCGATGCCGAGTGTGACCTCAGGGACGAGCGGACGTCAAGGGCCCCGAGGCCTGGATCGCCTCCACGCTCACTATCGTTTGCCATCCTTTGGCCATGTAACGACGCGCTTTATGCTTTTTGTGATTCAGCCTCCGGGCTCGGACGCGCACCCTCGTTCGGCACTTGGGCAAACGCTCTCACCCTGTTATCGTCGAGACGTGACGGAGGATCCACGGCAGATGACGCTCGAGGACGTCGCCCGGGTCGCGGGAGTTTCCCGCGCCACGGTCTCGCGTGTGGTCAACGGCAAGCGCAAGGTCGCCCCGGCGGTGCAGGAGACGGTTCTCGCCGCGATCGCGGCGACCGGCTACGTCCCCAACCGGGCGGCCCGGTCACTGGTGACGCGCCGTACCGGGATGGCCGCCGTGGTCGTGTCCGGTTCCGCGGCCGCGCCCGGTGAGGAGGCCGACGCCTCACGCCTGCTCTCGGACCCGTTCTTCGGCCGGGTCGTGGGCGGGTTCGTGCGCTCGCTCCGGCTCCACGACGTGCATCCCGTCCTCCTGTTCGCCGACACCCCGGAGGCCGAGGAACAGATCGTGAACTACCAGCGCCTCGGGAACGTCGACGGGACCCTCCTGGTCTCCACGCACGGCGACGACACCCTGCCCGGCCGGCTGGCCGACGCCGGGCGGCCCGTCGTGATGTTCTCCCGCCCCGCCCGCCCGGTCCCGGTCAGCTACGTCGACCTCGCCAACACCGACGGCGGGCGCCTGGCCGCCGCGCGCCTGCTCGATCGCGGATGCCGGTCACCGGGACTGATCTCGGGCCCGCTCGACGTCCCCGCCGCGCGTGACCGCGCCGACGGGTTCCGGGACCTGGCAGCGCGTCGCGGCCACGCGTACGTGCCCGGCGTCGCCGGTGACCTCACCTTCTCCGGCGGAGAGGCCGCCACCGAGCTCCTGCTCGCCGAGACGCCCGGGGTGGACGGCATCTTCGCCGGGAACGACCTCATGGCGCAGGGCGCGCTGCACGTGCTGCGCACGCGGGGGCGACGGGTCCCGGAGGACGTCGCCGTCGTGGGGTTCGACGACTCCAGCGTCGTGACGCAGACACGACCGCACCTGACCACGATCCGCCAGCCGGCCGAGGAGATGGCCGCGACGATGGCGGACCTGCTCGTCGAGCGGGTCGAGAGCCCGGATCTCCCCCCGCGTTCGGTGATCTTCGACCCGGTCCTGGTCGCTCGCGACTCGGGCTGAGCCGGACGCGCCGCCCGGCGAGGCGACACGCGCCGTGGCACACCGGTCAGGCGGACTCCCGCACGACCAGTCGCGGAGCGAAGGTCACCACACGGTCCCGTACGGGCCCGGTGGTATCGCCCGCGCCGGCCTCGCGCGCGTCGATACCGTCCAGGAGGAGCTCGGCCATGGTCCGGGCCATGGCCGCGACCGGCTGGCGGATCGTGGTCAGGGGCGGATGCGCCTGCGCCGCCGCGCTGGAGTCGTCGAAGCCCACCACCGCGACGTCGTCGGGCACGCGGCGTCCTGCCGCCTGCAACGCCGTGCTGACGCCGTCGGCCATGAGGTCGTTCCCGGCGAAGATGCCGTCCACGGCGGGCACTTCCGCCAGCAGCGTGCGCGCCGCGGCCTCGCCACCGGGGCGGGTGAAGTCGGCACCGGCCACGGCCGGGCTGCCGAGCCCGGCGGCGGTCACCGTGGCGGCGAACGCGTCGAGCCGGGCGCGCATGAACGGGGCGTCCGTCGGGCCCGTCACCACGGCCAGGTTCCTGCGCCCCGTCGCCAGCAGGTGCTCCGCGGCCAGCCTGCCCCCGGCCGCCTGGTCGAGGTCCACCGCGGGTACGCCGTCGGGCATGCCGCCGCCCGCGATGCGCGCGGACAGCACGACCGGCGCCCCCAGCCCCACCAGGCGGGCCGGGAGCGGATCGGCGGCGCTCGACGTGATGAGCAGGACCCCGTCGACGTGCCCCTGGCGGACGTAACGCACCACCTGATCGTGGGCGGGCGGGTCGGCGGGCACGATCGCCAGGTGGATGTCTCGTGGCCGCAGGACCTCCTGCGCACCCGCGGTCACCCGGCCGAGGTACGGGTCGGTGAAGATACGCTCCAGGAACGGGAGCGGTGAGCGGTGCCCCGGCGGCTCGGAGACGACGAGCGCCACCGAGCCGGAGCGCCGGGTCACGAGGGACCTCGCGGCGAGGTTCGGGACGTAGCCCGTCTTCTCGACCGCCCGCCGGACGACGTCGACGATGGCCGGGTCGACCGTCGGAACGCCGTTGATCACACGCGACACCGTCGCCCGCGACACCCCCGCCACGGACGCGACGGCCTCCAGCGTGGGCCGGCCGGAACTTGCTGACGCCATGCGCCAGTTATACCGTCCGGCCCACTCCGGCCGGCTCCGGCGCGCCCGACGACCGGCCGCCGGCGAGCGACCGGCCGCCCGGCGGTCCACCGGTGGACCGGTCCACCGGTGGACCGGGCCACTGGTGGACCGGGCTACCGATGGACCCGGCCGCCGGTGGACCCGGCCGTCGGCGGACCGGGCTACCGGCGGACCGGGCTACCGGTGGACCGGGCTACTGGTAGACGTGGACGTAGTCGATCACGTAGCGCGACGGGAACGGTGTGGTGGCGTCGGGCGGACCTGGCCAGTCTCCGCCCACCGCGAGGTTGAGGATCATGTAGAACTCGTGGTCGTAGATCCACGGGCCCCTGGTGGACTCCACGGTCGCCCTGTCGGCGTAGAAGACCTCCTGGTCGTCGAGGAAGTAGCGGATCCCCTGGCTGTCCCACTCCGCGGCGTAGGTGTGGAAGTCGTCGGACAGGTTCGAGCCGTCGGGCAGCCCGTAGCCGCTGCCGTAGCCGCCGGCACCGTTGTACGCCGGGGCGTGCAGCGTGGAGTACGCCTGGTCGGGGTCCTGGCCGATGAACTCCATGACGTCCACCTCACCGTTGTACGGCCACGGGCGGCCGTCCAGGAAGTCGGCACCCATCATCCAGAACGCGGGCCACAGCCCACGGCCCTCGGGAACCTTGACGCGCGCCTCGAAGCGTCCGTACTGCGCGTGGAACCGGTTCGAAGTGTTCATCCGGTGGGAGGTGAACTCCCGTCCCTGGTATGCCTCCCGACGCGCCTCGATGACGAAGTGACCCTGGCCGTCGTGGAACCCGTTGCCCTCCGGCGTGTAGTACTGCTGCTCGTTGTTCGCGGGCAGGCCGGGGTCGATCGTCCACTTCGAGGAGTCGGCCGGGGTCCCCGCCGCGCCGTCGAAGTCGTCGCTCCACACGAGGTCGAGATCGGCGAAGTCGGGATCCGCGGGCTCGCTCGGCGGGGTCAGCGGAGCGCCGCCGGTGCCGTACACCTGGAACTCCCAGAGCGAGTAGCCGTACGCGCCGCTGCGAGCGGTCATGTGCACGCGCACGTGCCGCCCGTCCGCGTCGAGCGGGATCGTCTCCTTGAAGCCGGCACCCGTGGTGGTCGAGTAGACGGTGGTCCAGGCCTCGCCGTCGTCGGACACGTCGAGGCTGTACGACGTGGCGTAGGCCGGGTCCCACTGCAGGACCACGGAGGTGACGTGCGCCGACGCGCCGAGGTCGACGGAGATCCAGCCGTCGTCCGTCCAGCCGGTCTCCGGGCTGGACGCCCAGCGGCTGGCCGGATCGAGGTCGAAGGCCTTGTCCGGCGAGCACTCCCAGCAGTTGCCGTCGTTCTGCTGGGACGAGGCCGCACCGGTTCTGCCGTAGGACAGCAGGGACGCCTCGGACGGGTCCGGGGGCGTGACGCCTCCCGGTCCGAACACCTGGAACTCCCACAGGGAGACGCCGTACGCGGTGGCACGCTCGGTGACCGTGAGCCGCACGAACCGGCCGGAGCCGGTCACCGCGAGGGTCTCGTCCCCACCGGTCGAGTCGCTGGTCGAGTAGAGCGGGGACCAGCCGGACCCGTCGTCGGACACCTCGATCAGGTAGCCCGACGCGTACGCGGCCTCCCAGTCGAGCGTGATGCCGTCGATCTCCTGGACGCTACCGAGGTCGACGCTGATCCACTGGCCGTCGGACCACTCGCTGGACCATCGGGTTCCCGGGTCTCCGTCGACCGCGTTGTCCCCTGTGCTCCAGTCGAACTCCGTGCTGGACGTGGTCACCGGACGCCCCTGGGAGAGCGGTTCGGCCGCTGCCAGTGCGGGTGTCACAGTGATCGCCCCCGTGATGAGGGCCGCGGCCGCCGCAGCGGCCGCGAGCAGACGAGATGTTCGCTGCATGACGTGCTCCTTCGAACGTCGGAGTGAGTACGGAGAGAGCGCTCTCTCACGCGCCACTCTGACGGACGTGAGCGGGGGGCGTCAAGACTGATCCAGAAATTAACTGACAAGTCAGTTAGCTTGTTCGGTCGCGCACCCGGCCACGGTGCGGTCAGGTCCGGGTGCCGGTCCCGCCGCCACCTCCAGGGGCGCCTCGGGGCACCGCTGTCGACTGGCTCACAGGACATTGCCCCTGGTGAAAGCCTTGCGTAGCGTCGGCACATGGATCTGCTCCCCCATCCTGTCTGGCCCGTGGCCCTCCTGGCCCTCGTGCAGGCCCTGGACGCCGCGATCTGCATCAAACCGGTGGACTGGCCGGTCAGGCAGTGCCTGCGCGGCGTGGACTTCCCGGAACGCTGGTGGTGGGTACTCCCCTGGATCAAGACTGCCGCAGCCACCGGCCTGGTCGCCGGGATCTGGCTGCCCGGCCTCGGGACCGCGACCACGGTAGCGCTCGTCGTCTACTTCGCCCTGGCGATCACGGTCCACCTCAGGACCCGCAACGTCGGGGTCTTCTTCGCGGGTGCGGTGGCGATGTTCGGGATCTGCGCGGCCGTGCTGTGGTGGTCGTTCCTCGTGTGAAAGCCGTGCCGCCGCCAGGCCGGGCGATCGACCACGGCGCACGAACCAGAGACGCACGAACCAGGGACGCACGAACCAGGGACGCAGTGACTAGAACAGCACGTCCTGGCCACGGCCGGGCGGGCACGAACCGCCGGGTGGTGACCCCGCCGAGGCGGGCAGTGCCCCTTCTGGATAGAAGCCCTCGCCGTCACCCGGCGAACCGTCACCCGGCGAACCGTTGGCGTCAGCCGGGTCGGCGCCGTCGAACCGGAAGCCGGCGCGGCGCAGGCCACGCTCCGCCAGAAGCGGCTCGGCCCGGGCCCGCAGCCACTCCTGGTACCGGCGGTCGGCGTAGGCGCGGCTGCCGAAGACGCGACGATACCCGGGCGCATACCGGGGAAACTCGCGCTCCAGCCACTCCAGGTACCACTCCCGGGCACCCGGGCGCAGATGGAGCGGAAGCACGGTGGCGCCGGTCGCACCCGCCTCGGCGACGGCGTCGAGCAGGCGCGCGAGGTGGTCGCGGGAGTCCGTGAGCCAGGGCAGCACAGGAGCCACCATCACCCCGCACGGCAGGCCGGCGTCCCGGACGGCCCGGATGAGAGCGAGACGGGCCCGCGGGGTCGGCGTGCCGGGTTCGACTCGCTGCTGCAGGTCCTCGTCGGCGAAGGCGAGGGAGACGCCCAGCCCGACCTCGACCCGTTCGGCGGCGTCCGCCAGCAGCGGCAGGTCGCGGCGCAACAGCGTGCCCTTGGTGAGGATCGAGAAGGGCGTGCCGGAATCCGCCAGGGCCGAGATGATCCCGGGCATGAGCCGGTACCGCCCCTCGGCGCGCTGGTACGGGTCGGTGTTGGTGCCCAGCGCGACCTGCTCGTGCCTCCAGGACGGCCGCGCCAGCTCGGCGCGCAGCACCTCGTCCACGTTGACCTTGACGACCACCTGCGAGTCGAAGTCCGACCCGGAGTCCAGGTCGAGGTAGGTGTGCGTGCCACGCGCGTAGCAGTTGTGGCTGATCACGCCGTTCGCGACGAAGTCGCCGGTGCCCGTGCTGATGTCGACCAGCTCACGCTCCTGCCCGAGATCCTCCACCGCCACGACGGCTCGGCCCGGCGAGGTTCGCACGAGGCGTCCCACGACATCCGCGCCGCGTCCGGCGCCGGCGGTCGGGTCAGCGGGCTTCGGCCCCGCCTCGACCAGGCCGTCACCCGGCCGCAGGACCGCGCGCGGTGCGGCGTCGCGCGGGACGCCCGAGCCTCCGGGAGCCACGTACCGCCACCCGTCGCCCGTCAGGAACCTGTGGTCCCCGCTCGCCACCAGCGTGGTGCCGTCCGCCGTCGTGATGCGGTACGCCCGCTTGCGCGTGCGCCACACGTCCCGGACGTCGGTCTCCACCAGCACCCGGCGCCCGGCATCCGGCAGCGTGCCGATCACGCGATCGCCCGGCACCAGGTCGCCGACGGCGCGCCATGCGCCCTCGCCGAGCAGGACCGGGGTGGCGGGGTCCAGGCAGTAGGTGCACGCATGGCTGCACCCGCGGTAGGGGTTGACGGTCCAGCGGAACGGCATCTGCGACGCGGCGGGAACCTTCGACAGCGCACTCCTGGCGATCACTTCGTGGAACGTGACGCCGTCGAACTCCGGGCTGCGGACGGTACGCAACAGCCCGGCGGTACGCAGTGCCGGGAGTTCGAGTCCCGGCAGCGCGCCGTCGTCGGTGGTGAGTTCTTGGCCTTCCCATCGCACGGCAACAGTCGAACACATGTTCGCATCCGTGGCAAGTTGTCCACAGCGGTACGGATGGCGCAGGGTTCGCCCGGACGGACGACGGCAGCGGCGAGGCCCCCTCTCCGGGCACCTCGCCGCTGCCGCGTACCGACCGGGCGAGCGTCAGAGGAAGCTGACGTTCAGCAGGACGTTCGGCGAGCCCCGCCGCGCGTTGCCGACGACGCCGGCCACGCCGCCGTTCACCAGCGCGTCGTCGACCTGCGCCGGCGTGTAGCCCGGGTGCGCAGCCAGCACGAGCGCGGCCGCACCGGTCACGTGCGGGGTGGCCATCGAGGTGCCGCTGATCGTGTTGGTCGCGGTGTCACTCGTGGACCAGGCGGAGGTGATCGACGAGCCCGGCGCGAAGATGTCCAGGCACTCCCCGTAGTTCGAGTACGACGCCCGGTCGTCGCTGCTCGTGGTCGCCCCGACGGTGATCGCCGTCGGCTCGCTCGCCGGGGAGGTCCGGCAGGCGTTGCGACGCTCGTTGCCGGCCGCGACGGCGAACGTCACACCGTCCGCGACCGCCGCCGCCACCGCGTCGTTGACCGCCTGGGACAGCCCGCCACCTAGCGACATGTTGGCCACCGCGGGGTCACCGGCCGCGTGGTCGGAAGCCACCCAGTTGATGCCGTCGATGACGCCCGCGTAGGTGCCCGAGCCGGAGCAGTCGAGGACACGCACGGCGACCAGGTCCACGTTCTTGGCCACGCCGTAGGACGACCCGCCCACGGTCCCCGCCACGTGCGTGCCGTGCCCGTTGCAGTCCGTAGCGTCGTTGTCGCCGTCGACCGTGTCGATGCCGCTGACCGCACGACCACCGAAGTCCTGGTGCGTCATGCGGATGCCGGTGTCGACGATGTACGCGGTGACGCCGGTCCCGGAGTTCGGATAGGTGTACGAGTCGTCCAGCGGCAGGGACTGCTGGTCGATGCGGTCCAGCCCCCAGGACGGCGTGGGCGACTGCGTGCCGGTCGCGTGCACGACGGCGTTCTGCTCCACGTAGGCGACCGACGGGTCAGCGGCGAGCCGTCGAGCGGCGGACTCGGACATGGTGGTCTCGAAGCCCTTGACGGCGTCGGAGTAGGTGTTCTCCACGGTGCCGCCGAACTTCTTGACCAGCCCCTTGGCCTTTCCGGGGACGTCCGTGCGGGCCACCGCGCCGTTCTCGAGAACGACGATGTACGAGTTCTCGACCGATCCGGGCGCGTTCGCCCCCACGATCCTGCCCTCGGGTGCGGGTACTGCGGCCTGCGCCGTCGCGGCGGAGACCGCAGTGAGTGCGAGACCGGCGGCGACTGCGGTGAGCCGTCGCACGGCGGTCTTCCTGGCGAGCTGAGTCACTCTTCCTCCCAGCGGGGTGACGCCCGGTCCCGAAGCACCCGATGGTCAGGGGCCCCGAGTTCCGGGCTGGGTTGCGGGGAAGCATATGGGGTGAAAAACGTTCTCAATGCCCTTTCGGGGCATACCAAAGTTCCATCAATTGTGATGTATGCCCCCGCCAAGCCTGCTGTTCAGCCGGGCCCCGGGTCTCGACGGCCGACCCTGTCGAGGCGCCGCACCAGACGTCAGGCGCGCCACGGACAGGGTCGGCGGACAGTTCCCCCGCTACCGGACAGGTGAGGCGGCCGGCACGACGCGCGGGCGCAGGTCCTCGGCCGGAGGCTCCCACGTCGCCGGATCGGCGTCGACCTGATCGCCGGACCGGATGTCCTTGACGGAACCCGCCGGGCCGGCGGGCTCGGCACCGGGTGCCCCGCCGTCGGCTCCGTGCCCGGCCTCGCCCGGGAACCAGACGAACGGGATGCCGCGGCGGTCCGCATACTTGATCTGCTTGCCGAACTTGGCCGCAGCCGGGGCCACCTCGCAGGGAATGCCGCGGGCACGCAGAACCGCGGCGACGGCATCGGAGTCCCTCCGCGTCTCCTCGGCCGAGACCGCGACGAGGACCGCCGTCGGCACCGCGCGGGTGGCGGTGACGAGGCCCCCTGACAGCAGCCGCGACACGAGCCGGCTGACACCGACCGACAGCCCGACCCCCGGGTAGGTGTTCTTCCCGTCGGACGCAAGCGTGTCGTACCGGCCGCCCGAGCAGACCGACCCGAGCTGTTCGTGCCCCACGAGAACGGTCTCGTACACCGAACCCGTGTAGTAGTCCAACCCGCGCGCGATCTTCAGGTCCGCGACGACGACGCCGGGGGCCCGCTCCCCCGCGGCCACGACCAGCGCCTCCAGCTCGGCGAGCCCGGCGGTCAGCAACTCCGTGACGGCACCGTGCGACTCGGCGAGCGCGCGCACCTCGGTGATCACGGACGCGTCGGACCCACTGATGGCCGCGAGCGCGAGACACGCCTTGGCCTGCTCCTCGTCGGCCCCGCACTCGTCCACCAGGAGCGCGCCGACCTTCTCCGGACCGATCTTGTCGAGCTTGTCGATCTGCCGCAGCACGCCTTCGACGTCTTCCAGGCCGATACCGCGGTAGAAGCCTTCGGCGACCTTGCGGTTGTTGACGAGGATGCGCACGGGTGGCATCCCGATCTCACGCAGAGCGCCGAACGCCTCGGCCATCACGAGGGGGATCTCGACCTCGTAGTGGTAGGGAAGGTCACCGGAGCCGACGACGTCGATGTCGGCCTGCGTGAACTCCCGGAACCTGCCGTCCTGGGGACGCTCGCCACGCCACACCTTCTGGATCTGGTAGCGCTTGAACGGGAAGGAGAGCTTGCCCGCGTTCTCCAGCACGTAGCGGGCGAAGGGCACCGTGAGGTCGAAGTGGAGGCCGAGCTGCTTGTCCTCCCGCTCGGGCCGGCCGGGCTCGTCGAGCTCCTGGAGGCGGGAGAGCACGTAGACCTCCTTGGAGGTCTCGCCCTTGCGCAGAAGCTGCTCCAGCGGTTCCACGGCCCGCGTCTCGATCCCGGCGAACCCGTGCAGCTCGAAGGTGTGGCGCAGCACGTCGAGCACGTGCTGCTCGACGATCCGGCCTTGCGGGAGCCATTCGGGGAATCCGGAGAGTGGTGCGATACGGGCCATGCGTCAGATCTTCCCACGGCGGTGGGAGTCCAGGCCCGGGCTTTCCACAGGGAGGCGGATGAGGACGGCGACAGGTCCGGTTCGCACCACCTGTTCACGCCGTCCGGCGCGGCACAGGCAGAATGTCCTGGCCCGCGATGCCTACACTGTCCCCGCACGGACTGCAACGGCCCAAGGTCCCACGGTGACCAGCCCGGTGCGGACCGGCGCCCCGGACCAGCAGCGAGTGGAGAGGAGCCCGGCGACGGTGTCGAGCAGCAAGCAGCGCCAGCGTGCCCAGCAGGCCAGGAAGCAGCAGGCGAAGCAGGAGCAGCGCCGCGCCGCCCGGAGGGCGCGCCGTCAGCGTCTGGCCGCGCTGGTCGGCGGCCTGGCCGCGCTGGCGCTGGTGGCGACGTTCGTGGTGGCCGTCCTGGTGAACACGGGCCCGGACGGCGCCGCCGCCGATGCCGGCGGATGCGTGCCCGGGACCACCGATGCCCGTGAGGACCACGAGCTGCCCGACCCTGCCGTCGCCGAGGACCGCACCTGGACCGTCACGCTGCACACGTGCGCCACGGGCAGTGACCACGACATCACGCTGGAGCTCGACGGCGCGGCGGCACCGCAGGCCGTGGCGAGCTTCGTCTCGCTCGCCCAGGACGGCTACTTCGACGGCACGGGCTGCCACCGGCTCACCACATCCGGCATCTACGTGCTGCAGTGCGGCGACCCGACCTTCACGGGTGCGGGTGGTCCGGGCTACTCGTTCGGGCCCATCGAGAACGCCCCGGAGGACGACGTCTACCCCGCCGGTACGGTCGCCATGGCGCGCCAGGGCGGCAACGGCGAGTCCATGGGCTCCCAGTTCTTCCTCGTGTACGAGGACTCCCTGATCCCGTCGGACAACGCCGGCGGATACACGGTCTTCGGGGAGATCACATCCGGCCTGGACGTCGTCCAGGCAGTCGCGGACGAGGGCGTGGCCGATGGCGCCACTGACGGCGCACCTGCCGGCCCCGTCACCATCGAAGGAGTTGAGACCCAGTGAGCGAGAGCACCGAGCAGGGAAGCGGACCCGCCGAGGACGCGGCCGCCACCGAGCCCGCGGCCGAAACTCCCGAGACGCCCGCGGCCGAGGAAGCCTCGGCCCCGGAGCCCGCATCCGAGGAGGGCGCGGCCGAGGCACCTGCGGAAGAGGCACCCGAGGAGGCGCCCGCGGAAGAGGCGCCCGCAGAGGCGCCCACCGCGGAAGCCCCCTCGGCGGAGACTCCCGACACGGAGCCGGAAGGCACCACGACACCGGAAGGCACCACGGAGCCGGACGCGGCGACCACCGAGCAGCAGGAGCCGGGCGCGACCTCGCCGGAAGCCGCCGAGCAGAACGCACCGGAGGCCGCGGAGCAGAACACGCCGGCACCGGCAGAGCCGGAGGACACGCCGGCACCGGCAGAGCCGGAGAGCACGCCGGCCGGACCGGAGGCCGAGTCGGCGGAGAAGGCGCCCGCACCGGCCCCCCGGCCCGCGGCGCCGAAGCCGTCGGCGATCCCCTCGCCCGCGGCGCTGGCCAGGCCCCGTCCTCCCAAGCCCGGCGCCCCGCGCCCGTCCGGCCCCGCGGCGGCCGCGGCACCGGTGGCACAGGCCGCGCCCGCCACCCCGGCACCCGTTCCCGTGGTCGACGACGCGGCCGCCACCGCGGAGGCCGAGAAGCACGGTCGCGTCTCCGAGGACGGCACGGTGTACGTCGTGGAGAAGTCCGGAGAGCGCGAGGTGGGCCAGTTCCCGGGCGTCGGCACGACCGAGGCCCTGAGCCTCTACGTGCGGCGCTACCTCGACCTGGTCGCCAAGGTCTCATTGTTCGAGACCCGGCTGGACAGCGCGGACCTGTCGGTCAAGGAGATCGACCAGACCCTGGCCAAGCTCACGGAGGAGACGGTGGAACCGGCCGCCGTCGGCGACCTGGACGGCCTGCGCTCGCGCGTGGAGAGCCTGAAGGGCCGCGCGGCCGAGCGTCGCTCCGCGCTGGAGACGGAGCGTGCCGCGGCCAAGGCCGAGGCGGTCAAGGCACGTGAGGCGATCGTCGAGGCGGCCGAGAAGATCGCCACGACGGACCCGGCGAAGATGCAGTGGCGCCCCGCGGGAGAGGAACTGCGATCCCTCCTGGACCGCTGGAAGTCCGCCCAGCGCGGGGGGCCGCGGATCGACCGTGGCACGGAGGAGTCGCTCTGGAAGCGGTTCAGCCACGCGCGCACGGCATTCGATCGCGAGCGCCGGCACTTCTTCGCGGACCTCGAGCAGCGGAACAAGGACGCCAAGACCGCCAAGGAGCTGCTGGTCTCGGAGGCCGAGGCGCTCTCGGACAGCACGGACTGGGGATATACCGCGGGCGCCTACCGCGACCTCATGGCGCGGTGGAAGGCTGCGGGCCGGGCGTCCCGCAAGGACGACGACGCCCTGTGGGCGCGGTTCCGCGCCGCGCAGGACACGTTCTTCCAGGCCCGTGACGCCGCCAACGCGGCGATCGACGCCGAGTACGGTGAGAACCTCAAGGTCAAGGAAGCGCTGCTCGTCGAGGCGGAGAAGCTCGTCCCGATCAAGGACCTCGCGGCCGCCAAGCGGGCCCTGCGCGGCATCCAGGAACGCTGGGACGAGGCGGGCAAGGTACCGCGCCGTGACATCCAGCGTGTCGAGAACCGGATGCGTGCGGTCGAGAACGCGATCCGTGACGCGGAGCAGGACCAGTGGCGTCGCAGCAACCCTGAGACGAAGGCGCGCGCGGAGGGCGCGGCCGCGCAGCTCGAGTCGGCGATCGCAGGGCTGGAGTCCGACCTGGAGGCCGCCCGCGCCAAGGGCGACGAGCGCAAGGTCTCGGAGCTGGAGAGCTCCCTGGCCGCACGCAAGTCGTGGCTGGAGCAGGTCGTCCGGGCGGCCGAGGACAGCACGGCCTGAGAACGCCGGGCACCAGGGGCTGACGAAGCCCCGGCCCGCCACCCGGGCCCCGGCCCCGGCACCCTGTGGACAGCGGGTGCCGGGGCCGGGACGTTCCTAGGCTGGGCCGGTGCGACTCGCCCAGCTGCTCGATCCGTGGCCGGCTCCGCCGTCGCCCGTGGTCATGCCGGCGCACGTGGGTGGTCTGGCGGCCTGGCAGGACCTGCTGCGGCGGGGCGCGCTGACGCTGCTGCGCGACGCGTTCCTGGGCGCCGCCGATGCGGTGGCCGTCCCGGTGGGGACGCGGGTGACGCCCGCGCATCGGGCGCTTGCCGTGATCGCCTCGTTCCTGGGTTCCAGGCCCTCGGGTGGCGTGCTGCCCGCACTCCCGCCGCGTGCGGTCGTCGCCGGCGCCTCGGCGGCGTGGGTGTACACCGGACTGTGCGACGGCGCCGCGGCCCGGTGCCTCACCGCCGGCACGGTTGTCCTGGAGCTCGCCCACGACGCCGGGGCGCGCCGCCCGGACGTCCCGGCAGGCGTCCTCCTGCGCTGCTCCCCCGGGCTGACGCGGGACACGATCGGTATCGGGGGCGTCGCCGTCACCTCACCTGCGCGGACCGCCGCGGACGTCGCCTGCCGTCTGCCGTTCGAGCACGCCGTCCCGGTCCTGAGGACCCTCGCGGCCGGGAGCAGGGACCTCACCCCGGTGGACCTGAGGCTGGTGGAGCGGGCGCTGGAGACACGCGGTCGTGTCGTGGGGCGTCCGGCGGCCCGGCGAGCCCTCGCCGCCGCACGGGCCGACGAGGTGGATCCGTCCGTGCCGTGGCCTGGCCGAGTCCGCTGATCCGCGCCGGGCGGTGCTCAGCGTGAACGATCCCGCGCGCGGCTGGGCTGGACGCGCTTGGGCTCGCCCGGCTGCTTCGGGTACTCCGGCGGGTAGGGGAGGTCACCGAGGCCTTCGGCCTCGTCCTGGTCGGCGAGGTCGAGCGCCGGGCCCAGATCGCAGTCGAGCCCGGGGTCACGGTCCGCCCGCAGGGGTGCGTACAGGTCTCCCACCTCGGCGAGCCGGCCCGGGGCCGTGCGCACGTCGAAGTCGTCCGGCTGCACCTGGTCCACCTCGTCCCAGGCCAGCGGCATGGAGACGGTCGCCCGTGCGTTGGCGCGGATCGACCAGGCCGAGGCGATCGTCCGGTCCCTCGCCATCTGGTTGTAGTCGACGAAGACCTTCTCGCCGCGTTCCTCCTTCCACCACTTGGTGGTGACCCGATCCGGCAGCCGTCGCTCGAGCTCGCGCCCGACGGCGATCGTGGCGCGACGTGCCTGGGTGAACGTCCACTCGGGTGCGAGCGGCACGAACACGTGCAGTCCGCGACCGCCTGAGGTCTTGGGGTAGCCGGTCAGGCCGAGCTCGGCGAGCAGCTTGCACAGGTGCGGCGCGACCGCCGCGGCGTCGTCGTAGCTGGTTCCCGGCTGCGGGTCGAGGTCGATGCGGAGCTGGTCGACACGCTCGGTGGCGTCATCACCCGGTCCACGGCGCACCGGCCACGGGTGGAACGTGAGGGTGCCGATCTGCGCCGCCCACACGGCGACGGCCGGCTCGGTGGGGCACACCTCGTCGGCCGTCCGGCCCGACGGGAACGAGATCCGCGCGGTCTCGACCCAGTCCGGGGCGCCCTTCGGGATCCGCTTCTGGTAGAACGCGTCACCGTGGCCGTCCGCGCGCGTGGCCATCACGGCGTCCAGGGACCAGCCCTTGGGCCAGCGCTCCAGCGTGGTGGGGCGGTGCAGCAACGCCCCGGTGATGCCCTCGGCGACGTCGGCGAAGTACCGCACGACGTCCAGCTTGGTCAGCGCCGCGCCCGCGTCCGAGGCAGGGAACACCACCCGGTCCGGTGAGGAGACGCGCACGGTCCGCCCGGCCACGTCGAGCTCGACCGGCTTGGCCTTCTTCGCTGGAGCCATGCGCCCAACGTACGCCGGGTCACCGACACGGACGACGTGTGCGCGCCGGGCCCGACGGATCTCGGCCGTCAGGCCCACCCGACAGCCCCGGTCTCAACCAGCGGTGCCCGGAGCACCGGGCAGCAGCTCGGCCAGGTCGAAGCCCACCGGTTCGGCGAGCTGGTCGTAGGTGCACGACGCCGGCTCCCGGTCCGGGCGCCAGCGCTTGAACTGGGTGGTGTGCCGGAACCTGCTCCCCTCCATGTGGTCGTACCCCACCTCCAGCACGCGCTCGGGCCGCAGCGGCGTGAACGACAGGTCCTTCCCACCCGTCCACCGGGAGACCGCACCCGGGAGCCTGTCCCTGGCCTCGGCGGCCGGGAGTGCCTTCGCCGGGTCGGCCCAGCCGCTCCAGGGATGTGCGTCCGCCTCCGGCGTACCAGGCACCACGACGAGATCGGCGAGTTCGGTGATCAGTGCCGCCCTGCGAGCCTCCGGGAACGACGCCGCCACCCCCACGAACTGGAGATAGGCACCCTCCCCGCCACGGTCGTCGTCGTACAGGCCGAGCAGGAGGGAACCGAGCAGGGGACGGCCGGGCGTCGAGGTCTTGTGCAGCCGGTATCCGGCGAGGACGACGTCGGCCGTGCGGGCGTGCTTGACCTTCACCATCGCGCGCTTGTTCGGCTGGTAGGCGCCGTCCAGCGGCTTGGCCATCACGCCGTCGAGGCCCGCGCCCTCGAACACGTCGAACCACTCGTTCGCGACCGCCGTGTCGAGGGTGCGCGGCGTCGCGAAGACGCGCGGACCGGTCAGTGCAAGTCGGTCCAGCGCCTCCAGACGGTCGGTGAGCGGGCGATCCATGAGGGCGTCGTCGCCGACGGCCAGCACGTCGAACACGACCAGTGCCGCCGGCGTCGTCTCGGCGAGCAGGTTCACGCGTGAGGCTGCCGGATGGATCCGCTGGGACAACAGCTCGAAGCTGAGACGAGACCGCGAGCCGGCACCGTCGCCGGGCACCTGGGCGATGACGATCTCGCCGTCGACCACGCACCGTGCGGGCAGCGCGTCACGGACGGCGTCGACCACGTCCGGGAAGTACCGCTCCATCGGCTTGCCGGTGCGGGATCCGATGTGCACCCGGTCCCCGTCCCGGTAGACGATGGCGCGGAAACCGTCCCACTTGGGTTCGTAGACCAGGTCCGGCCCTGCCCCGCCGGCGGCGTGATCACCGCTCTGGGCGGGCACCGCCGCCACGCTCCTCGCGAGCATGGGGCGGATCGGAGGCTGGACCGGCAGGTTCAGGGTCTGGGCGGACATGCACCCAGCATCGCGCACGGCGCGGCGCTCTGCCGAGAACACCACCCGGCGTCATCCGTCCGGCCCGGGCCGGGCGGCGGGAAGCGCTCGGGTGTCAGACCGGGAGCTGGGGGCGCTCCACGGGCTTGGTGCCGGTGATGCGGTGGACGTCGAACACACCCTCGACCTTGCGTACCGCCGCCAGCACCTGGGTGAGATGTCCCGGCTCGGCCATCTCGAAGATGAAACGAGACACGGCCAGCCGGTCGCTGGACGTGGAGACGAACGCGGACAGGATGTTCACGTGGTAGTCCGACAGGACACGCGTCACGTCCGACAGGAGACGCGACCGGTCCAGCGCCTCCACCTGGATCTGGACCAGGAACATCGTGTTCGCGCCGGCGGTCCACTCCACCTCGACCAGTCGCTCGGGCTGCTTGCGCAGACCCTCCAGGTTGACGCAGTCCGAGCGGTGCACGCTCACGCCCTGGCCGCGCGTCACGAACCCGACGATCTCGTCGCCCGGCACCGGGGTGCAGCACTTGGCGAGCTTGACCCACACATCCGTGCTGTCCGAGCCCTTCAGGACGACGCCGGGGTCGCCGGAGCGCACGCGGCGCGGAGTCCGGCTCCCGGTGCCGGGGCGGGCAGCCTCGGCGACGTCCTCCGTGGCGCCGTCGTCGCCCCCGAGAGCCTTGACCAGCTTGTCCACGACGTGGGCCGCGGACACGTGCCCCTCGCCCACCGCCGCGTACAGGGCGGACACGTCGGGGTAACGCATCTCGTCCGCGAGTCCCACGAGCGTCTCGTGCGTCATGAGGCGCTGGATCGGCAGGCCCTGCTTGCGCATGGCCTTGGCGATCCCCTCCTTGCCGGTCTCGATCGCCTCCTCACGACGTTCCTTGGTGAACCAGGCACGGATCTTGTTGCGGGCGCGCGGCGACTTGACGAACGCCAGCCAGTCGTGACTGGGACCGGCGGTCTCGGACTTCGAGGTCAGGACCGCCACGACGTCGCCGTTCTCCAGCGTGGAGTCCAGCGGGACCAGGCGGCCGTTCACGCGCGCACCCATGGTGCGGTGCCCCACCTCGGTGTGCACGGCGTACGCGAAGTCGACGGGCGTCGCACCGGCCGGGAGGGGCATCACGTCGCCCTTCGGGGTGAAGACGTAGACCTCGTCGCCGCCGATCTCGAAGCGCAGGGAGTCGAGGAACTCGGACGGGTCGGCCGTCTCCTTCTGCCAGTCCACGAGCTGGCGCAGCCAGGCCATGTCCTGGGCGTGGGTGTCCTCCTTGCCCTGCTGCCCACCGCCGTTGCGGTCCTTGTACTTCCAGTGCGCGGCCACGCCGTACTCCGCGCGGCGGTGCATGTCGTGCGTGCGGATCTGGATCTCCACGGGCTTGCCGCCCGGGCCGATCACCGTCGTGTGCAGCGACTGGTACATGTTGAACTTGGGCATCGCGATGTAGTCCTTGAACCGCCCCGGGACCGGGTTCCATCGCGCGTGCATGGCGCCGAGCGCCGCGTAGCAGTCCCGCACCGTGTCCACCAGGATGCGTGTGCCGACCAGGTCGTAGATCTCCGCGAAGTCGTGGCCGCGGACGATCATCTTCTGGTAGATCGAGTAGTAGTGCTTGGGCCGGCCCATCACCGACGCCTTGATCTTCGCCGAGCGCAGGTCCGACTCGATCTGGCCCTTGACCACGCTCAGGTACTCCTCGCGCGCCGGGGCGCGTTCGGACACCAGGTGCACGATCTCGTCGTACACCTTGGGGTAGAGGTTCTGGAAGGAGAGATCCTCCAGCTCCCACTTGATCGTGTTCATCCCCAGGCGATGCGCCAGCGGGGCGTAGATCTCCAGGGTCTCGCGCGCCTTCTTCTCCGCCTTGTGCGGCGGCACGTACTTCCAGGTGCGCGCGTTGTGCAGGCGATCGGAGAGCTTGATGACCAGGACCCGGATGTCCTTGGCCATCGCGACGACCATCTTGCGCACGGTCTCCGCCTGCGCGGCGTCGCCGTACTTCACCTTGTCGAGCTTGGTCACCCCGTCCACGAGCAGAGCGACGTCGTCACCGAAATCGGCCCGGAGCTCCTCCAGGGCGTAGTCGGTGTCCTCCACGGTGTCGTGCAGCAGAGCGGCGGCGATGGTCGTGCCCTCGAAGCCGAGCTCTGCCAGGATCGTGGAGACCGCCACCGGATGTGTGATGTACGGGTCGCCGCTCTTGCGCATCTGCCCGCGGTGCGCGTTCTCCGCGGTGACGTAGGCGCGTTCGACGAGCGCGAGGTCGGAGCGCGGGTGGTTGCTGCGGATGACCTGGAGCAGCGGTTCGATGGCCGCGGGCGTGGACGACGCGGTCCGCGCGCCGAACCGGGCGAGCCGGTGGCGCAGCCCGGGTGGCGATGTCGGCGCGGAGGCGGGCGCGGTGTCGTTCTCGGCCATGTGCTGCCTCCTTCGCGCCGGTGATGGCTCAGTCTAGCGGCCGTGCGGCCTGACCCGGTTCTTCATGTCACTCCTGCACAGGCCCGACTCGCAGGAGCGTACTCACCTCGTGGCCGTCGAGCCTCTCGCGGCCGTGAAGCGCGGCGAGTTCGAGCAGGAAGGCCAGGCCTGCGACCACGCCGCCGCCGCGTCGCACGAGATCCGCCGCGGCGGCTGCCGTGCCGCCGGTGGCCAGGACGTCGTCTACGAGAAGAACACGCGAACCCGGCTGGAGTGTTCCCAAGCGCAGCTCGATCGATGCCGAACCGTACTCCAGGTCGTACTCCACCCGCTCGACCGGGGGCGGGAGCTTGCCCGCCTTGCGCAGCGGCAGGAAGCCGACACCGAGCTTCGTGGCCAGCGGAGCCCCGAACAGGAACCCGCGGGCCTCCATGCCGGCCACCACGTCGATCTCGCCGAGCCCCTGGGCCATCGCCGCGAACCCGTCGACGACATCGGCCAGTCCTGCCGCGTCTGCCAGCAGCGGTGTGATGTCCCGGAAGAGGATGCCCTCGTCCGGGTAGTCAGGAACGTCACGGATCAGGGAGCGCACACGGGCCGCCCGTTCCGGTGTGAAGCCGGAAAGAGCGGAGAGAGCGATGTCGTCGGTCACGGAAGGTGAGCCTACCCGGCGCCTCGGGGAGAACGATGTCCACACGGCAAGGCCCCCGGCGGATCAGTGTCCACCGGGGGCCGAGCCGTTCGGGACGGAGGTCAGCGGGCCGTGTCAGCGGCCCTTGCGACGAGGCTGCGACTGGTTTCCCTGGTGGCTCCCGGGGATCAGCTGCGACGCGCCCGAGGCCGCGGCGGCGAGCGCGGCCTCCGAGGCCCCCTCCTGCGCCAGGCCCTCGCGGGCTGCCAGCACCTTGGCGGTGTGTTCCTTGATCTTCACGTCACTCTGCCGGAACGCGACGTCCAGCGGCGGGGCGAGGAAGATCGACGACACGGCGCCGACGGCGATGCCGACGAACAGCGACAGCGACAGGTCCTTCAGCGTGCCAGCACCGAGGAGGAACGCACCCACGAAGAGGATGCCCGCCACCGGCAGGAGCGCCACCACGGACGTGTTGATCGAACGCACGAACGTCTGGTTCACCGCGAGGTTGGCCCGCTCCTCGTAGGTGCTGCGCGACTGCTCCAGCACCGCGGCGGTGTTCTCCCGGACCTTGTCGAAGACCACGACCTTGTCGTAGAGGGAGAAGCCGAGGATCGTCAGGAAGCCGATGATCGTCGACGGCGTGACCTCCCAGCCCACCGCCGCGTACACGCCCGCTGACACCACCAGGTCCAGAAGGACCGCCACGACTCCGGCCAGGGCCATCCGCCACGCCCGGAAGTACAGCGCCATGAAGATCACCACGGCGCCGACGAACACGAGCGTGCCGTACAGCGCCTTCTTCGAGACGCTCGCCCCCCAGGTGGGACCGATGAACCCGGTCGTCACCTCCGTGGCCGGGACGTCGTACGCCTCTGCCAGCGCGTCCCGGACGTCGTTGAGCTCGCTCTCGTCGGTCAGCTCGGCGGTCTGCACGCGCACGGCACCGTCCCCGACCTGGGAGACGAGCACCTCCTGGCTGGGCGCCACGGAGTGCACCGCGTCGATCGCGGCGTTCTCGTCGGTGGTGGCCGCACCGGAGACGGTGAACTCCGAACCGCCGCGGAAGTCGATGCCGAGATTGAGCCCCTGAAGGGCGATGACCGCGATCGAAGCCACGGAGAAGAGCGCGACGATCGAGAACCAGATCCTGCGCTTCTGCATGATCGGGTAGGACCGCTGGCCGGTGTACAGGTCGTTGCCCCACCGGGCGAAGTTGAACGCCATCAGAGCTGCTCCTCGTTCTTCGCGGCCTCCGAGGCGGCCTTGCGCTCCGCGGCGCGCCGCTCAGCGATCGTCATCCTGCGTCCGTCGGCCGACCGTGCGGGGGCCGGCGTACCGGCCGTGCTCGGGGCGCTCTGCGCCTGTGCACCCGCGTAGGCCGGAGCGCGTTCGGCGCCCTCGTCCGCTTCCTCGGCGTCACCGGAGGACGCCCCTGCGGCGGCGGGCTGCCACTCGACACGTCCGGCACCCTTGTAGCGCGGCCCGGACGAGACACGCATCCGGTCCGGCGACAGACCGGACGCCTTGTGACCGTCCCGGAAGAACGGCACCTTCGCCAGCAGCTCCATCATCGGGTGCGTGAACCAGATGACCACGAGGATGTCGATCACCGTGGTCAGCCCCAGGGTGAACGCGAAGCCGCGAACCCCTCCGACGGTCATGAAGTACAGGATGACCGCCGAGAGCAGGTTCACGGACTTCGCGGCGTAGATCGTGCGCCGCGCGCGGACCCAGCCTCGCTGCACCGCGAGGCGCAGCGAACGTCCGTCGCGCAACTCGTCCCTGATGCGTTCGAAGTACACGATGAACGAGTCCGCGGTGAAACCGATCGCGACGATCAGACCCGCGACACCCGGCAGCGACAGCCGGTACCCCATCCCCCACGACAGCAGCGCGATCACGACGTAGGTCATGGCTCCTGCCACGACCAGCGAGGCGACCGTCAGGCCACCGAGGGTGCGGTACTGGAACAGCGAGTACACGACCACGAGGACCAGGCCGATCAGTCCGGCGAAGAGGCCGCGCTGCAGCTGCTCGGTCCCGAGCGTGGCCGAGACCTGGTTCTGCGACTGGACGTCGAAGGTCAACGGCAGCGAACCGAAGCTGAGCTGGTTCGCCAGGGTAGCGGCCGAGTCGCGGGTGAAGGTCCCCGAGATCTGCGCGCGCCCGTTCGGGATCGGCTCGTTGATGGACGGGGCGGAGACAACCAGGCCGTCCAGCGCGATCGCGAACTGGTCGCGCGGTGCCTCGAGCGTGTACAGGCGCTGGGTCACCTCCCGGAACTTCTGCGCGCCGTCACCGTTGAGCTCGAGGTTCACGCCCCACTCGTTGGTCACCACGCCGTTCTGACCGGTGATCAGGCCCGAGCTGGCGTTCTTCAGGTCCGTACCGTCCACCTCGACGGGCCCGAGGATGTACTTGGCGGTCCCCGTCTGGTCGCAGGTGACCAGCGGCAGGTTCGCGTCGTCGCCTCCGCCGCCCTCGAGGTTCGCGGGGTCGGTGCAGTCGAGCTGGTCGGCGAGCTGCTGGACCGCCGGCGTGATCTGCGCCAGGTCGCTCGGGTCCGTCGGGTCGATCCCCTCCTGCTCCTTCGCGATCTGCTTGAGCAGGTCCTCGTCCGAGGTGGCGGATGCGCCGTCGCCCGAGTCCGCGTTGCCCGAGTCCGCGTTGCCGGAGTCGGCGCCGTCGCCGGATCCGTCCTGCGCATCGGAGCTGGGGGTCGCTGTGGGGGCCATGACGCTCAGGACCGGCCGGAACTTCATCTGCGCGGCCTTGGAGATCAGCGCGATCGTCGCGTCGTCCACCTCGCCGGGGATCTCGACGATGATCTGCCGATCGCCCTGGACGGCGATGTCCGCCTCGGTGACACCGTTCGCGTCCACCCGCTGGCGGATCACTCCGACCGCCTCTTCCATGGCGTCGGGGGTGATGTCCGAACCGTCACTGGTGACGGCCTGGAGCACGATCTGCGTGCCGCCCTGGAGGTCAAGGGCAAGGCCCGGGGCGAGACTCGCCCCGTCAGGATTCTCATCGGAGCGCGCGTCGAGCTGTGATCCGGCCACGAGCGCTGCGAAGGGCAGCAGCATCGTGAAGATCGCCATCAGGACGATCGTCCGGACCGGCCGTGAGCGCCGGTTGTCAGTCGCCAACTTGTCGTCTCTTCTCGGTTGCGCGCCGCCGGAGCGGCACGGGTTCGGCGCCGCCGCGGGCTCACGCCCCCTGCGACGCGGTCGTCACTTGCCGTCGGTGTCGTCGTCCTTGCGCGCCTCCTGGTCACGGCCACCGCTCTCGGCGGAGTCCAGACCGGAGATGTCGTCCGGGACGTCGATCACGTCGGGCCCGATGGTACTGCCCGAACCTTCCTGCTCCGTCAACTCGGAGGAATCCGTGTCGTCCGAGTCGTCCGGGACAGGTGTCGCGAACTGAGCCGGGATCTCCTTGACCGCGGGCATGACCCAGTCGGTGATGTGGCCGTCCGAGGACTCGATGCGCACGATCTGGCGGTCCGCGTCGACGGCGACGACGACGCCGACCATGCCGGACTGGGTCATGACCTCGACCCCGGGCTGCAAACCCTCCCGGAACTGAGCCGCGGCCCGCTGCTGCTTGCGGCTTCGGCTCGTGGTGAAGAAGAGCATCGCGGCCAGCGCGACGATGAGAAGGAGGAAGGTGAAGTCCACGATGATCCAGTCAAGTTCGGGTGTATGGGGTGCCGGACCAGTCTATGCGCCGAACAGCGTGCCCGTCGTCGCCCCTGTGGACGTCGTGCTGCCTCCTTGGCGGGAGGCTCCCTGGTCCTGCGGTGGCGTGAGGCCGAGGTGCTCCCAGGCCGCGAGCGTGGCCACCCGGCCACGAGGCGTGCGGGCCACCAGCCCCTCCCGCACCAGGTACGGCTCGGCGACCGTCTCGACCGTGTCCGACTCCTCGCCGACGGTCGCCGCGAGCGTGGTGAGGCCGACCGGGCCTCCGCCGAACCGCGTGCACAGCGCCGTCAGCACCGACCGGTCCAGCCGGTCCAGCCCGATCGCGTCGACCTCGTAAACACGGAGTGCGGACTCGGCCGCGTGCAGGTCAAGCGTCCCGTCGCCGCGCACCTGCGCCCAGTCCCGCACCCGGCGCAGCAGCCGGTTCGCCACACGGGGAGTGCCGCGCGACCGCCCTGCGATCTCCGCGGCGGCCTCGTGGCCGACGTCGGTCCCCAGCAGCCTCGACGAGCGCAGGATGACCTGCTCCAGCTCGACCGCCGAGTAGAAGTCCATGTGCCCGGTGAACCCGAAGCGGTCCCGCAGCGGCGCGGGCAGCAGCCCGGAGCGCGTCGTGGCCCCGACCACGGTGAACGGTGGCAGTGCCAGCGGGATCGCCGACGCCCCCGGCCCCTTGCCGACCACGATGTCGACCCGGAAGTCCTCCATCGCGGAGTACAGCAGCTCCTCGGCCGGGCGCGCGAGGCGATGGATCTCGTCGATGAACAGCACCTCGCCCTCCTCCAGGGAGGAGAGCACGGCCGCGAGGTCTCCCGCGTGCTGGATGGCCGGGCCCGACGTGATGCGCAGGTTGGAGCCGATCTCGGCCGCGATGATCATCGCCAGCGTCGTCTTGCCCAGACCGGGCGGCCCGGACAGCAGGACGTGGTCCGGTGCGCTCCCCCGCGCGACGGCCGCCCTGAGCATGAGCGAGAGTTGCTCGCGCACCACGGGCTGGCCCACGAACTCCTCCAGCCGCTTGGGCCGCAGCGCCGCCTCCGCCGCCCGTTCGACGTCGTCGGACGCCGTACCGACCAGACGGGTGACGCCGGAGTCGCCGACGGGCGCGCCCGATCCGCCGGCCAGGCCTTCCACGAAGTCCTCAGCCACGAGCAGCACCTCCCAGCACGCGCAGCGCCGCACGCAGCGTGGTGGCCACGTCCGCCGGCGCGACGGCATCGGCCCCGGCCTCGGCGAGCACCTTCGCGACCGCGTCCTGCGCCGCCTTGTCGGGCCAGCCCAGACCGGTGAGCGCCTCGACGACCTTCCCGGTCCCGGCATCGCCCACGGGCATGCCGGCAGACCCCGGACCGCCGTCGGGCACGGGTTCGACGACGCCTGACGGCGGTCCGAGCCGGTCCCCGAGCTCCAGCAGGATGCGCTGCGCGCCCTTCTTGCCGATGCCCGGCACGCGCGTGAGTGCCGCGGTGTCCTCGGCCGCCACGGCCCGCCGCAAGCCCTCGGGCGGGTACACGGCCAGCATCGCGAGCGCCAGGCGCGGGCCCACGCCGCTGACCGTCTGGACGATCTCGAAGACGTCGCGCTCGTCGGCGTCGGCGAAGCCGTACAGCGTCATCGAGTCCTCGCGCACCACCATGCTGGTCGCCACCTGCGCCTGCTCGCCCACGCGCATCCCGGCGAGCGTTCCCGGCGTCGCGTGCACCAGGTAGCCGACACCACCGACGTCGACCACGACCCGGTCGAGCGTCACATGCTGCACGGTTCCCGTCAGCGAGGCGATCATGGGGCACTCCTTCTGGCGGCTGCGGTGTTCACGACATCGGTGTTCACGAGGCTCCGGCCAGGGTCGCCGGACCCGGCGGTTCTCGAACGTCCGTGCGATCCTAACGCGGCGTCCGGCACCCGTGAGAGGCGACGCGCAGGAGCGGGACGAGGTCACCAGGGGACGGCGGCCACCGCACGGGAGAACCCTGAACGCACGGGGCGCCGGGAAGGCGGTTCAGCCCTTGCGCCGTGCGACGGCCTCCGCGGCGGCCCAGGCCCGCTGAGCGGCGGTCAGCTCGTGCCGCTCCCCGCCCTGCAACGCGCCCGCAGGGCGCCACAGGTGGCAGACCGCGAGCGCCAGCGCGTCGGCGGCGTCGGCGGGCTTCGGCGGGGTGTCGAGTCGCAGGATGCGGCTGATCATCTTTGTGACCTGGGCCTTGTCGGCGCGGCCGGAGCCGGTCACCGCGGCCTTGACCTCGCTCGGCGTGTGCAGGGCCACCGGGATGCCGCGGCGGGCGGCGGCGACCATCGCGAGGCCGGCGGCCTGGGCCGTTCCGGTCACCGAGGCGACGTTGTGCTGGGCGAAGACCCGCTCGACCGCGACGACGTCGGGTGCGTGTGCCTCGATCCACTCGTCGAGCCCCTCGGCGATCCGCAGGAGGCGCAGGTCGACGGACAGGTCGGCGTCGGACCGGATGACGCCGACTCCGGCCATGCGTGCCCGGCGTCCGGGCAGGGAGTCCACGACTCCGACGCCGCACCTGGTCAGGCCGGGATCCACTCCGAGAACGCGCACGTCCCCACCCTCTCACGAGGGCGGGGACGTTCCGCTCGGCCCGCGCGGGGGTGTCACTCCTCGGCGTCGAGCGCCTCCATGACCTCGTCGCTCGCGTCGAAGTTGGCGTAGACGTTCTGCACGTCGTCGCTGTCCTCGAGGGCGTCGATGAGGCGGGTGATCTTCTTGGCGCCGTCGACGTCGACCTCCACCTGCATGGACGGGTGGAACACGATGTCCGCGGAGTCGTAGTCGATGCCGGCGTCCTGGATGGCCTTGCGGACCGGGACCAGGTCGGTGGCCTCGGACATGACCTCGATGACCTCGCCCAGATCCGTGACCTCCTCGGCACCGGCGTCCAGGGCGGCCATCATGACCTCGTCCTCGCCCACGCCGTCGGACTTGGGCACGACGACCAGGCCCTTGCGCGAGAACAGGTACGAGACCGAGCCCGGGTCGGCGAGCGAGCCGCCGTTGCGGTTGAACGCGGTGCGGACCTCGGCCGCGGCGCGGTTCTTGTTGTCGGTGAGGCACTCGACCAGCACGGCGATGCCGTTGTTGCCGTAGCCCTCGTACATGATCGTCTGGTAGTCGACGGCGTCGGCGCCCTCGCCGGAGCCGCGCTTGACCGCACGATCGATGTTGTCGTTGGGGACCGAGGACTTCTTCGCCTTCTGGATGGCGTCGAACAGCGTCGGGTTGCCGGCGGGGTCACCGCCGCCGGTGCGGGCCGCGACCTCGATGTTCTTGATGAGCTTCGCGAAGAGCTTGCCGCGCTTGGCGTCGATCGCCGCCTTCTTGTGCTTGGTCGTGGCCCACTTGGAGTGACCTGACATGTACCTGTTAACTCCTTCGCGAATCTGATGGAGCGCGGTGACTTCTCGGACTCCGCTCCGGACGAGTGCCTCGTTCCTCGGCCCTCACCCTGCGCTGCGCCCTTCGTCGTCACCGGCGATGATGCGGGCGAACAGACCGTGCACGCGCGCGTCTCCCGTGATCTCCGGGTGGAAGGCGGTGGCGAGCAGTGGGCCCTGCCGTGCTGCGACGATCTTACCGGCGGCGGCCACCTCACGGCCCGACGTGTCGGTGGCGGGGATGCGGGCGAGCACCTCGACGTCGTCGCCGGCCTCCTCGATCCAGGGGGCGCGGATGAACGCGGTGCGCACGGGGCCTCCGGGGAGCCCGGCCATCTCCAGGTCGGTCTCGAACGAGTCGACCTGCCGGCCGAAGGCGTTGCGCCGCACGACGACGTCCATCCCGCCGAGCGTCTGCTGGTCCGCGGTTCCGCCGGTGATGCGATCCGCGAGCAGGATCATGCCCGCGCACGAGCCGTAGACGGGCAGCCCCTCCTTGATCATCGCGCGCAGTGGATCGACCAGGCCGAACACGTGCAGCAGCTTGTCGATGGTGGTGGACTCCCCGCCCGGGACGACCAGGCCGTCGACCGCCTCCAGCTCGGAGATGCGGCGCACCGGGACCGCGCGGGTACCCACGGCCTCCAGCGCTGCGGCGTGTTCTCGGACGTCGCCCTGCAGGGCGAGGACTCCGACGGTGAGAGTGCGTGTCACGGGAGTCGATCCTATGCCGATCCCGGCCCACGACCTACGACGACGTCGACGCCCCGCCCTCCTCGATGTCCACGAGCACGTCCATGGCCCGGGCCGGCGACCCGCGCAGCCCTCGCTCCTGCGCGACGAGCTCGACGTTCTCGTCGCGCAGCGCGAACGCCTCGCGCACGGCGGCGGTGGCGGCCTCCGCGCGGCCCAGGCTGCGCAGCACGGTGGCGAGGTTCGTCAACGCGACCGCGAGGCCGTCCTGATGGTGCGGTCGCTTGGAGCGCGCGAGGTCGCGCAGCATGCTCACCGCCTCCGTGGCCGGGGCGACCGCGTCGAGGGGCCGCCCCACCTCCGTCAGCCGGACTCCGAGGCGCGACAGGGAGCGGGCCAGCTCCTCCTCGTAGCGGCCGGGGACCCGCCCCGCGAGCTCACGCCGGATACCGACGGCCTCCTCCTCCAGGGGCAGCGCCTCGGCGAACCGGCCGAGGCGCCCGTAGGTGAGTGCGAGGTTCGAACACGACGTCGCGAGCATGTCGCGGTATCGCTGAGGGGTCTCGCCGGCCAGGTCACGACGGATCCGGACGGACTCCTCCTCCAGCCCGGCGGCCTCGGCGGCGCGTCCCTGGTCCGACAGCAGCGCCCCGAGACCGGCCAGTGACCACGCGACCAGCCAGCGCATCCCGACGGGATCCTGCAGGGCGAACCGGCGCCGGATCGCCAGCGCCTCACGGGCGGCGGCGACCGCCTCGGCCGGCCGGTCGAGCTGTGCGGCGGCGTCGCTGAGGTTCGACAACGCGAAGGCCAGGTACTGCTCGTGCTCGCCGGGCCGCCGCAGCGTGAGGCGCCGACGGATCTCCACGGACTCGCGCAGCCCGTCGATGACGTCCGCCGCCCTCCCGAGCTCGACCTGCCCCACGGTGTTCGCCAGCACGAGCGCGAGACCGGCTTCGTGGGCCGCAGGGTCTCTGGTCACGAGCCGCCGCAAGGTGGCCACGGACGCCGTGTGGCACACCTCGACCTGTTCCGGGCGTCCCAGGAAGTCGTAGGTGACGGCCATCCCGTTCAGGGCGTTCGCCAGCATCGGGTCCGTCCACACCCGCTCCTCGGCGGAGGCGGCCCGGCATGCCGCGGCAACCTCGTCCGACAGCTGCAGCGACTCGCTGTACCGGCCCTTGCCGAACAGCACACCCGCCGTCACGGTCCTGGCCTCCAGCAGCGGTGTTCGATACCGGTCCGGCGCCTCACGGGCCAGCTCGCACCAGGCGGCGACGGCAGCCTGCGCCGACGGCGGAACGTCGTCGTACGTCTCCGGGGCTCCGAGGGCCCGCGCGAGGGTCGCGGTGGCGTCCGCCTGTTCCGGCGTGGGGAACGGCCCTCCGGGCCGGTACTCGCCGACGACGGCGGCCAGGCGCTGCGCGAGCCCCACCGCCACGTCGCGCGGCAGCGGCCGACGGCCGAACAGGCGCAGCACCTGGGCGAGGGCCTCCGGTTCGTCGGGCAGCGCGGACGCCACCCGTTCCAGCAGCACGGTCGCCAGCGGTGCGGCCTCGGGCACGCCCGGGTCGTCCACGTCGATCCGGAGGGCGAACAGCGCGACCCGGAACGCCTGAGGCACATCCAGTCCGGCCGTGCACGCCCGCACGCGCGCGGGGTCCGCGGCCAGGGTCCGCGCGACGTGGAGCTCGGCGAGCCGGTTCGGCAGACCCCCGGGACCGCTCATCGGCGACGGGCGCGGCCGGCCTGGGGACCTGGCGCGGGAAGCGCTCGTGCTCGCGTGGCCGACGCCGGGTTCCTGGCCGCGCAGCAGTGCTCCCGCGACGTCCTCGTCGGGCGCGGACCAGCTCTCTCGCTCCAGGTCGAGCAGTGCTCCGACCCCACGTGAGACGTCGGCGACACCGCCTCGGAGGAGTGTTGCCAGGACCGCCGCATGGATGTCGAGGACCGGTGCCGGCTCGGGACCCTCACGCACCTCGGGAACGGCGGGCGACGTCCCGGCCGCCTTGTGCCGGACTGCCACACGCCGGGCGAACGCGCGGCGCGCGACCGATGCCATCGTGGTCGCGGGCACACGGGGCGGCGCGAGATGCACCTGTGAGGTCGGCACCGCCTCGGCGCCGGACCACAGGTCGCAGGCCCAGCGCAGCCTGGACCACCATTCGCGCCCCGTGCGGCCCAGCAGGATCACGCGCAGCCGGCTGTCCCCGGCGTTCCTCAGCGCGCCGAGCTGCTCCGCGAGCCGTGGGTGAGCGGCGGCGTCGTCCACCACGACCAGCACCCGCCCGCCACGGCAGGCGGCCGCGACCTCGTCCGGCGAGTCGTCCGGCTCGGGCCACACGCACGTCCAGCCCCGTCGCCGCATCCGCGCGGCGAGTTCCAGCGCGAGGCGGGACTTCCCGACGCCGCCCGTCCCCGTGACGAAGCGGACCTGCACCCGGGGACGTTCCCGGCACCAGGTGTGCAGCTCGTCGAGTTCCTCGTCGCGGCCCGTGAACGGAACGACCCGAAGCGCCGGATCCAACAGCCCGGCTGCGGAGACGTGCGCGCGCGAGGCGCGCAGGCGGCTGTCGGGTTGAGGGGGACGCCACATAGGCATATTCAAACTCATACACGCTCCGATCGCGCAGCGATGTAGTGACCGTTGCGCGATCCACGCTGCGGCAACAACGCCTCGATGCCCGCAAGCACACGCACCGACCGCGCAAGATCGTCGCCGAACCGACGCTGGTCCGTCGCGGCGAGCCGATCGCGGATCCGCACCGCCTCCCGCGCGGCCGCGGCCGCGGAAGCGTAGCGGCGCTGCTCCCCCAGAGCCACGGCGAGCGCGGTCAGGGCGGATGCCAGGCCGGGCAGGTGCTTCTGCGGGGACTCCCTGCTCAGATCGCGCAACGCCCCGACGGCCTCGTGCAGCGGCCCGACCGCTTCCTGGGCCCGGGACAGGTCCGTGAGCGTCGCGCCCAGGTTGGCCAGCGCCGTGGCCAGGTCCGGGAGGTGCTGCCGGCGGTCGTCACGAACCACCTGCCGCATGAGGGACACGGCCTCGCGGGTGGGCTCCACGGCGTCCTCCGTGCGCCCCATGTCGGAGTACCGCACGCCCAGGTTCGACAGGGACCGGGCGAGGTGCTGCCGGTGGCGGCCGGCGGAGAAGTTGCGCACCAGCTCGCGCCGGATTCCGACGGCCTCCTGCTCCAGGCAGAGCGCGTCGCCGAACCGTCCGAGCCGGGAGTAGGTCACGCCGAGGTTGGAGCACGAGGTCGCGAGCATCTCCCGGTAGCGGTCGGGAGCCTCGCGGGCGAGCTCGCGCCGGATCGTCAGCGCCTCCTCCTCCAGCGACAGCGCCTCGTGCGGCCTGCCCTGCTCCGACAGCAGGACGCCGACACCGGACAGCGACCAGGCCAGCTCGAACCGCAACCTGGGTGCGCCACCCCGACCGGACGCCGCGGCCTTCCGCACGGCGCGCCGGCGCAGCGCCAGTGCCTCCTGCCCCGCGGCGAGCGCCTCGGCGGCGGCGCCCAGCGCGGCGAGCGCGTGGCTGAGGTTCGACAGGCTGTACGCCAGGTGGCGCTCGAACGCGTCGGGACGGTCACGGGCGAGACGCCGTCTGATCGCGACCGACTCGCGCAACCCGTCCAGTGCCTCGGCGGGCCTGCCGCGATTCACCAGGAGCAGCAGATTGGCCTGGACCCGGGCGAGTGTCTCCTCGTAGGCCACGGGATCCTGGGCCACCAGGTCGCGCAGGATCGCGACCGCACGCTCGTGGTACCAGCGTGCCGCGTCCACGTCGGCGGGCCGGGTGGTCAGTTCGAGGGAGTACAGCCCCCAGGCGAGCTCCGGGTCCGTCCACACGGCCTCCGCCTCCGGGACGGAGCTCCACGCGGACACGGTCTCGTCGACGAGCGCCTCGAACTGCTCGTCGCGTCCGCTCCCGAAGGAGACGACGGCGAGGTCGCGCATCGCACGCCAGAGCGCGACCCGGTAGCGCAGCGGGTCCGCCGCCGTGATCCTCCGCCACATCGCTTCGGCCCGCTCGGCCGGTTCGAGCGCGTCGTCCGAGCGGCCGGTCTCCTCCAGCGCGCGGGCCCAGGCGCCGAGTGCCTCGGCGAGCGTGGTCGTGTCCTGGCCGTCGTCCGCGGCGAGCGCGGTCACGAGCCGAGACGCCACGTCCGAGGCCTGCCCCGTGGGCGCCGGACGCGCGGGAAAAAGCCGCAGCACGCCTTCCAGGTGTGCCGGGTCGTCCGACAGCTGCGGTATCACGCGTTCCAGCAGGGCGGCCGTCAGGCGTCCCGCTCCGGTCACCGCCGGGGTGTCCACGTCCAGGCGGAACGCGAACATCGCCGCCTCGAAGGCCTCGGCGGAGGTGATCCGGGCAGTGCAGACCTCCGTCATGCCGGGTGCGGCCTGCAGGGTCCGCGCGACGTGCAGCTCGGCGAGCCGGTCCGGCAGATCGCGCCGGTCGCCGCAGAGCAGGGCGCGCGCGACGACCGCGTCCGTGTCCTCCCAGCGGTTCCGCTCCTGGTCCAGCAGCGCGGCCGGGCCTCGGGCGACGTCGACCACCGCCTCGGCCTCCGCCTCGTCCCGCTCGGCCAGGACCGCCAGGGCCGCGGCGTGCACGTCGCCGAAGCGCGGCGGGTCCGCGTCGGCCGGCAGGTCACAGACCACGAGGTCCGGGACCGGGACACCGAGGCGGGGCGCGAAGGCCGCCACCGCGTTCCGGACCATCCGGTCCGGCGTCAGCGCGGGCGGCCCGATGTGCACGATGGAGGTCGGGACCGTCACCGGGTCCGCCCAGAGCGGGCTCGCCCAGCGCAGCCTCGTCCACCACTCACGGCCCGTGCGCGCGAGGAGCAGCACCCGGACGCGGCCGGCGTCCGCCTTCCGGATGGCACCGAGCTGGTGGTCCAGGCGGGGGAACGACGCGGCGTCGTCCACGACCACCAGGACACGGGGCCCGCGGCACGCCTCGGCCACGTCGCCCGGCTCGTCCGCCGGGTCGAGCCACACCGACCGCCAGCGACGACGACTCAGCCGCGCGCTCAGCTCCACGGCGATGCGCGACTTGCCGCTGCCGCCGAGCCCGGTCAGCAGCCTGGCCCGGATGGTCTCGGCACCGCCCGCCCACGTGGTCAGGTCGGCCATCTCGGTGTCACGGCCGGAGAACGGCACCACCCGCAGAGCGGGCTCGAGGAGGCCCACGGGACCGCCCCCGGGCAGCGGAGAGACCGACCCCCGATGGCTCCAGCCGTCTCGCCCACGCAGCACGGGGACAAGTCAACCGCAACCCGGCAGTCAACACCAGGACACTCGGCGCGAACGGACGGTCGAGACACCTTTGTGACTTTTCCGCCGCCCGCAGGCCGGTCGTTTCAGTCGTTCTGGACGCCGAGGTGGCGGATCGTGCCGTCCCAGCCCGTGACGAGGGAGTCGACCACCTCGGGCAGTTCGTTCGGGAACACCTCCAGCGGCTGGGCACGCAGTTCGTCGGCAGTCAGCCACGCCATGCCGTCGAGCACCTCGCGCTCCACCTCCGTCCAGCCCGACGAGTCCGGGGTGTGCCCGCCCGGCAGGTGGGCGAGGAAGAAGACCTCGTGCTGCCGGCACGTCTCCGCGTAGAAGTCGAAGATGCCGGTGCGGGTGAGCACGGGACCGACCAGATCCCCGGCGGCCAGTGCGAGCCCGGCCTCCTCGCGGACCTCGCGCAACGCGGCCTCGACGGCGCTCTCCCCCGCGTCGATCCCACCGCCCAGCGTGAACCACCACGACCGCTCCGGCTGGTCCAGGTCGTGGCCGCGGACCAGCAGCACGCGACCCGCGTCGTCCAGCAGGACGACACGAGCCGCGTCGCGCTCACGGAGCCCGTCCGGCGCCCTGCGCCAGTCCGGACCCAGCGAGCGCGTCACGCCCTCGGGGCTCACGGTCCCCGCCCGGGCCGGCGGACGGGCCACGGCTCCGCCTCGACGTCGATCGGAACGGTCGCTGCGCCAGGTCATGCCGACGACAATACGTCCGCGCCGGGGTCCGGCCGTCATCGGGCATCGCGGCGGTCTCCGTGGGCGGCCGACGGGCCGCGCGTTACGCCGCGCCGGTGGGCAGGTTGCTCTCCGTGGGGAGCCCGGCGGCGGTCCAGTCCTCGATCCCGTCCGCGTACCTGCTGACGCCGGTCCGGTCGATGGCCTCCGCGAGCTCGTCGCGCGCGATGATCGTGGTCATGGTCGTCTCCTCGGTGATGGTCGCGGGTCAGAGCGATGCGGCCGCGTCGCGGGCCTCGGTGTGCGCGCGTTCGCGGGCGATGTCGGCGTCGGCCACGACGAGGTTCGGCTGGAAGCGGATGCTGGTCACGTCGCCGATCCCCGCCCAGCGCAGCCAGTCCTCGAAGAACGGCTGCTGGAAGTCGCTGCCGAACTCCGGGCCGAGGCCCGGTCCCCACACCGCGCCCGTGTAGATCACCGCGGCCTTCTTGCCGGTGAGCAGGCCCTCGTAACCGGTCTCGGGGTCGAAGCCGAAGAGCATGCCGGGCTGGGAGACCACGTCGATGAACTGCTTGAGGACGTAGGGCACGCCCGCGTTCCACATCGGCACGCTGAAAAGGTAGTGGTCGGCGGCGTCGAAGCGCTCGAAGGTGGCCTTCGCGGCCGCCCACGCCTCCGCCCCGGCGCCGCTCGGCTCGACGCCGGCGAACACGTCCATCTTGGCGTTCGCGGCGGCCGGCCCGAACTCCGGCAGCGTGCCGTCCCACAGGTCGTGGTGCTCGATGTCGGCCTCGGGGTTCTTCTGGCCGTAGGTGTCGAGGAAGGTGGCGGCGATCTTCAGCGACTCCGACGCCTCACCACGTGGGGAGGCGCTGATGTGCAACAGTCGTGTCATGGTCAGCTCCGGTGTCTCAGGTGGACAGCAACACGAAAACGGAATAGGTTCCGCTTCATGAGGGAAGTTAGCGGAACGGATTCCGCTTTGTCAATCGGGTCGCGCGCGCCCGCACGCGGCCAGGGCGAGGCACGTGCGGCGGGCTCGCGTCGCGCGGACGCCGTGCGCAACAGGGGCAAGGTCCTCGACGCGGCCGAGCGGCTGTTCGCCCGCGACGGCGTGGAGCGGGTGACGATGCAGGCCGTGGCCAAGGAGGCGGGCGTGGGAGTGGGGACCCTCTACCGCGGGTTCACCGACAAGGCCGGTCTCGCGATCGCCCTTCTCGACGAGCGCGAGCGCCAGTTCCAGGAGCTGATGCTCTCCGGCCCGCCCCCGCTGGGCCCGGGTGCCGAGCCGGCCGAGCGTCTGGCTGCCTTCGTGGCCGGCTACGTCGGACTCGTGGCCGAACAGCTCGAGCTCGTGCTGCTGTCCCAGACGGCGAGCCCGGGGGCCCGCTTCCGCAGCGGCGCGCACGCCCTGTGGCGCACCCACTGCCGCCACCTCCTGGACCTGGCCGGCGCACCGGACCCGGAGTTGCGCGCGGATGCGCTCCTGGCGGCGCTGTCGGGCGAGATGATCGGGCACTGGCTGTCCGAGCCGGACAGGGACGTCGCCGAGATCACGAGCGCGATGACCGGCCTCAGCCGCTCGCTCGCCTCGGATCCGGCGACGCCTTCGCCGGGTCAGGGGTGAGGACTCCCGCCGGCGATGTCCGGTTCACCTGCGAGGTTTTACCCGCCCTGTCGGGACGGCGGTGAGCGGGTCCTCCGGCCATGGATGGCGGGGGTAGCGGGCCCGCAGGTCGGCCCGGACCTGGGGGTAGCCCTGCTTCCAGAACGAGACGAGGTCGCTCGTGATCGCGACGGGGCGCTGTGCGGGCGACAAGAGGTGCAGGACGACGGGGACACGGCCGTCCGCCACGGCCGGGGTGGTGGTCCAGCCGAAGACCTCCTGCAGCTTCACCGCCAGGACCGGCGGCTCGACACCGTCGTAGGCGAGCCGTACCTCGGAGCCGGAGGGGACTCGGAGCCGTTCCGGTGCGAGTTCGCCGAACCGGGCCGCCGCCGGCCAGGGCAGGAGGCGCCGGAGGGCGGAGGCCACGTCGATGCGGGCGAGGTCGCGCGAGCCTCGCACCGAGGCGAGCTCGGGGCCCAGCCATCCGTCGAGACCGGCCAGCAGCGCCTCGTCGTCGACCGCGGGCCACGGGGCGCCGAGGTGGGCGTGGCAGAACGCGAGCCGCTCCCGCACGGCGAGCGCCGCCTCCGACCAGCGCAGCACGGACAGGCCCCCGCGCCGGATACCGTCGCGGACGGCCGCCTGGACGAGCAGCGGGTCCGGCTTCGCCAGCGGAACGTCGGTGAGCACGATCGCGCCGAGCGTCTCGACGTGTCGCGTCACGATCCGGCCGTCGTCCCAGCGGATCCGGTCGGTGGTCGAGACGAGGTCGCCCGCGACGTCTCGCGCCGTGGCCTCGTCGATCGGCGCCGCCGATCGGATGCGAGCGTCGGCGCGGCCGGGTGCTCGGTCGGCGACCGCGATCGCCAGCCAGGTCGTGGCCCGCAACGGCGACTGCGTGTCCAGCGCGGCACCCGTGCCACCGGCCATCTGGTACGTCGCCGAGTCGGTCCCCCGGACCCGCGCGATGCGATCGGGATACGCCAGCCCCACCACGATCCCCGCCGCGAGGTCATCCGGTACTGCGCCCGTCCCTCGGCCGGCCGGCGTGGCCGAGGGGTCGCCGGTCGCGCCTCGGCCGATGCGTTTCGTCTCCTCTCGCCAGCGCGCCGTGGCTCCGCGGTCCGTGCCGCGACGCAGGGCCCGCCAGCGGGCCGGGAGATCATCGCCGGCCCCGCGGCCGGAGTCGTCCGAGAGCAGAGCGACGACCTCGCGTGCCCGGTCGGCGCCGACCCGGGGCGCCCCGTCGAGCAGCGCACGGGCCAGCCGGGGATGCACCCCGATGGCCCGCATCCGCCGGCCCCGCTCGGTGATGCGGCCGTCGTCGTCGATCGCGTCGAGCCGGCGCAGCAGGTCGGTGGCCGCGGTCATCGCCGGCGCCGGCGGCGCGTCGAGCAGGGTCAGGCCCTCACCGGCAGGTGCGCCCCACGCCGCGAGGTCGAGGGCGAAGGCCGCCAGGTCGGCGATCGCGATCTCCGGCGCGGCGTGGTCGTCGAGACGCGCGTGGTCGGTGGCGGACCAGCACCGGTAGACCCGGTCGGGCGCCTCACGCCCGGCACGCCCCGCCCGCTGGTCGGCCGACGACCTCGAGACGCGGCAGGTGACCAACGCGCCGAGGCCGCGGGACTGATCGGTCCGCGGCTCCCGGGCCAGCCCCGAGTCGACCACGACCCTGACCCCGGGCACGGTCAGTGAGCTCTCCGCGACCGCCGTCGTGACCACGATCCGGCGCGTGGCGGCCGGCGCCAGCGCGCGGTCCTGGTCGGCCCTGGACTGGCGCCCGAACAGCGGCAGGACGTTCTGCCCGGCCAGCCTGCGAGTCACGCCGTTGACCTCGCCCTCCCCCGGGACGAACACGAGGATGTCGCCGTCGTTCTCGGTCATCGCGCGCCGGACGACGGCGGCGACGTGATCGAGCAGGCGCGGGTCGACGCGCCCGCCGGGAAGCAGTGGCGCGGGCAACGGCGGCGGGGCCCACTCGACCGTCACGTCGTACTGCGCGGCGGACGCGGTGATCACGGGCACCGGGACGCCGGTGCCCAGGGCGCGGCTCAGCCGGACGGTGTCCGCCGTGGCCGACGTCGCGACGATCGCCAGGTCGTCCCGAAGGTTCGCGCGGATGTCGACGCAGAGCGCGAGCAGCAGATCGGCGTCGAGGTGACGCTCGTGGCACTCGTCGATCACGACGGCGGAGACGCCCGCCAGCTCCGGGTCCTGCTGCAGGCGCCGGACGAGGAGCCCTGTCGTCACCACCTCGACGCGAAGTCCCCTGCCGCCGCTGCGTTCGCCGCGCATCGCGTAGCCGATCCGCTGCCCGAGCGGTTCCCCGACCAGCGCCGCCAGCCGGGCCGCCGCCGCGCGGGTCGCCATCCGTCGCGGCTCGGCGACGATGATCGTGCCCTCGAGCGCGTCGGCCAGCGCCAGCGGCAACAGCGAGGTCTTCCCCGACCCGGGCGGCGCCACGAGCACCGCGGTACCGTTCGACCGCACGGCATCGACCGTGGCAGGTAGGACCGCACGGACCGGCAGGTCCGCCCCGGGCACGGACGAGTCAGGCAGCAACACGCCCCGACGGTATCCGACCAGTGCCCACCGCGGACCACCTCATCCGCCCGCCGGAGCATCCCACATTCACCTACCTGCAAGAATGCGTTGTCGTGAACCAGTTGCTGGACCTCGGGTCCCGGAAGTTCTGGCGACTGGCCGGCGCGCCTGTCGACCTCGCCGGGGAGCACTCGTGGTTGCGCGCGCCGGTGAGTCCTTCCTCCACGGTCGGGGACGGCTGGCTCTCCGCCGAAGCCGCGTACCACGGCGGCACGGTCGACGACGACGCCGGGCCCACGGGTCCGGCGGCGGATCCGGCGCCCGGCCTGCTTCCCGCGATGGCGGTCCTCGACGGTCCCGGTTTCGACTCCTCCCGGCTGGATCCGCTGATCCAGGACTTCTACGAGCACACCGCCGCCTGGCACATGGAGGTGTGGTCCGGATGGTCGCCGCTGTTCTGGCCGGCCGGCGAGCTGGTCGCGCGATTTGTTCGGACGCCGGGTGGAGCAGCTGTCCCTCCCGATGCGCCCGCTCGACGTCGCGCACGGCATGGACAGCCGGGTCCGCGTGATCCGCGACCGGGACGGGCAGCAGGTGGGTGCCGCCTGGCTACGGACGCTCCGGCCGTCGGGCCGATACGTGTTCAGCGGCTGCTACTCGGCACGCCTGCTCCCCGGCGCGGCGCGGCCCAGCGTGCACGTCGCGTTCCCGCTCGAGTCCGGCAACGTCCAGGTGTTCCTGCGCCCGGCCGTCAGCCCCGGAGGCGGGCTCGTCCTGGAGTCGCCCCCGGGGCTGTTCGGGCAGGATGGCGCGTACGTCGTCGTGCACGACGGCGGAAAGGACATCGCAGCGCGCGTGCCGCTGCACGAGACCTTCCGCCTGTACCGCGACCCGTACGGGGTGCTCCGTACCGACCACGAACTGCGGATGGGACGCACCTGGATGATGCGCCTGCACTACAAGATGGAGCGCGCCCGATGATCCACACCTTTCACCTCGCGGAGCTTCCGCCCGCCGTGACGGCACGCGCGCTGCTGCGAGGCTCGTCGGGCGCCACCACGCCCGGACTGGACCACGCCGAGTGCCTGGCCCTCATGCGCCTGGGGGCGCCCACCATCTCCACGGACCGGCTGCAGCTCCGACGGATCGCGGTCTTCGCGCAGTGGCGCGACGAGGACGCGGTGGACCGCTTCCTGTCCGACGACGTCCTCGGCCGGCACCTGGCGACCGGCTGGCACGTCCGCCTGGAGTACCTGCGCCGCTGGTCCCGGCTCGCGGCCCTGCCCGGCCTGCCGGCGCGCGCGGGCGGCTGGGACCAGGACGAACCGGTGGTCGCGGTGACCGTCGCACGGATGCGCCTGCCCGAGGTGCCCCGGTTCCTGAGGTGGGGCAAGCCTGTCGAGCGCCAGGTGCGCGACCACCCCGGCACCACGCTCGCCCTGGCCGCCTTTCGGCCGCCGCACACCATCTCCACGTTCTCCGTGTGGCGCACCGTGCGCGAGATGGAGGCGATGGTGCACGGTGGCTCCGGCCGTCCCGCGGCCCGACGGCACGCGGACGCCATGGTCGAGAACCGGCGCCGTGGCTTCCACCACGAGTTCGCGACGTTCCGCTTCCGCCCGCTGTCCGAGCACGGCGTCTGGGAAGGGCGGACCGGGATCGTCCCGCTGGGCTGATGGGGCCCCGCAGGCTGATCGGATGCGCCTCCTCAATGACGCCTCGGAGTCGTGGCGGAACAGGCACGGGCAGGCGTTCCTGCCGTGCGGGGCACGTGTTCGTTCCTGAGGCTCGAACGAAGGACCAAAGTCCCTACCGAAGTGGCCTGCGTGGGGGCATCGTGGGAAGTGGCCTGCGAGACAGGCGAGGGAGCCGAGAGGCTGAGAGGCCAGAGGGTTGGAATTGCCAGCTGGCGACCCCCACTACCTGATCCGGACAATACCGGCGAAGGGAAATCGCCTCGCAGGTCCTTGTCATGCGCCGACGGGCAACGTCGCCGTGCGGATTCCCCGGCAGAGCGCTGACGAGGTCAGAACCCGTAGTAGCGCTGCACTCCGTCCAGCATCAGCTGTGCGCCGATCGTGGCCACGAACAGCCCTCCGAACTTCTGCATGAGCTGCATCCCCTGGTCGGAGAAGTTCATTTTGTTGGCCAGCAACAGGTGCCCGACGGGGATCAGCGCGACGACGACGGCCGAGGCGATGACAGCAGCGATCGTCCCCTGGTATCCCTCGCCGGAGGAAGAGATCGTGATGACCGTCGTGATGGCCCCGGGTCCGGCCATGAACGGAATCGCGTACGGGACGACGATCTGGTCCTCCGCGGACTCCACGTGTTGCTCCGTGGTGGCCGCGGCTCCGCCCTGCACGCGGCTGGGTTTTCCCGCGAAGAGCATCTCGAAGCCCATCAGGACGAGCACGAGCCCGCCGATGACGCCGAAGGCCCCAAGGTTGATACCGACGAGGTCCAGGAGCAGCTTGCCGATCAGTGCGGAACCCACCAGTGTGACGGCGATGACGACCATCAGCCGTCGCACGTACTCCGGGCGGCGGTGGGGCTCGTTCTCCGTGAGCACGCGGAAGAAGACGGCGCGGATGAACGGATCGACCAGGACGATCAAGGAGATCGTCGCCTGAATCGTCAGGTCCAACAGGCCCATTTCGCCAACTTAGCAGCGCGGGTTCGGGCCCGCTCCTCGTGGCCCGGCAAGACCCTTGGGCGGCGGTATGGCACACGGACACGGTCGAGCGGTGAGCCGCTCGCTGAGCTGATGCTGGGCCGAGCGTCGAGCACCCGGAGCCGTTCTGGGTGTCAGTGGTGGAGGCTAGGGTCTCGTGCCGTGACGATGATCGAACCTCTGGCCAGCGCGGTGCTCCCCGACGGCGTCGTGGTGGAACGTCTCGTGCCGCATCCGCGGTTCCCGCTGGTCGCGGGAGTGGACGCGGCGCGACCTGCGGTGCACGTGTGGAGATGGGAGTCCGCAGGTCTGACCCATGTCGCGACGGTCGGCGGGGACTCGGACGGGTACGGGGACACGTTCGGATGGGACCGGATGCGGCTGGTGCCCTCGGCGGCGTGGCATCCGGAAAGGGCGCTGCTCGCGGTGAACGGCTCGGGCGGCTTGGTGCTGTGGGAACCGGACGGCGTCACGACGCCAGGCTGGGCACTGCCCGAAGCAGATGCCGATACAGCCGGTGGCGACGTCGCGTTCACGCCAGACGGCGCCACTCTTCTGGTCAGCGGCTACGACGCCTCGACGACCATCTGTCTCGCGACGGGCGCTGTAGGGTCCGCGCCGGGGTGGGACACGGGATCCGCGGTCTGGCCCGGCGGGCGCCTGGCGCTCTCGTACGTCAGCAACCAAGGCGCGACGCACGGCCTGTTCACCCGGATCGACCCCGCCACCGGCCGGAGGAACATTGTGGACAGGGCGCTGCTGCTGGATGTCGACGGGTACGAGACGCCGGTGGTGAGCCCCGACGGGCGGTACTTCGCGATCCGCGGCAACGCCTACGCCCAGACGTTGCAGGTGTTCGAGATGCCCGGCCTCCAGCTCGTGCTGTCCACCACTCTCATGGACGAGAGCCCCGGCATTCCGTACCCTCCGGAGTGGCTCTCCGAGCTGGCTTCGTGGTCCCGGCACAACATTGCGTTCGGCGATCCCGGCACGGTGTGGGTCGGCACCCCGCACGGCACCCTCGTCGCCCTCGACGTCGCCCGTTCCGAGGGCACCACCCACGAGCTGCCCGGCAACGCCCCGGTCACCGCCCTGGCCGGTGGCACCGGTGGTGTGCTGGTCGTCGCGACCGGCGCCGGACGGCTGCATCTGTTTCCCGATGGCTCCGGCCGGACGGCGGCGCCCTCATGGGATGCGACCGCGACCGATGTCGTCCAGGACTTCCTGGCCACCACCACCGACGCGCCCGACGACACGGTCGGCGGCGACCTGGACGAGCTCTTGGAGCAGCTGACGACCACCGACGGCATGAACGTCTGGCGGCCTGAGGACCTGGACCAGCTCACCGAGGTCGACGACATCGCGCCGACCTGGCTCAAGATTCACGCGTTCATGAACGCCTCCCTCGGCAAGTGAGACCTGTTGCCCGACCGCACGCAAGACGTACGGGATGCAGTCCGGGAAGGATGCTTGCATGGCGAAACCTCCCATGCCCGCCACGAAATCCGGGGCGGCCGCTGGGAGGTGGTCAGTAGGCTCGCGGCGTGAGCCGCCGACAGCCCCCGAACCGGAGTGAAGCGTTCTACTCGCACCCCAGGCTGTACGACCTGATGTTCCCGGGCGGTGGCCCGTCGGGCGACTTCTACCGGGCCGACGCCACCCGGCACGGCGGCAGCGTCCTGGAACTCGGGTGCGGCACCGGGCGGAAGCTGATCCCCATCGCGTCCGGTGGGCAGCACTGCGTGGGTCTGGACCTATCGGCAGACATGCTGACCGAGGCTCGACGCAAGGCGGACGAACGCGGTGTCGCGGTGGAGTGGATCCAGGGCGACATGCGGTCCTTCGATCTGGGCCGCACCTTCGACTACGTGTTCGTCGCCGCCAATTCTCTGCTGCATCTGCACGAAGCCGAGGACCTGGTGAGCTGCTTCCGGTCGGTGCGAAGGCACATGGCACCGGGAGCGAGGTTCGTCTTCGACGTGTTCAACCCGAGCGTGCGGATGCTCGCCGAGGCCGATGGGGCGCGACGCACCCGCGAGTCGCTGTCGTTCATCGACCCCGAGCGTGGCAGCGTCAGCGTCGATGTCGCCGAGACCTACGATGCGCCCGCGCAGGTGACACGCGGGACGTGGTATCTCTCGACCGCCGGCGAGCCCGACTTCGTCGTCGCGCCGCTCGACATCAGGAGCATCTTCCCGCAGGAGCTGCCGCTGCTCCTCTCGCTCGGCGGTCTTGAGCTCGTCGAGCGCTTCGGTGACTGGTCCGGTGGCCCGTTTGCCGATGACGTCGCCCTACAGCTCTGCGTCTGCGAATGACGGGGAGGTCGCTACGGCTCCCCCTCGACATTGATGCCGTGGTCCAGGACTGTCGCGCACCCGAGCAGACCTGGGATCACCAGGGAGTGAGTCAGAGCTCCCACAGGGACGAGATGGGCAACCCGACGAGCTTTTCGCCGAATCGCACACCCTGGTCCGCAGTGCCGAGCACGACTCCACCAAGGAACCTGTCGCCCAGGCGCTCAGCGAGCCGCTGCAGACCCCGGAAGTGCTCGGGCTTATAGGTCTGCTTCGCTTTCACCTCGAGGCCGAGGACCCGGCCATCGTCGAGCTCAAGGAGAACATCCACCTCGACGCCCGACGTCTCGCGATAGTGGAAGACGGAGAACCGGGTATCACTCCAGGTCTGCTGCTTGCGCAGCTCGGAGACCACGAGGCCTTCCAGCAGAGGACCCAGCAGCTCGCCACCGCCGACGAGCGCGGCGGCACGAGCGGCAGTGACGCCCGAGAGGTACATCGCGAGCGCGGAGTCGGTGACGAGGCCTTTGGCCTTGCCGGTCTGGCGGGTCGTGAGGTTTCCCGTCCACGGTCGGATCCTCTCGACGAGGTACAACGTTTCGACGAGATCGAGGTAAGCCGTCATGGTGGTCTCGGGGATGTCCGCGTCCCGCGAGAGGCGGGCGCGGACCACTTCGCCCGCTTGGTTGGCCGCGACCAGGCGCAGAACGCTCGCCAGGCGGTTGCCGTCCACGAGACGCCGGACGTCACGCGCGTCGCGCTGGACGATGCGGTCGATGTACCCGTCGAACCAGGCCGCACGAAGTCGCGGCGACCGCCGGAAGACCTCCGGATACCCACCTGCTGCGACGATGTTCGCGTAGTCCTCACGCGAGACCGTCGAACGGACGTCGAACGGATCTACCCCCGCGAGGAAACGGGTCACGAAGTCGTCGAGCCGACCGTTGAGCTCTCCCTGACTCAGGGTTCGCAGCGGCAGCGTGACGGCTCGGCCCGCGAGAGAGTCAGGCGTTCGTTCGAGGCGCAGCAGGTCGGCCGATCCGGTGAGGAGGAACCGGCCCGGCGCGCGGCGCCGGTCGATGGACGCCTTGATCGGCAGCAGCAGCTCCGGGGCGCGCTGGATCTCGTCGACGACGAGCAGCCCGTCGGGAAGCTGGTTCACGAAGGCCTCTGGATCGTTCCGGGCGGCGGCCCGCTGCACGTCGTCGTCAAGGGTGAGGTAGCGGGCCTGGCGCTCCGAGCCCTCGACGAGCATCGTGGCAAGTGTGCTCTTCCCCACCTGCCGCGCGCCTTCGACGACCACGGCAGGGAAGGAGCCGACGAGCTCCTTCGCCCAGGGGATGGCATGTCGGGCGAGAATGTCGTTCGAGGTCACAGCACCATGACACCTCGTAAGCCGCTGTTCTGCAAGCCCAAAGCCGCTGTTCTGCAGCATCCAAGTCGCTGTTCTGCAGCGCCGAGGCCGCTGATTCCGCACGATGTGGCTCGCAGTGACAACGTTCGATCCACGTGCATCATCGCGCTCATGCCTACCGTGGCCCGCTCCAGCTCCTGCGTCCAACGCGGTTCACCGACGTGACCACCACCGCCTGCCCTGAGCGGCCAATTCCAGCTCGCGCCCACGATCCCGGCGAAGTACCTGCTCATTGGCCGTAGGCCCGCATCGACAGCTGGAGGCGGATAGTGCCGTGATGGATTGCAGGACCCCCAGAAGGACCCGCAGCGGCACGGGCGGCCGATCATCCCAACTCGCGCCGCAGCATCCCCCCAGGCGTACTCCCACGGCACGCGTTCCTGCTCGAGCCGCACACCGCCCTCGGTATGGAGCAGTTCGAGCGCCGCGCGCTCACCGGCGCCCAGCCGCTCCGTCCTCACCGATACAGGCTCCACGTCAGGAACCCACAGTTCTCGGAAGCGCAGCAGCGTCTCCACATCCATGAGGACACTGCGCACGTCGTCATGGATCTCACGCAGCCGCGCCAGGAACTGGAAGCCGTCACGGTCATGAAGATCAACGACGTCAGGTGAAACATCACCCGCAAACAGGCGAGGACAGTCCCCGCAAACACGAGGTCCGAGGCGCCCCACCTCCGTCAGGGCGCCTCGGCGCGCTCGGGACGGAACGTCACCAACCCCGCTCGGCCAGCCGCACCGGCTCCGGTTCCTCCTCCACGTTGATGCCGTGGTCCAAGATTGACGCGCCTCGTCGGCATCAGGCGGGTGCCGTCTCCCAGAGCGCGCTGATGGGGACCGCCCGATACTTGTTCCCGAAGGGAAGCGTGTGCGGTCCCGCGTGCAGGACGTAGCCCGCGACGAGATCGTCGCCGACCCGTTCATGCAGGTGCCGGATCCCGCGGAAGTCCTCCGTCGACGGCGTGGCCGAGGACTTCACCTCGATCGCGATCACCTCGCCCCGGCGATTCTCCAGAACGATATCGACTTCGACCTGGTCCCGTGTCCGGTAGTGGAACAGCTCCGCGCGGGTACGGGACCAGGTGAGCTGGCGCGCGATCTCCATCGCCACGAACCCTTCGAGAAGGCCACCCAGCGGACTGCCAGGCTTACGCAGTCGAGAAGCGTCCTGATCGAGCAACGCCGCCGCGACGCCCGAGTCGACGAAGGCAAGCTTCGACTTCGCGATGCTGCGCGTATTGAGGTTCCGGGTCCAGGCCGGGATCTGCTTGATCAGGAACACTTCTTCGAGCAGAGCGAGGTAGCGACGCACGGTCTGCGCCGAGACCTCCAGCCCGTTCGACAAGGACGCCGGAACCATGATCTGGCCGGACCTGGCGGCCAGGAGCCGGACCAGCGCATGCATCTCGCGGCCACGCTCGATGTCCCACACCTGCATGACATCCCGATCGATCATGTCGGCGACGTACGACTCGAAGTACTGCTCCCGCCGGCCAGGCGCGCGGCGGACGGCGTCAGGGAACCCGCCCCGCACGATCCGCTCGATGTACCCGGTGCGATCCACTGACGATTCGTGGCGCAGTTCGGGACCCAGGGCGAAGGCGGCATCCACGAACCCGTCCGGCGTAGCATCGATCTCCCCCTGAGACAGCGGCCACAGCTCGATCGTCTCCATCCGGCCCACGAGCGTGTCGGGCAGGTCCCGCATGGCCAGCAGGCGCGATGATCCGGTGAGCAGGAACCGCCCGGGATCCGGCTCTTCATCGACCAGCGCCTTGATCGCAAGAAGGAGCGCCGGGATGCGCTGCACATCGTCGATGATCATCCGCTGAGCAAGCCGAACAAAGCTCCGCGAGTCTCTCGCGGCGAACTCCTGGGTGTCGGCGTCATCCAGGGTGTACCAGTCGGCGCCATGATCCTTCCCGATCCGGCGCACGAGTGTGCTCTTACCGCTCTGGCGCGCGCCGTTCACCAGGACGACGCGCGTGTCCGCGAGCGCCTCCCTCACAGATTCAGCGGCACGACGGGGTACGAACGCACTGCTCACGGAGCTTCCTCGGGTGTTCACAGGACGAGCCTCCCACATCGGCCGTCGTTTTGCCGCACGCTTCACGGTCGTTCTGTCGCATGGTTGCTGGCTGTTTCGTCGTTAAGTTGCTGGTCGTTCTGCCGGAACTCGTCGGCGTGATGGGAGCACATGCGTCGCCAGGACCGCTGCGAGGCCGCTGCTTGGTGGCTTCGCGCATCGTCAATGAGAGGCGCCTTGATGAGATCGGCAGTCCGTGGCGCGTCAGCACGGCACAGGGCCGCGACTGTTGACTCGTCGGTCGCCCCCTTGAGCCGCTCGACGCAGATCCGGTGCACGGCCAGCATCTCGATCGGACGGGGGCGAACCAGCCGCGCGAGCACCTCATCGGGATGCCGCACCTCCAGGTTCAGCTCACTGACTGCCGCAAATCGGACAGGACCACCCTCGGCCGGTTCAGGGCAGTCACTCCGTGAGACCCAGCTCGTTCTCGAGCTCGGCCAGATCGGCCAGCGCCTCGGCCCGCCGGGAGCGCTCACGCTCCCGGAACGCTTCGACGGCAGCCAAAGGCAGCCGGTGGTGCGAGCCGACCATCCGGAACGGCAGTTCGCCCCGGTCCATGAGCCGCCGCACGTGCGGGCGAAACACTCCCAGTAGCTCCGCGGCCCGTGTCGGGGTCCCTTCCTCCGGCACGCCGTGGGCCCGCGCGTCGAGAAGGGCCGCGACAAGCTCGGCCGTGGACCGATGCATCGACAGTGACAAGTCGTCACCGCCCCGTTCGAGCGCATGATGCACTGCGGCGGCATCCCGCGCGAGAAGATCGCTCATCCCAGGCTCCCATCTGCACCAACCGCAACGCCTGAACGGTGCGGCAGACCGATTCGGAAAGGGGCGGCGCGCCGGCCTGACGAAGCGATCGAGAAGAACCCGTGTCCTGCCTTCGGCGCGCTTCAGTGCGATATCTCTACTATCACTCACCATTCGAGAAATCGGCGTCGTCGACCACCACCGCTAGCCGACGACGGCGAGCATGGTCAGCTCTTCACCGGATAGAACTGGGTTCCTTCAGCGACGGCTTGGCGTACAGCACGATCTGTATACCAAGACCGATCACCAGGAGACCCTCCAGCACAGATAGTGCAACAGGAAGTGGATCATTCTGTTGACTCACCCAGAACGCTGCCAGGACAGCAATCGGAAGTCCGCAGAACGCCGTCAGATCGATCAGGCACTGAATCCATTTTCGGGAGCGACGACGCGCATCGATACGATGGACCTTCTCCCACCCGAAGGGCACGAACCCTTTCCGGAGAAATGCCTGCTGGGTCAGGCGAGGGCCGAGTTCCTCGCGGATATATTGGCCGATCGCGGAGATCTTCTCATCGTTCACGATGTACGTCCATCCCAGCACGATGCACGCCGGCGGCAGGGCAAGTAGCATCACCGGTTCCTTCGTTTGCGCAGCCGCGGCAGTAATCGCCGCCACCACCGCAAGCGTCGCGTAGAGAAGATTGTCCCGGAACCCGATACGTGACCTCTGCTCATCCTTGATGCTCTGGTACTCGGCAAGCAGCAACTCCCCGACACTAATACCATGTTTTGGCTCTGCCACGCCCTCGATCTTCCCTGCTCGATCCGCGCAGGTCCAGACCCTTTTGCCCGTGGCTGAATCAGCAAGGAACGCGCTACAGATCCGGGCTCGCACGAAATGGACGAGAGCACTGGCATCGTCGTCGATGGAGTGGCGCACCACGCGCTCCGGTCCTGGTATCAGCGGCTCGGCTACTGCGCCGCACCGCGCCTGGACTGTCCAATATCACCCAAGATCCCGCAGACTTCACGCCTGCGGGACCCCGGGAGTTCAGGCGCCCAACCACGGCCAGAGCCGAGCACTGCGCCCTCGCCCGAATCAGCGGCTCGCGTTGGCGAACCACTCCCGTTTTTCCGCAGCTACACCCTGAAGCACTTGCAGGGCGTATTCGATTCCAGACGCATCGGTGTTGAGCCGGACATTCTCGTTCTCCCTTTCCTGAAAATCACTCTCAGGAAGGTGCTCCGGGTTCTCCAGACCAGGAATGATGTTTATGACATTGGACTGCCCTGAGTTCAACGTGAGAACCAGATTGCGGCTTCCACCAGGCCGCGGCTCCAACCTGGCGGAACTAAGCGCATCGTAGCTGAACGTCTCCTCGGTCGGAGGGCCGAACTTTCCTTGTCGAAAGTTCGAGGTGACAGCGAACCCGCGCACGCCAAGGTCGGTCATCAGATACAGTTGCATGTTCATCTGCGTGTACCACCACGGCCCTCCAGTGATTCGGGCACGCCGGTAGTCACCGTACGGACTCATCAATACAACGCGTGCAACGACGTCACGCCATGAGACGCGATACTTCTTCAGCGCATCTTCCACCAGGAGCGTCGAATCGGCACGCAGCCAGGACTCCATCTCCAAGTCGGTAGGACGCGTGGATGCAAGCTTTGTGCTCCACCTCGCATACTCGGATTCGAGAAGTTTCAGGCGCTTCTTGGCATCCTCCTCAAGGGAGTCCACAATTCGCGGAGCAACATATTCCTGATACCAACGGCGCACCGCTCCCGGTGTGGTAAAAAGGGAAACAATGAAGAACAAAACCGTCGGGACGTCGGCTTCAGCAACAACCGCAATCAGGAGCGCAATCGCAGCAGCGACCAACGATCCGATACAACGAGCTGTCGCCGTGCTGTCGAATGGCGCTACCTGCTGGGTGCGAAACGTTCCCTGGGCCCATTGACGAGCAGCATCCTTGGCAAAGTAGCGAACCATCCACCGGACCGAACTGTTCGAGACCGACGGATGGTTCGCGTAAGCAAACGCCATGTCCTGCTCGAGGAACTGACGCATACCGTGAGTCTCGGCCAGCCACGCCTGCACCTCGAGCCCCTCGGGCCTGTACTTCTTGAAGTCAGCCTTGAAGTCCCTGCGCAGGTTCCAAGTGAACCATGTAGTGGGTTGACGCTCGTTTGTCTGGTGCCGCTGCGCCAGCACCGCCGCCGTACTGTGAAGCAATCTCCAGGCAAAGGCATCCTTGATGCCGATCACACTGCCGACGCCGAGAACGGAAAGCGCCAGGATTGCTGTCAGATTCAGATTGCTCAGCGCCCCGAACACCAGGAACAGCGCGGTCAGTGCGGCGGGGATCGAGCCGGCGATCGCCGCCGTGCGCCTCGCGGCTCGGGCCGGTGAGATCACTTCCGCAATCCGTGGACGCTCCGGCACTGCATGGAAGTAGGCCCAGGCGCGATCGACCCGACCGTTCGCGTATCGCTCCTCCGCCGCCCGTTCCACCATGTCACGCCAGATCTGGTCTTTGACCACGCCCGACAACAAGTTCTCCAGGTGATACTCGATCTCGGCACGACGATCCTCCGGGAGAGCAGAGATACTGGTGCCTAGAGCCCCAGCATCCCCCTCGCCCTTCAACGTGTGCCGGATCAACAGGCAGACAGTACGAAGTGGCTCGGTGTACGGACCAGCTTCGCCCTGAGGACGCGCTGCCGACTCGGCCACGTCGAGGACGCGGTCTCGTTCTTCTCGCGACAGGTCGCGCTTCGAACGCATGCTGAACATTGAGAGCAGCCAGAAGTACCGGACCTCAGGCGTGTCGAGCCCTGCCAGCAGTGCGTTGCTGATGTACCGCTCCGCGTCCCGCGGAAGCCTTCCCTGCAAGCGGAGTCGTCCCGCCTCGAACTGCTTCGCGGGCGGGTCCTCCCTGGTGATCTGGTACAACGTGCTGTGCACGTGCACCGTACTGTCATGAATCTCTCCGGCCATCATGCCGACAGACGATCCGTCGGCTGCGACGTTCTGGACACTGTCCTCGCCAGTGGCCGACGTGCCGTTCGGCGGCCTGCCGGGAACCCCGTCCGGTGCTCCGCCCTGCCACGTGTTGTTCCAGTTCATGCCAGCTCCTTCACTGCTCCGGCGAGGCTTCTCGCCCGGGCGGCCACATCGGAGACGTCTGCCAGCAACCCAGTCAGTCGCTTGAGCGCGTTCACTGCCCGCTTCGAAGCACGAGGGACGGCATTCAGCGCCTGTTCTGCCGTTTCGACTTCCTTGACCGCGTCCCTGTGGGTTTCTTCGTCGGTCACCCCAGCGGTGTGTCGCTCGTCGATCAGCGTCCGCAGTGTGTGCAACTCCGCCACGACGTCGAAAGACTCGCTCGTCTGGTGAGGCCCGGTCACCAGGTGCACCGTGCCGCCCGTGATCACGCCACCCATCTGTCCGACTACTCCGCCGGCCACCATATTGGTGACGCCTCCATCAATCGGGATCTCGCTGGGCATGCTCCCTTTCATGTAGCCCTCCTTGGACTCGTCGACGAGTTCCACCGCCAGTTCCACGGCGAACGCCGCGGCGTTCGCCGCAGCCCGCGGCTGCCAGTTCTCGTCGTTCGCCGCCGTCTTGCGCCCATCTGCGGAATCACTGATTCCCCGGATGATTGCGACCGGGGCACTGTTGAGATGGCCCGCCTGAGCGATGCCAGCAGCCTCCATCTCAATCGCGGTGGCGTCGTTGAAGTGTTCGCGGATCCAATGTGCCTCCTTCGACACCCTGGAGTTCTGCACGATCTCGCCGGCGGCAATAGCACCGAAACGTACCGTGGGACGGGAGTCCCGATCACCGAGCCGATCGGTCCAGCGCCCCTGACGCGCCAGATGATGCGCCACCTGGCTCAGTGCATGGGATGTCTCCCACATCCGAGGGCGCGCCTTGAAGCCGTCGTCCTCGCTCGTCCCCCCGTGATAGGCGTAGACCCGGTCCGCGACGACGACGTCTCCCAACGGGGTCCCGTCCCACAGCGCTCCCGCGATGCCCGTGAAGAGAACCGCCGCAGGCTCAAACGATTGGATCGCTCGTTCTGCGAGCACTGCCGCTGGCTGGTTGCCGACCCCGGTCAGGCCGAGGACGATCTGGCATCTCGACGACGGCACCCGTCCAATCTCGAACCGGGTTCCGGCATCATGACGACGCAGATCCACATCGACCAGATGCTCTCGGACCGCCGCGTACTCCAGGTTCAACGCAGTCAACACCACGACCAGATGAGACACTACTGCTCCTCACGGCTCGGATGACACAGGACGCACCAACGGTGGGTACAGCACTTTCCCGCCTCCGGACCGAAACAGCCGGGCAGGCCGCCCTGCGGCGGCACGGCGCACCGTTCCGACCAGCTCGACGAACCGGGGAATGCTCTGAACCTTGCGGTAGAAATTGCGCGGGTCGAGCTGGCATCCCCAGACTCCCTCGTAAACCTGCTGCAGTTCAGTGAGCGTGAAAGTCCTGTCGCAGAACGCCAGCGCCAGGGAGGTGCGCTCAAGCTTGGATCGCGCTCGCTCGACCCCATCACACACGATCTGCCAGTGGTCGAAGGCTAGCGACACCCTGCCTGACAGAACATCGTCAACCGGGACCCATGAGGCATCAGATGCGTCGGTGCCGGCGATTGGTTCCGGCAAGCCCGGTGCGACCGCCATGTAGGCCACCGACAGCACACGCCCGCGCGGGTCTCGCCCGACTTCGCCGTAGGCCGCCAGTTGTTCGATGTGCAGCTCGGACGCATCGAGACCCGACTCCTCTCTCAGCTCGCGCAACGCGGCATCGTGAACTCCCTCCGTTTCGTTGCTGAGGAAGCCGCCAGGCAACGCTTGCATCCCGGCTTGCGGGTCCTCGCCCCGCTCGATCAGCAGCACGTGAAACACCGAAGCTCGCATCGTCAAGATCACAAGGTCAACCGCAACCTTGATCTCCGGAGGCTCCCATGGGCCGCTCTCGCCCAGCACGGCGATTCCTTTCTGTAGACCTGACAAGAATGATACTCAGCCAGTGCATGTCGCACAAGGGGGTTAACGACGTTCTTCCGTACAAATCGCCGACGACCTGTCGCACCCGGACTGCGGCACGCGAAAGGCTCCGCGGACACCAGTCCGCGGAGCCTTTCCACTGGGTCAGGACGCTTCAACGCCCCAGAGCCGCTACCTCACCAACCCCGCTCGGCCAGCCGCACCGGCTCCGGCTCCTCCTCGACGTTGATGCCCACCATGGCCTCGCCCAGCCCTCGGGAGACCTTGGCGATCACGTCCGCGTCGTCGAAGAACGTGGTGGCCTGGACGATCGCCTTGGCGCGCGTGGCCGGGTTGCCGGACTTGAAGATGCCCGAGCCCACGAACACGCCCTCGGCGCCGAGCTGCATCATCATCGCGGCGTCGGCAGGCGTGGCGATGCCGCCGGCGGTGAAGAGCACGACGGGCAGCTTGCCCTCCCGCGCCACCTCCGCGACCAGTTCGTAGGGCGCCTGAAGTTCCTTGGCCGCGACGTACAGCTCGTCCTCCGGCAGGGAGGAGAGCTTGCGGATCTGCTGGCGGATCTGGCGCATGTGCGTCGTCGCGTTCGACACGTCGCCGGTGCCGGCCTCGCCCTTGGAGCGGATCATCGCCGCTCCCTCGGTGATGCGGCGCAGGGCCTCACCCAGGTTGGTCGCGCCGCACACGAAGGGGACGGTGAAGCCCCACTTGTCGATGTGGTTCGTGTAGTCCGCCGGGGTCAGCACCTCGGACTCGTCGATGTAGTCGACGCCGAGCGACTGCAGCACCTGCGCCTCCACGAAGTGCCCGATGCGCGCCTTCGCCATCACCGGGATGGAGACGGCCTCGATGATGCCGTCGATCATGTCCGGGTCGCTCATGCGGCTCACGCCGCCCTGCGCCCGGATGTCCGCCGGGACCCGCTCGAGAGCCATCACGGCCACTGCGCCGGCGTCCTCGGCGATCTTCGCCTGCTCCGGCGTGACGACGTCCATGATGACGCCGCCCTTGAGCATCTCGGCCATGCCGCGCTTCACGCGCGCGGTACCCACCTGGCCCACGCCAGCGCTCGTCGTCGTCTCGTCAGCCACCACTACCTCGCTCGTTCCGGTCCGTACCGGACGCCGGTCCGGCGCCCTCACATGCGATCCTACGCGCCGGGTCCGACACCCCGGTCCAGCCCTTCCGGCATCCGGTCGTCGAACTCGACGGTGTGCGGCATGGGTGCGCGCCCCGGCAGGTGCGCGGCGCGCACGTACCAGCGGCGACGCATCCGGCGAGCCTGGGTGACGGCCTCGTTGTGGAACCTGCGGGCGAGCGTCGCCCGGTACCAGGCCGCGGCCAGGGCGCCGGCCGGTTCGGCCGCCGGCCCGGTCTGCAGGCTCGCGATCTCGCGCGAGTCGCCGAGCGCCTCGCGCAGTGCCGCGCTCAGGTTGCTCTCGGCGTCCTCCCGTGCCGTGGGCAGTCCGTCCATCGCGAGGACGTGCTCGCCCGTCTCCGGGTCGGCCGTGTCCAGCACCACGTACGCGGCGTCGACCACGACCAGGGCCGACGCCGGGTCCATCCCGCCCGAGGACGCCAGGTCCACCGCGGCCCAGGCCCGGCGCACGAGCTGCGCGTCGAGCGCCCCCCGGGACCCGGCGACCTTGCGGTGCAGCCCGTCGAGGCGTGAGGCCACCCGCCAAGCCAGCCACACCAGCACGACGGCGGCCGCCAGGGACCAGAAGGCGATCTCCGACCAGCTCATCGCCATCCTCTCCGCGCCCGGCCGAGCACGCCGCGCACGCCGTCGCTCAGGGCCGGGAACGAGCCGTCGGACCCGACCGCGTCGCCCGCGGACAGGACGGTCTCGTAGACGGCCAGGACCTGCCCCGTCACCACGGACCAGTCGTACTGCCGCACGGCGTCCCGGGCCCGGGCCCGGTAGCGCTCGCACCTCTCGGGATCCGCCGCCAGCGAGAGAACCTGGGCCGCGAGCGCCTGCGGGTCGCCGGTGGTGAACAGGGCACCGGCCGCGCCGTCGTCCAGCACGCGCCGGAACGCCCCCAGATCGCTGGCCACGACGACGGCCCCGGCGCTCATCGCCTCCACGAGCACGATCCCGAACGACTCGCCGCCGGTCTGCGGCGCGACGTACAGGTCGGCGGAGGCGAGCAGGGCGGCCTTCTCCTCGTCGCTGACGCGGCCGAGCAGCTCGACCGCTCCGGCGCGCTCGCCGAGTGCCGCCCGGACCCTGTCCGGGACGCCCGTGCCGCTGCCTGCCACGAGGAACCGTGTGCCGGGCAGCCGGTCGAGGATCGTTCCGGCGGCCGCCAGCAGGATGTCCAGGCCCTTTCTGGGTTCGTCGAGCCGTCCGAGGAACGCGATCGTGGGTGTGTCCGGCCGTCCCTGCCACCCGGAGCGCGGGGTCGCGGTGGCGAAGTCCCTGGCGTACACGCCGTTCGGGATCACGACGGCGTCGCCGCCGAGGTGGTCCACGACGGTGCGGCGGGCGTCCTCGGAGACGGCGATGCGGGCGGCGATCTTCTCCACGACGGGGCCGACGAGCGGGAACGCGGCGCGCAGTGCGCGGGATCGGGGCATCGACGTGTGGCAGGTGGCCACGATGGGCACCTCGGCGTACCGGAGGGCCAGCAGGGCGACCGACGGCGTGAGTGGTTCGTGCAGGTGGACGACGTCGAACTCCCCCTCCGCGAGCCAGCGGCGCACCCTTCGGGCCGTCACGGGCCCGAAGGTGAGGCGGGCGACCGACCCGTTGTAGCGGATGGGCACGGCCCGGCCGGCGGGTACGACGAACTCGGGCACCGGCGTGTTCTCCGAGGCCGGGGCGAGGACGGACACCTCGTGTCCGGCGGCGCGGAGCGCCAGGGCGAGATCGCGCACATGGAACTGGACGCCGCCGGGGGCGTCGAACGAGTACGGGCAGACGATGCCCACGCGGAGCGGGCGCTGCGGGCCGCTGTGGCTGCCCCGCCGCGGCGCGAGGCGGCGGCGTGCGCCGGGGCGAGGACTCTCGGCGTGAGGCCGGTCAGGCACGCGGGCTCCGGTGGTGGAGGTCCTCGGTGAAGACCCGCTGCAGCATGTGCCAGTCCGCGGTGTGCTCGGCGATGGAGCGCCCGAGCGCGTCGACCCAGCCCTGGGTGAGGCGCCGTATGCGCTCCGTGCGGGGCAGCGTGTGGTCGGGGACGGCGACGGGCTCGTGGAACGTGATGACGATCCCCCAGGGGCTCCCGGCGGCACGACGGCGGGCACCGTGCAGGCGCTCGTAGTGGATGGCGACGGGGAGGAGCGGCACGTTCGCGTCCAGCGCGAGCGCGGCCGGGCCCGCGGCGACCTGCGCGGAGTGGCCGAGCAGGTCCACCTGGACGCCACGGGAGGTGAGATCACGGTCGGACAGCAGCGGCACGATGCGATCGCCTTCCTTGGCTCCGGCGACGAGCGCGTCGAAGACGCCGTCGTTGCCGAGTCCGAGCGCGGTGATGCCGATCGACCGGCGGAAGTCCACGAACAGGTCGAACAGCTCGGCGGGCCGGAGCTTCTCGGCGACGGTCAGGACCGGCGCGATGTGCGGGGTGCCCCACGCTCCGGCGAGGTCCCAGTTCCCCAGGTGGCCGAGCGCGAGGGAGGCGGCGCCGCGGCGTTCGGGCGGGGTGCCGGGGCCGTCGAGGTCGAGGTGCGGGCGCAGGTTCTTCTCGTAGCCGCGCGTGCGGACGCGGGCGTCGATCTGCCGGCTGTCCAGCGCGTGCAGCGTGAATGCCTCGCGGAAGTACCGCATGTAGGAGCGCATGCCGGCGCGGGACAGGCGGCGGATCCCGGCTGCGTCCAGGTCAGGCCGGACGCGGGCGTAGTTTGCCTCGAGCCGGCGCACGCCCTTGGTCCGCCGTAGCCAGGTGATGTCCGCGATCACGGAGAACAGGCCGCGGAGGACGGCCTCGGGCACTCGGGGTGCGAGCTTCCAGGCGAGCACGTAGGCGCGCGTGACCAGGTCGGGTTCCGACTCATCGGTCCTGGACGGCCCTGTGTCCTTCGCGTCCGCGTTCCTCGACCCGGCGTTCCCCGGCTCTGCGTTCGTCACGGCGCCACCTTCACGAGCTGTCGGCGGACCGTGGTCACGCGCTGCCCGACGGTGACTCCGCTCGCCACCGCGAGCACGGTGAGTGCGGTGGTGGCGGCAACCATCGGGAGTCCGACGTCGGTGAACGCGATGGGCGCGAGCCCGATCACGAGCCGGTCGGTACGTTCCGCGATACCGTTCCTCGCCGTCGCTCCGACCGCCTCGGCCCTGGCCCGTGCGTACGGGACGATGCCGCCGAGCGCCAGGCAGGCCAGTGCCGCCACGGCGCCCCAGGCGGCGTAGGGGACGTCGGGGTGGAGCACGAAGTACAGGGTGATGCCGGTGAACACCGCCGCGTCGGAGACGCGGTCGAGCGTCGAGTCCAGGAACGCCCCCCACTGGCTGGTGCGGCCGGAGAGCCGTGCCAGGACACCGTCCAGTGAGTCCAGGAGGGCGAAGATGCCGATCAGCACTCCGCCGAGGAGCAGGTGTCCGAGGGGCAGCAGGGTGAGCGCGAGCGCCGTCACGACGACGGTGCCGGCGATCGTGACGGCGTCGGGCGTGACGCCGAGCCGCAGCAGCACGCGTGCCGCCGGGGTGAGCACAGTCGTCATCAGGCTGCGCAGCCGACCGAACATCTCCGCCTCCGATCCCGCGATCCCCCGCTGCTGGTCAAGTATGCCGGGGCGCGGTCCCTGAATCGGGTCTTGGCCATGCTTCGGCGAGTCGGCGCCGGGTGTCTGCGAGCAGCTCGGGCAGGGACTTCGTCTGCGCGATGACGGGCAGGAAGTTCGAGTCCCCGGACCAGCGAGGCACCACGTGCTGATGCAGATGCGCGGCGATGCCCGCGCCGGCCACGACGCCCTGGTTGAGGCCCAGGTTGAACCCGCCCGGGGCGTAGGCGGCACGGGCGGCACGCATCGCCTCCTGCGTCATCGTGGCCAGTTCGACGGTCTCGGCGGCGTCGAGGTCCGTGTAGTCCGAGACGTGACGGTAGGGCAGCACCATCATGTGCCCCGAGTTGTACGGGTACAGGTTGAGCACCGCGTAGCAGAGCTGCCCGCGGGCGACGACGAGCCCCTGCTCGTCGTCGCCTCGCGGGATGCGACAGAACGGGCACTGCTGTTCCGACGCGTCGGCGGGCTTGGCCTCGCCGCCGATGTAGACCATGCGGTGCGGGTTCCACAGACGCTGGTAGTGATCCTCCGGTGCCCCGAAGGCGCCGGCCTCGTCAACGACCACGGGTTCGACCGGGCCCGCCGGTGACGGGCCCGCGGCCGAACCGGCGGACGGCTCCGCGGCTCGGCCGGCGGACGGCTCCGCGCTCGGTGCCACGGCGTCGCCGGGCGTCGTACCACGCCCCGGGGCGGGGACGTCGCCGCCCCGCCGCCCCGTGCCGCGCCCCTCGTCGGTGCTGGTCACATCCACGCTCCCGGCCGCGTCAGACTTGGACGCGGTCCCGCACGGCCGCGACGATCTTCTCGATCGCCTCGGCGACGGGCACCCCGTTCTCCTGCGTGCCGTCCCGGAACCGGAACGAGACGGCGCCGGATTCGGCGTCCTCACCGCCCGCGATGAGCGTGAAGGGCACCTTCTGCTTGGACGCGTTGCGGATCTTCTTGGCGAAGCGGTCGTCGGACAGGTCGACCTCGGCACGGATGCCGCGCGCCGTGAGCTGCGCGACGACGTCCTTCAGGTAGTCGTCGAACGCCTCGGCGACGGGCACCGCGAGCACCTGGACGGGCGCGAGCCAGGCGGGGAACGCACCGGCGTAGTGCTCGACCAGGACACCGAAGAAGCGCTCGATCGACCCGAACTTCGCCGAGTGGATCATCACGGGCCGCTGCTTGGTCCCGTCCGCCGCGGTGTACTCCAGGCCGAACCGCTCGGGCTGGTTGAAGTCGTACTGGATGGTCGACATCTGCCAGGTGCGGCCGATGGCGTCCTTCGCCTGCACGGAGATCTTCGGGCCGTAGAACGCGGCGCCGCCCGGGTCCGGGACGAGCTCCAGGCCGGTCTCCGCGGCGACGTCCTCCAGCACCTTGGTCGCCACGGCCCAGTCCTCTTCCGAGCCGACGAACTTGTCCTTCTTCTTGTCGTCCCGGGTGGACAGCTCCAGGTAGAAGTCGTCGAGCCCGAAGTCCTTGAGCAGGCTGAGCACGAAGTTCAGCAGGTGCTTGACCTCGTTCGGCGCCTCCTCCGGGGTGACGTAGGAGTGCGAGTCGTCCTGCGTCAGGCCGCGCACGCGCGTCAGGCCCTGCACGACGCCGGACTTCTCGTACCGGTACACGGTCCCGAACTCGAACAGCCGCAGCGGCAGTTCACGGTAGGAGCGTCCGCGGGAGGAGAAGATCAGGTTGTGCATCGGGCAGTTCATCGCCTTGAGGCGGTAGCGCCCGTGGTCGCCCACGTCCTCGAGGTCGAGCGCCGGGAACATCGTGTCGGCGTAGTACGGCAGGTGCCCCGAGGTGTAGAACAGGTCTTCCTTGGTGATGTGCGGCGTGCCGACGTAGGAGAAACCCTCCTCGATGTGCCGCTGGCGGACGTAGTCCTCCATGACGCGCTTGATCACGCCGCCGCGCGGGTGGAAGAGCGGCAGGCCCGAGCCGATCTCGTCGTGGAAGGAGAACAGGTCCATCTCCGTGCCGATGCGGCGGTGGTCGCGGCGCTCCGCCTCCGCGAGGCGCTCCTGATAGGCCTTGAGCTCGTCCTTGCTGGGCCAGGCGGTGCCGTAGACGCGCTGCAGCATCGGGTTCTTCTCGCTGCCACGCCAGTAGGCGGCGGCCGAGCGCATCAGCTTGACGCCGTTGCCGATGATCTTCGTGTTGGGCAGGTGCGGACCGCGGCACAGGTCCTTCCAGACCACCGTCTCGCTCTCCCGCCCGGCACCGCGCACGTTCTCGTAGATGGTCAGCTCGCCGCCGCCCACCTCGACGCTCGCGCCCTCCGCGGCGTCCTCGGCGTCGTCGCTCGACCCCTTGATGCCAATGAGTTCGAGCTTGTACGGCTCGTCGGCGAGCTCGGCGCGCGCCTCCTCCTCGGTCACGACGCGGCGGCGGAAGGTCTGGCCCTCCTTGATGATCCGGGCCATCGCCTTGTCCAGGGCCTTGAGGTCCTCCGGGGTGAACGGCTCGGCGACGTCGAAGTCGTAGTAGAAGCCGTCCGTGACGGGCGGGCCGATGCCGAGCTTGGCGTCCGGGTTGATCTGCTGCACCGCCTGGGCGAGCACGTGCGCCGCCGAGTGGCGCAGGACGTCGAGCCCGTCCGGCTCGTCGAGCGTCACCGGTTCCACGACGGCGCCGGTCGGGATCTCACGATGCAGGTCCCACAGGGTGCCGTCGACACGGACGACGACGACGTCCTTGCGGTCGCCGTACAGATCAGCACCGGTGGTGGGCACCGTGGTCGTCGTCGTCGCCTCCGTCTCGGTGACGTCACCTGGGGTGAGGTCCTGGTGGGTGGGCGGCGATGCGACATCGGACACGGACGAACTCCTTCAGCGAGCAGATGACCCTCGCGCGCGCGAGGGGCGCCGTCACGGACGGGCGACGCCCCTCGATCGTACCGATCCGAGTGCCCAGGGCGAACTCGGTACCGGTTCGCGGTCCCGCACCTCAGTCGCGGTTCGCGTCCTCGGGCTTGTCCTGGTCGCCGTCGCGGGACGGCTCCTCGTCAGCGCTGCCGCTCTCCGCCGCGCGAACCGGTTCGGCCGCCTTCTCCTCCGGCGCCTTCTCCTCCGGCGCCTTCTCGTCCGGCTTCTCCTCCGGCGCCTTCTCGTCCGGCTTGTCGCCCGGCGCCTTCTCGCCTGAACTCGTGGCCGGCTCCTCGTCGGGGCCGCCCCACTCCTTGGCCTTGGCCGCAAGACCGTCGACGGCACCCCGGACCTGCTCGGGTGCGAGCTCCTTGAGCTTCCTCGCGGCCAGATCCACGTTCTCGTCCGTGGCAAGCGCCTTCGCCCGGGCGATGTTCGCCGGATCGGTGACGAAGTTCTTGGCCGCGTCGAAAAATCCCATGTCCCACTCCTCCTGCTGGTAGCAGACACGTCCTAGTGCGTGATTCTCCTACAGACGACAGAACCTCCGTCGCCGCCGTGAAGGTACACAAGAACGGACGAAGACCGCATCCCAGAGCAACGGAGTGGCTCCGGGACGCGGTCTCGGGATCAGCGCGGCCTGTGCCGGCGCGCGAAGTACCCGCGGTCAGTTGCCGCCGAACTCCTTGGCCTTGTCGGCCAGGCCGTCGATGGCGCCGTCGGCCTGATCCGGCGCGATGTCCTTGAGCGTGTCAGCAGCCGCGTCGACGTTCTCGTCGGTCAGCAGCTCCTTCGCCTTCTCGATGTTCTCGGGGTCCGTCGCCAATTCCTTGGCCTTGTCGAAGAGTCCCATGCCTGCCTCCTTGTGCCGGTGGCACAGGAGCGTGTCCACGCCCCCTGTGGGCAACGGATGGTCCGCTGCCGCCCCCGAAGGTAGACCTCCGGGCGACCGCCCGCCACCGCAGGTGAAGCCCCCCTCGGGCCCGGCCGCGGGACCCGCCGGACGGGCCCCGGGGTCCCGGCGCCACGCCCGGCCATGTCACGGTTCGGCACGAATGCGCTTCACCAGGGCCTCGTGCTGCCCGTGGGTCAGCCCGCCGTGCGCCAGGTAGGCCGCGACCGACCCGTGTCGCGCACGCACGCCCGCCAAGGTCTCCAGCATGACCGCCCGGGTCCCCGCCGTACGCCGCGACCGGTGCAGCCAGGTCGGAAGCTCTGCCTCGGCGTCGTCCGCCGCCTCCCCTGCCGCATGCCGAGCCGCCCGCTGCTCCTCGAACGCCGCCCGCGCGCGCTCCATCGCCGCCACGTGCTTCTCCCAGCGGGGGGCGAGCCGGGAGTTCGTCAGCTCGTAGTCGTCGGCGATCAGCTCGTCATCGGCGCCGGCCAGCGACAGCACGAACGCCACGACCAGACCCGTACGGTCCTTGCCCGCCGCGCAGTGCACCAGCACCGGCCCCTCGGGCGCATCGGCGATCGCAGCGACGGCCCGGGCGAACAAGGCGGGCCGTCGCTCCAGCATGCCCGCGTACAGGGACGCCCAGGGCCCTTCCTCCGGGTCCCCCGGTTCCTGCACGGGGAGGTTCAGGTACTCGGGCGTGCCCGGATCGTCCGCCTCGCCGTCCTCGGACCGCTGGAACGGGTGGCTGTACTCCACGGTCTCGACCGGCCGCCGCAGGTCGATGACGCGCACGGTGCCGTAGGCGCGAGCCGCCCGGACACCGTCCGGTTCCAGCCAGCTCAGCGCCTCCGAGCGGATCAGGGTCCGCTCGGCGACGACCGCTTCGTCCCCGAGCGGCATCCCACCCAGGTCACGCGCGTTGAGCAGGCCGGGCCAGTCCAGGTGCATGGGTGTGTAGGAGGTCACGAGGCCGAGCGTAGACGGGGTCACCGACATCACCCGAGGGCGAGCACACGACGGCAGGCTGCCCGCCGGGAGACACGCGCCGCGGCGCGACCGCAGAGATCGGCGGGTCCCCGTGGATCCGCCCGCCCTGGCGGCGGACTCGCACCTTCCGATAGCACACGATGTCTCGCGCGCGGTGTGGACAACGGTGATCCGAACGCCCGGCCCACCACGTAGAGTCTTCTGCCATGGGTGAGCTCGGGCAGGTGATGCGCGTGGTGCGCACGCTCCTGCTCGCGTCCACCTCCCTGAGCCTCGCCGCTCTCGCCCACGGCCTGGGTGGTGGGGAGCTACCGGGCCTCGGCGCGATGGTTGCCCTCGGGATCCTGACGGTCTCGGCGTCGTGTCTCGTCGCGCAGGCGCGTCCGCGCGTGTGGACCCTCGTACCGTTCCTCGGCGCGGTGCAGTTCTTCCTGCACCACGCCATGGCGTGGTCGGCCACCGCGACCGCCTCCGGTTTGGGCACGGCGCAGCCCTTCGGCCATGCCGGGCACCATTCCGGCGCAGCCGTCACGGCCGCCGTCGCGCCCACCTCGCACACGGCGCTCGCCGGCGCGCAGGGCCATCTGGCGAATCCCCGGATGGTGGTGCTCCATCTCGCCGCGATCCTGGTCACGGCCGTGCTCATGGCGGTGGGCGAGGCCACCACGCGCGTCGCCCTCCAGGTGTTCCGGCACGTGGTGCCAGAGCTCACGGCGCCCCGCATGCCGACACCGGACCGGCCCAGGGTCCACCCTCGTCCGGCAGTGCTGCCCACTCCCCTGTCCGTGCTCCTGGCTCGGAGCACGCCCCGCCGCGGGCCTCCCGTGGCGTCCGTGGTCCCCGCCTGAGTTCTCCTCACACGTCCGCCGTGGTGCGGTCGTGCGGTGGTGAGCGCTCGGTCACGGCCACAGCGAGACACCTATCGGGCGGCGTGCACCACCGCGCGCTCTCGCCCGGCCCACCATCCAGTTGATGCCGCACGTCCCACCTCGGTCTCGGAGCCTTCGCGCCGACGCCGGGCTCCCTGGCGTGCCGCGAGAAAGGCAACGAAGACCATGAACCGTTCCACCATCTCCCCTGCCCGCACCCTGGCCGCCACGGCCGTCCTGGGGCTGACGCTGCTGCCCGCGGCCTGCACCGCCGGCTCGGAGGCCGCGCCGGAGGACGGCGCGGCGCCGGCCACGGACGCGGCGGCGCTGACCGTCGAGGACCCGTGGGCCAAGGCTGTCGACGACGGGATGACCGCGGTGTTCGGCACCCTGACGAACACGTCCGGCCACGACGTGCGGCTCGTGTCCGCCGAGTCCGCCGCCGCGGGATCCACGGAACTGCACGAGTTCGTCGACGAGGGCGGCTCGCCCGTCATGCAAGAGGCCGGCGACGGGCTGCTGGTCCCTGCGGAGACGTCCTTCACTCTGGAGCCGGGCGGTCCTCACGTGATGCTGCTGGGTGTGACCGACCCGCTCGAGCCGGGTGAGGAGGTCACGGTCGCCGTCACTGCGGAGGACGGGTCGGAGCTGGAGATCACCGCACCGGTCCGGTCGTTCGACGGTGCGAACGAGAGCTACGGGCAGGACGGCGACGCTCAGGACGGGTCCATGGACTCGATGGACCACTCCGACCAGGACGCCGGCGACGGCTCCGACCACGGGGAGGACATGTGACCGCGGATCCCGTTCAACCCGAGCAGCTCCCTGCGGACGGCCCGGGGCCGGGCCGCCCGTCGCGCCGGGGATTCCTCCGTGGCGGGGCGACATTCCTCGGAGGTGCGATCGGCGGGGCCGCGGCCACTTTCGGAGGCACGGCCGCCTGGGGTGCGACACGGCCGTCGTCGAGCAGCTCCGAAGCGCCGGATCAGGCAGGCCGTGCCACCGTCGCGTTTCGCGGGCCGCGCCAGCCCGGCGTCGGCACGACACCGCAGGCGTTCGCGACGCTGCTCGCGCTCGACCTGGTCGACGGGTCGGACCGGGAGTCCCTCGTCCGGCTCATGCGGATCTGGACCGACGACGCCGAACGGCTCATGGCGGGACGGCCCGGGCTGGCGGACACCGAGCCGGAGCTCGCGGCGGTCCCGGCACGGCTGACGGTCACGGTGGGGTACGGGCCGGGCGTGTTCGCGGCCGCGGACCTGCCCGGAAGGGCGCCCGCATGGCTGCGCCCGCTGCCCTCGTTCGGCGTGGACCGCCTCGCGGATGCCTGGTCGGGCGGCGACCTGCTCCTGCAGGTTTGCGCCGATGACCCGGTCACCGTCTCGCACGCGGCACGCGTACTGGTGAAACAGGCGCGGACGTTCGCGCGTCCACGCTGGCTCCAGCGGGGCTTCCGCAACAGTCCCGGAACGGTGGCACCGGGTACCACCTGGCGCAATCCCATGGGGCAGGTGGACGGTACGGGGAACATCGATCCCGCCGCCGAGCCGCACCTGATCTGGCACCCGGACGGCTCGGCCGGCTGGCTGGCCGGCGGGACGTCCGCCGTGGTGCGGCGCATCGCGATGGACCTGGACAGGTGGGACGAGGTCGACCGCGCGGGGCGGGAGAACACGATCGGACGGAGGCTGTCCGACGGCTCTCCCCTGACCGGACGCCACGAGCACGACACCCCGGACCTGGAAGCCAAGGGGCCGAACGGCTTCGGTGTGATCGACGCGGCCGCTCACATCCGCCGGTCCAGGACCCAGGACCCGCACGAGCGGTTCCTGCGCCGCCCCTACGGCTACGACGACGGGCCGGGCGACACCGGTCTCGTGTTCGTGAGCTACCAGGCGGACATCGACCGGCAGTTCCTGCCGGTCCAGCGCCGGCTCGACGAGCTGGACCTGCTCAACGAGTGGACGACGCCGATCGGCTCGGCGATCTTCGCCGTACCGCCCGGTGTGGGTCCGGGCGAGTACCTGGGCCAGGCACTGCTGGAGGGATGAGGCCGGGCCGGGACAGCCGGTGAGCGCGGGGGCCGCCGTCGTGCACGACGGCGGCCCCGTGCTCGACATCCCGAATTTCTTTGACTACGGTCAACGATATGTCGATCGACTTGCAGACGGCCGTCGTGCGCCGTTTCAACCGCAGCTACACCCAGCGGATCGGTGCCTTGGAGGACTCGTTCCTGGGCATGGGCGCCCCGCTCGGCACGATGCGGCTCCTGTTCGAGATCGGGTTCCGGAGCGGAACCGTCACCGACCTGCGTGCCCGTACAGGCCTCGACGCCGGGTACGTCAGCAGGCAGCTGAAACGGCTCACCGAGGACGGCCTGGTCGTCCTCAGCACCGACCCGGCGGATCGGCGACGACGCCTCGTGGAGCTCACGGCGCTCGGCCGGGAGCGCTGGAACGAGCTCGAGACCCGTTCCGCCGAGCGCGCACAGGCGCTGCTGGAGCCTCTGACCGACCGCCAGCGCGGTCGCCTGGCCCGCGCGCTGGCAGAGGCGGATCTCCTCGTGCGCGCCGCGCTGCTGCACTTCGAGACGGTGGATCCGTTGTCCGACGGCGCCCGGAGCGCGGTCGGGAGGTATGTCACCGAGCTCGCGACGCTCTTCCCGTTCGCCCCTGGCGAGCCCTCCGAGCGGGACGCGGCCGAGCTGCGCGCCCCGTCGGGGCGGTTCGTGCTGGCCGTGGACGACGGCGAGCCGGTCGCGTGCGGCGGCCTGCGGGACCTCGGGGACGGGGTGGCCGAGATCAAACGCATGTGGGTGCATCCCGGGTGGCGCGGGGCCGGGCTGGCTACGCGCCTGCTGCGGCACCTGGAGACGCTCGCCGCCGAGGCCGGGCACACACGGGTCCGGCTGGACACGAACGAGCACCTGGAGGCCGCGATCGCCCTGTACCAGCGAGCCGGCTACCGGCAGGTCGACCGCTACAACGAGAACCCGGACGCGACCCACTTCTTCGAGAAGCGTCTGGCCGGCGCGCCCGACGGCGCCGCGGCGCCGGAGGATCCCGGGACCTACCGCGGTGTCGTGTCGAGCCGGTAGAGGTGTTCCTCGATCTCTTCGTGGCGCGCCTCGGCGTAGGAGACCTCCGCACCGACCCGCGTGAATCCGTTCCGCGTGAGCACGCGCGCCGAGGCCGCGTTGTCGGCCGCGACCCGGGCGTGGAGCGGGCGTTCGGTCACCTGCCGGAGCAGTTCGGCGAGCGCGGCGGAGGCGACGCCCTGCCCCCAGACCTCGCGCCGCACCCAGTAGGTGACCTCGGTGTCCCCGTCGACCACGAAGCTGCCGACACTGCCAACGATCTCGCCGTCGTGGACGACAGCCTTCGTGACCGTCGTGTCGTCCGCGATGATCGTGCGCCACCTGGCGCGATAGGACTCCCGATCACCCGGGTCCGAGCCGATGAACGCCGCCATGTGCCGCGCCGTGCTGTCGGCCTGGATCTCGAAGAGAACATCCAGGTCGTCCTCGGTCAGGTCTCGCAGGCTCATCGGTCGCAGCGTGCCACACCGCCCCGGACCTGACAACGCGACCCCACCCATCTGCCCGGAGCACGTACCGACCCACGACACCACGGCCGGGGTTCGGGGCGAGGCATCCCGAGCGGGGCCCGGGGGCTGCGCCCCGCCGGACATGACGAGACGGCGTGGCCCGTTCCTGGGCACACGCCGCCTGTTGTGGTGCGGGGCGCGGGGGCTGCGCCCCCGTCGGATATGACGAGACGGCGTGGCCCATTTCTGGGCACACGCCGTCTGCTGTCGAGTGGGCGATACAGGACTCGAACCTGTGACCTCTTCGGTGTGAACGAAGCGCGCTAACCATCTGCGCCAATCGCCCCTGGTGGGGTGGTGGTGAGCGATACTGGGATCGAACCAGTGACCTCTTCCGTGTCAGGGAAGCGCGCTACCGCTGCGCCAATCGCTCGAGTTCGTGCGAGGTGGGTACGGGATTCGAACCCGTGTATACGGCTTTGCAGGCCGCTGCCTCGCCTCTCGGCCAACCCACCGTGAGGATGCTCCTGCGATATGAGCACGGGAGCGGGCCTCCGAGCGGACGACGAGACTCGAACTCGCGACCCTCACCATGGCAAGGTGATGCTCTACCAACTGAGCTACGTCCGCATAGCCGGACCTGGCGGGTTTCCCCGTGCGTTCCGGCGTGGTCTGAACATTAATCGAACATCGGCGTGGCCGTCCAATCGATTGCGTGGCGCTAGCGTGGACGATGTGCCCCCGACCCTGCGCCGATCAGCGAGAAACCGCACCAGTCCGACGATCCTGGCCACCCCTGGCGTGACCGGGAACACCGGCTGGGCCACCTTCGACGGGCGTGTCGCGACCCAGGTGACCCGCTCCGTGGACGTCCACGCCGATCCGGAGGCGCTCAGGACCGGCACCTGGTTCGTGGTCGTGGACTTCGAGGGCCGCGCCCGGGCATGGCAGTTCCGGGACGTGACCCCGCTTCCCGGGGCCGTCACGAACGGGACCGCGCCACCGTCCCCCACGCCCGGGCCGGGCCCGCAGGGAACGCCCTCCGCGGCACCGGCGTCGGGCGCCTGGACCGGGCCGGACCCGGACGCCTGGACCAGTTCCATGGATCGCGGCACCTACGAGGCCGCGGTACGCCGGATCCGCGAACACATCCGTGAGGGCGACGTCTACCAGGCCAACCTCTGCCGGGTGCTGACCGCGCCACTGTCCACCCGGCGTGCCGACGACGGTGCGCAGACCGAGCCCGACGCGCGCGCTCTCGCCGCCCGGCTCGCCTCCGGCAACCCCGCCCCCCACGCCTGCGCGATCCACGTCCCGGCGGCCACGCCCGGCACGGACGGCCACGACGTCGATCCGGTGTGGGTGGTCAGCGCGTCACCGGAGCTGTACCTGTCACTGGCACCCGGCCCGGACGGGCCCGTCGTCACCTCGGGGCCGATCAAGGGCACCGCCCGCACCCCGGAGGGCCTCGGCGACAAGGACCGTGCCGAGAACGTCATGATCACCGACCTCGTGCGCAACGACCTGCAGCACGTCTGCCGTCCGGGCTCGGTCGAGGTGAGCGGCCTGCTCGCCGTCGAGCACCACCCCGGGCTCGTGCACCTGGTCTCGCGCGTGCGCGGCGTCCTGTCCGACGACGTCGGCAGAGCCCCTGACGTCTGGCGGCACCTCCTGGCGGCGACCTTTCCTCCAGGATCGGTGTCGGGCGCGCCGAAGTCGTCGGCGCTGCGGATCATCGACGCCCTCGAACCGACGCCGCGCGGACCCTACTGCGGCGCCATCGGCTGGGTGGACGGCGACGCCGGAACGGCGTCGCTCGCGGTCGGCATCCGCACGTTCTGGTGGCAGCGCGGGACCGACGAGACCGGGTCGGGCACCCTCCACTTCGGCACCGGAGCCGGCATCACCTGGGGCAGCGACCCCGCCGCGGAGTGGCGGGAGACCGAGCTGAAGGCGGAACGCCTCGTGGGCCTGGCTTCGTCGGGCCCAGGACCGGCGGTTTCGCAGACCCCCACGACGACAGGCAGGATGAGCCCATGACGCAGACGGTGATCTGGACGGACGGGCGGCTCGTGACGCCCGACGAAGGCGTGATCAGCGCGATCGACCACGGCATCACGGTGGGCGACGGCGTGTTCGAGACCTGCGCCGTGTTCGACGGCCAGGCGTTCGCCCTCACACGCCACCTGAAGCGGCTCGCGCGATCCGCCGCGGGCCTCGGCATCGCGGAACCCGACGAGCAGCGGATCCGCGACGGTGTCGCCGCAGTCCTCGGCGCAGGCCCCGCCTCCGGCCGCCTGCGGATCACCGTCACCGACGGCGTCGGGCCGCTGGCCTCCGGGCGGTCCGCCGGCCCCCAGACCGTCGTGGTGGCCGCCGGGCCGGCGACGATCCGGGCCGAGGGACGCGCCGTACGCTCTCCGTGGACGCGCAACGAACGCTCCGCCGTGGCCGGGCTCAAGACGACTTCCTACGCGGAGAACGTCGTGGCACTCGCCGACGCCACCGCCAAGGGCGGCGACGAGGCAGTGCTCGCCAACACCCGCGGCGAGCTGTGCGAAGGAACCGGGTCCAACGTCTTCGTGGAGCGCGACGGCGAACTCGTGACACCTCCCCTGTCCGTGGGTTGCCTCGCGGGGATCACCCGAGAGCTGCTGCTGGAATGGGGCGCCGAGTCAGGGCTGCCGGTCCGGGAGGCCCGGGCGGGCGAACTGACCTTCGACGTGCTCGACGAGGTGACGGCCGGACGCGCACACATGCTCCTGACCGGGTCCGTGCGCAACGTGCAGCCCACCACCTGGCTCGACGGCGTCGACCTGCCCGCCGGTGAACTGTCCGAGGCCGCGCGCGACCTCTTCGAGAAGATGCGGCGCGAGCGGATCGACCCCTGAGCCAACGGTCGTTGCGGACGGTCCACGGCTGCTAGGATCTGTCCGCACCACCAGGGGCGATTGGCGCAGATGGTTAGCGCGCTTCGTTCACACCGAAGAGGTCACAGGTTCGAGTCCTGTATCGCCCACTCGACAGCAGGCGGCGTGTGCCCAGGAACGGGCCACGCCGTCTCGTCATGTCCGGCGGGGGCGCAGCCCCCGCGCCCCGCACCACAGCAGGCGGCGTGTGCCCAGGATTGGGTCACGCCGTCTCGTCATATCCGGCGGGGGCGCAGCCCCCGCGCCCCGCACCACAGCAGGCGGCGTGTGCCCAGGATTGGGTCACGCCGTCTCGTCATATCCGGCGGGGGCGCAGCCCCCGCGCCCCTGGCCGTGGTGCGGTGGACAGGGGCCTGCTCCTGGAGTGGGTTCGATCAGCGACGGACCGCCGGTCCGGGCGGCCCGTCGCGTGAGACCGGAATGGGCCCGTCAGCAGGCGGTGTGGGCCGCCTCCGCGGTCAGCAGCCCGTCGGACGTCGCCACGGGGATCGGATCACCGATCGTGCCGACGAACTCGCCGCCCGGGCCGTCGTGGTCGAACGCGAGCAGCACCCACTGCCCGTCCCTGCGCCGCACCAGCCGGCCGCTGTACCGGGACGAGTCGGTGAGCTGCCGGGCAGCCCCCACGTCGAACGGTCCCAGCGCCGATGCGGCAGGCGCCGCCCACACGCCGCCCGTCGTCGTCCGCGAGCGCTCCTGGGCCATGTCCTGCGCCAGACACGAGAACAGCAGGACCGGCACGCCGTCGACGTTCTCCACCTGCATGACCTCGAGCTGCCCGAAACCCTGCCCCGGTTCCGTCAGCGGCGGCCGCAGCTCCCAGGACCGCAGGTCCGGCGACCACGCGTGACCGACGACGCCGCGGTCGTCGGCCGGTCCCGTGCGGCCCCGCGCCGTGACCAGCATGTGCCAGCCGTCCCCGTCGGGATCGCGGAAGACCCACGGGTCCCGGAACGCCTCGTCGTGCCACTGGCCGTCCGCCAGCGTCTCGTACCAGCGCGGGTCCGCCTCCAGGACCGGGTTGTCCGGCGACCGGTGCCAGGTCATCAGGTCCGACGACGTGGCGTACCCGATGCGCTGCACGTTCCCGGCCGCGGTCAGGGTCGACCCGGTGTAGAAGAGGAACCAGGTCCCGTCCGGGTGCCGCACCACCGACCCGGTCCAGGTGGCCAGATCGTCGAAGGCCGGGGCGTCGGCACGCACGAGGGCATCCGTGACGCGTGTCCAGTGCACCAGGTCCTCGGAGACGGCGTGACCGATCGACGCGCGGTAGTGACGGGCGTCCGGGTCGTGCAGGGCACGCGAGGCGTACAGGAAGAACATGTGGTGGCGCTCGCCGTCGTCGGCGAACCAGAAGTCCCAGACCCAGGCCTCGGGAAGAGCGAACATCATCAACCTTTCACACCACTTGCGGCGACGCTGCTGACGAACGCGCGCTGGAAGGACAGGAACACGATCAGGACCGGGAGCGTGATGAGCGAGGTGTACGCCATGACCTCGCCCCAGGCCGGGTCGAGCTGGAAGAAGTACTGCATGCCGACCATCACCGGGCGCAACTCCTCCTGCTGGACCACCATCAGCGGCCACAGGTACTGGTTCCAGGCCGGCAGGAACGTCACGATCGCGACCGTGGCGAACGCGGGCCCGGCCAGCGGCGCGACGATCTTGCGGTAGATCGTGAACCAGCCGGCCCCGTCGATGCGGGCCGCCTCGTCGAGCGACTTGGGGATCGTCGAGAAGTACTGCGTGAACAGGAAGATCGAGAACGCGTTCGCGATGAACGGGATGATCTGCACCTGGTAGGTGTTCAGCCAGCCGAAGTCGTACTTGAGCAGACCGTCCTCCCAGACGAGGGTCGGCAGGTGCGACACCCAGTAGACCATCGGCACCGCGATCGTCTCGAAGGGGACGATGAGCGTCGCGATGACCAGGGCGAGCGCCAGGTGGCGGCCACGCCACCGCAGCCGGGACAGGGCGAACCCCGCCATGCTGTTGAGGATCAGTCCCAGCCCGACCGTCAGCACGGTGACGAGCACCGAGTTGAACAGGAACCGCCCCACGGGCACGCGGTCGAAGACGCCGGCGTAGTTGTCGAGGCTGATGTCGCCGACGGGGAGGAAGGCTCGCAGGGACGTCACGTCGGTCAGGATCTGTCCGTCCGGCTTGAGGCTGGAGACGAACATGAACACGAGCGGGAACAGGAAGAACACGGCGAGCGCCGTCAGGGTCGTGTAGGACCACACGCGGCGACGCCGGCGCGCCTGCCGCTCGCTGGCCGAAGGCGCGGCCTGCGGGCGCGCAACGGGGAGACCAAGAGCCACGGTCAGTCCTCCTCTCGGGTCAGGTAGCGCTGGATCAAGGCGATGACCAGCACGATCACGAAGAAGATGAGTGAGATCGTGGCGCCGTACCCCGTCTCCTGCTCCCGGTAGCCCTTGCGTACCGCGTGGTAGACGAGCGTGGAGGTGGAGTTCACGGGGCCGCCCTGGGTCATCACGTCGATCTGGACGAACAGGCCGAGGGCCGCGATCGTGATCGTGACCAGCACGAACACCATCGTCGAGCGCAGGCCTGGCCAGGTGACATGGGCGAACTGCTGCCAGGGCGAGGCGCCGTCCATCCGGGCGGCCTCGTACAGTTCCTCGGGGATGGTCTGGAGCCCGGAGAGCCAGATGAGCATGTGGAATCCGACGGCCTGCCAGATCGACAGCACGATGATGGCGCCGAGCGCCGTGCTCGGGTCGTTCAGCCAGGCCATGCCGTGCCAGGCGCCGAACGTGACGGTGTCGATGAACGAGTTGATCAGCCCGTCGTCCTGGTAGAGGAACCTCCAGAGGATCGACACCACGACGATCGACGTGACCACCGGAACGAAGAAGATCACCCGGAAGGCGGTGACGCCTCGGATCTTCTGGTTCACGAGGACCGCGAGCGCGAGACCGAGGCCGGCCTGGACGGGCACGACGACCCCGGCGAAGACGAACGTGTTGAGTGTCGAGCGCAGGAACACGGGGTCGGCCGTGAAGGCGCGCACGAAGTTGTCCAGCCCGACGAACCGCGGCGGGTTGGGAGAGATCAGTCGGGCGTTGGTGAACGACAGCCCGAACGCGAGCAGCGCCGGGATGACGAGGAACAGCACGAGCAGGGTCAGTGCGGGCAGGGCCATCGCCAGGCCTGCACGGGCCTCGGTCCTGCCCGCCGGTGAGCGACGGGGACGGACGCTCCGGAACCCGGCCCACAGGGCCGAGGAGGATCCGGATCGCGCGGGGGAAGAAGTGGTCGTCATGATGGTGGCTCCGTCCGGGGCGTGGGGCGGCCGCGCGGCCGCCCCACGCCGGTCAGGACGAACGGCTCAGAAGCCGTACCCGTCGTTGGACGCGATGTTGGCGTCGATCTCCTGGACCGCGCCGTCGAGCGTCGAACCCACGTCCGCGCCGTTCATGATGTCTTTCGCCGCCTTCTCGAAGGTCGACGAGATCACGGGGTAGGCGGGCGTCTCCGGCCTGGCCAGTGCGAACTTCTGGGACAGCTCGACGAACGGGCGCAGGTCACCGTCCTCACCGAAGTGCTCCGAGAGCATCTCCGCGCCTGCCGTGGCCGGGATGACCACCTGCTTGTCGCTGAACTGGGCGATGTACTCGTCCTTGAAGCTGAACTCCAGGTACGCACGCGCGCCCTCGGGAGACGCGCAGGACGACGAGATACCCCACTGCCACGACCCGCCGCCGATCCTGGGACCGGTGCCGAAGTCCGGCGGGGGCAGGATCAGCAGGTCGTCGCCCGCGGCCTCGAGCGAGTCCATGGCGTTCCAGACGCCGGTGTAGCTCAGGGCCACCTCGTCCGCGTTGAACTCCTCGTTCCCGATGGTGCCGTCGGCGCTGGCCCAGCCCTTGTCGAAGGCCTCCTGGAACCAGGTGAAGAAGTCGACGGCCTCGGGCCCGTTGAGGGCGCCGTCCGCGCTCAGGTAGGTGTCGCGGTCGATCTCGTCACCGCCCGCGCTCTGCAGCATCGGGGAGTAGGCGTAGGACCACCACTCGCCCTTGTCCTCGGCGCCGATGTCCAGCGGGGTCTCGTACCCGGCAGCCTGGAGGGTCTCCAGGGCGTCGTCGAACTCGTCGACCGTCCACGGGTCGTCCACGGTGGGGATGCGGATGTCGTTCTTCTCCAGCACCGACTGGCGGGCGAACACCGCGAGCGCGGCGTCCCAGTAGCCGGCGCTGTAGATGTCACCCTGATAGGTGCCGACGGCGGTCGGCAGCAGGGAGCCGGTGATCTCGGCGGGGAACTCGAGCGGCTGGAGGTAGCCGGCCCAGGCCCAGTTCGCCACGATGGGGCCGTCCATGTCGAGCAGGCAGGGCAGGTCGTCCGCGGCGGCGGCCGCGACGATGGCGTCGTTGTACGCCCCCTGAGGGAACGACTCCGAGACCACCTCGTACTGGTCCTGCGAGGCGTTGAAGTCCTCGATGATCTGTTCGTACACCTCCAGCTCCGCGGGGTTGCCCGCGGAGTGGGTCCACATGGTCAGCTGCTCACGACCGTCCTCGGTGGTGGTACCTCCCTGACCGGCCTGGCCGCACGCGGTGAGCGCGAGGGCTCCGGCCGCGCACACGGTTACGATCTTCATGGGGGATCTGCGGTACATCGTGATTCCTCTCCTGGTGACCCGACCCCTACGTCGGGACACCGCTCTGTGACCGCTCGGCGGTCATGGGTGTTTCACGCTCGTCGCCGGCCGGAGTTGGCTGCTGCTGCCGGCGGCGAGCTCACCGAGTCCCGATGAACCATCGGGCACGGCATGAGGTGGGTCGGATCCGGCTCCGGGGCTTCCCGGACGCCGAGAGCGACCTCGACCGCCCATCTGCCCATCTCTTCATGGGGCAGGGCGATGGTCGTGAGGGGAGGATCGACCTCCCCGGCGACCAGCTGTTGGTCGTCGTAGCCGACGACGGAGATGTCGCGCGGGATCTCCAGCCCGCGATGGCGCGCGGCGACGTACACACCGGCGGCCATCCTGTCGTTGAAGCAGAAGAATGCCGTGGGCCTGCGATCCGCGGGCAGGTCCAGGAGCCGCTCCGCGGCCCCACGGCCTCCCGCCGCCGAGCCCACCCCGCGCACGTGCCATGCGGGGTCCGGCACGATCCCGGCCTCGTCCAGCACGTCCAGGTATCCCCGGTGTCGCAGTTCCGACGCGACCGGCGGATCCTGCTCCTCGACGTCGACCCAGGCGATGCGCCGGTGGCCGGCCGCGACGAGTTCACGAACGGCGGAACGCCCGCCGGCGAGCTCGTCCGGAACCACTGCGGGATGCCCGCCGGACGCGGGCCGGCAGTCGAGGAACACCGACCGGGGCGGAAGCCCTGCGGGCGGCTCGACGACCCGGTGCCACATGCACGCGTAGATGATCGCGTCGACCTGCTGATCGACGAGCGCCCGGATTGCCTCCTGCTCGACCGCCCGGTCCGCACCGGTGTCCACGAGGAAGAGCAGGTGGGCGTTCTCCCGAGCGGCGTCCTGGGCGCCCGCGAGCATCCGCCCGGCGAACGGCGTCGTCGCGATCTCGTCGGAGACGAGGCCGATGGTCCGCGTGCGCTGCGTACGCAGCCCCCGGGCTATCGGGTTCGGCGTGTAGCCGACGGCGGCCGCCGCCTCCCGCACCCGTTCCCGCGTCTCCTGGGAGATCCGCGTGGCGCGGTCGTTGAGGACGAGCGAGACGGTGCTCGTCGAGACACCGGCTGCTGCGGCGACGTCCGAGATCCGGACCCGTGCCATTCCTAACCCTCCCCACGACGGCGTGGTAAATCGATTGACTGCAGTCTGCACACGTCTCGCCCGGACGTCAAGCCCCCGCCTCGGCAGACGCCCTCATCACTTGGCGCTCGCCCGAGGCGAACCGGCCGCGGCGGGCATGAGCGACAGCACCGACGGATGGACAAACCTTGTGCAATTCAGGACAAACCCTTGTGCTCTGCCTCACAGTTCCTGCACACTTCCCCGTTGAGCGGCCACGACGCACAACGGAGTGCGTCCGCTCACCGACCGGGCGTGCAGACCGCATCGCCCCTGTCCTTCTGGAGGGAACATGACCAGCATCTCCCCAACCGGAATCCGCGCCAGGATCGTGGCGATCGCCGCCGGGCTCGGCCTGGCGATGTCGGGCGCCGTCGCCTCGTCGGCGGCGGCGCAGCCCGCAGACCTCCCGCCCACGGCGTCGCAGCTCGCCGCGGCGAACAGCGCGGTCGCGGGGTCCGGCGTCGACGGCATCGCCTGGTACACCGACAGGACGAGCGGCAAGGTCGTCGTCACCGCGGACTCGACCGTCAGCGCGGCAGACCTGGCCACGATCCGGAAGGAGGCAGGCGTCAACGCGAAGGCGGTCACCGTCGAGCGGACACAGGGCGAGTTCACTCCCCTGCTGTCGGCCGGCGACGCGATCTACGGCGGGGGCTACCGCTGCTCGCTCGGCTTCAACGTCCGCTCGGGCAGCGACTACTACTTCCTCACCGCGGGACACTGCGGCAAGGCCGTGCGCACCTGGTACGCCGACTCCTCACAGTCCACGCTGATCGGCGACACCGTCTCCGCAAGCTTCCCCGGCAACGACTACGCACTCGTGAGCTACGACAACACGTCACTGAGCCACCCCGGCGGCTACACCGCCGCCGACGCCTACGTGGGCGAGCGGGTCACCCGCACCGGCTCCACCACCGGCACGCACAGCGGCACCGTCACGGGCCTGAACGTCACCGTGCGCTACCAGGGTGGCGGCACCGTGCGCGGCCTGATCCAGACCACGGTCTGCGCCGAGCCCGGCGACTCCGGCGGCCCGCTGTACGACGGCAGCAAGGCCATCGGCCTCACCTCCGGCGGAAGCGGTGACTGCCGCACCGGCGGCACCACGTTCTTCCAGCCGGTGACCGAGGCGCTGGACAAGTACGGGGTCGACGTCTACTGACACACAGCCCCCGGCAGGGTGAGCCCCACCCACCGGCGCCCGGGCGAAGCTGACCCGAGCAGTCGAACGGGCCGTGCGGCCGGATTCCCCGGCCGCACGGCCCGTGTGACGTAAACCTGCTCGTGGACCGTGGTTCCGATTGGACCTTTGGCCGGTGCGTCCCGTAATCTTCTGGAGCGCCGGTTCGCGGGAAGCGAGCCGGAATCGTGCGGACGTAGCTCAGTTGGTAGAGCATCACCTTGCCATGGTGAGGGTCGCGAGTTCGAGTCTCGTCGTCCGCTCTGACGTGGGTGAAAGCCCTCGCGGTGGGTTGGCCGAGAGGCGAGGCAGCGGCCTGCAAAGCCGTATACACGGGTTCGAATCCCGTACCCACCTCGCGCGATTGGCGCAGCGGTAGCGCGCTTCCCTGACACGGAAGAGGTCACTGGTTCGATCCCAGTATCGCGCACGAGACGGATGGGCGGAGTGTGTTCGGCGAAACCGAACCACTCCGCCTCGTCATTTCCTGCAGGGGCCAAGCCCCCGCACCCCCAGACGGATGGACGGAGTGTGTTCGGCGAAACCGAACCACTCCGCCTCGTCATTTCCTGCAGGGGCCAAGCCCCCGCACCCCCAGACGGATGGACGAAGCGTGTTCGGCGAAACCGAACCACTCCGCCTCGTCATTCCCTGCAGGGGCCAAGCCCCCGCACCCCCAGACGGCGTGACACCCTCGGTCAACGTGCCCCCGTCCGCTCCTGTTGTCCGGTGGTGGTCCGGCGTACCGTCGGGAACATGTGCCGCAACATCACGACCCTGCGCGGGCTCGAACCGCCCGCCACCGACGACGAGATCACCGCCGCAGCACTCCAGTTCGTCCGCAAGGTGACCGGAGTGACCAAGGTCAGCGACGCGACGCGGGAGCCGGTCGAACAGGCCACCGAGGAGATCGCCGCGATCGTCACGCGCCTGCTCGACGAACTGCCCGCCCGCCGGCAGCCACCCCGCACGGTCCCACCCCTGCGCCGCGCTGAGGTGCAGGAACGCATCGCCGCGCGACAGCGTGCCCGTGAGGAGCACGAGCGGATGCACGAGCTCGGGATCGCCCACCAGCACTGAGCCGTCCCTGTGCCGTCCAGGGCGAAGTCAGGCGGAGCCGCGCCCGCGTGACGCCTGGCCGGGCACGAAGCGCGCGGCAAGCGCCTCGGATCCCCGGGCGAGCAACGTGACGTCGGCACCGACCAGCACGAACGAGGCACCCGCCTCCAGGTACGCGTCCGCGACCGCGGGGTCGAAGGCGTTCACACCGACGGGCTTCCCGGCGGCGCGGACGGCGTCGAACGTCGCATGCACGGCGGCGACGACCTCAGGATGGGTCTGCTCTCCGAGCACACCCATCGACGCCGCGAGATCGCTGGGGCCGACGAAGACGCCGTCGACGCCGTCGACCGCGGCGATCTCCGCGGCCGACGCGACGGCATCGGCGGTCTCCACCTGCACGAACAGCGAGACGTGGTCATCCGCGTCGGCGAGATACCCGCCCACGCGGTTCCACCGCGCGGAGCGGCCGAGCGCCGACCCGACGCCGCGGCGCCCGCGCGGCGGATACCGCACCGCCGCAACCGCGGCCTCCGCGTCCGCGGCGGAGTTCACCATCGGTACCAGCACGTTCTGCGCCCCGAGATCGAGAACCTGCTTGATGATCACCGCGTCACCCACGGGCACGCGCACCACCGGCGTGATCGGGTGGCCCGCCACCGCCTGTAGCTGCGCGAGCACCGACTCGAGCCCGTTCGGGGCATGCTCCATGTCGATGAGGGTCCAGTCCAGGCCGGAGCCCGCACAGATCTCGGCCACCAGCGGGGAACCGGAACACAGCCAGACTCCGGCCAGCGGGCGGCCGGAACCGGTGAGCCTGTCGCGGAAGGTCGGGGTCAGACGAAACGACATGTGACGGTTCCCATCGGTCCGTAGTCGGCCAGCACCTCGTCGCCACGCGAGACCCACAGGGGCCGCGTGAACGAGCCTGCCAGAATGATCTCGCCCGCCTCCAGGCGGGCACCATGGTGGTGGAACTTGTCGGCGAGCCAGGCCACGCCACGCGCTGGATGACCGAGCACGCCCGCTGCGACGCCGGTCTCCTCGATCTCCCCGTTGCGGTACAGGAGCCCGGGTACCCAGCGCAGGTCGACCTCGTCGGGGCGCCTGCGCGTCTCGCCGAGCACCATGGCGCCGTAGGCGGCGTTGTCGCTGATCGTGTCGACGATCGTGCGGCCCTCGAGCTCGATGTGCGAGTTGAGCACCTCGAGTGCCGGCACCACGTGGTCGGTGGCGGCGAGGACGTCCTTGAGCGTGGCGCCGGGCCCCTCCAGGGGCGCGGCCAGCACGAAGGCGAGCTCGACCTCGACGCGCACGTTCGAGAACAGGTCGACCGGGATCTCGGCGCCGCTGGAGTACACCGTGTCGTCGAACATCACGCCGTAGTCGGGCTCACTGATACCCGTGGCCTGCTGCATCGCCCTGGAGGTGAGACCGATCTTGCGGCCGACGAGGCGGCGTCCGGCCGCGAGCATCCGGTCGCGCCAGACACCTTGGATCGCATAGGAGTCCTCGATCGTCGCCTCGGGGTGACGAGCGGTGATCCGTGGGATCACGGCGTGCGTGCGGTCGGCCTCGGCCAGTTCCCCGGCGATGGCGGCGACGACGTCCTTGCTGAGCATCCTGGTTCCTCTCGATCCTCCTCGTGGCCTACGGGCTCAGAGCTGATGGCCGAGCTTGTACTCACCCTGCTTGTACTCCGGCAACGAGTCCGCGGCCTCGTCCTGCCGGGTGTAGGAGAACCCGTCGGCGCCGATCGTGACCGCCATCTCGGAGTCGTCGGTGCGGGCGACCACCGGCTGCGGGTTCCCGTCCAGGTCGAGCACGGTCGACGCCTCCGTGTACCAGCTCGGCACCACGGGGTTGCCCCACCAGTCACGGCGCTGGTTGTCGTGCACGTCCCAGGTGACCACCGGGTTGTCGGGGTCGCCCGTGTAGTAGTCCTGCGTGTAGATCTCCACCCGGTGGCCGTCCGGGTCGCGCAGGTACAGGTAGAACGCGTTCGACACACCGTGGCGGCCCGGGCCGCGCTCGATGCAGTCCGAGCGGCGCAGCGCACCGAGCTTGTCGCAGATCGCCAGGATGTTGTGCTTCTCGTGCGTGGCGAACGCGACGTGGTGCATACGAGGTCCGTCGCCGCCGGTCATCGCCGTGTCGTGCACGGTCGGCTTGCGACGCATCCAGGCGGCGTAGACGGTGCCCTCGTCGTCCTGGATGTCCTCCGTGACACGGAAGCCGAGCGACTGCATGAAGTTCACGGCGCGCGGCACGTCCGGGGTGACCTGGTTGAAGTGGTCGAGACGCACGAGCGTTCCCGGGCCGTACAGGTCGTAGCGCCACGCGAGCCGCTCGACGTGCTCGACGTCGTGGAAGAACTCCTGCGGGAAGCCCAGCGGGTCTGTGACACGCACCGAGTCCCCCACGCCCCGGGTCCAGCCCTCGGCCCGGCGCTCCACGCGGCAGCCGAGCTCCGTGTAGAACGCGACCGCCTTGTCGAGATCCTCCGGTGTGCGGACCCGGTAGCTGAACGCCGCGACCGCGGCCACGGGCCCCTGGCGCAGCACCAGGTTGTGGTGGATGAACTCCTCCATGGACCGCAGACAGACGGTGTTCTCGTCCTCCTCGGTCACCACCAGCCCCAGCACGTCCACGTAGAACTGCCGGGACGCCGCCAGATCGGTGACCACGAGCTCCATGTACGCGCAGCGCACGATGTCGGGCGCGGGCGCCTGCGGTGTCGGGACGGGGTTGTCGCTGTGGATCGGGGCTTCCTGCGAGACCAGGAAGCCGGAGGAGGTGCGGGTCTTGTCGATGCTCATGATGCGTCCTCGCATGTATGGGAGTCGATGGGCTGCCGGCCGTCAGTGGCCGGGGCCGTCCGCCCTGCCGAAGGTGGGACTGTGGACCGCGCCGAGCGTGATGTGTACGGCCTGCTGGTCGGTGTAGAAGTCGATCGAGCGGTAGCCGCCCTCGTGACCCAGGCCGGACGCCTTGACGCCGCCGAACGGGGTACGCAGGTCCCGCACGTTGTTGGAGTTGAGCCAGACCATCCCGGCCTCCACGGCCTGCGAGAAGTTGTGCGCCCGCTTGAGGTCGTTCGTCCAGACGTAGGCGGCCAGGCCGTACCTGACGCCGTTGGCGAGCTCGAGCGCCTCGGCCTCGGTGTCGAACGGCGTGATCGCGACGACGGGGCCGAAGATCTCCTCCTGGAAGATCCGGGCCTCGGGCTTCACGTCGGCGAACACCGTGGGGGCCACGAAGTTGCCTTCCGCAAGGCCCTCGGGGCGGCCGCCTCCGGCGACGAGCCGCCCCTCGGTGCGGCCCAGCTCGATGTAGCTCATCACCTTCTCGAAGTGCTCGGGGTGCACCAGCGCGCCCACCTCGGTGGCGGGGTCGTGCGGGTGGCCGACGCGGACCCGCTTCGCCTGCGCGGCGTAGCGCTCGACGAACTCGTCGTAGACGGCGCGCTCGACGAGGATGCGTGAACCGGCGGTGCAGCGCTCGCCGTTGAGGGAGAAGACGCCGAAGATCGTCGCGTCGATCGCTGCGTCCAGGTCGGCGTCGGCGAAGACGACGGCCGGGGACTTGCCCCCGAGCTCCATCGACAGGCCCTTGAGGTACGGGGCCGCGTTCGCGAAGATGATCTGCCCGGTCCGGCTCTCGCCGGTGAACGAGATCAGGGGGACGTCCGGGTGCCTGACCAGCGCGTCGCCCGCTTCCTCACCGAGGCCGTTGACGAGATTGAACACGCCGCGCGGCAGCCCCGCCTCCTCGAAGATCCCGGCCCACAGGGACGCCGAGAGCGGGGTGAACTCGGCCGGCTTGAGGACGACGGTGTTGCCGGTGGCGATCGCGGGCGCGAGCTTCCACGACTCCAGCATGAACGGCGTGTTCCACGGAGTGATCAGGCCGGCGACGCCGATCGGCTTGCGGTTGACGTAGTTGAGCTGCCGCCCGGGCACCTTGTAGGTGTCGTCGGACTGGGCGACGATCAGGTCCGCGAAGAACCGGAAGTTCTCGGCCGCGCGGCGCGCCTGGCCGAGGGCCTGCGTGATCGGCAGGCCGGAGTCGAACGACTCCAGCTCGGCGAGCCGTGCGTCACGCGACTCGACGATGTCGGCGATCCGGTGCAGCACGCGCGAACGTTCACGCGGAAGCATCCTGGGCCACGGGCCGTCGGCGAAGGCCCGGCGTGCGGCAGCGACGGCGGCATCGACGTCGGCCCGGCGGCCCGCGGCCGCCCGCAGGTAGGTCTCGTTGGAGACAGGGTCCAGCACGTCGAACGTGGCGCCGTCGACGGAGTCGGTGAACACGCCGCCGATGTAGTGCTGGATGCGCTCGGGAAGGTCGGCGGGGACGTGCCTCTGCGTCGCGAGCTCGGCTGCGTCGGTCATCAGGTTCTCCTCGGTGCGGTTCAGAGTGCGGAAAGGCCGGGCGTCTCGTCGGGGTGCTCGTGGATCAGGTAGGCGTCGAGGGTCGCCGACCGGTGCCGGCGGGCGGCCTCCTCGATCTCGCCGAGCGGCGCGCCGCTCTCTATGAGCCGGACGATGTGCTCGTGCTCCTGCACGGACTGCCGCGCCCGGCCCGGGACGAAGCTGAAGGTGGACTCGCGCAGGTGCGCGAGCCGAGCCCACTCCGACTCGACCAGTTCCAGCACGCGGGCGTTGGTGCACTTCTGGTAGAGCGCGGCGTGGAACTCCTGGTTGAGCCGCGTGAACGCGCTCGGGTCGAAGTCGGACAGCGACTCGATCATGCGCGCGTTGACCTCGCGGGCGTGCCGGAGGTCCGCGGCGGTGAGCCGGCGGGCCGCGAGGGCCGTCGCCGCGCTCTCGAGGATCGACAGAGCCTGCATGCTGGCGCGGTACCGGGTGTCGTCGACCATCGACACCTGGGCGCCGACGTTGCGCTCGAAGGTCACCAGCCCCTCGGCCTCGAGCTGGCGGATCGCCTCACGGACGGGCACGACACTCATGTCGAGCTCCTTGGCGATGCTGCGCAGGACGAGCCGGTAGCCGGGGGTGAAGTCCTGGCCGGCGATCCGCTCCTTGATCCAGTGGTACGCGCGCTGCGACTTGCTCATGTCCGGCGGCGCCGAGGTCAGCTCTTCGTACGCCACGCGAGGTACCTCGCCTTCCACTCGGCGTTCATGGGGAAGAGACCGTCGACCGGATGCCCCGCCTCGACCTGTTCGGCGATCCAGGCGTCCTCGGCCTCCTGTGCCAGTGCGGCATCGGCGATCTCGTCGGCGAGGCCCGGCGGGATCACGACCACGCCGTCGCCGTCCCCGACGATGATGTCGCCGGGCTGAACGGTGGTGCCGCCGCACGCGACGGTGAGGTCGGCGTCCCACGGCACGTGCTTGCGGCCGAGAACGGCGGGGTGAGGGCCGGCGGAGTAGACCGGGATGCCGACCGCGGCGACGGCGGCGTGGTCGCGGACACCGCCGTCGGTCACGATGCCGGCCGCGCCGCGTGCGTGGGCACGGATCGCGAGGATGTCGCCGAGCGTCCCGGACCCGGTCTCGCCCCGCGCCTCGATCACGAGGACCTCGCCCTCCCCGACGTCGTCGAACGCGCGCTTCTGGGCGTTGTAGCCGCCGCCGTGGCTCGCGAACAGATCCTCCCGGTTCGGCACGAAGCGCAGCGTACGGGCCCGCCCCACGACCTTCGCCTCGGTGTGCATCGCCCGGACACCGTCGATCGTGACGTTGTCGATCCCCCGTTTGCGCAGCTGCTGCGACAGGCCCGCGACGGGCGCCTCCTCGAGCTTGGCCCGCAGCGCCGGGGACAGGTCCTCGCGGCCGGCCGGCGCGAGACCCGCGGCCTCACGCGAGCCCCAGGCCTCTGCCCGCTGCACGTCGTCCGCCGCCGGAAGGGAGCCCAGTGCCTCGTCGAAGCCCCTGTCCCCCTGCGTGACGGTCGTGACCAGCCGGCCCGACGTCGGCAGGCCTGCCACGTCCGGAGCGTCGACCTCCACCTCGACGACGTCTCCAGGGACGACGACGGAGGAGCCCGCGGGTGTCCCGGCAAGGATGACGTCGCCTGCCTCCAGCGTGAGGTGCTGCGCCAGGTCCGCGACGATCTGGGAGAGCGGGAAGATGAGCCCGGCCGTGGTGTCGTCCTGGACCAGCTCTCCGTTCACCCAGGTGCGCACGCGAAGGGCGGCGGGGTCGAGAGAACTCGCCTCGACGAGCGACGGGCCCAGCGGGGTGTAGCCGTCGCGCCCCTTCGCGCGGAGGTTCGAGCCGCGGTCGCCCGCGCGCAGGTCGTAGAGGCCGAAGTCGTTGGCCGCGCTCACCCAGCCGACGTGCGCCCACGCGTCCTCACACGCCACGTTCCGGGCCGTGGTCCCGATGACCAGCGCGATCTCGCCCTCGAAGGCGAGCAGTTCGGTTCCCGCCGGACGCTCGACGCTGCTGCCCGACGCGGCGAGCGAGCTCGACGGCTTGAGGAAGTACGACGGGTGTGCCGGCCGGCGGCCGCGTTGTTCCGCGCGCGACGCGTAGCTGAGATGCACCGCGATGATCTTGCCCGGACGGCCGGGCAGGACGGCGAAGCGCGGATCGACGGCGTCCGCCTGACGTGGGTCGGTGGTCATGAGCCCCCTCGCTCTCCAACGATATTTCATATCGTATATCATCGCGACGACGACGGGAAATCACCCAGGGGATCGACGAGAGGGCGGCCCGGGCCCGCGTGTCCGGGTGTCCGGGTGTCCGGGTGTCCGGGTGTCCGGGTGTCCGGGTGTCCGGGTGTCCGGGAGCGTCGTACGGACCGCTCCCGGACACCGCGTCAGGCGTCCGGACCCGGAGGAGTCGGAGCCGTGTCGCCGCCCGGATCCGGCGGGGTCGGAGAGCTCTGGTCGCCCGGATCCTCCGGCGGCGTCGGCGGCTCGGGCGTCACGCAGGCCAGCGCGTTGTCGGCCCCGTACGTGGTGGTGTAGGACCGGTCGATGACCACCTTGCCGTCGTCCACCCGCTCGACCTTGCGGCCGACGGTGATCGTGAAGCCCGGCTGGCCGCCCGGGTAGGCGATGCATCCTGGATCCGTGCTGCGCACCACGCTGCGCGGCACGATGTTGCGCTTCGCGCCCTCGATCCACGTGTTCTCGTAGTACTTCGTGCTCCAGATCCGCACGTGCAGCTGGTTGTCGGCCACCCACGACTGCAGCACGGCGCCGTACGGCGTGTTGTTCTTGACCCGCATGTCCTTGCTGCCGACGGCGATCGTCGCCTCACGCCCCGCGGGATAGCGCTCGAACCAGTACGAGTGCGTGTGATGTTCCACGTCCTCGAACCCCGCGATCATCGCCGCGTTGTAGGTGGTCGTGGCCATCTGCGACAGCCCGCCCCCGACACCGTCGATGTGGTGGCCGCCGATGATCATCCCCGACTTCACGTACCCGTTGGCCAGGCTGATCGGGGACAACGCCGACACCAGCGAGTACGTCTCTCCGGGGCGGATGAGGTCCCCGGTGATCATCTGAGCACCCCGGACCAGGTTCTTGGTGCGCACGTAGTCGCTGGTCAGCGGGGTGGAGAACTCCGCGACGACCTCGTCGATGCCCATCGCCCGCAGCGCCTGCGTCGAGTTCTCGGGAGTCTGCCGCACAACCTCGAGCGCCGCCGCGCGGTCGTCCCCGAGAGCCGCGGTCCGGATCGCGGCGCGCAGAGGCTCGTCGGCGAGAGTGGTGCCGAGATCGCCCCCGACCACCTCAGGCGTGCCGGACTCGAACCCGAACTGGGCGCCCTCGGCCGAGCTGAGGAGGTCGTCGGTCCGCTCGACGATCGCCTGGCGCAGCGTCGCTCCGTCGAACCGGGGGACCAGCTCGCCGTCGTCCGCCACGAAGCTCACCGCCGACGCCAGCACCTCGGGCGGGAGCTGCGCCTGCTGGCCGCCGACACTCACCTCGACGGGACCGGAGACGATCTTCTCCGCCCGTGCGAGCGCGGCATCAGTCTCCTCCTGCGTGATCTGGGGTGAGACCGGGAGCGTCGGCAGTTCCACCGGCCCGTCCACGACCAGCCAGGCGGAGGTGATCACCCGCCCGGCCGCTGCGGCGTCGAGCTGCGCCCCGTCGCGGGCCGGGGTCGCGGCCGGCCGGTCGTCGGTGAACTCGATCGCGCCGTCGACCGGAGCGATCGCCGTCGCTTCCTCCAGGCCGTCGAGGGCGGTCGCGAACGCCTCGGCGTTCACGTGGACCACCGGGCCCGCGGGCCCGGCACCGAACAGATGGCGCCACATGCGCACGGGACTCAGGCTGAAACCGGTGAGCGACTCCGCGGTGGCGGGCGCGTCCACCGAGAGCCCGGCCGCAACGGGGTCGAGCGTCGTCGCCGCCTCTCCGGCGACCAGTTCCACCGGCTCGGCCGCCGGTCCCGCGAACGCACCGGCAAGCGTCTCGGCCGCCTCGGCCGTGTGCTGCCCGCCGACATCGACTCCGGCGACCGTGGTCCCACCCGGCACGACGTCGGCCTGCGCGGCAGCCAGGCCCGCGTACACGGTCAGCAGGCCGACGACACCGGCCGCCGTCCCGATCACCACCCGGCGGTTCCGCGTCGCGGCCTCGGCGGCCCGCCCACCATCCGCCCCGCCACCGGTCCACCAGGAGCGCAGGTCACGGACGGTCCGTTCGACGGCAGCCCGGGCGGTCCCGTAGGGATTCCGCGCCGAGGATGCGGGCCGGACGGGCATCGGGAAGGGCGGAACGGGCTCGGAGATCTCGGGCTCCGCGGACACCGCTCCGCCGGGGCCCTGCGACGTGGACGCGGGGCTCGCCGCGGCGGCGTCCTCCGTCGCGGCCTCCACCAGCGAGAGGGCAACCATCTGCATATCGACGGGCGCGCGGGTGTTCCCGTCGCCCGTGTCCGCCGCCGCGGGCCGCTCGGCGTCCTCCGGCGGCAGTGCCGGAGCACCGCCGCCGTGCGGGGTTCCGGGCGCCTCGTCCGGCGCGCCTTCGGGCGCCTCACCGACATTGTCCGCCGCTTCGGCCGGGGTGTCACCGGCAGCTTCGGCCGGTCCGTCGTCGGCCGCTTCGTCGTCGGCCCCTTCGTCGTCGGCCGGTCCGTCGTCGGCCGGTCCGTCGGCAGCCGATTCGGCAACTGGTCCGTTATCGGACGGTTCGGCAACCGGTCCGTCGTCGGCCGCTTCGTCGTCAGCCGTTCCGGCAGGAACGTCGACGCCCGCTTCAGCGTGCCCGTCGCCGGCCGGTCCGGCGGCCCCGTCACCAGCCGCGTCGGCAGAGGCGGCTGGTGCGCCGGCGGCGTCCGTGGTGTCGCCGCCCGAGGCATCGTCGCCCGAGGCGTCGTCGCCGGGCGCGGACTCGCCCGCGGCGTCGTCACCGGTGGCATCATCCCCCGCGGCGGCTCGGGTCCCGTCGCTCGCCGGGCCGTCCCCCAGGCCGTCGGAGGCGTCCGCGACGGCTGCGGCGTCGTCCGCCTCGCCCCGTCCCGCCGCGTCCCCGCGGGAACCGCCGTCCCGCTCACCGTCGTCGGCCGCGTCGGGTTCCCGCTTGCCGGTTCCCGGATCGTCCCCACCGGGAGGTTCGGCCCGAGCCGTCTCGTCCGGTCTCTCCGGGGCCGGTGACGCGGGCTCCCGCTCCGTCGACGTCGTCGGGTCAAGCGTCCTGCGACGCTCCGAGGGTCGGTCCATCGATCGATCTCCGCTGTTCAACTGGGGAAGAATGGGGAGATTGTCGCAGACCTGGCGACGGGCTCGTCAGCGAGGCCGCCGGTCGGCACCCACCTCGATCAGTCGCGGCATCCCAGGTGGCGCCACCCGGCTGACGGCCAGATAGCGCGCCTCGGCACGGTGGAGGCGGATGTGCTCGTCGAGCGACCAGTCGGGTCCGTTGGTCAGGACCATCCCGCAGGAGCAGTCGGTCTCCACGCGGCCGCCCGTGAGGTGCCGCAGTTCTCCCACGGTGACGTGGGAGGCGCGGGCATCGGCCTTGGCGCGATGCATCGCGGCGCTGACGGGTGCGGTGTCTTCCACCCGCACAGGTTACGCGGGTGGCGCTACAGCTCCTCCGGGTCGTCCCAGGAGACGCCGCTCGAGTCCCCCGTCATCGGGTGGAGCTCGCCGGCCGCGAGACGCTTCGGCGCCTTCGTCGCATCGCCACCACCCAACACCTCTCGCCGGGTAGGACGCCGCTTCGGCGGACGCGGCGCGATCCTGGCGTACGATGCCAAGGACTCGTCGCCCTGCTCCGCGTTCGACGCCGTCAGCTCACCCCAGTCGGTCTCGGTTCCCGCATCCGAACCGTTCGTCTGCGACTCCCCCGCCTCGGTCACCATGGTCCGATCCTCGCAGCCCGACTCGCCCGCTGCCCACCCTGCCGCGATCACCCACGGGCACGTCACGTCCTCGACACACTGTGTCCGCACTCTGACCAGCAACAACACGGCGACACGCCGTCCGGCGCCGCACCGGCGCGCGCACGAAACCTCCGCACGACACCTGGCGAACATGCTGGGCACGGCGACAGCAGGGTGTGATGATGCTGCACATGCAGACCTGGCCCGGCCGTCCGTACCCCCTGGGGGCCACCTTCGACGGCACCGGCACCAACTTCGCGCTCTACTCCGGCGTCGCCGAGCGCGTGCAGCTCTGCCTCGTGTGGGACGACGGCTCCGAGACCTGTGTCGACGTGACCGAGGTGGACGCCCACGTCTGGCACGTCTACCTGCCCGGCGTCGGCCCCGGGACGCGCTACGGCTACCGGGTGCACGGGCCGTACGATCCAGCCCGCGGCCACCGCTGCAACCCGGCCAAGCTCCTGCTGGACCCCTACGCCAAGGCGATGGACGGGATCCTGGACGGCGACGCCTCCCTGTTCTCCTACCCGCTCGACCGGCCCACCGAGGCCACGTCGCGCGGCGTATCGCCCACGACGTCGGACTCCGCCGGGCACACGATGGCCTCGGTGGTGGTCAACCCGTTCTTCGACTGGGGCCACGACCGGCCTCCGGCCACGGACTACCACGACAGCGTCATCTACGAGGCCCACGTGCGCGGCATGACGATGCGCCACCCGGACGTGCCGCCCGAGCTGCGCGGCACCTACGCGGCCCTGGCCCAGCCAGCCGTGCTCGACCACCTGGTGGGCCTGGGCGTGACCGCCGTCGAGCTCATGCCCGTGCACCAGTTCGTCACCGACCCGTCCCTGCGGGCGAAGGGCCTGACGAACTACTGGGGCTACAACACGATCGGGTACTTCGCCCCGCACAACGGGTACGCCGGCTACGGCACCCGCGGCCAGCAGGTCATGGAGTTCAAGGCCATGGTCAAGGCCCTGCACGAGGCCGGGATCGAGGTACTGCTCGACGTCGTCTACAACCACACGGCCGAGGGCAACCACCTCGGGCCGACCCTGGGGTTCCGCGGGATCGACAACGCCGCCTACTACCGGCTCGTGGACGACGACAAGGCGCACTACTTCGACACCACGGGCACCGGCAACTCGCTGCTCATGCACTCCTCGGCAGTGCTCCAGCTCATCATGGACTCACTGCGGTACTGGGTCGAGGAGATGCACGTGGACGGCTTCCGGTTCGACCTGGCGGCCACCCTCGCCCGGCAGTTCCACGAGGTGGACCGCCTGTCGGCGTTCTTCGACATCGTCCATCAGGACCCCGTGATCTCCCAGGTCAAGCTCATCGCCGAGCCCTGGGACCTGGGCACCGGCGGCTACCAGGTGGGCGGGTTCCCGCCCCTGTGGACCGAATGGAACGGGCGGTACCGCGACACCGTGCGCGATTTCTGGCGAGGAGAGCCGGCCACCCTCCCCGAACTCGCCTCCCGCCTGACCGGCAGCAGCGACCTGTACGAACACACCGGCCGCCGGCCGGTCGCCTCGATCAACTTCGTCACCGCCCACGACGGCTTCACGCTCGCCGACCTGGTCTCCTACAACGGCAAGCACAACGCGGCCAACGGCGAAGGAGGAAGCGACGGCGAGAGCCACAACCGCTCCTGGAACTGCGGCGCCGAAGGCCCCACGGACAGCCCCGACGTCAACCGCCTGCGCGCCCGCCAGCAGCGCAACATCCTGGTCACGCTGCTGCTGAGCCAGGGCGTGCCCATGCTGTCCCACGGCGACGAACTCGGCCGCACCCAGCAGGGGAACAACAACGCCTACTGCCAGGACAACGAGCTGACCTGGATGGACTGGGATTCCGTGGACACGGATCTCCTGGACTTCGCCCGGCGCACCGTCCGCCTGCGCCGCAAGCACCCGGTACTGCGCCGGCGCCGCTTCTTCGAGGGCACGAAGGCCGGGAAACTGGCGGACATCGAGTGGCTCGACCTGACCGGGGCCCGGATGGACGACGCCGACTGGCACACCTCCTACGCCCGCACCGTCACCGTCTTCCTCAACGGCGACGCGATCGCCGAGACCGACAGCCGTGGCGCCCCCATCGTCGACGACTCGTTCCTGCTGCTGCTCAACGCGCACTCCGAGCGACTGGACTTCACGCTGCCGCCCGCCGACTACGGGATGGCCTGGACGGTCGTGCTCGACACCGACGACAACGCTGCCCCCGGAACCACGCTCGACGCGGACGCCACCCTCCCCGTCACCGGACGCAGCGTGGTGATCCTGACCCGCCCCGCCGGACTGGGCACCGGGCTCACCGGCCGGCACCGGGCCGGAACGGCGCCGACTCGCCCTTCCGGCGCGGCCCACTAGGCTGGCGGCCGTGACCGGATCGAGCTCCGGCCCGTCCTTCGGGTCTCCTCCCCCACCCGGCACCGCCCCCGAGTCGTCCGTTCCCGGCCGTCGCCCCGTGGTGTGGGCACCACGCGCCCGCGTGGTGGAGGTCCTGCTGCCCTACGACCCGGACGAGGAACCCGAACACCTGCCCCTGCGCCTGGTGGGCGCCGACCATCCCGGCAGCTGGGGTGCCGACGTCGACCTCCCCCACGGCACCGAGTACGGGTTCTCCGTCGACGGCGGCCCCCTGCTGCCCGACCCCCGCTCCGTCTGGCTGACGGACGGGATCCACGGCCCCAGCAGGGTGTTCGACCCCGCCGTGTTCGAATGGACCGACGGCTCGTGGTCGCCACCCGACCTCACCTCGGGCACGCTGCTGCACGTCGACGTCGCCAGCTTCACACCCGGAGGGACGTTCGACGACGTCGTCCACCACCTGCCGGAGATCGCAGGCCTCGGCGTCGACGGCATCGAGATCGCACCCGTGGCCGCCTACGACCCCGCACAGGGCCCCGCCGGCGGAGTCCGGCTCCACTCCGTCGCGCTCGAACTCGGCGGCCCGGCCGGCCTGCAAAGACTGGTCGACGCCGCCCACGACGCCAAGCTCGCCGTCGTCCTCAACGTGCCCTACCGCTGGGCCGTCACCGACGAGCTGGGGCTCGGCGCCTTCGGACCCTATGCGGCAGAGCAGCTACCCACCCGTCCCCGCACCAGGGTCGACGACCAGATCGCCGCCACCCGGGCCGCCCAGGCCATGCGCCCGCGCACCGGCCAGATCCCCCTGGCCCGGCCCCGCACCGGGCCGATCAACCTGAGTGCCGCCCTCGGTGCCGCACGCCTGCGCCGGCCCGGCCGCGCGCAGGCCCGCATCGGCTCGGGCCCCACGATGCGCACGGACGCCGCACTCACCCGCATCAACCTCGACGGCAGCGGCAGCCTGGGCCCCCGCAGCTTCCTGATCGACAACGCACGCCACTGGTTCCACACGTTCCACCTCGACGGGATCGTGCTCGACACCCCCGCACTCGCCGACCGCGCACAGGTCCCGTTCGTCCAGGAACTCGCCGACTCCGTGGTCCACGAGGGCGAGCAGGCACGACGCCGATACGCCCTCTACCTCGACGGCCCCGGCCTCAGCGACAGGCTCACCAGCACCGTCGCCGGACTCCTCGTACAACCCGGGCGGCCCGAGCACATGGCCACGGTCCGGATGCTCGCCGAGACCCTCGCACCTTCCGTGCGCCGCGCCGCCCGCCAGGGACCACGCCACAACCGTCGCAGCATGCGCCGTGCCGGCGCCGCCGTCGTCGAGGACATCACCCGGATGCCCGGCGCAGGACTCGCCGTCCCCTGGGCGGACGAGGACAGCCCGGCCCGCGCCCTGCTCGACGTGAACGACGTCAACATCCGCGCCAGCCTCCTGGCCTTCGCCGCACTGGCCGGAACACCGCTCGTGCTCGACACGGAACACCTGCCCGTCGTCCCGCGCACGCCCGACGAGCTCCGCCTGGCCAAGTGGGCCCGCGCACTCCTGCGGCTACGGCGCGCCATCGTCACCGAGCTCGAACTCCCCCTCGACATCCGCTCCTCGACCGACTCGACCGTCGTGGCCGTCGTGCGGGGACGAGGAGCGCTCGTGCTGAACACGTCGGAGGCGCTCGCGGCGCTCCGCGTCTCCACGCTGCTGCGCCCGGCCGACGGCGTCATCGGGGCGCCGGCACCCGAGGACTTCCGCCTGCAGGCGGCCTGGGAGCCCGGGGCCACCCGGCTCGTGGGCGACACCCTCACGGTCCCGCCCCGCATGGTCGCGATCCTCCGCGCGGACTGACCTCGCCGCCGGACGCGTCGGTCCTGGAGCCGTCAGTTCAGCAGCCGTCAGTTCAGGAACCGTCGGTCCAGCAACCGTCGGTCCAGCAACCGTCAGTTCAGCAGCCGGCGGCCGGTCTCGGCGAGCGCACCCAGACGGGACAGGGCGCGGTAGTACTTCTTGCGGTAGCCGCCCGCCAGCATCTCCGGCGTGAACAGGCCGTGCTCCCCGGAACCGCCGAGCAGCACCGGGACGTCACGGTCGTAGAGCCGGTCGACCAGCACGACCAGCCGCAGCGCCTCGTCCTGTCTGGTGACGGGACGCACGCCGGTGAGCGCCACGAGACTGATGCCGTCGAGCAGCGCGCCGTACCGCGAGGGATGGACGGTGGCGAGGTGGGCGACCAGGTCGTCGAACGCGTCGACGGTGGCGCCCTCGCGCCCGTCCGCGCCCGCCACGGCCTCGGCGTCGGGCAGCGGCTCCGCGTCGGTGACGGTGTCGCGGTGCCGGTAGTCGTCGCCGTCGACCCGCAGCACCTCGAACCGGGCCGCGAGCGCCTGGATCTCACGCAGGAAGTCCTCGGCGGCGAAGCGGCCCTCGCCGAGCGCGTCGGGCAGCGTGTTGGAGGTGGCCGCGAGCGCCACGCCGCGGTCGGCCAGCTCGCGCAGGAGCCGTGACATCAGGGTGGTGTCGCCGGCGTCGTCGAGCTCGAACTCGTCGATGCACACGAGGCGGCGCTCGGCGAGCGCCTCGACGGTGGGGAGGAAGCCGAGCGCTCCGACGAGGTTGGTGTACTCGACGAACGTGCCGTAGACGACCGCGCCGTCGCCGAGCTCGGCGGTCACGGCGTGCGCGAGGGACGTCAGGAGGTGGGTCTTGCCGACGCCGAAGCCGCCGTCCAGGTAGACGGCGGGAACGGTGGGCTTCCTGCGGAGGAACGACAGCGGACCGCGTCGTGTGGCGCCTGCGACCTGTCCGGCGATCTCCTCGAGCCGCCCCAGGGCACGGGCCTGGCTGGGGTGGTCGGGGTTGGCGCGGTAGGTCGAGAACCTCGCCGTGGAGAAGTGGGGCGGGGGAACCATGTCGTCCACGAGCCGGTCCGCCGGGACCTCGGGCCGCACTCCCGTCAGGGAACGGGTGGTGGTGGGTGCTCCGTGGTCGGTGACTGTCACGCCGCCCCACGCTACCGTCGCCCAGGGTGCCTTCTGAGGAGCGGAGACCAAGGTCACACGGTGTGTCGCGGGCCGGGAGCCGGCCGTCGCGCCCGTCAGTGCACGTGGACGACGCCGGCGGTGCCGGGCTCGTCGAGGATCGTGACGAGGGTCTCAGCGACGCGGGCGGGGGGCACGGTCCGTTCGGGCGTGACGTTGCGGTCGTCGCCGGCCACGGCGTGGTCGATGACCAGCTCGTGGAAGCGCACCGGGCGCGGCACGGCGGGCTGCTTCTCCTCCAGGCGCAGCACCTGGATCAGCATCGCCAGTCCGGCGCCGGTGACGTTGATCGCTCCCGAGCCCGCCATGGGCTCGGCCCGCGCCGCGCCGTTGAGGGCGACGTAGGCGGGAGAGGCGCCTGCGGACTCACGCAGGAGCGGGGCGAGGGCGCGGACGGCGGCGAGGTGGGCGGTGAGGTGGCTGTCGAGCGTGTCGCGCCAGCCGTCCAGATCGGGCTGGTCGAGCAGCCGCGCGCCGAGGTGCCAGCCGCCGATGGACGCGACCGCTCCGCCGGGGAGCGGGAGGCCGTCGCGATCGCAGGCCGCACGCACCGCGTCACCCAGACCTGCCGCCTCCGGATAGGTCACGGGCAGCACCCGTCCGGGCCCGGGGCCGCCGTCGGACAGGTTCTCCGGGAGGGGCGACCGGGACGCTGCCAGGACGGTACGCCCGGCGCGGGTGAGGGCGGCGGTCAGCCGGCGCCCGACGTAGCCTCCCGCGCCGACCAGCACGACGGGCGGGGGGTCCGCCGTCGGGCCGCGCCCCGACGTCGCCCTGCTGCCCGCGGTCTCCGTGGTCTCCGTCATGGCCTCGCGCCACCGCCTTCCTCGTCCGCCCGGACCTGTCCCGGAACGGCGTCGACACCGGCCGGGTCCCGGATCTCCGTTCCGGGCCCGACGCTACCGGGCCCGACGCTACCGGTGCCGGTGGGGGCCGGCCGGTCCAGGGTGGGCCGGCCGGTCAGGGGATGGACACGACCTGGCACGCGCGACAGGCGCAACTAGGCTGGCTGCGACTCGACCGTCCGCACGCAAGGAGCGCACATTGTCAGCACGAGCACAGATCGGCGTCACCGGCCTGGCGGTCATGGGCCGCAACCTGGCCCGGAACTTCGCCCGGAACGGGTTCACGGTGGCGGTGCACAACCGCTCCTACGCGCGCACCGAGTCCCTGGTCGCGGAGCACGGCGACGAGGGTGACTTCGTACCGTCGGAGTCGGTGGCGGACTTCGTCGCGTCCCTGGAGCGGCCGCGCAAGGTGGTCGTCATGGTCAAGGCCGGTGCGCCCACCGACGCCGTGATCGACGAGCTGGTGCCCCTCCTGGAGGAGGGCGACATCGTCCTCGACGCCGGGAACGCGCACTTCCCCGACACGATCCGCCGCGAGAAGGCTCTGGCGGCCAAGGGCCTGCACTTCGTGGGCACGGGCGTGTCCGGTGGCGAGGAGGGCGCGCTGAACGGCCCCTCGATCATGCCCGGCGGCACCGCCGAGTCCTACGAGTCGCTGGGGCCGATCCTGGAGAAGATCTCCGCGCACGTGGACGGCGTTCCGTGCTGCACGCACGTCGGGCCCGACGGTGCCGGCCACTTCGTCAAGATGGTGCACAACGGCATCGAGTACGCCGACATGCAGCTCATCGCCGAGGCGTACGACCTCCTGCGCCACGGCCTGGGTGCCTCGGCGTCCGAGATCGGCGACATCTTCGCCGAGTGGAACACGGGCGACCTCGAGTCGTTCCTGGTCGAGATCACCGCCGACGTGCTGCGGCACCAGGACGCGGCCACGGGCCAGGCGTTCGTCGACATCGTGCTCGACCAGGCCGAGCAGAAGGGCACCGGCCGCTGGACCGTGCAGAACGGGCTCGATCTCGGCGTGCCGATCACCGGGATCGCCGAGGCCACGTTCGCCCGCTCCTTGTCCGGGTCCGTCCCGCAGCGCGAGGCCGCGGCCGCCCTGCCCGCGCACACGGCCGGCTGGGAGGTGAAGGACCGCGAGGCCTTCGTCGAGGACGTGCGCCAGGCGCTGTACGCGTCCAAGGTCGTGGCCTACTCCCAGGGCTTCGACCAGATCGCGGCCGCGTCGGCCGAGTACGGCTGGGACGTGGACCGCGGTGCGATGGCGCGGATCTGGCGGGGCGGCTGCATCATCCGCGCCCGGTTCCTGGACCGCATCACCGAGGCGTACGAGCGGGACGCGAACCTGCCGCTGCTGATCGCCGACGAGTACTTCGCCGACGCCGTGAGCGCCGGCCTGGCTTCCTGGCGCCGCATCGTGGCCGGTGCCGCGCAGGCGGGCATCCCCACCCCGGCTTTCTCCTCGTCCCTGGCCTACTACGATGCGGTGCGCGCACCGCGTCTTCCCGCAGCTCTCGTGCAGGCGCAGCGGGACTTCTTCGGTGCGCACACGTACCGTCGCACGGACCGCGACGGCACGTTCCACACCGACTGGTCAGGTGACCGCACGGAGGCTGAGGCGTGAGGGGATTCCCCAAGGATCTGAGCGAGGGAGGCGCCGACGGACCGTCGTCGGCTCTCTCGATCAGTGGCGAGAACACGATCGCGGTGGGGGTCGGCGGCGACGTCGGCACCTATGCCCTGATCCGCGCGTTCCACGAGCAGTACGGGATCAAGGGCGTGGTGCTGTCATCGGTCGCGACCCGGCCGATGCAGGACTCGGCGATCGTGGACAACGTCGTGGTTCCGAACCTGGACGACACGGAGACGTTCCTGTCGTCCCTCGAAGGGATCGCGCGGCAGCACGCGGGCAAGCGCCCGGTGCTTCTGACCAACGCGGACTGGTTCGTCCGCGAGGTCATCGTGCACCGCGAGCGCCTGGAGGCCGCCGGGTTCGTGACGCCGTACCCGAGCCTGGAGGTGCTGGAGCAGGTCTCCAGCAAGGAAGGGTTCGCGGAGGTGTGCGACCGGCTGGGCGTCCCGACGCCGCGTACCGTCGTGGCCGACATCCCGAAGCTCGTCGCCGACGGCGGGCGTGCCGCCGTCGCCGGCCTGGAGCTGGACCTCCAGTTCCCGCTCATCGGCAAGCCGTCCAACAGCGCGGACTGGCACTACGTGTCCTTTCCGGGCAAGGCGAAGATCCACCACCTGAACAACCGCGCGGAGCTGGACGAGGTGCTGGGCCACCTGGTCGACGCCGGCTATCCGAGTGCGTTCCTCGTGCAGGAGTTCATCCCGGGCGACGAGACGCAGATGCGCTCGCTGACCGCCTACCGCGACTCGTCGGGCACGGTGACGCTGCTGGCCACGGGCCGCGTGCTGCTGGAGGAACACACGCCGGGCACGCTCGGCATCCCGGCCGCGATCCTCGTGGAGCCGTACGACGACGCCATGGAGGCCGCCACCCGGTTCCTCGACGCGACCGGCTACGTGGGCTTCGCGAACTTCGACTACAAGCTCGACCCGCGCACGGGCAGGCACGTGTACTTCGAGGTGAACCCGCGCATCGGGCGGAACAACTTCTACGTGACCGCCGGCGGGGCGAACGTGGCGCGAGTGCTGGTCGAGGACCAGGTGCTCGGCCGGCCGATCCAGCCGCTGCGGGCCACGAGCGAGGTGCTGTACACCGTGGTGCCGTTCGGGCTGCTGCTGAAGTATGTGCTCGACCCGGAGCTCAAGACGCGCCTGAAGCGCCTGAGGTCCGAGGGCAAGGTGGTCAACCCGCTCAAGTACGACCGGGACACCGGCATGAAGCGGCGCCTGATCGTCGAGGCGATCACGCAGAACTACCGGCGCAAGTACGCCCAGTACTACCCGGAGCCGACCAGCACGGGATACTGAGCGGCGACACGACGACCGGGCCCGACGTGGACCTGCCGGGCGGGATCTCTCCCGCACGGTGGACCTGCGTCGGGCCCGGTCGCTCTGCGCGCGCTTCGCTCCTCCTGGGCGGCTCGGCGACCCGGCCGGGGAAGAGGAATCGTGGAGACTGCGCACACCGGTCATAACGATTTGGTGTCGCATCGTGGGCTTTTGCCGTGCGGGAGCAACAAATGCCGTGAAGAACCTGTGCAAGCCGTCAGACTGTGTCACGTACGGGCGGTGTCAGTATCCGCCCCTTACTCATAGAGAGGCCTCAAATGTCCTTCATGGAGTCGATCCGGACCGTGCTGTCCAAGTATGCGGACTTCAACGGGCGGGCACGCCGGTCGGAGTACTGGTGGTACACCCTGGCGTACACGATCGTCGTGCTCCTGATCGAGGCGATCTTCATCTTCCCCGCCATCGGGCAGATGTCGACAGCCGCTGCGGAGAACCCCGGGGCGGCGCAGATGCCGGCGATGGGTGTCGTCGGCTACGTGATCCTCGGGATCCTCAGCCTCGCCCTTCTGCTGCCCTCGCTCGCTGTCACGGTGCGCCGCCTGCACGACAGCGACAAGTCCGGGTTCTTCATCCTGCTGGGCCTCATCCCGTTCGTCGGCGGGATCATCGTGCTCGTCATGGTGATCCTCCCCGGCACCGTGGGCCCCAACCGTTTCGGCCCGGACCCGAAGGCCGCCGAGCTCCCGGCCCAGGCCTGACACTCCTCGCCGGAGCCGGCCGCGGTCGGCCCGGCTCACGGCCCGGCCCGCGGCGGGCAGTCCGCCGCGGACAGCCACGAGAACGCCGTCGTGCATGGTGGGAACCCTCCCACCATGCACGACGGCGTTCTCGGTCCCCGGCAAGGAACGTCTGCCATGAGTGCGGTGCGGGCATTGTCGCGCCGGCCCGGCTGCCGATCGGTCACGATCTGGGGCATCGAGGCGAGTCCATATCCGCGTGGCTGCCCCGCCCCGGCCCCGGCGGCGCGTACCGTGCAGGGGTGAGCAACGACGTGCCGGCCGAGTTCGCGGACGCCCTCGCCGATCTGCGTGGCCGGGGCGCGCGGCCCGGGGTGCACGTCGAGGAGATCGCGGCACCCGTCCGCGTGGCCCCGTACAGCGTCGCGCTGTCGGGCGAGGTGACCGCGGACGCCGCCGGGGACGACGACGCCCCGGTCGCCACCGGCCGGTTCGTCGTCCTGCACGACCCGGCGGGACAGGAGTCCTGGCAGGGCACGTTCCGGATCGTCACGCTGGTGCGCGCCACCCTGGAACCCGAGATGGCCACCGATCCCCTGCTGGCCGACGTCGCCTGGTCCTGGATCCCCGAGTGCCTGGACCTCGCGGGCCTGCGGCCCGGCACGGACGCGCTCGCCGAAGGCGGAACGGTGACGCGCGTGCTGTCGAAGAGCTTCGGCGCCCTGGCGGACACGCCCGACGCCGTGGACCTCGAGCTCCGGGCCTCGTGGACACCCGTCGACACGCGACTCGGCGCCCATCTGCAGGCCTGGACGGCGCTGCTGTCCACCGCGGCGGGTGTCCCTCCCCTGCCGATCGGAGTCACTGCGCTCACCAGGCGTTTTACCGACCGCCCCCAACGCCCGCATACGGTGGGGCCATGAACGAACCCCCTGCGCGCAGCGCCGACGACGGCGCGGCGGTCACACCGCTGACTGAGCCGTCCGGGGGCCTGCCTCCCGTCACGACCCGGCCGGAAGAGCTCGAGAAGGTCATGGACGCCTTCGCCCGCGGCACCGGACCGGTCGCCGCCGATGCCGAACGCGCCTCCGGATACCGCTACGGCCAGGCCACCTACCTCGTACAGCTCAAGCGGGCAGGAGCCGGGATCGCCCTGATCGACCCCGTCGCCCTGCCGGACCTCTCGCCCCTGGGGGACGCGATCGGCGACGCCGAATACGTGCTGCACGCGGCGTCCCAGGACCTGCCCGGCCTCGGCGAGCACGGCCTGCGGCCGGCGCGCGTGTTCGACACGGAACTCGCGGCACGTCTGCTGGGCCTCGAACGTGTGGGCCTGGCCGCGGTGGTCGCCGAGACCCTGGGACTGGGCCTGGCCAAGGAACACTCCGCGGTGGACTGGTCCACCCGCCCGCTGCCCGAGGACTGGCTGCGCTATGCCGCACTCGACGTGGAGGTCCTGGTGGAGGTCCGCGACGACCTCGCCGAACGCCTTGAGGCCGCGGGCAAGGCCGAGTGGGCCGCCCAGGAGTTCGAGGCGGTCCGCACCGCGCCGCCGCCTCCCCCGCGAGTCGACCCCTGGCGCCGCACCTCGGGCATGCACGTGCTGCGCAAGCCCCGCCAGGTCGCCGTGGTCCGCGCCCTGTGGGAGGCGCGTGACGCGACCGCCCGCGCCCGTGACATCTCGCCGGGCCGCGTCCTGCCGGACCGTGCGATCGTCGCGGCGGCACGCGCCATGCCGCGCACGGCGGGGCAGCTCGTGGCCCTGCCGGAGTTCACGGGCAAGGGCGCCAGGCGCCGGGCCGGATACTGGCAGCGCGCCATCGACGCCGCGAGCGCGCTTCCCGAGAGTCAGCTCCCGACCGTGCGCGGGCCCCGCACCGAAGGCCCTCCCGCACCGCGGCTGTGGGGTGACCGCGACCCGCTCGCCGCCCGCCGGCTGAAGGGCGCGCGCGAGCTCGTCGCCGGTTTCTCCGAGCGCCTGTCGGTGCCGGTCGAGAACCTGCTGCAGCCGGACGCGCTGCGCAGGCTCTGCTGGAAGCCGCCCGAGCCGGCCGGCGCCGACGCCGTCGCCGAGTTCCTGCGGAGCCGCCGGGCACGGGAGTGGCAGATCGGCCTGCTCGCGACGCCACTGGCCGAAACCCTCGCCGAGATCCACTGACCGCTCGCGCCGCCCCCGGCCTGCGTTTCACTCTTCGTCGATGTCCGTCCCTATCGATAGAGTCTGACCATGCCAGCCTCTGCCACACCCTCCCCTGCCACGTCGGCCGCCGCTTCCGTCTCCGTCGAGGTCGTCACCGAACGATCCGCCTGGGATCACGAGGTGAACGGGCTGGGGGGCCACCCGCTGCAGCTGTGGGGCTGGGGCGAGCTCAAGTCCGCGGGAGCCTGGACCGCGCACCGCCTGCGGATCACCTCGGGCGGCCGCACGGCCGGCCTGGCCCAGGTGCTGGAGCGGCCCCTGCCCGCGCAGTTCAAGGCGCTCGCCTACGTGCCGCGCGGGCCCGTGGTGGCGCATCTGGACGGGGCCAACACGATGCGCGCCGTCTTCGGCGTGGGCGACTCCGCCACCCGCGACCTCGTCACCAACGCCATGACCGACTGGGCGCGGGAGAACATCGGCGGCGTGGGCATCACCATCGAGCCGGACTGGCCGGTCGGCACCCAGACGAGCCTGCCGAACCGCCGCTACGCGCCGAACCCGGTGCTGTACCCGTCCACACTGATCCTCGACCTGCGCAAGAGCGAGGACGAGCTGATGGCAGCCATGTCGAAGAAGACGCGGCAGTACATCCGCAAGTCACAGCGCGAGGACCTGGAGTTCCGCGAGGTCACCTCGGCCAGGGAGATCGACGCGTGCCTCGCCATCTATCACGCCACGGCCGAGCGTGCCGGGTTCGGGCTGCACTCGGACAGCTACTACCACCTGGTCAAGACCGCGCTCGGCAGCGCCTCGCCGATCTTCGCCGCATTCGCCCGCTCGTCCGACGGCGGCCCGTACGACCGCCCGGTGTCGTTCGTGTGGTTCGCGGCCTCGAACACGACGTCGTTCGAGCTGTACGGCGGCATGAACGACGACGGCATGAACCTGCGGGCCAACTACGGCCTCAAGTGGCACGCGATCTGCGCCATGAAGGAGCGCGGCGTGATCCGCTACGACGTCAACGGACTTCTGAACGACGGCATCTCGAACTTCAAGCGAGGGTTCGCCAAGCACGAGGACGAGCTCGTGGGAAGTATCGACGTGCCGTTCTCGCGCTGGTACAGCACGTGGAACAACGCGCTGCCGACGGCCAAGAAGGTGGTCCGCAAGCTCCGCGGCGGACACTGAGCCTTCGTCTCAGCTCCTGGTGATACCTAGTCTCGGCAGGGCTAGGTTTTTTACCGATACTCGGGGTAGCGTGTATCGCGAGCACCGAGCGGCGTCGCTGAGGGACGCCGCCGTCCGACCAAGGAGCTGCCCATGACGGCTACATCCGCGCCCACGCGACGGACCGTACGCGACGTCGTCTTCGTCGACGGCGTCCGCACCCCGTTCGGCAAGGCGAAGCCCGACGGCCTGTTCGCAGAGACCCGCGCCGACGATCTCGTCGTCAAGCTGGTTCGCGAGCTGCTGCGCCGCCACCCCGAGCTGCCCGCCGAGCGCATCGGCGAGGTCGCGATCGCAGCGACGACCCAGGAGGGCGACCAGGGCCTGACCCTCGGCCGCACCGTCGGCGTCCTGGCCGGCCTGCCCAACACCGTTCCCGGCTACGCCATCGACCGCATGTGCGCGGGCGCCATGACGGCCGTGACCACCACCGCCGGCTCCATCGCCATGGGTGCCGCCGACATCACCGTGGCGGGCGGCGTCGAGCACATGGGCCGTCACCCGATGGGTTTCAGCGCCGACGTGAACCCGCGCTTCGTCGCCGAGAAGCTCGTCGACCCGCAGGCCCTCAACATGGGCGTCACGGCCGAGAACCTGCACGACACGTTCCCGCACCTCACCAAGGAGCGCGCGGACGCCTTCGCGGTCAACTCCCAGGCCAAGTACGCCAAGGCGCTGGCCAACGGCAACATCGACCCGGACCTCGTGCCCGTCGCCGCCCGCTCCGCCGAGTTGGGCTGGGGCCTGGCCACCGCCGACGAGCTCCCGCGGCCCGAGACCAACATGGAAGGCATCGCCGACCTGAAGACGCCGTTCCGCCCCGGCGGCCGCGTCACCCCGGCCACGTCCTCCCCGCTGACCGACGGCGCCACCGCCTCCGTCCTCGCCGCCGGCGACACCGCCGCCGAGCTCGGCCTGCCCGTCCGGATGCGCCTGGTGTCCTACGCCTTCGCCGGCGTGGCCCCGGAGATCATGGGCTACGGCCCCGTCCCCGCCACGGACAAGGCGCTCGCGAGCGCGGGCCTTGCCATCGACGACATCGGGCTGATCGAGATCAACGAGGCATTCGCGGTGCAGGTGCTCTCGTTCCTGGACCACTACGGCATCGCCGACGACGACCCGCGCGTCAACCCCTACGGCGGCGCGATCGCGATGGGCCACCCGCTCGCGTCGTCGGGCGTGCGCCTCATGACCCAGCTCGCCCGCCAGTTCGAGCAGCACCCCGAGGTCCGCTACGGCATCACCACGATGTGCGTCGGCCTGGGCCAGGGTGGCACCGTCATCTGGGAGAACCCGCACCACGCCGACTACTCCGGCCACACCACCGAGGAGAGCGCCAAGTGACCGCAACCGAGAACGCACCCACCGAGCGCGTCACCCACGCCCTCGTCCGCGACGTCACCCTTCCCGGCGGCGCCGGCACGCTCGCCCTCGTCACGCTGGACAACGGCTTCGACCACACCAAGCCCAACACGCTCGGCCCGCAGGGCATGGCCGAGCTGACCGCGGCCCTGGAAGGGCTGCGCGAGCGTGCCGCCGCCGGTGAGATCGCCGCGGTCGCCGTCACCGGCAAGCCGTACTTCCTCGCCGCCGGCGCCGATCTCAAGGGCGCGCAGGCCATCACCGACCGCGACGACGCGCTCGAACTCGGCCGCGCCGGTCACCGGGCCTACGCGATCCTCGGGGACCTGCGCGAGCAGCACGGCGTCCCCACGTTCGCCTTCGTGAACGGCCTGGCCCTGGGCGGCGGCCTGGAGGTCGCGCTGAACTGCGACTACCGCACGGTCTCGTCCGACGCCGCCGGCCTGGGCCTGCCCGAGACCTCCATCGGCCTCGTCCCGGGCTGGGGCGGCGCCTACATCGTGCCGCGCCTGGTCGGCATCGAGAAGGCCATCGACGTCATCTTCACGCGCCCGGCGTCGCAGAAGCCGTACAAGCCGGCCGAAGCCCTGCAGCTCGGTCTGGTGGACGCGCAGTTCGACGCCGCGGACTTCCTCGAGCAGTCGATCCTCTGGGCCGCGAAGGTGCTCCGGGGAGAGGTCGAGGTCGCCCGGCGAGAGCTGGACCCGCAGCCCGTGTGGGACGCCGTCGTCTCCGGCGTACGAGCGCACCTGGAAGCAACGATCGGCGACTCGCGCCCGGCCCCGTACCGCGCGCTGGACCTCGTGGCCGGCGCGCGCAACGCCACGCGGACCGAGGCGTTCCAGGCCGAGGACGAGGCACTGGCCGACCTCATCATGTCCGACGAGATGCGCGCGAGCGTCTACGCGTTCAACCTCGTCTCCGGCGGCAAGAAGCCCCACGGCGCGCCCGACCCGAAGCTCGCCCGCCCGGTCACCCGCGTCGGCATCGTCGGCGCCGGCCTCATGGCCGCCCAGATCGCGTTCCTGTTCGCCCAGCGGCTGCAGGTCCCGGTGGTCATGCGCGACCTCGACCAGGAGCGCGTCGACAAGGGCCTGGACTTCGTGCGCGGCACGGCGGAGAAGCTCGTGGCACGCGGCAAGCTCGCCGAGAGCGCCGCGCGGCGCATCGTCGCGTCCGTGTCCGGCACCACCGACATCCAGGAGTTCGCCTCCTGCGACTTCGTCATCGAGGCCGTCACCGAGGTGATGGGCCTGAAGAAGAAGGTGTTCGCGGAGCTCGAGGGCATCATCTCCCCCGAGGCGGTCCTCGCGACCAACACCTCGGCGCTGTCCGTCACGGAGATGTCGGCCGATCTGGCCCACCCCGAGCGCGTGGTGGGCATCCACTTCTTCAACCCGGTCGCCCAGATGCCTCTGGTCGAGGTGATCCACGCCGACAAGACGTCCGACGAGGCACTCGCCACCGCGTTCGGCATCACGAAGAAGCTGCGCAAGACCGCCGTCCTGGCGGGCGACCGCCCCGGCTTCGTCGTCAACCGCCTCCTCATCCTCGTGATGGGCAAGGTGCTCGAGGCGATCGAGAACGGCACGCCCGTGGAGGTCGCCGACCGCGCGCTCGCACCGCTCGGCTTCCCGATGCCGACCTTCGAGCTCACCGACCTCGTCGGCCCCGCCGTGGCGGACCACGTGCTCACGTCCCTGCGTGAGGACCTCGGGGACCGCATCCCGACGTCGCCCGGCCTGAAGAAGATCGTGGCCGACGGGACCCGGCTCGTGCTCGACGCCCCCTCCAAGGGCCTGCCCAAGCCCGTCGACCCGGCGGTGCAGGCCGCGTTCGGGGACGCACTCGAGGCGGGAACGACCGGCCGGAACGGCACCCCGGTGCTCGACGGCCCGGGCGTGCTCGACGCCGTCCTGACCGCGACCGCCACGGAGATCGGCCTCATGCTCGACGAGAAGGTCGTGGCCGGTCCGCAGCAGATCGATCTGTGCATGATTCTCGGCGCCGGCTGGGGCTTCCACACGGGCGGCATCACGCCGTACCTGGACCGCACGGGCTACAGCGAGAAGGTCCTGGGCAAGCGGTTCCTGCCCGACGGCGTGGCGAACGTCCCCGCCTGACCACCGGCTCCGCGTCGGGTCAGGGCCGCCGCGGCCACGTGCTCGCGGCGCCCCGCGAGCACGCCCGTGAACCATCCGGTTCGCGGGCGTGCTCGCACACCGCACAGCGCCGGATTTTTCATATTTTGGATCCCGCGCCGGGTATCGTCCGGACCATGGTGATCGCGACCCGCCGGCATCGCCCGCAGTTCGTCGTCTGCGGGGACGGCCCGCTCGCGTTCCGCGTCTCGTACGCGCTCAGCACCCGCTACCAGGGCGACGTCACCGTGATCCTGCCCTCCGCGGACTCGAGGCACGGCGCCCGTACCGCCGCCCTCGACCACGTACGGATCGTGGAGGCGGCCCGGCCCGACGACGCCGCCCTGCGGCGTGCACGGATCGACGACGCCGACGCCGTCGCCCTCCTCGACCAGGACGACGCCGGCAACATCGAGACCGCACTCCTGGTCAACGAACTGAAGCCAGGGGTGCGGCTCGTGGTCCGGTTCTTCGACGACGAGCTCGGCGTCGGTATCGCGGATCACCTGCCCAACTGCGATGTGCTGTCCGCCTCGAAGATCGCGGCCCCACCGCTCGTCGCGCTGGCACTGGGTGAGGCCCGGCACCTGGAGGTGCCCGGGATCGACCTCCTGGTCGGCAAGCCCCACCAGCTGCACGGCCCGCCCTGGTTCACGCTCGCGGCGCTCGACGGCGCACGGGGCGCCGAGGACACGGTGATGCTGCCGCCCGACGACGACCCGGAGCTCGACCGGCGCATCGCAGTCAGCGTCGCCTCTCCCGCCCCCGAGCCCGGGCCGGGCCCACGCCGGCCGAACGGTCGCCTCTGGTACTTCGTCCGCCAGAACCTGAACCGGTACGTCTGGTACGCCCTGGCCGTCCTGGCACTCGTCATCGCGGCCGGGACGACGCTCGTGTCGCTCACCGAGCCGACTCCCTGGACGACCGCTCTCTACCGGATCGTCCTCGAGACGCTCGCCGGCGCCGACCCGGACGAGGGTTCCCGGTCCGTCACCCGCGCGGTGCAGGTGGTCGTCACGCTCATCAGCGTCGCCGTGATCCCCCTGCTCACCGCCGCGCTCGTGGACGCCGTCGTGCGCGCACGGCTCGCCGCGGCCACGTCCGGCCCGGGATCCCCCATGTCCGGCCACGTCGTCGTCGTGGGCCTGGGCGACGTCGGGACGCGCGTCCTGGCGACCCTCCTGGAGCGGGGCATCCCGGTGGTCGCGGTCAACCTGCACGACGACGGCGCCCGCGGCATCCCCTTCGCCCGGGAGCACGGTGTCCCGGTGGTGATCGGCGACGGCCGGCGGGCCGAGGTGCTCAAGGCCGCACAGATCGGCACGGCACGCGCCGTGATGGCGATGACGAGCGACGACGTCGCGAACATCGGCATCAGCATCGCCGCGGACTCGGTCGACCGCGCCCCGGGGAACGCCAGGCTGCGCCGTGTGCTGCGCCTCTTCGACGAGGACTTCGCCCGGCGCGTGCGCGGACTCATCCCCGGCTCGGCGCCGCGCAGCGCGTCCGCGCTCGCCTCCCCCGCCTTCGCGGCCTCCGTGATGGGGCCGGACGTGCTCGACACCGTGCCGTTCCGGGAACGGGTCCTGCTGGTCGCCGAGGTACCGATGCACGCACGCTGCGAGCTCGAGCACCGGCAGGCACGAGAGGTAGACATTCCGGGCGAGGTGCGGCTGCTCGCGGTCCGCCGCCCTCAGAGGGGGTTCGAGACCGACGTGTTCCGGCCCGCCGCGACGAACCCCCTCCAGCACAACCACCACCTCATCGTCATCGCCACGCGCACGGGCCTGGAACGCCTGCGCGCGCGGACGGCCGGGCCGGAGGCGCGCGTCCCGGACACGCAATGACGTGATTCACGACGGGGCCTCGGCGATCCCACGGGGGCGCGCCGACGAAACGCTCCGCCCGGCACCGGGCCGGGTGCCGCGTGGCGCAGGTCAGGCGCCTACGAGGTGCTCCTGGTCACGGGACTCGCGGTCCGCCTTGTAGGTGGCAACATCGGCCGCGTCGAAGCAGACGTCCGAACCGACCATGTGGAAGTCGAGCTCGCCGGCCTCCAGCAGGTCGATGACGTGCAAAGATGACACGCCCAGCCGACGGGCCGCCTCGGCGGCCGTGAGTTCCTCCCCGTGCGGGGCGGCATCGCCCGCGCCGGACGCGGAGTCAGACAGTGATTTCCGTGTGATTTCGCTCACATGTGCAGTCTTGCGCACCGGTGTGCCATGAGTCCAGTCGAAACGCTACGAGAACCGAGTCCTGTGGAAGAGGTTTTCCATCTTCACCCGGACGGCCGGGCGCGGCGCTCCTCACCAGGCGCCGTGGAGGGCCTATCGCACGCCGGCCGGCTCCTCGCTCTCGCCCCGCTCGGGATGCCCGGCCGCCCCGAGCCGTTCCCGCTCCTGAGCGACGATCGTCCTGCCCAGCTCGGCCTCGGACGGCACCTCCGCGCCTGCCGGATCGCCCACCGCGACCGCCAGGTCCGAGGTCTCGGTGATCTCGGACTGCCGGGCGAACTGCTCGAACAGCGCGGCCTTGGTGTCCAGGATCTCCATCATGCGCTGGTCCACGGAGTCCTCCACGAGCAGCCGGTGCACCTGCACGGTCCGGGTCTGTCCCATCCTGTGCGCGCGCGCCACGGCCTGCGCCTCGATCGTGGGTTTGACCTGCGGTTCGCAGAAGATCACCACGGAGGCCGCCTGGACGTTCAGCCCCACTCCCCCGGCGGTGATCTGACTGACGAGCACGCTGGGTCCGGCCGGCCCGGACAGGCTGTCGACCATCTCCTGCCGCTCGGCCACCTTCACCCTGCCGGTCAGCGGGCCCACGGCGACGTCGCCGAGCAGGTCCATCACCTGTTCGAGCACGTCGAGGAAGTAGGAGAAGACGATGACGCGGCGGCCGTTGGCCACGGCCTCGTCCACGAGCGCCCGGAGCCGCAGCAGCTTCGCGGAGTCCGCGGCACGCTCGACGGCGAAGGCCGCGCGCCGCATCGCCATGAAGTTGCCGCCGGCCACCGCCGCGCGATAGGCCGCACCGTCCGCCGGGCCGAACTGCTCCCACTCCTCGACCTGGACGAGGTCGGGGAGCTCGGTGAGGACGTCCTCGGTGTTGCGGCGCAGATAGGCCGGCGCGACGATGCGCCGGAACGCCTGCGCGCCGGACACACCGGCGTTGGGGTCGAGCTGCCGGGCCACGGACGGCTGCAGGTAGCCGACCATCGCCTTGAACTCCGCGACCTTGTTCTCCATCGGTGTCCCGGACAGGAACAGGACGCGGTCGGCCCGGTCGGACCACGTGCGCACGGTCCGGCCGCGCAGCGTCTCGGGATTCTTCACGTAGTGGGCCTCGTCGACCACCATGAGCGTGGGACTCAGGTCCTCGGGAAGCGGGAGGCGCGCGAGCATCTCGAAGGTCGTCACCCCGACACCGCCCGACGCGGCCCACACCCGGGCCGCCGTGTCCCGGTCACCGCCATGCATCACGACGGCGGCCAGGCTCGAGTGGGTCGTCACCTCGCGGGCCCAGTTCGTGACCACGCTCGCCGGGCACACCACGAGGAAGTGTGCGGGCCCGTCGTCGTCGGGCCGGGTGGCGGCGAGGTGCGTCATCGTGGCGAGAGACTGCATCGTCTTGCCGAGGCCCATCTCGTCGCCGAGGATCGTGCGGCGCTGCACCAGCGCGTACTTCGCGCCGAACGCCTGATAGGCACGCAGGTTCGCGTGCAGCAGGGAGCGGTCCAGGGGCTGGGCCTCGACCCGCCGCACGACGTCGGCCGGGAGGAAGCCCTCGGCCGCCTCGTGGTCGTCGCCGAGATCCACCACCTGGCTGAGCAGCCCGTAGTAGTCGGCCGACCGCCGCTCGAAGTCCTCCCACACGCCGTCGGCCCCGCCACCGGCCGTGACGACGCGCACCTGCCCGGCGGCCGTCGCGAGGTCCGGCGAGGAGGCCCCCAACGCATTGCGCAGCGCGCCGATCGCCGCGGCCGCTTCCACGCGGCCGCCGGAGTCCGCCAGCAGGCGCCGCCACCATCGCGTCAGCACCTGCGCCGGGCCGAGGTACTGCGGGAGGACCGCATGGAGCCGGCGCGCGTCGTCGTAGTGCCGGTGTCGCGCGTCCGTGACGGCACCGAACATGCGCAGCGACCGCACGAGGTCCGTGGCGTACGGGTCGTGGGGGTCGACGTCGATCCGGAAGCGCAGGTCGGCGTCGGCCTCGTCCGCCAGCTCGGTCGCCGCGGCGACCGCGGGGCGCGCCGTCGTCTCCCCGATCCCGGCCTCGACCAGGCCGTCCACGCCCGCTTCGAGCACCGAGGGCACGTCGCGAAAGCCCTTCTTGCGCAGCACCGCGACCCGAAGCTTCTTGCGCCGGAGCTCCAGTTCCTCGACCGCGACCGTCCGCAGCTCGGCGCGCACGCGCACCTGCCGCGCCACCTGATAGGCCTCGCGGACCTTGTCGCGATAGGGCCCGTCGGAGGCCAGCAACAGCCGTGCGTCCGCCAGCCGGGCGGTCGCCTCCTCCACGACCTGACGCGCCTGGCGGCTCTTGATCGGAACATCCACGGAAGTCTCAGACATCGCGGCGCCAGCGTACCCGCCGTATCCGACATTCCCGATCAGCGTCAGGGTGGTGCCGCGCACGGCGCTTGGCACACTTTTCTCACGTCGGTGGAGAGGTCACCCATTGGGCCCATGGTGGCGGCACGCTGCGGCGACGGACGACGGACGACGGACGACGGACGACGGACAGCAGGCCGGCCGGCAACGGGGCCGGCCGGCAACGGGGCCGGCCGCGCCGGAGTCAGACCTCGACCTGCTTCCATTCCGGGTTCGACGGCGTCCCCGTGAAGTCCATCCGCACGCGGCCCGGCTCCCGGCCGAGCGCCAGCAGCGTCGCCGACACCGACCCGAACACCCGGCCGTCCGGCAGTTCGTGCCGCACCAGCAGCGCCCGCGGGTCGTCCTCGGCCAGCCCGTCGCCGCGCAGCAGGTGCGTCCAGTCGCCCCACCAGTCCGTGGTCGGGCCCGGCAGGTCCGTCCCGCTCGGGCCGTCCGGCGACAGCCGGGTACCGCCGGGGATGCCGGCCCCGGCCAGGAGCGGCGCGAAGTGCGGCACGAGCGGGTCGTCGGCGACGTCGAGGCCCTCGTTCGTGACGATGTGGTCGCCCGGCGGGATCGCGGTGTCGGTCACCTCCTGCCCGTCCCAGGAGACGAGCCGCGCGCCGTCCGCGTCGGCGACCAGCAGGTGCACCACCTCGTACTCGCGCAACCGGCCGGCGTCGGGCACGCCCGAGGTGAGCGCCCGCAGGGGCAGCCGCCCCCGGCTCGGCCTGCTGGACGACGGTGCGCTCCCCGGCGCGGACCGGTCGAGCCGGTTCATGAAGCTGCCGTTGAGGACCGCAGCGACACCAGGGCCGGAGCCACCGGCAGGCCGCGCGCCCGCGGGCGCCACGCCGTCGAACATGGCGCCACCCGACATGGCGCCACCCGACATGACGCCACCGGACACGATGCCACCCGACACGACGCCACCGGACATCCCACCATCCGGACCGGCACCGCTCGACCCGGCACCGCTCGACCCGGCACCGCTCGACGCGGCACCGCCGCCACCGTGGGGACCGCCGCGCCGCACGGCCAGCCACGTCCCGCCGGCCAGCAGGTCACGGCCCCCGACGAGACCTGGGGCCTCCTGCGGCCAGTACTCCCCCGGCGGCTCCCACGGACGGTCGGCGACCTCGTCCCGGACGGCGGCGAGCAGCAGCGGCCAGTCGGCCGCGGGGTCCAGACGCAACAGCACCGTGCACACCCGACGAGCTTACGTCCTGCGCACCCTGGCCTCGGCCCATCTTGAGTTGACCCATGGGCGAACTTCTAGCGTCGCCACCATGACGACACCGACGACACGAACCGGTCCCCTCCACGACGCCGACCCCCTGCGGATCGTGCTCCTGGTGGCCAGCGTCCGGTCCCCGCGGATGGCCGACCCCCTGCTCGCGTGGCTGCGCGAGGAGCTCGCCGGCGCCGACGGGATCGAGCTCGACGTGGTGGACCTGGCGACCACCGACCTGCCGATGACCGGGCTCGGCGTGCCGGGCGGCGCGCCCTCGCCGATCGCGGACCGCCTGAACCGCGCCGACGGCTTCCTGATCCTGACGCCGGAGTACAACCACAGCTACCCGGCAGCCCTGAAGAACGCCATCGACCAGCACCTCGAACCGTGGGCGCGCAAGCCCGTCGCGTTCGTCGCGTACGGCGCGCACACGGGCGGCTCACGCGCCGTCGAGCACCTGCGCACGGTGTTCCCCGAGCTCCGGGCGACGACGGTCCGCGAGGCCCTCCTGCTGAACCAGCCGTGGCAGAGGCTGACGGCCGAGGGCCGGTTCCGGCCGTCCGACGCGGCACTGGCCGTGTGGCGGGACCTGCTCGGCGAACTGCGCTGGTGGGCGAGCGCGCTGCGGACCGCCCGCGCCCAGGATCGGCTGGTGGCGGCATGAGGACCACGACGGAGACCGCCGCCGAGGGCACCCGCGCGGCCACCACCGTGCGCACGGCCGGGCGCCCCCGGGCGGCCGAGACCCGTGTCGGGCTGGTCGTCGCGCTCGGCGGCCTGCTCGCCGTGCTGGACACCACGATCGTGACCGTGACGATCCCCGAGCTGACGAAGGTGTTCGAGGTACCACTCGCCACGACCCAGTGGCTCTCCTCCGGGTACACCCTCGCGATGGTCGCGACGATGCCGCTCGCGGCCTGGCTCGCGGGGCGCTGGGGTGCGAGCCGGGTGTACGTGGCCGCGCTGCTCGGCTTCGCGGTCGCCTCGGTGGGCGCCGGGCTGGCCGGGGGCCTGCCGGCCCTGCTCGCCGCCCGCGTGGTGCTCGGCCTGGCGGGAGGCCTGATCACGCCGCTGGGCATGACGATCGCGTTCGCCGCGGCGCCTCCCGAGCGCCGCGGGCGGATGGCCTCCCTCGTCGGCCTCCCGCTGTTCCTCGGCCCGGTCCTCGGGCCCGTGCTCGGCGGGTTCCTGCTGGAGCACTTCTCCTGGCACGCGGTCTTCCTCGTCACCGCACCGCCGGCCCTGCTCGCCGCAGCCGGCGTCCTGCGCTGGGCCCGGACGACCGCCGCGGACCGCAAACCTCGGCCGGACGTCGCCGGAGCGGCCCTGCTCGTCCCGGGCGCCGTGTGCACGGCCTACGGGATCAGCGCCGCCGGGACGCCGTGGCCGGTACGGGTCCTGGCGGTGCTCGCGGGGCTCACCCTCGGCGCGGCGTTCGCACGCCGGTCGCTGGGGCGGGCGGAGCCGCTGCTGCGGATCCGGCTGCTGCGACGGCCCGAGTTCGGCCGCAACGCGCTCGGACTCGGGCTGTACACGGCGCCGTACTTCGGCTCGATGCTGCTGATGCCCACGTACGTCCAGGTGGTGCGCGGCGACAGCGCGCTCACGACGGCGCTGGTGATGGTGCCCGGCGCCCTCGCGCTGGGGGCGAGCGTCCAGGTGGCGGGGCGTCTGCTGGACCGCTTCGGGGCGAAGCCCGTCATCGGGACGGGACTGACGATCTCCGTGGTCCAGGGGGCGATCGCGATCGCGGTCCTGCGTCCTGACACCCCGTACGTGGTCCTCGGCGCGCTCGCCGCGCTGCAGGGACTGGGCAGCGGGGCGGTCATCATGCCGACGATGGCGACCGCCACCCGCCGGCTGCGCGGGGCCGACCTCGCCTCCGGTTCGGCCATCCTCCCGTTGGTCAGCACGCTCGCGAACGCACTCGGGACGGCCACGCTCACGGCCGTCTTCACCGCGCTCACCGCTCTGCTCGCGCCGGGGGCCTCCCTGGCGGAGTTCGGCGTGATCCCGGTGGCGGACCGGATGGCCGCCACGGCCGCGGTCGTCGACGCCCAGCGCCTCACCACGGCGGTTAGCCTGGCCGTGATCCTGTCGGCACTGGTGCTGCGGCTTCGGGACCGGGGCCGCTCCCCGGGAGCCGCTACCGACGACCTGCCGGTGACGGCCGGGAAGGAAGCACGATGACCACCGCCACGGCGCCCCTGACCAAGGAGACCCTGGCCATGACGCTCACCGTCGGTGAGGTCGCGGCCAAGGCCGGGGTGAGCCCGAACACCGTGCGCCTGTACGAGCGCCACGGCGTGCTGACCGCGTTCCGCACCTCGGGAGGCGCCCGCCGGTTCACCGTCGACGCCGTCTGCCGCATCAAGCTGGCGCGGGCCGGCCAGCGCGTCGGGCTGACGCTCCGGGAGAGCGCGGACCTGCTCGCCGACATCCCGCTGGCCGAACCCGACCTGGACCGATGGATCGCCGCCGGCCGGCGGCTGATCGAGGAGGGCCACTCGCGGATCCGCGAGCTGGAGTCCGCCGTCGAGCAGTTCTCCAGCCTGGACTTCCTGCGGTCGTAGCGCTGCCCGGGTGGTGCCCCGAGGCTCAGGCCCCGGCCAGCACCGCCAGGGCGTCGCGGACGGCGTCGGCCGCCGTGACCCGCTGCGCGGTCGCGATCTGCTCGCGGCTCGCGTGATCCAGGAACACCGCGTCGAGCCCCACGTGCACGTGCCGGGTGCGCACGCCCTGCTCGCCGGCGCGCTGGGCGAGCAGGGCACCCACACCGCCGTCGGCCAGGCCGTCCTCGATCGTGACGACGAGATCGTGCTCGCCTGCGAGCTTCACCAGCGCGGCCGGCACGGGCAGCACCCACGTGGGAGCGGCGACCGTGGCCTCCAGTCCGTGCTCGGCGAGGGCGGCTCCCGCGTCGAGCCCGGCCTGCGCCATGGCACCGACCCCGACCACGAGGACGCGCTGACGCGTGGCGCCTGAGGTCCCGCCGGGACCGGCCGTGCGCGGGGCGCCGGTCACGCCGTGGGGCCTGGGCTCGAAGCGGCCGACGATGTCGACGCCGTCGAGCTCCTCGACGCTCGGCAGGTCCTCGCCGAGCGCGCCCTTGGGGTAGCGCACGACGGTGGGCGCGTCGTCGACGTCGACGCTCGTGCGCAGGGCGGCGCGGAGCGTGGGCTCGTCGCGCGGGGCGGCCAGGCGCAGGCCGGGAACGACCCGCAGCATCGCCATGTCCCACATGCCGTTGTGGCTGGCGCCGTCGGCGCCGGTGATGCCGGCGCGGTCGAGCACGAACGTGACGCCGGCCTTGTGCAGGGCCACGTCCATGAGGACCTGGTCGAACGCGCGGTTCAGGAAGGTCGCGTAGACGGCGACGACCGGGTGCAGCCCCGCGAACGCCATGCCGGCGGCGGACGTGGCCGCGTGCTGCTCGGCGATGCCGACGTCGAACGTGCGCTCGGGGAACTCGCTGGCGAACGGCGCGAGGCCGACGGGGTGCAGCATGGCGGCCGTGATCGCCACGACGTCGCCACGGCGGCGGCCGATCCGCACGATCTCGTCGGCGAACACCTTGGTCCAGCCGAACCGGGACTGCGCCACGGGCAGGCCGGTCTCGGGGTGGATCACGCCCACGGCGTGGAACCGGTCGGCGATGTCCTCCTCGGCCGGCTTGTAGCCGCGGCCCTTCTCGGTGATGGCGTGCACGATCACAGGCTTGCCATACGCCTTGGCGCGGCGCAGGGCGTGCTCCATGGCCGCGGCGTCGTGCCCGTCGACGGGGCCGATGTACTTGATGCCCAGGTCCTCGAACAGACCCTGCGGCGCGATGACGTCCTTGATGCCCTTCTTGAAGCCGTGCATCCAGCGCCAGGCGAAGCGTCCGGGCGGGCCGGACCGGTGCAGCGTGCGGGTGGCCCAGTCCAGGAACACCTCGTAGCCCCGCGTGGTGCGGAGCGTGTCGAGGTGGTTCGCCAGGCCGCCGATCGTCGGCGAGTAGGAGCGGCCGTTGTCGTTGACCACGACCACGAGGCGGCGGTCCGCGCCCTCGGCGATGTTGTTCAGGGCCTCCCAGGCCATGCCCCCGGTCAGGGCGCCGTCGCCGATGACGGCGACGACGTGACGGTCGTCGCGGTGGGCGACGACGTTCGCCTTGGCGATGCCGTCCGCCCAGGACAGCGCCGTGGAGGCGTGGGAGTTCTCGACGATGTCGTGCTCCGACTCGGCACGCGACGGGTAGCCGGACAGACCGCCCTTCTGCCGCAGGCGGGAGAAGTCCTGCCGGCCGGTGAGCAGCTTGTGCACGTAGGACTGGTGACCGGTGTCGAAGACGAAGGAGTCACGCGGGGAACGGAAGACGCGGTGCATGGCGATGGTGAGCTCGACGACGCCGAGGTTCGGGCCGAGGTGTCCCCCGGTGCGCGAGACGTTCTCCACGAGGAAATCGCGGATCTCCTGTGCGAGCTCGTCGAGCTGGCCCGGCGTGAGCTTCCGGACGTCCTCGGGCGAGCCGATCCCGCTCAGCAGTGCCATGTCGTTCCTTCCCTGCGGCCTGGTCCCGGGCGGACCGGGCACGAACTCGTCGTCGTCCCCCTGCACCGCGTTCCCGGCCACTCGGGCCTCGCGCGGCAAGGAGTCATCGTACGTACCCCGGCCGCGCCGGACGAACTTCGGACTGCGAGTTCCACACCAGCCACACCGAACGGTCATAGTCTGTCATGGTGCGATTCCTGCCTGGCCAAGAGCCCGCCCATGACCTGACGTACGGCGACGTCTTCCTCGTTCCGTCACGATCGGACGTCTCCTCGCGGTTCGACGTCGACCTCGCCACCGCCGACGGCTGCGGCACCAGCATTCCCGTCGTCGTGGCGAACATGACGGCCGTGGCGGGCCGCCGCATGGCCGAGACGGTGGCGCGGCGCGGCGGACTGGCGGTCCTGCCGCAGGACGTGCCCGCCGGCGTCGTCGCCGACGTGGTGGCGGACGTCAAGTCGAAGGACCCGGTGGTGGAGACCCCGGTGGTCGTGGCGCCGGACGACACCGTGCACACCGTCCTGACGCTGCTGGGCAAGCGCGCGCACGGCGCCGCCGTCGTCACCGAGCAGCAACGGCCGGTGGGTGTGGTGACCGAGGCCGACTGCCTCGACGTCGACCGGTTCGCCCAGGTGCGGACCGTCATGTCGGCCGACCCGCTGGTGATCGAGGCCGAGCTCCTGGCGGGCGGCGCCGAGGGCGGCACCGAGGGCAGCGCCGAGGCCCGGGCGGCCGGGCTCGAGCGGGCGTTCGACACGCTGCACGACGCACACCTGCAGTTCGCGCCCGTGGTCCGCGACGGGCTGCTGACCGGGGTCCTGACGCGCAAGGGTGCGGTGCGTTCGTCCGTCTACGCGCCCGCCGTGGACGGCCGGGGCCGGCTGCGCGTGGGTGCGGCGGTCGGGATCAACGGGGACGTCGCGGCCAAGACGAAGGACCTGCTCGCGGCAGGGGTCGACGTGCTCGTCGTCGACACGGCGCACGGCCACCAGGGACGGATGCTCGCCGCGCTCGACGCGGTCCGGTCCGTCGACCCCGCGGTGCCGGTCGTGGCGGGGAACGTGGTCACGGCGCAGGGCACCCGCGACCTGGTGGCCGCCGGCGCCGACATCGTCAAGGTCGGCGTCGGACCGGGCGCCATGTGCACCACGCGGATGCAGACCGCCGTCGGGCGGCCGCAGTTCTCCGCCGTCCTCGAGTGCGCCGCGGCGGCACGTGAGCTCGGCAAGCATGTCTGGGCCGACGGCGGCGTGCGCCACCCCCGCGACGTCGCCCTGGCGCTGGCCGCCGGGGCGTCCCAGGTGATGATCGGGTCCTGGTTCGCCGGGACGTTCGAGTCCCCGGGCGACCTGCGCGAGGACGGGAACGGCCGGCTGTACAAGGACTCGTTCGGGATGGCGTCGGCCCGAGCCGTGGCGGCGCGGACCGCCGGGGAGGGGGCCGCGTTCGACAGGGCCCGCAAGGCTCTGTACGAGGAGGGCATCTCGACCGGGCGCATGTACCTGGACCCGCAGCGGCCGGGCGTGGAGGACCTGCTCGACGAGATCACCTCGGGCCTGCGGTCCTCGTGCACGTACGCGGGCGCACGGACACTGGCGGAGTTCGCCGAGCGGGCCACCGTGGGGGTGCAGTCCGCGGCGGGCTACGAGGAGGGCCGCCCGGTCGAGACGAGCTGGTGAGCCCTCCGCCGCGGTTCGCGGTGGCGGGCCCGCGGCGCTCCGTCCACGCCCACGGTCCACGCCGGTCGGGCTGCGGCGGTAGCCTCGTCCCGTGAGCTCGTCACCTGCAGTCTCCCCCGCCCGCACGCAGCTGGAAGCCCTTGCGGAAGCGGGGTTCGCCGGTCCGTGGCGCCATGCGCGCGGCGGCTTCTCGGACGCGGCCCGGCCCGCGGCGGTGCTGATCCTGTTCGGCGTGCTCGACACACTTCCCGCCGACCACCACGCCCAGGCCGAGGCCGTCCGTGACGACCTCGACGTCCTGCTGCTGGCTCGCGCGGCGACCCTGCGGTCCCATGCCGGACAGGTGGCGTTCCCCGGCGGCCGCGCCGACGACGGCGAGACCATGGTGGCGGCCGCGCTGCGCGAGGCAGAGGAGGAGACCGGGCTCGACCCCTCGGGCGTCGAGGTGCTCGGCGAGTTCGAACCGCTGCCGATGCCCGTGTCGAACCACGTGGTCACGCCGGTGCTCGGCTGGTGGACGAAGCCGACACCCGTAGGAGTCGTCGACGAGGCCGAGTCGTCGCACGTGTTCCGCGCGCCGGTCGCGGACCTTCTGGACCCCGCCTCCCGGGTCACGGTCGTGGTGGGGCACGAGGGTCGCTCCTACCGGGGGCCCGGCTTCCAGGTCTCCGACGGCACGACCACGCACCTGGTGTGGGGCTTCACCGGCGGCATCCTCGACAGCCTGTTCGACGCGCTGGGCTGGACCGAGGAGTGGGACCGCACCCGCGAGCTGGAACTGCAGCCCTGACCTGAAACCGCGGCCGTGAGCTGAAGCCCGCGGCCGTGAGCTGAAGCCCGCGGCCGTGAGCGGTCGCCGCGGCCGACCAGCGGTGCGGTCGCCCCGTCGGCGAGAACGAACTGACCCTGCGTCAGGAGGCGCCTCACGACCGTCACCGGCCGGTGACGGTCGTGAGGCGCCTTCTGACGCACGGTCAGCGCAGCGTCGCAGGGTCAGCGCAGCATCGCACGGTCAGCGCAGCGTCGCCGGGTCCGCTCCGCGGGACTCCAGGAGCGTGCGGACCGCGGCCACCGCGTAGCCGTACGCCCGCTCGTCGTCGAACAGCAGTGAGCGGTCGTTCGCGGCGCTGAGCAGGGCGTTCACCTCGAAGGCCACCTGCTCGGGGTCGGTTCCGGCAGACAGCTCGCCGGCGCCCACCGCGATCTCGACCTGGTGCGCCAGGTACCCCTCCCAGTCGGCCTGCGCCTCGGCGACGGCATCGCGCACCGGCCCGGGCCGCATGTCGAACTCGATCTCGACGGTGCGGAAGAAGCAGCCGCCCCGGAAGACCCTCCGGCGCGAGTAGTCGATCCACCGCCCCACCAGTGCCCAGACCCGGGCGAGCCCGCGCCCGGCCGGCCGGGCCGGGACGACGACCGCGTCGGTGTAGATCTCCCGGGCCCGCGCGACGACGGCGAGCTGCAGCCCTTCCTTCGAGCCGAACAGCCCCGCGATCGCGCTCTTGTTCACGGGGGCCGTCGCCGCCAGCCCGCCGAGGGACAGGGCGTCGAGCCCGTGCACCGAGGCGTCCTGCACCGCCTGGTCGAGCACCGCGCGCCGCGTCCGGTCCCCGCGGGCACGGCGCAGGTCGGTCGCGCTTCCGTCCGTACCGGGCCTCTTGCCGGTAGCCGTCTCCGGTGTCGCCATAAAGAGAGTGTACGACCGTCCGCACATGTTGTAGCGTAAGAAACAATCCGATCGATCGTTCAGATTCTCCGGGAGGAACCGTGCCCACGTTGCGACACCTCGCCCATCTACCCGCGCCGCTCGCCGCCGAGGTCGCGACCTGGGTCGCCTTCCGGCTCGGTCCGCGTGCGCCCGTACGTCCGCACGAACAGGAGACCCACCAGGCGTCCCGCCGCAGCACGCTCAGCCACAGCAGGCCTGCGGTCAACAGGGGCCGGCCCGTGGACATCGCCGTCCACACCTGGGGCGACCCGGACGCCCCCGCCGTGCTGCTGGTGCACGGCTGGCAGTCCCGCGCCTCGTTCTTCGCCCCCGTGATCGCGGACCTCCTGGCCTCCGGGCGGCGCGTGGTGGCGTACGACGCCCCGGGCCACGGCGACTCCGGCGGCAGCCGGCGCACCCTGGCCGACGACGTCGCGATCATCCACCGTCTGTCCGAGGCCGAGCCCGGCGGCTGGGAGGGCGTCGTCGCACACTCCGCCGGCGTGCTCGGCGCCGGGGTGGCTCTTGCCGACGGAGCCCCGGCGCGCCGGTTCGCCGGGCTGGCGGGCCTCTCCTCGGCGACCGCGATCAACGACGGGTTCTTCGCGGCCAGCGGCACGCCGCCGGGCCTCCGCGCACGGTACGACGACGTCGTGCGCCGCCGGCGCTTTCCCGACGAGCCCGACCTCTACGAGCGCTACGACCTCACCCGCCGCCCCGTGCCCGCGACCGTCCCGGCGCTGTTCGTGCACGACGACGCCGACAGGTACGTCCCGCACCGGCAGTCCGAGCTACTCCTGGGCGCACACGCCGGGTCGGCCGAACTCGTCACCACCACGGGACTCGGGCACAACAGGATCGTGCGCGACGAGGCCGTACGACGGCGGGTCGTCGACCACGTTGTCGCCGTGAAGCCCAGTAACCTTCCCTGACCTGCGCTTTCCCTCTACACTACTGTCGTATTCGTCCGGCTTGCAGGATTTCTTCCCACGCCGGGTCCGAGGTACGCGACCACCGAGTGGGGGAAGCATGGACGCCGAGCACGCCCGGGACGCAGCCACCGCCGCCGTCGTTCTCGCCGTGCTGGCGGGGTTGTGGTTCGCGTGGTCGCAGCGCCACATCCGGGGACCATGGACGCTCGGGCCCATCGCCGGAGCCGTGAGCGCCGTCGTGATCACCGGGAGGGGGGTCGTGGACGTCATCGGCGCGTGGGACACGGAAACCGCCGTCGCCGGTGCGACCATCGGGCTGTACGTCGTGGCGCTCGGGCTCCAGGCCGCGCTCACACGGATGATCACCGGCTTCCTCGCGTCCCACGACCAGGCGAGGCTCGTTCCCACCACGGTCGCCCTGTCGATGACGCTCCACCTGGTGGTACTCGCCGAGCTGCTCCAGGTGGGCGACCTCTACCTCGTGGCGCTGATCTGCCTGGCGGCGATCGTGCTCGCGTGGCCGATCGCCGCCGTCGGCCGGCTCATGGCACCCGGCGGTGCGCCGAAGCACCACGCGACGACCGGGGTCCTCCTGGGTGTGATCCTGCTGAGCGGAGCGGCCCAGGGGCTGATCTGACGGGGGCGCTCGACACCTGGCCGCAGGCGCGGCCCGCGGCCAGGTGTCGGAGGCCACGGCCACGGCTCGGCGTCCGTGCCCGCCTCCGCGACGCGCGCGACCGGGTCACAGCACGAGCTGACCGACCGGCCCCGGGTTCCAGGCGATCTCCCAGTGGTAGCCGTCAGGGTCCGTGAAGTAGCCCGTGTAGCCGCCCCACTCCCGGTCCTGGGGTGGGTGCGCGACGCCGGCGCCGGCTGCCCGGGCGGTGGCGAGGACGGCGCCCACCTCCTCGCGGGTCGCCACGTTGTGGGCGAGCGTGATCGGCGCCGCACCCGGACCCCGGCGCACGGGGCCGACCTCCTGCTCGAACTGCTCCTGGGCCCAGAGAGACAGGACGAGGCGCTCACCGACCTGGATCATGAGCACGTCACCGGGATCGTCGAACACGGGCTTCCAGCCCAGGCCGTCGACGTAGAAGGTGCGCGAGACCGCCACGTCCCGCACGGCGAGGGTGATGAAGCTGATGCGCTGGTCCATGCCCTGACCCTGGCACGACACACTGACATCCGGCCCGTCGGGGCGAGCCCCGTCAGTCCCGGGCGTCGAGGGTGCGCTTCTGGGGGTGCGGGGTCTCACCGCGTTCCAGCATCGCCACGAACTTGGTGACGTTGCGGGCGTGGGCCTCGGGGGTCTTGAGGTTGGCCAGGCGGTGCAGGATCGCGTAGCGGTTCTGGCCGGTGAGGATCTCGAACATCGCCGCGGCGCGAGGGCTGGCCGCGAGCGCCTCGGCCAGTCCGTCGGGGATCTGGATGCTCTTCGGCCCCTCGTAGGCAAGGTCCCAGCGGCCGTCGGCCCGGGCGTTGTCGACCTCTTCCGCGCCGCGCGGCCGCATGCGCCCCTCGGAGGTGAGCCTCTGCACGATCCCGACGTTCCGCGCCGACCAGCGGCTGCGCGCCCTGCGGGGGCAGAACCGCTGCAGGCTCGTGGCGTCGTCGCGGCGGCGCTTCTGCGCGTCGATCCAGCCGCTGCACAGGGCCTCGTCGAGCGCGGCGTCGTAGTCGAGCGTGGTGGGCGCCTGCTTGCCCTTCTTCGCCAGGACGAGCCAGACACCGTCCGACGTGGACTCGTGCTCGTCCAGCCAGGCCCGCCATGCTGCCGCGTCGGGAACGGTCAGCTCAGGGTTGTCGGTCATGGGGGCACCGTACGCCGGGACACCGACATTCCTGCCGCGGTGCGGGCAAACGCCCGTGGGCGCGTCGTCGGGCGCGTTCGTGACAGGCAAGTATCTTGACGTCAAGATAAGTGCGGTATGCTGGCCGCAGCAGCCCGGCCTAGGCTGGGCGGAGCCCCCAAATCCCGCCGTCGGGCCGGTGCGCGTGCGCGTCCGGGCACCCGGTGGCCCGCAAGCCCGCGAAGGAGCCGCAGTGAGCAGCGTGGACACGTTCGGATCGAAGGGAACGCTGGAGGTAGGCGACAAGGCCTACGAGATCTTCCGGCTGTCGGCGGTGGAGGGCGTCGAGCGCCTGCCCTATGCGCTCAAGATCCTCGCCGAGAATCTCCTGCGCACCGAGGACGGTGCCAACATCACGGCCGACCACGTGCGCGCCGTCGCGTCGTGGGACCCCGACGCGCAGCCGGACACGGAGATCCAGTTCACGCCGGCGCGCGTGATCATGCAGGACTTCACCGGTGTGCCGTGCGTCGTGGACCTGGCCACCATGCGTGAGGCCGTCGCCGACCTGGGCGGCGACGCCACACGGATCAACCCGCTGTCGCCCGCCGAGATGGTCATCGACCACTCCGTGCAGATCGACGTCGCCGGCACCACGGACGCGTTCGAGCGCAACGTGGAGATCGAGTACCAGCGCAACCACGAGCGCTACCAGTTCCTGCGCTGGGGCCAGACGGCGTTCGACGACTTCAAGGTCGTCCCGCCGGGCACCGGCATCGTGCACCAGGTCAACATCGAGTACCTGGCCCGCACCGTGATGACGCGCGAGGTGTCCGTCAACGGGGAGGCACCGGTGCTCCGCGCCTACCCCGACACCTGCGTCGGCACCGACTCGCACACCACCATGGTCAACGGCCTGGGTGTGCTGGGCTGGGGCGTGGGCGGCATCGAGGCCGAGGCCGCGATGCTCGGCCAGCCGGTGTCCATGCTCATCCCGCGCGTGGTCGGCTTCAAGCTCACCGGCTCCATCCCGGCGGGCGTCACCGCGACCGACGTCGTGCTGACCATCACCCAGATGCTGCGCCAGCACGGCGTGGTCGGGAAGTTCGTCGAGTTCTACGGCGCCGGCGTCGCCCAGGTGCCGCTCGCCAACCGCGCCACGATCGGCAACATGTCCCCGGAGTTCGGCTCGACGGCCGCGATCTTCCCGATCGACTCCGTCACGGTGGACTACCTGCGCCTGACCGGCCGCTCGGAGGAGCAGCTGGCGCTGGTGGAGGCGTACGCCAAGGAGCAGGGCCTGTGGCTCGACGCCGAGACCTCGGAGGCGAAGTACTCCGAGTACCTCGAGCTGGACCTGTCGACGGTGGTCCCGTCGATCGCCGGCCCGAAGCGCCCGCAGGACCGCATCGAGCTGAGCGACGCGAAGCAGCAGTTCCTCAAGGACCTGCCGAACTACGCCCCGGACGTCGCCGCCGCCGACGAGGCCGAGCAGGAGTCCTTCCCGGCGTCCGACGCCCCGGCCGAGCACGCCATGAACCGCAAGCACGTCGCGGTGACCGACAGCCACGGCAAGGAGTTCGAGCTGTTCCACGGCGCGGTCGGCATCGCCTCGATCACGAGCTGCACCAACACCTCGAACCCGTCGGTGATGCTGGCCGCCGCGCTCCTGGCCAAGAAGGCCGTGGAGGCGGGCCTGGAGGCCAAGCCGTGGGTCAAGACGTCGATGGCGCCGGGCTCGCAGGTGGTCACGAACTACTACGAGAAGGCCGGCCTGTGGCCGTACCTGGAGAAGCTCGGCTTCCACCTGGTGGGCTACGGCTGCGCGACCTGCATCGGTAACTCGGGGCCGCTGGACGAGAAGATCTCGGCCGCCGTGCAGGAGAACGACCTCACGATCGTCTCCGTGCTGTCCGGCAACCGGAACTTCGAGGGCCGCATCAACCCGGACGTCAAGATGAACTACCTGGCCTCCCCGCCGCTGGTCATCGCCTACGCCCTGGCCGGGACCATGGAGTTCGACTTCGAGTCCGACCCGCTGGGCCGCGACGAGGCCGGCAACCCGGTGTTCCTCAAGGACATCTGGCCCTCCCCGGAGGAGGTCCAGGCGACGATCGAGGCCTCGATCGACCGCAAAATGTTCGAGGCGGACTACGCCGACGTGTTCACCGGTGACGACCGCTGGCGCGCGCTGGACACCCCGGAGGGCGACACGTTCGCCTGGGACCCGGAGTCCACCTACGTGCGCAAGCCGTCCTACTTCGACGGCATGGGCATGGAGCCGGCCCCGGTCGAGGACATCGCCGGCGCGCGCGTGCTGGCCAAGCTGGGCGACTCGGTCACCACGGACCACATCTCCCCGGCCGGCGCGATCAAGCCGGACTCCCCGGCGGGCAAGTACCTGGCCGACCACGGCGTGGGACGCCGCGACTTCAACTCCTACGGCTCGCGCCGCGGGAACCACGAGGTCATGGTGCGCGGCACGTTCGCGAACATCCGCCTGCGCAACCAGCTCCTGGCCGCGGAGAACGACGGCGCCGGCGTCGAGGGCGGCTTCACGTACAACTTCGTGAAGGACGCCCAGGACACCATCTACGACGCCGCGCAGGACTACGCCGCGCAGAACACCCCGCTGGTGGTGCTCGGCGGCAAGGAGTACGGCTCCGGCTCCTCGCGCGACTGGGCCGCCAAGGGCACCAAGCTGCTCGGCGTGAGGGCCGTCATCACCGAGAGCTTCGAGCGTATCCACCGCTCCAACCTCATCGGCATGGGCGTGCTGCCGCTGCAGTTCCCGGCCGGCGAGTCCGCGGACTCACTCGGCCTGGACGGCACCGAGACGTTCGACATCTCCGGGATCACGGCCCTGAACGACGGCGACACGCCCTCGACGGTGGCCGTGAAGGCGACCAAGGCCGACGGCACCACCGTCGAGTTCGACGCCGTGGTCCGCATCGACACCCCGGGTGAGGCGGACTACTACCGCAACGGCGGCATCCTGCAGTACGTGCTCCGCTCGCTCGCGGCGTGACCCGCGCGGCGGGAGCAGTCTGACCCGCCACGCCGCCCGACGCCGGCCCCGGCCGCTCTCCGCACGGAGAGTGGCCGGGGCCGGCGTCGTCCGGGCCGGCGTCGTCCACAGCCGACGCCGTCCGCAGCCGACGCCGTCCGCAGCCGACGCCGACCGCGCCCGCCGGACCGGTCAAGCCGCGGCCGGCCGGGCGGAGCGGCCGGGCGGAGCGGCCGGGCGGAAGGGCCGGGCGGAGCGGCCGGGCGGAAGGGCCGGGCGGAGCGGCCGGGCGGAAGGGCCGGGCGGAGCGGCCGGGCGGAAGGGCCGGGCGGAATGGCCTGGCTCAGCCCCGCTCCAGCACCGCGACCGCCTCGACATGGTGACTGTGCGGGAAGAGGTCGAACGCGCGCAGGGACGTCAGGCGGTAGCCCGCCTGGCCGAAGTAGCCGACGTCCCGGGCGAGTGCCGCCGGATCGCACGCCACGTACACCACCCGCGCCGGGTCCAGGTCGACAACCGCTGCCGTGACCTCGCGCTTCGCACCGGCCCGCGGCGGATCGAGCACGACGACGTCGACCTTCCCAGGGACCGTACCGCCGTCAGGGCGCGGCTCCACGGCGTCGCCGGAACCCGCCTGCTCCCCGCCACCGGGCGCCGGTGTCCCGGCACGCCCGGCGCGCCCGGCTTCCGGCCCCGACCCGGCCAGGACCTCGGCCACGTCCCCGGCGAACAGGCGGACCTGGTTCAGCCCGTGAGCGTTGCGGCGGGCGTCGCGCACGGCGCCGGCGTCGCCCTCGACCGCGACGACCGTACCGGTCTCCCCCACCGCCGCGGCCAGCGGCAGCGTGAACAGCCCCGCCCCGGAGTACAGGTCCAGGACGGTCGCCCCCGCCACCGGGCCGGCGGCGTCGAGCACCGCCTGGACGAGCAGCCCCGGCGCGGCGCGGTGCACCTGCCAGAACCCGCTCGCACCGACGCGGTAGGCGAACGTGCTCGGCTCGTCGGCCCCGGGAAGCCGCGCGACGACGGTCTCCTTGACGGCCCGGCGCGCGTTCGGCCGGGTGTCGGCCCGCCCGCGATGCCAGGGCTCACCGTCGGCCAGCACGAGCGGCTCGCCACCCTCGGCACCGGCAGGGGCGACGAGCTCGACCCGCGTGCCCGGCCGCCAGCGCCTCGTGAACACCGCCTCCGCGGCGGCGAGCTCGGCGACCTCGTCCGTCGCGAGCGGCATCCCGTCGGGCAGGGGGTCGAGCGCGACGACGTCGTGGGAGCGGAACCGGTGCATGCCGAGGTGGCCGTCGTCGTCGGCCACGAGGTCGATCCGGGTGCGGTAGGCCAGGCCTCCGGCGGCGTCGTCACCGGGGGCGGCCTCGACGGTGAGGCCGTCGAGCAGGGGGCCGTCGTACCGGGCGATGCGGCGCAGCTGGTCGGCCACGACGTCGGCCTTCCACCGGCGCTGCGCGGGCAGGGCCACATGGGAGAGCTCGCCACCGCCCACGCCCCCCGGCCCGGCGGCCGGCCAGGCCGCGGGCACCCGGTCGGGCGAGGGATCGAGGATCTCGACGGCGTCGGCCCGCCAGTAGCGGGATCCGGTGCTGGTGACGCGGGCGCGCACGCGCTCACCGGGAAGGGTGTGGCGCACGAACACCACGCGGCCCTCGTGCCGGGCCACGCAGTGGCCGCCGTGCGCTACCGGCCCGATCTCCAGCTCCAGGATCTGCCCGGCTCCGGGCACGTCGCTGACGCGCGGCTCGCGCGCTCGGGGCGGACGGCCGGGGCGGGCGCCCCGACCGATGCGGGGACGGGACGGTCGGGTGGTCATGGCATCTGCCTCCTGCGACGGGCGTCGATACCATCGACGCCGGAATGTGACGACCGCACGGTCATGTGACCCGCCTCCCGCGCACCACCCGCTCCGGGCAGGCATGTCGGCCCGGCGGTCGGCGGCCCGGCGGTCGGCGGGCCGGCGGTCACGGAACCTGCCTCCGGCGGTGGGCGTCGACGCCCTCCAGGCCGGTCTGCCCCGCCGACGACTCCAGCTGCCACGGCACGGACGCCACGACGACCCCGGGAGTGAACAGCAGGCGCCCCTTGAGGCGCAGCGCGGACTGGTTGTGCAGGAGCTGCTCCCACCAGCGCCCCACGACGTACTCGGGGATGTACACGACCACGAGGTCACGCGGGGACTCGCGGCGCACCGACCGCACGTACTTCAGCACGGGCTTGGTGATCTCGCGGAACGGGGAGTCGAGGATCCGTAGCGGGACCGGCAGGTCGAGAGCCTCCCACTCGCGGGTGAGGCCGGGGATGTTCTCCCGGTCCACGCCGACGGTGACGGCCTCCAGCGTCTGGGGCCGCGAGGCGCGGGCGTAGGCCAGGGCACGCAGGGTGGGCTTGTGCACCTTGGAGACCAGCACGATGGCGTGCACGCGGCTGGGCAGGGCGCGGGCTTCGTCGTCGTCCCCGGAGAGGGCGAGTTCCTCGCTCACGCGGTCGTAGTGCTTGCGGATCCCGCGCATGATGACGAACAGCGCCACGATGGCCAGGAGCGTGATCCACGCGCCGTGCGTGAACTTCGTGACGAGCACGATCACCAGGACGCCCGCCGTGGCGACGAAGCCGACGGTGTTGATGAACCGCGACCGCTTCATGCGCGACCTGGTCTCGGGACGCACCTCGGTGCGCAGCTCGCGGCTCCAGTGCCGCACCATCCCGAGCTGGGACAGCGTGAACGAGAGGAACACACCCACGATGTAGAGCTGGATGAGTGAGGTGACATGCCCCTCGAAGAGAACGACCAGGACGACCGCGCCGGCGCCGAGGGTGAGGATCCCGTTGGAGAACGCCAGCCGGTCCCCCCGCGTGTGGAGCTGGCGGGGCAGGTAGCCGTCACGGCCGAGGATCGAACCGAGCACCGGGAACCCGGCGAACGCGGTGTTCGCGGCAAGCAGCAGGACCAGCCCTGTCACCCCCACGACCACGTAGAACACGAACGGTGCTCCGGAGAAGACCGCTTCGGCGAGTTGGCTGATCACCGGGTGCTGGACGTAGTCGGCGGGCAGGGGCGCGCCGTCCAGGGTGAGCTGGGTGTGCGGGTCCTCGGCGTACCGGACACCGGTGGCCTGGGCGAGCACGACGAGCATCATGAGAGTGGCGGCGGAGATCAGTCCGAGCAGCGCCAGGGTGTTCGCGGCGTTGCGCCCCTTGGGCTTGCGGAAGGCGGGCACGCCGTTGCTGATGGCCTCGACACCGGTCAGCGCGACGGAGCCGGAGGCGAAGGCTCGCGCCACGAGGAACGCGCCTCCCAGGCCGACGAGCCCCTGGTCCATGCCCGCCGCGGGCACGATCTCGAACTCGGCGCTCTCGGACGCCGGCAGCGTGCCGGTGTAGTAGCGGATCGCGCCGACAACGGCCATCGCGCCCATGACCGCCATGAAGCAGTACGTCGGGACCGCGAGGACCCGGCTCGACTCCCGCACGCCGCGCAGGTTCAGCAGCGCGAGGAAGACGACGATGCCTACCGCGACCAGGACCTCGTAGCCGCGCAGCGCCGGCAGGGCACTGGCCGCGTACTGGGCGCCCGAGGAGACGGACACGGCGACGGTGAGCACGTAGTCGACCAGCAGGGCCGACGCGACGCCGAGACCCGCCGACGGGCCGAGGTTCGTCGTGACGATCTCGTAGTCGCCGCCGCCCGACGGGTACGCGCGCACGTTCTGCCGGTAGGAGGCCACCACCACGAGCAGCATCACGCCGACGGCGACACCGACCCACGGGGAGATCGCGGCCGCCGAGACGCCCGCCACCGCGAGCATGAGCAGGATCTCGTCCGGCGCGTAAGCCATCGAGCTGAGCGCGTCCGAGGAGAACACCGGCAGCGCCAGCCGTTTGGGCAGCAGAGTGCGGCCCAGGTTGTCGCTCCGCATGGGGCGGCCGACCAACAGGCGCTTGGTCGCGTCGATAATTTCCGGCACGTTGGATGATGCTATGCCCAAAGGCGGGTAGCGTTCCCATCGTGCACTTCGTGATCATGGGCTGTGGCCGTGTCGGGGCCACACTCGCGCAGAACATCTCCGAGCGCGGGCACTCGGTGGCCGTCGTCGACCAGAACACCGACGCTTTTCGCCGTCTGCCCTCGAACTTCGCCGGCAAGAAGGTCACCGGCGTCGGCTTCGACCGGGACACCCTGGTCCAGGCCGGGATCGAGGAGGCGTTCGGCTTCGCGGCCGTGTCGGACGGTGACAACTCCAACATCCTGTCCGCGCGTGTCGTGCGCGAGACGTACGGCGTGGACAACGTCGTCGCACGCATCTACGACCCCCAGCGGGCCGAGATCTACCAGCGGCTCGGCATCCCCACGGTCGCCACCGTCCGCTGGACCGCGGACCAGGTGCTGCGCCGCATCCTTCCCCTGGGGTCCACGGACGAGTACCGCGACCCGTCGGGCAAGGTACGGATCGCGCAGCTGGACTACCACGCCGGCTGGGTCGGCTCGCCCCTGCGGGGCATCGAGCGCGCCACGGGCGCGCGGGTGGCGTTCGTCTCACGGTTCGCCGAGGGTCTGCTGCCCACCGAGGACATGGTGCTGCAGGAGAACGACGTGCTGCACATGGCCATGCAGGTCGACGCCACGGCGGCCGTCGAGCGTGTGCTCACGTCCGCGCCGAGGGAGGAGGACGAGTGATGCGGGTCGTCATCGCCGGAGCCGGGTCGGTGGGCCGTTCCATCGCCCGCGAACTGCTCAGCCACGACCACGAGGTCATGCTCGTGGACCGCAGCCCCCTGGCCATGCGCGTCGCCCAGGTCCCCGAGGCCGACTGGCTGCTTGCCGACGCCTGCGAGCTGTCCAGCCTCCACGACGCCGACGTCGAGACCGCCGACGTCGTGGTCGGGGCCACCGGCGACGACAAGGTGAACCTGGTGTTCTCGCTGCTGTGCAAGACCGAGTTCGGCGTGCCACGCACGGTGGCGCGCGTGAACAACCCCAAGAACGAGTGGATGTTCGACGGCTCGTGGGGCGTGGACGTGGCCGTCTCCACGCCGCGCATCATGACGGCGATGGTCGAGGAGGCCGTCGCGGTGGGCGATCTCGTGCCGATCTTCAGCTTCCACCAGTCCGGCTCGGACATTCTGGAGCTCACGCTCCCGGACGACTCGCCGCTGATCGGAACCCGCGTCGGTCAGATCGACTGGCCGGAGAACACCGCGCTGTCCACGATCGTGCGCGACGGCCGTCCCGTGGTCCCCAGCGGCGACGACACCCTCGAAGGGCACGACGAGCTGCTGATCGTCACCGGCTCCGGCGTCGACCGGGCGAAGCTGCAGCGCCTTCTGACAGGACAGGCCTGATCACGACCCAGCAGCCGAACAGGACCAGCGCAAACAGGGGCAGGCCCAGCAGCAGGTGGAAGGTGCCCAGCCACGCGACGGTTCCGGCGAAGTAGAGCGGTGTCTTCACCGCGAGCCGCAGCGCGAACATCCCGACCCAGAGCCACGTGGCGACGGTGTAGGCGCGCACCTTCGCCGGGTCCTCGCGCCACGCCGTCAGGGCGGTGAGCGGGTTCGGCTCCTCGTCCTCCTGGTCGGCGCCGGCGTCGTCGGCATGCACGACGGCGGTGCTGCGCCGGTCGGGTGCGTCCTCCGGCGACTCCGGCCCGGTGCTCCCCTCGCGGCGCACCTGGTCCGGGGTGAGCCCCGAGACCAGCGCCTCCACGAACAGCCCGATCACGGGCCAGCGCACGACGATCGAGGCCAGCATCACCACGAGATAGGCGGCGTTGGTCCACAGCGCCCAGACGAACACGTTCTCCGCGTCGCCGGTGCGCCACGCCCAGACCGCACCGATCAGCACACCGGCGAGACCACCCAGCGCTGTGGTCAGGGGGGCGCGCTGCACCAGCCGTGCGACGGTCGCGACAACCGCGACGGCGACCGACGCGACCAGCGGGACCATGAGGTCCTGCAGCAGCACGAAGAGCGCGACGAACACCACGCCTGGCGCGACGGACTCGACCATGCCGCGCACTCCGCCGACGGCCGCCAGGGGCGAGAAGTCGTCCCCTGTCACGGCGGCCAGGCCACGGGCCGGAGACGTCGGCGACGTCGCCGACGAGGGCTGGTCGTGCTCGGCTGAGGAACGAGGATCGGTGCGGTACGTCATGCGGACATTCTGCCGTGCCGACGGCGATCGGGGGACATCGCCGGATGCTGCGCGCGGAACGCCGCGTGGATAGCATTGGGCTGCTTGTCGGCGGTGTTCCCGGCCCGTGGAGCCTGTTCTGCCGGGCAGGCGTGCGTGGTCACCCTGTCACTCGCCCGGGCGCGCCCGGAGCTCGTAGCGCGGGTTGTAGATGGTGCGGCGGCCGTGGACGTCGCACACCATGCCCTCGACACGCAGGCGACGTCCGGGCTCGATGCCCGTGATCGACCGGCGGCCGAGCCAGACCAGGTCGAGGGTGCCGGACCCGTCGTACAGCTCGGCCTCCACGGTGGGCACGCCCTCGCGCGGCCGCAGCACGACCGAGCGCAGGATGCCCGTGACCGTGCCGCGCCGGCGCGGCTCCAGCCGGTCGACGGCGATGCAGCCGGCGCTGCGCGCCGCCGCCTCCCGCTCCCGGACCGCCTCACGCTCGTCGTTCGAGGCGAGAACCCCGCGAAACGCCGATCGCAGTCCCATGGTGCCTCGCTCAGCCGATCTGGGTGATCTCGGGGCCGCGCCGCAGCGGGTTGAAGTCCGGGGCGTCGGGCCGGGTACCCGCCGGCGCGGCGGACGCGCCCTCCGCCACGGCTCCCTCGGCGGCGGTCGCGCTCTTCTGCCGCGGCAGGGTCAGCGTGAGCAGGTCGCGCGGCGGCCGCGGGCTCTCGTCACGCACGACCACGACGTTGGCGAACACCGACTCCAGGGGGCGAGCGGCCTCCTTGTCGAGGGCCGCCTTGCCGGCGAGAACCCCGCGCACGAACCAGCGCGGACCGTCGAAGCCGATGAACCGCGCAGGCCGCGTACGGGGCGAACCGTCCGGCGCCGTGGCCGGCATGTGCACCAGCAGCTCACGGCCGAAGACACCGGGCACGTCGTCGACCGAGCCGCCCTGGCGCGCCACCGAGTCGGCGATCTCCGTGCGGATCTCGTCCCAGATCCCGGAGGACTTCGGCGCCGCGAACGCCTGGAGCTGCAGGCTGGATCCGCCGAGGGCGGCGGTGACGCCCGTGACCTTCTGCGTCTTCTTCTCGATCTCCATGCGCAGTTCGAGCCCGGGCAGCACCGGGAGCCAGATCGCGCCCAGGTCGACGCGCGGTCCGGGCTTGTCCACGTCGGAACGGTCGAACGGGCCCTGCGCCGGGGCCGACGACGCCTGCTGGGGAGCCTGCGGCTCCGGTTCGGGCGTCGTCGCCTTCGCTCCACGTCGGAACAGACCCACTTGGCCACCATCTCCTCTCGGGCGGGCGCGGGCTTCGCACCCGACGGTCTACTTTAGTCCCGCTCGCTGAACGCCGGGTGAACGGTCCCTGCCCCTCGGTGAAGGGCGGGACGAGCCGGGACGGCTCAACAGGCCCCGGGCAGCTCTCCGGGCCGCCCAGGACCGGTCACGGGCCTCACGGACGGTCAGGAGCGTGCCGCGGCCCAGCCGCCGCTGGATCCGAAGCCGTCGGCGCCCCGCGCACTGCCCGGAAGGGTCTCGGCTCGCAGGAACCGCGCCCGCTCCACCTTCTGGATCACGAGCTGAGCCACACGATCGCCGCGCGCGAGCTTCACCGCCTCGCGAGGGTCGGTGTTGAGCAGCGTCACCTTGATCTCGCCGCGGTAGCCGGCGTCGACGGTGCCCGGCGCGTTGACGATCGTCACGCCGTGCCGGGCCGCGAGGCCGGAACGGGGGTGCACGAACGCGGCGTAGCCGTCCGGCAGCGCGATGGAGACCCCCGTCGGAACCATCGCCCGGCCTCCGGGCGGCAGTTCCACGTCCTGTGTGGTCACCAGATCTGCGCCGGCGTCTCCCGGGTGGGCGTACGCGGGGACGGGGACGCCGTCGTCGAGAAGCTGGATCAGCACGTCCACGGTGGTGCTGGGATCGGTGGTGTCGTCGTGAGGCACGCTGTGAGGGTACGGGATGATGTCCTTCATGACCTCCCGCGCCACCCTCGACTTCCACGAGCGCCTGCTGCCCGGACCGGGCGGCTGGCTCGGCGTCGCGGGGCTGGGCGTGATCGGGGGGATCGTCCCGTGGCCGCTCAACCCGCCGCTGGGGATAGCCACCGGGATCCTGGTCTGCGCGATCGGGGCGATCGCGCTGGCGACCACGTCGCCCGTGGTGCAGGTCAGTGCCGGGGTGCTGCAGGCGGGACGGGCCAGCATCCCGTTGTCCCAGCTCGGCGAGGCCGTCCCGCTCGACGCGACGGCCATGCGCTGGGAGCTCGGTCCGGGCCTGAACGCGCGGGCCTACGTGTGCCTGCGGGCATGGGCCCGCACGGGAGTCCGCATCTCCCTCGCCGACCCGCGGGACCCCACGCCGTACTGGCTCGTCTCGACCCGGGACCCGGACGCGCTGGTCGCGGCGCTGTCACCGCGCCACAGCGAGGCCTGATCCCCGCGGGCGACGACGGCCTCGCACCGGGTACCGCCACATCCCGGCCGCCCGGGAGCCAACACACGACAAAGGCTGCCACGATCCCGTGGCAGCCTGGTGTCGATACGCGCGAGGGTTGCTCGCGGCGCGCGCTGGGTCAGGCAGCGGCGCACTCCGTGCAGATGGGCTGGCCGCCGTTCTCGGCCGCGAGCTGGCTGCGGTGGTGCACGAGGAAGCAGCTCGAGCAGGTGAACTCGTCGGCCTGGCGGGGCAGCACGCGAACGGCGAGCTCCTCACCGGAGAGGTCCGCGCCCGGAAGCTCGAACCCCTCTGCCGCTTCGGTCTCGTCCTCGTCCACGACGCCGGACGACTTGTCCTGGCGCCGAGCCTGCAGCTCCTGGATCGAGTCCTGCTCGACGTCCTCGTCGGTCTTGCGAGGTGCGTCGTAGTCAGTTGCCATGTGCGTCTCCGTGGATGTTCCGTCGATGGGGGTTGAGCTGATAATGCGTGGCGGCCGGGTTTTGTTCCCGATCGGGCGAACGGATTCTGCACCATTTTTTCGCGCCGCGCGACACGTATCGGTGTTAACCGCGTCACGTCTGCGGTGACCAGCGCCGACAGCCTGTCTGACCAGGCCGTCGATCTACTGGATCCACATTCAGTGAACAGGCTTCGGGCACAGGTGTTTCACAACGTGACACACTTGCGACGCGATTGCGAGTCGGCGAAGCACACGGCCCCGGGAGACCGAGATCCCGGGACCGTGAGACGGAAAACCCTTTTCTACCCTTGGTCCGCGTTGGACGCCTCGAGAATCTTCACCAGCGGCGCCACGAACTCGGCACCCCCCGCCACCAGCATCTCGCCGGTGGCCGCACGCCCCCGCAGCCCCGTCACGACGGCACCGGCCTCGGCCGCCACGAGCGCGCCCGCCGCCATGTCCCACGGGTTCAGGCCGCGCTCGTAGTAGAGGTCGATCGAACCCTGCGCCAGCAGGCACAGGTCGATGGCGGCCGAGCCCAGCCGCCGGATGTCGCGCACCTGCGGCAGGACGTGGGTCAGCACGGCAGCCTGGGAGGCCCGGCGATCGGCGTCGTACCCGAAGCCGGTACCGACCAGGCACTCCCCCAGCGCCGCCGGGCGGGACACGCGGATCGGAAGCCCGTCGCGCGTGGCGCCCTCGCCGAGGCCCGCCGACCAGGTGCGGTTGTCGGGCACGGAGTGGACGGCACCGGCCAGGATGGTCCACTCGGCAGGGTCCGGCGGGCCCGCGACGACCGCGACGGACACCGCCCAGCCCGCGACCCCGTACAGGTAGTTGACGGTGCCGTCGATCGGGTCGACGACCCAGGTGAGCCCGCTCGTGCCGGCCACGTCGTCACCCTCCTCGCCGAGGATGGCGTCGTCGGGCCGCTCCTCGGCGAGGATGCGGCGCAACAGGTCCTCCGAGGCGCGGTCCATCTCGGTGACCGGGTCCGTTCCCGTGGATTTCGTCGCGGCGACCTCGACCTTTGCCGGGCGTCCGTCACGCACGAGCGCACCGGCCGTGACGGCCAGGCGCTCCGCGAGATCTCGAAGCCCCGCCACATCGATATCGGCACCGGGGGGAACGGGGGGAAGAGAGGTTTCGCTCACACTCGCCATCCTGCCGGAATTGTCGTGCCCGTAAATTTCGATGTTCACCCGGCAAGACCAGGCGAACCGTGGTATGAGATCTCGAACGTGGTCAGTCGTCCAAGGAATGACCAGCAGTTGGGACGACTCGGTCCCGGCGTGCCTGTTGGTCGTACGGCGCGGATGATGGCAGTCTCGCAGGTGCACGCGAGCCCATGCGGAGGTAAAGATGGACGAGCTCGAGCTCGTACGGCTGCACGAGGATGGTGACCGCCTGGTCGTCACCGGTCCTGACGGCGCCGAGCACCTGCTGCCCATCACGGACGCCCTGCGTGCCGCCGTGCGCGGCGACCGTCCGCGCATGGAGTCGATCCGTGCCGATGAGGAGCTGGCCATGCGCCCACGGGACATCCAGGCCAGGCTGCGCGCGGGCGCGACCGCCGAAGGCCTCGCCGCCGAGTCCGGGATGCCCGCCGAGCAGATCCGCCGGTTCGAGTACCCGGTGATCTCGGAACGTGAGCACGCCGTGGGGCGGGTCCGCGCGAAGGCCGTGATGTCGGAGGACGGCGGCACCGCGACCATCGGCGACCTCGCCGACAAGCGCCTGCGCGACCGCGACAGCAACCCCGCCACCGTCCGCTGGACCGCCACCCGTGAGGGCATCGCTCCCTGGGTCGTCACGCTCGCGTTCACGGTGGACGCGGGTGAACGGATGGCGCGCTGGTCGTTCGACCCGCGCGGTGGCGCCGTGATCGCGCTCGACGACGAGGCCCGGTGGCTCGCCCGGCCCGAGGACGACGGCGGCCCCGTCTCGCGAACCGTCACGACGCTGCCGCCCACCCGCGGGTACGGACGGGCCGCCGTCGTCGACGACGAGACCGACCTGCTCCTCGACGGCCTGTCCGAGCGACGCGGCCAGCGCCCGCAGCGCAGCACGAGTCCCTCGGACGTCGACGCCGGCGAGCTGGACCTGGACGACCTCTCGCCTCGGCGGCGCCCCGGCCCCGCCGCACGTGCCGCCGGGGAACGCCGGGCGTCAGGCCCGAAGGAGCGGCCCGCGGCCGGTGACGATCCCACGGAACCGGATCCGGCACCTGCCGCCGTCGTCGACCTCGGGGCCCGGCGCGGGAAGCACACCGATTCCGGTACGGGACCCGCGTCCGGCGCCGGCGCACCGGACGAGCCCTCCGCCGGGTCACAGATCGAGTGGGACGGCCCGAGCCAGTGGGAGATCCCCGGACCGGACACGGACGAGGAACGGCGGCCACGCACCGCCGCGCTCCGGACCGGAGGCCCCCTCACTGGTGCCGTCCCCAAGGCGCTCCGGCCCGCGACCGGCGCGACGGCACGGACCAAACCGGGCGCGGACGGCGCGCAGCAGGGCGGGGCGGACGGCGCGGCATCCCCGGTGTCCGGCACGAAGGCGTCCGGCACGAAGGCGTCCGGCACGAAGGTGTCCGGCACGAAGGTGTCCGGCACGAGAGCGTCCGACACCACGGCGTCCGACACGGCCACGGCGGCCCGCGCCGCGCGGGAGGCCGAGTCGGCGGCGGAGCGCGACACGGGCCGGAGGTCCGCCGACCGGACCGCCGACCATGCGGGCCCGGAGAAGGCGAAGCCCGCCTCACGACGCCGTTCGGCCCGCAGGGGCCGCGCTCAGGTCCCGAGCTGGGACGAGATCGTCTTCGGCTCGCGTCCCGAGGGCTGACCGGGGCCCGGCGGCGACGACGTCCACCCGGGACCTGGTGGCGTGACGCATCCCGAGGGCTCGGCGAGTCCCGACGGTTGCGGCCACGCGCCCTTGTCCGGACGGTCGCGGCGACTCGTCGTGTCCGGACGGTCGTCAGCCCGTAGGAAGGTCATACACAGGGCACGGTCATGAACTGGCCCTCACGTCCCCATCGGTGGGACAATCACCTGGTGCCTACCGCCCCCGCCGCCGAGATGCGCAAGACCTTGAACGCCCGATTGCACCGTGCCGGGTACTACCCGCAGCTGGTCTCCGACCTGCTCGAGGTTGCCCTCGCCGGTGAGGACGTGTTGGCGCACCTGGTGCAGGCGGAGACCACGTTCGACTCCGAGGTGCGCCGGCACCTGACCGTCCTGGTCCTGACGCCGACCCGCCTGATCACCGCGCACGTCGACGACCAGCCGGCCGACGAGGGCGACGGCCGCCCCGGCCAGGCCGCGGCCACCACGGAGTCGGTCGCGCTGAAGGAGGTGCGTTCGGTGGGGCTGACGCACATCATCGGCGAGCCGGAGAAGCACCCGCACGGCGCGACGCCTCTCGAACTGAACCTCGCGATCGGCTGGGGTGGCGCCCACCGCATCGACCTCGAGCCTGCCACCTGTGGCGACCCGAACTGCACGGCGGACCACGGGCTCACGGGCCAGTCCCTGCCGGACGACGTCGTCGTGCGCGTGTCGTCGGCTGCCGAGGGGACCGACGCCGTCCGCGCCGCCACCGAGTTCGCCGAAGCCCTGTCTCGGGCCACCGCCGCGTGAGGCCGCAGACCGAGGCGTCCGGGCTGCCGGTCCCGGACGGCGACATCGGCCTGCCCGCCGGCCTGGTGGCGCCGTCCTACGGCCTGGACGGTCTCGCGGCCGTCATGCCCGCCGCCGCGGGCGCACTCGGGCACGAGCTCACCACCGCCACCGGGATCGACTCACGCGCCGCGGCCGAGTCGTTCACCGGCGGATTCGGTTCGGCCACCCGGTGCGTCGTCGTCGTCGTGGACGGCCTCGGCGCGCGCAACCTCGCGGATCGTGGCGGGCACGCGCCCACGATGCGCGGTCTCCTGGCCGGGGCCCGCACCCTCACCTCCAGCTTCCCGAGCACGACGGCGGCCGCGCTGGGCACCCTCGGCACGGGCACCAGCCCGAGCCTGACCGGGCTGCTCGGCTACACCCAGCGCAACCCGGCCACCGGCGGCCTGGCCACTCTCGTGTCCTGGCAGGAGCAGTCGGATCCGTACCGCCGCGGGGCGAAGATGTCGCAGCCGCTCACCGTCGCCCCGCGCGACCTGCAGCGCGAGCCCACCGTGCTGGAGTCGCTCGTGGCCCGCGGTGTCGGGGTGAGCGCTCCGGGTCCCGCGAAGTACGCCGATTCGGGCATGACAACGGCGGCACTGCGGGGACCGCGGTACGTGGTGACAGGCAACGACTTCGGCGATGCCGTCGATGCGACGATCGCGGCGCTGCGCGCACGGGACGGTGCGGAGCACCGGCTTGTCTACCTGTACCAGGGCGCGGTCGACAAGGCCGGGCACCGCCACGGCTGGACCTCCCCGCACTGGGGCCACGCCCTGGAGGACACCGACCGTGAGCTGCGCCGCCTGCTGCGCGGCGTCCCACGCGGCACGCTCGTCCTGGTGACGGCGGACCACGGGCAGGTCACGACGACGCCTGCCCGGCAGCACGACGTCGCCGGCGACCCCGCACTGTCCGACGGCGTCGCACTGCTGGGCGGGGAACCGCGCGCGCTGCATGTCTACACACAGGAGGGCACGGACCCTGCCGAGGTCGCGGCACGGTGGTCCGATCGCCTGGGCACGGACGCCGTCGTCGGCCTGCGCGACGACGTGCTCCGTGCGGGATGGTTCGGTCCTGCGACGGGTCCGGGCTCCCGTTCCCCCGAGCATGTGCGCGAGGTCATGGGCGACGTCGTCGTCGCCACGACCGGGGGCGAGGACGGCACCGGCGCCGCCACCGTCGTCGACTCGCGCCTGCACTCCCCCGAGGCCCGCGCCATGCCTGGCGTGCACGGCTCCCTGACCCCGTACGAGATGCACGTGCCGCTGCTCGTCGCGGTGGCCTGACCAACGCCCGAGGAGCATCGTGGCCGAGCTCGTCTTCTTCACCGGAACCATGGACTCCGGAAAGTCCACCCTGGCCCTGCAGACCGACCACAACTACACGGCCCGCGGGCGACGCGGCCTCATCTTCACCCGGGGAGACCGCGCGGGTGCGGCACGGCTGTCGAGCCGGCTCGGGCTGGAGGTGAACGCACGCGAGGTGTTCGACCACACCGATTTCTGGGCAGAGGTCGGCGCCGAGCGCCGCGCCGGCCGCGCCGTCGACCACCTGGTGTGCGACGAGGCGCAGTTCTACTCGCCGTACCAGGTGGAACAACTGGCACGGCTCGTCGACGAGACCGAGATCGACGTGTTCGCGTTCGGCATCACGACCGACTTCCGCACCCGCCTGTTCCCCGGGTCGGCACGCCTGTTCGAGCTCGCCGACCGGATCGAGGTGCTGCAGGTGCAGTCCCTGTGCTGGTGCGGCGCGCGCGCCACGCACAACGCGCGGACGGTCGACGGCGTCATGGTGACCGAGGGCGACCAGGTCGTCATCGGGGACACGGCGGACGACGGCGGGACGGACGGGGATGCTGACGGCCGCGGGACCAACGGCGCAACGGGCGCCGGCAACACGGATGACGGCGGGGCGGACGGCCACGGACGGGGTGCCGGCCGGACGGGTGACAGCACGGCGGGTAGCGGGACCATGGCCGACGAAGCCTCTGGCGGCCGGATGGACGGCGGCAACGGCGCGCCGCATGGTGGCAGCACCGGGCCTGCGGCCGTCGTGGCCTACGAGGTACTTTGCCGGCGTCATCACATGCGCCGGATGACGGCGGCGACGGCGCGCCGCCACAGCACGGCGTCCGACTCCCTCTGGAACTGACCGGGCTGGACTGATCGGGCTGGACTGACCGGCCAGGACTGACCGGCCTGGAACTGACCGGAATCCCCTTTCCGGACCAAAGCCTTTCTCGCGGTGACGGACAGATCGTCGTCCGACACAGGAGGCGGCCAATTCTTGAACGGTGCCCGGCAGGAAGAGCCGACTCACGGAATGAGCCGGTCCACGATCTCCAGGGTGTCCGTCTCGAAATGGCCGTCGTCACGGATCACCTGTGTCCCGCCGAGGCGGTCGAACATGGCCCGGCCCTGCGCAGCGTCGCAGCCGTAGGGGTCCGTCACCGAGTTGACGAGGACCAGGTCGCGGACACCCGCGCGGATCGCGGACCAGTCGTAGGACTCCTGGAGGACGGGCTCCTCGGACTCGTTGGGCCGCGTGCAGTAGCCGGCCACCAGCACGGCCTGGGCCACCGGCCGCTCCAGCTTCTCCAGGAGCGCGAGCAGGAGCGCGGCGCCGCCGGAATGGCCCACCAGCACGGTGCCGGGACCGAAGGTGTGCGCTGCCAGGACACCCGGGAGCATGTCCGCCACCGGTTCGATGTTGATCCCCGGATGGTGCGGCACCTCGACGTCGTAGCCGCGGGCCGCGAGCCGGTCGCCGAGCCAGCGGTACCAGAGCACCGACGGCGGCGCCCCCGTCCCGTGGAAGATCACGGCGTGTCGCGGCTCCGCCGATCCGTGATCGCGGGCAGCGGTCTGCGCCACCGGGCCGGACCGGTCCAGCGGCATGCCGACGGCCGTCATCGGATCCGTCCGTCGCGCCGTCACGGCGGGCAGGCCGCCCTTGCCTGACAGTCCATCGCTCATCCCGGAATCGTAGAGGCCGTCGTCACACGCCGTCGTCACACGCCGTCGTCACACGCCGTCGTCACACGCCGTCGTCACACGCCGTCGTCACACGCCGTCGTCACACGCCGTCGTCACACGCCGTCGTCACACGCCGTCGTCACACGCCGTGGTCACAAGCCGTGGTCACAAGCCGTGGTCACAAGCCGTGGTCACAAGCCGTGGTCACAAGCCGTGGTCGCTTTCTGTGGTCGGGGGTTTGGCGCGTGGTCGGTCAAGTGATTGACCGACCACGCGCCAAACCCCCGACCACAGAAAGCGACCACGGAAAGCACCGCACCTGACTGCGCACAGCACTTCAGGCCGCGCCGTCCGAGGTCTCCCGCTCAGCTCAGCCGGCAGCCGGCAGTCGGCACCCGGCAGTCGGCACCCACCCGGCACCCGGCAGTCGGCACCGGCACCCGCACCGGCACCAGCACCAGCACCAGCACCAGCACCAGCACCAGCACCAGCACGCTACGCCGGAAGCGCTCTGCGCAGTGGATCGGTGCGCCGGGTGGCCGCGTGCAGGCGGATGGTCGCGTGGAGGACCGACGCACCACGTTCCGCGACCGTCACCGGGTACAGCTCCAGCGACGCGAGCTCGGGCAGGTCGTCGGCCATGACCGACACCCGTGCCAGCACGTCCTCCAGCGCGGCGACGTCCGACGCCGGAGTCCCCTGGTAGCCGAACAGCCGTGGTGCGGTCCGCACGCCGCGCACCATCCGCGCCACGTCGACGTCGGTCAGCGGCGGCACGCCGTGGGACACGTCGTCCAGCAGGTCGGTGGCGTCGCCGGCGAGTCCGAACGACACGACCGGACCGAACAGGTCGTCCTCCCGGCTCCGGATCACGCACGCCACTCCTGGCGGTGCCATCGCCTGGATCTCGAGCACCGGCTCGACGGCGGGTACCAGCGACGCGGCGGCCGCCTGCATCCGTGCGGCGTCGGCCCGGAGCTCGGACTCCTCCGCGATGTCCAGCTTCACCCCGCCCAGGTCCGCGCGGTGCCGCAGGACGGGAGTCGCGATCTTCAGCGCCACCGGCCAGCCCACCTCGCGGGCCGCTGCCACCGCCTCGTCCGGCGAGGTCACCGTGCGAGCCGTCCACAGACGGATTCCGTAGCAGGCCAGCAGTTCGGCGGCACGGACGTCGTCCAGCGGAACGGCTCCCACGGGCGTCCCGGACCCACCGGACCCGGCCGGCACGGCGCGGCCAGGGATCCCGGACACTCCGGACCCTGAACCGTCCGGACCGTTCTCCCCCGCCCCACCGTTGCCAGCCCCACCGTTGCCCGCCCCACCGGCCCCCGCCCCGTTCGCGCCGCCGGACACGCCCTCGTCGAGCACGCTCTCCACGAGCTCCCGCGCGCGGGCGCGGTCCACGCCTTCGGGCCGCACCGGCTCCCCGTGGTCCTGCTTGCGCCAGCGCGCATACCTGACGACGGCGCCCAGCGCCCACACCGCGTCCTCGGGTGTGGAGAAGGCCGGGACGCGCACCTCGCCCGAGCGCAGCACGTCCGGCATCCCGTGCAGCCCGAGCATGCTCGCCACCGTGGTGCGCCCCGTCCGGGCCGCCGCGGCCGCCACGGCGCGCGCGATCCCGTCGGACCTCGGCACGACGACGGGAACGTCCACCACGACGACGGCGTCACAGGCTTCCGGTGCGTACAGGCTCTCGACGGCGTGCGCGACGTCCCGGTCGGAAGCCCCCGGCTGGAGCGCCACCGCGTGGCCCACGTCCAGCCCGGCCGCACCGCACGCCTCCGACACCAGGGTCAGGAGCGTCGGCGAGCCCGCCAGGATGCCCACCCGCCGCCCGTGCGGGAGGGGCTGGTGCGCCGCGACCTGCGCGACATCCATGAGCTGGTGGGTGTTCTCCGCGCGGATCACGCCGGACTGGGTCAGCACCTCGTCCAGCATCCGGCGGGGCGCACGCGTGGTCCGCACCGCGTGCCCGGGCGGCACGACGTGGCCCGACCGCCCCGCGACCACCACGACCACCGGCTTGCGTGCCGCCAGTCGGCGCGCGATCCGCGAGAACTTGCGCGGGTTGCCCAGGGTCTCCAGGTAGAGGCAGACGACGCCGGTGGCCGGGTCGTCCTGCCAGTACTGCATCAGGTCGTTGCCCGACACGTCCGCCCGGTGTCCCGCCGACACCAGCGACGACACTCCCAGGCCTCGCCCGGTCACCGTCCTCGCCAGTGTGACCGCGGCGGGCGCGGACTGGCAGAACAGCCCGACCACGCCGTCGGGCGGCGGGTGTTCCGCGAGCGAGGCGCGCAGCCGCCCGCCGGGGCCGTTGGTGACCAGCCCGTACGACGCCGGCCCGACGACCCGCATCCCCGCCGAGTGCGCCACGCGCACCAGCTCGCGCTGCCGTGCCAGGCCGGCCTGCCCGGTCTCCGCGTACCCGCCCGAGAACACCACGACGCCCCGAGCCCCGTGGGCGGCCGCACGGCGCACCGCCTCGATCGCCCGGTCGGGCGGCGCGGCCACGAGCAGGAGATCGATCTCACCCACGTCGTCCCAGCCGGTCACGAAGGAGGGAGCCGTGGATCGCGCGTCCGCCGCGGCGTCCGTCTCCGGCGCCGCGGCCACCTCCGGCCCCGGCGCCCCGGACCGCCCGCCCGACGGCCCCGGCATCACGGCCGGACCGGACGTCACGTCCGGCTCGTCCTCGCCTGCGGTCTCCGGCGCCACACCCAGCACCGTCAGCTCGGTGTCGCCGGGTTCGGCGCGGTGCGACGCGACGACCCGGGCCGCCTGCAGGGCCTCCAGCGAGTGGGGTGGATCAGCCCGGCCGTCGTCGTCCCCGATGGGGGCCGGGCCGACGAGCAGGACCCGGCGAGCGCCGAGCAGGCCCGCCATCGAGACGGACTCGGCGCGGTGCTCGCGGTCGGCCATGACCTCCCGGGAGCGGTCGGTGGGGTCGAGGTCGATACCCACGTGCACGAAGCCGTCGTCCAGGTGCTGCTCGATGGCGTAGCCGGCCTCTCGGAACACGCCGAGCATGGCGCGGTTCTGGGGCAGGACCTCCGCGACGAAGCGGTGGATGCCCCGTTCACGGGCGGCGTCCGCCACGTGCTCCAGAAGCACGGAACCGAGGCCGCGGCCCTGCATCGTGTCGGCGATGTTGAAGGCGACCTCGGCGGTGCGGGGCCCGGGCCCGGGGACGACGTCGAACCGGGCGACGCCGAGGATCTCCTCACCCGCACCCTCGGGCGCCCCGTCGGCGCGGCTCCCGGACGCGGGGCGCACCGCGACCAGTGCGGTCCGGTCGACGTGGTCCACCGTGACGAACTGTCGCAGCATCCGCTCCGGGATCCGGTTGAGCGCGGCGAAGAAGCGGTAGTACACCGAGCGCTCGGACTGGGCCATGTGGAATCGCTGGAGGGCATCGGCGTCGTCGGGCCGGATGGGACGCAGGTGGGTGGTGGTGCCGTCGCGGAGCACGACGTCGGCCTCCCACTCCACCGGGTACCGGACGTCGTGCCGTGCCACGCCTGCGGCGTCTTCGCTCACACGGCAAGGCTAACCAAGGTCCGCGTCGAACACGTGTAGGTTTGCCCTGTCGCACGCCCGGACCCGGTCCGCAGGCACGACGCCCCCTTTCCGCCCTTCTCACGCAGGAGCCCGAAGAGAAATGGCCCGCAAGCCGTCGTCCGCCCCGCTCGACGAGAGCGAGATCCACGAGACGATCGTCGACATCGACGTCTCGGCGGAGATGGAGTCCTCGTACCTCGAGTACGCGTACTCCGTGATCTACAGCCGCGCACTCCCGGACGCACGCGACGGCCTCAAGCCGGTCCAGCGCCGCATCCTCTACATGATGTCGGACATGGGGCTGCGCCCCGACCGCGCGCACGTGAAGTCCTCACGCGTGGTGGGCGAGGTGATGGGCAAGCTCCACCCGCACGGCGACACGGCGATCTACGACGCGCTGGTGCGTCTCGCCCAGGACTTCTCCCTGCGCCTGCCGCTGGTGGACGGGCACGGGAACTTCGGTTCGCTCGACGACGGCCCGGCGGCCCCCCGGTACACGGAGGCACGGCCCGCGGCGTCGGCGGTGGCGATGACGTCGGACCTCGACGAGGACGTCGTCGACTTCGTGCCCAACTACGACAACAAGCTCACCCAGCCGGACGTGCTCCCGTCGGCGATCCCCAACCTGCTGGTCAACGGAGCCTCCGGGATCGCGGTCGGAATGGCGACGAACATGCCGCCGCACAACCTCGTCGAGGTGGTGGCCGCCGCGCAGCACCTCCTGAAGCACCCGGACGCCACCCTGGAGGACGTGCAGCGCTTCGTGCCGGGCCCCGACCTGCCCGGCGGGGGCAAGATCGTCGGCCTGGAGGGCGTGCGCGACGCCTACCGCACGGGCCGGGGAACGTTCCGCACCCGGGCGACCGCGCGCATCGAGAACGTCACCCCGCGGCGGCGCGGCATCGTGGTCACGGAACTGCCGTACTCGGTGGGTCCGGAAAAGGTGATCGAGAAGGTCGCCGACGGCGTCAAGAACAAGAAGATCCAGGGCGTCACCGCCGTGCAGGACCTCACGGACCGCAACCACGGGCTGCGGCTGGTCGTCGAGGTGAAGGCCGGCTTCGACCCGGAGGCGGTGCTGGAGCAGCTGTACCGCACGACGCCGCTGGAGGACACGTTCGGCATCAACAACGTGACGCTGGTGGACGGCCAGCCGTGCACGCTGGGCCTGCTGGACCTCCTGAGCGTGTGGGTGAACCACCGTATCGACGTGGTCCGACGCCGTTCGCAGTTCCGCCTGCGCAAGCGGCAGGAGCGGCTGCACCTGGTCGAGGGCCTGCTGGTGGCGATCCTCGACATCGACGAGGTGATCCAGGTGATCCGCTCGTCCGACGACGCGGGCGTGGCCCGCGAACGCCTGATGGGCGTGTTCGACCTGTCCGAGGCCCAGGCCTCCTACATCCTCGATCTCCAGCTGCGCCGCCTGACGAAGTTCTCGCGGATCGAGCTGGAGAAGGAGCAGGAGGAGCTGCGGCTGGAGATCGCGAAGCTGGAGGAGATCCTCGGCTCGGAGAAGGTGCTGCGCCGTCTCGTGTCGAAGGAGATGGGCGAGGTCGCCAAGACCTACGGCACGCCCCGGCGCACCATCCTGCTGGACGCCGAGGGCGGCAGCGTCGGCTCCGCCGCTCCGGCCGCGCGCGGCAGGAAGAAGGGCGTGCTGGACGACCTGAACCTGCAGATCGCCGACTCCCCCACCCGCGTCGTGCTCTCGGCGACGGGCCTGCTGGCCAGGCTGGCCGATGCGGCACCGGTGTCACGGACGGGCAACCGCGCCGCGCACGACGCGCTGCGCGCCGACTGCGCGGCCACCACGCGCGGCGAGATCGCCCTGGTCACGTCCCGCGGCCGGGCGCTGCGGGTGCCCGTGGTCGAGCTGCCGACGCTGCCGACGACCGACGGTGCGCCGTCGCTGTCCGGCGGGCTGCCGCTGTCGGAGCTCGTGGACCTGGCCGCGAACGAGACGGTGCTGGGTCTGCTGGCCATCGGCGAGGGCGCCCCGACCCTCGCGCTCGGCACGGCGGCAGGCGTGGTCAAGCGGGTCACCAGCACCGACGTACCGAAGAACGGCGACGACTGGACCGTGATCGGTCTCAAGGACGGCGACGAGGTGGTCGGCGCGGCCCTCGTGACCGACGACGACGAGCTGGTGTTCGTGTCCTCCGACTCCTCGCTGCTGCACTTCCCCGCCGCCACGGTCCGGCCGCAGGGCAGGTCCGGTGGCGGTGTCGCGGGGATCAAGCTCGCGGCGGACCAGCGGGTCGTCTTCTTCGGCGCGGTGCCGGCCGGTGCGGAGGCATCGGTGGTGACGATCACGACCTCGGACGAGGCACTGCCGGACATGGAAGCCGGTATGGGCAAGGTGACGCCGTTCGAGCTCTACCCCGGCAAGGGGCGCGCCACCGGCGGTGTCCGCTCCCAGCGGTTCCTCAAGGGGTTCGACGGTCTCACGCTCGCCTGGGTGGGCGCGGCCCCGGCCCGCGCGCTCGGTGCGGGCGGGCAGCCCGTGGAGCTGCCGGAGACGGACGAGCGCCGGGACGGCTCGGGCACGCCGCTGGAGACCCCGGTCACGGTGGTGGGCTGACGACTTCCGGCTGATTCTCGTGCGGCTGTCGATTCTGCGGGTGCTCGCCCGTCCAGGACGTGTCAGCATTCACCACGACGCACGAGGAGCTCGACATGACTGACACCTGGGTGTTCCTGATCCGTGAGCCCGACTGGGACTCGGACTCCTTCCTCCCGGAGAACATGGGCGGGCGTGCCCGTCAGGACGTCTCCGGGCAGATGGCCGCGCATGCGCGGTTCCAGGACGCGGTCGCCGAACTGGACGCGAAGATCGTCGACGGCAAGGCACTGCAGAACTCGAAGTACGGCGGGTGGGTGACCGTCGGCAAGGACGGGGCGGATCCGGTCTGGACCGACGCCCCGTTCGCCGACTCGAGCGAGGTCATCACCGGGTTCTACGCCGTGGAGTGCGACGAGGAGTCCGCGCGCAGGATCGCGGCGCTCGTGCCGAGCAACCACGTCGTGGAGTGGCGCAAGGTCATGAACTTCGGTGACTGAGACGCCGGCCGGGCGGGCGTGTCCGGTGACGGCGCCCACCCGCCCGGCCGGCGTCTCAGTCACCGAAGTTCATGACCTTGCGCCACTCCACGA
>NZ_JABBYC010000049.1 GCF_016742955.1 Myceligenerans indicum | reverse complement strand
CAGCGTCAGATGTGTATAAGAGACAGCTCCGCCACCGAGCCGACGCCGGACCCCACCCCGTCCACGCCGGTTCGGAGCCCTGGTCCCAGCCCGTCGCCGACGCCGGACCGGTCCGTACCCTCGGACCCGTACGAGCAGGAGGCCCCGACCATCACCTCGTTCGGCCAGGCGGCACCCGCCGACGACCCTGTCAGGGAGGGAGGGCCCGCCGGTCTCAACTGGGTGTGGGTGCTCCTCGCCGGTGTCGGCGCGGCCGTCGGCGGCGTGCTGCTGATGATGCTGTGGCGGCCCTCCTGACCCGCCGCTCGACCTCCCGCGGAGCGTGGCGGTGCCCCACGATGGTGGGATGAACGTCTCCGGACTGCTGCTCACGCCCGGCGCGGGCGCGTCGAGCGACCACCACACGCTGGTCACGGTGGACCAGGAGCTGTCCGCTCTCGACCCGCCCGTGCCCGTCCGGCGGGTGGACTTCCCGTATCGCCTCGCAGGGAAGAGGATGCCGGACCGTCCCCCGGTCGCCGTTGCCCACCTTCGCGCGGTGGCCGCGAAGTTCGCCGAGGAGATCGGTACGACGACGGACCGCCTCCTGCTCGGTGGCCGTTCGTACGGGGGGCGCATGTGCTCGATGGCGGTCGCGGAGGGCCTCCCCGCGGCGGGCCTCGTGCTGCTGAGCTACCCGCTGCACCCGCCGGGCAGGCCGGACCGCCTGCGGGTGGAGCACTTCGGGGACCTCGACGTTCCGGTGCTGTTCGTGTCCGGGGACAGGGACCCGTTCGGCACTCCGGAGGAACTCGCGGAGCATGCCGCCGCGATACCGGGACGCGTCACCCGGGTCACCCTGCCCGGCGCCCACGACCTGCGGGGCCGGGACGCGGAGGTCGCCGCGGCCGTCGCGGACTGGATCACGAGCCGGGAGGCGCCCGGGAGATCGCGCGGGTAGGCGCGAGCCGTTGGTGTGGTCGGGGGTTCGGCGTGTGGTCGGTCAATCACTTGACCGACCACACGCCGAACCCCCGACCACACACCCGATCGGTGTCCTACGCGGGCAGTCCGCGCGACGGGGTGGGCTCGTACGTGCGCGGCGCCGTGCTCGCGCGGACGGCCGCGCGCAGGTCCGCCCGCGACGCCGGCCCGCCGTCCGAGCCGGTCAGGGCTCCTGCCGCGCGCGCTTGGACCAGGACGTTCCCGAGCGCCGTGGCCTCGACCGGTCCGGCGTGCACGGGCAGGCCCGCCGCCTCGGCCGTGAGGCGGTTCAGCAGGTCGTTCTGCGATCCTCCGCCCACCACGTGGATCGCGGTGACCTCGACGCCCGCGAGCTGGCCGGCGCGGTGGACCACCCGGGCGTAGGCCGCCGCGAGGCTGTCCAGGATCACCCGTGCGGCCGCCGGCCGGGTGTCGGCCACGCCTTGCGGCGCCCGCCGGTCGATCGCGGCACGCACCCGGCCGGGCATGCCGCCCGGCGCGAGGAACTCCTCGCCGTCCACGTCGATGAGGCAGCGGCCACCGGGTTCGCGGGCAGCCTTCTCCAGGAGGGCTGGAAGGTCGACCGGCGCGCCGTCGGCCTCGGACCATTCGCGCACGCACTCGTTGAGGATCCACAGCCCCATGACGTTGCGCAGGTACCGCACGGTGCCGTCGATGCCGAGCTCGTTGGTGAAGTTCGCCTCGCGGCTGGCCGGTGTGAGCACGGGCGCGTCAAGCTCCAGCCCCACCAGCGACCAGGTCCCGGACGAGATGTAGGCCGCGGCCTCCCGTTGCCCCGTGGTTTCCTGCCCCGCGGCCTCCCGTCCCGGGGTTTCCCGTCCCGGGGATTCCTGTCCCGGGGATTCCTGCCCCGCAGCCTCCCGTCCCGGGGTTTCGCGTCCCGGGGCCTCCCGCTGGCCGGCAGCCTGCGGCAGCGGTGCCGCCGCGACGGCCGAGGCCGTGTCGTGCGAGCACACGGCGAACACCGGCACCGCGCCCAGGCCCGTCTCGTCGCCGAGGTCCGGGCGGAGGTCCCCGACGGCGGTCCCGGGTTCCACGAGTTCCGGGAGCCGGGACCGCAGGTCCCCGAGCTCCGGGAACTCCCGCACGAGGCGCTCGACATGCGCGTCCGACCAGGTCCGGGTCCGGGCGTCGAGCAGGCCGGTGGTGGACGCGTTCGTCACCTCGGCCACCCGCCTGCCCGTGAGCCGGTACGTGATGAGGTCCGGGACGAGAAGCACCAGCGCGGCGCGGGACCAGTCGGTCGCTCTCTCGGCGTCGGCGGCAGCGTCGGCGTCGGCGGCACCCGGAACCGCCTGCCCGCGACCATCGCGCTCGGCTGCGCTGGCGACCAGCTGGAACAGGGACGTGAACGGCAGGTCCTGCAGCCCGTTGACCGCGTAGTGCTCGGCGAAGGGAATCCGCTCGTAGACGCGCTCGCGTACGGCATCCGTCCGCGCGTCGCGGTAGCACCACGGCTGGGCGAGCAGGGCTCCGTCGTCGTCCAGGAATCCGTGGTCGACCGCCCACGAGTCGACGCCGATCCCCCGCACGTCGAGCCCGCGGCCGGACGCGATGGACGCCGCCTCGCGCAGCCCGGTCACGATCCCGTCCCAGAGCGCCTCGAAGTCCCAGTGCAGACCGCCGTCGGTGACTGCGGGCCCGTTCGGGAACCGCCCGCACTCGACGAGCTCGACCCGCACGGGGTCCGTCCGTCCGCGCACGGGGTCCGTCCGTCCGCGCACGACGCCTGCCGAGGCCGTGCCCGACCGTTCCACCGGGACCGTGCCGACCCGTTCCGCCGAGGCCGTGCCGACCCGTTCCGCCGGGGCGGCTTGCCCCGCGGGCGGCCCGGCGTCCGCACCGGCCGGACCGTCTCCGGCCGGCGGATGCAGGACGCCGAGCATGACGCGACCGGACGTCGCGCCCAGGTCGATCGCGACGAACGCCGTACCGCCCTTGGCGCCGGACGGCTCGGCGGGCACGCGTACGGGGGCCGGCTCGGGCGCGCCCACGGGCGCGTGCTCGGGCTCGGCGCCGCTCATCGCAGGAACGCCGCCGCCACGCCGGAGTCGACCGGGACGTGCAGGCCTGTGGTGAGGGGCAGGTCGGGTCCGACCAGCGCGAACACGGCCGCGGCCACGTGGTCCGGCAGCACCTCGCGCTTGAGCAGGGTGCGCTGGGCGTAATACTGCCCGAGCTCGTCCTCCGGCACGCCGTAGACCGCGGCGCGCTTGGCGCCCCAGCCGCCGGCGAAGATCCCGGACCCGCGGACCACGCCGTCGGGGTTGATGCCGTTGACGCGGATGCCGTGCTCGCCCAGTTCTGCGGCGAGCAGCCGCACCTGGTGGGCCTGGTCGGCCTTGGCCGCGGAGTAGGCCACGTTGTTGGGCCCTGCGAACAGGGAGTTCTTGGACGCGATGTAGACGATGTCGCCACCCATGCCCTGGGCGATCATGGCGCGGGCCGCCTCCCGCGCGACCAGGAACGACCCGCGCGCCATGACGTCGTGCTGCAGGTCCCAGTCCTTCTCGGTGGTCTCCAGCAGCGGCTTGCTGATCGACAGGCCCGCGTTGTTCACCACGAGGTCCACGCCGCCGAACGCCAGCGCGGCCTCGTCCACCGCGGCGGCGACGTCGGCGGCGGAGGTGACGTCGGCGGCGACGCCCACGGCGATGTCGGGTCCGCCGAGCTCGGCGGCCGCCTCCCGCGCCTTGTCGGCGTCCAGGTCCGCGATCACCACGCAGGCGCCCTCGGCGGCCAGCCGCAGTGCGGTCGCCTTCCCGATGCCCGACGCCGCCCCGGTGACCAGAGCCACCCGCGTGGCCAGCGGCTTCGGCGCCGGCATGCGCCGCAGCTTGGCCTCCTCCAGCGCCCAGTACTCGATGCGGAACTTCTCCGACTCGTCGATGGGCGTGTAGGCCGAGATCGCCTCGGCACCGCGCATCACGTTGATCGCGTTCACGTAGAACTCGCCGGCCACCCGGGCGGTCTGCTTGTTCCGCCCGAACGAGAACATGCCCACCCCCGGCACCAGCACGATCAGCGGGTCGGCGCCGCGCATGGCGGGCGGCTCCTCGCCCCGCTCCCGTGCGGCGGCCGCTCCACGCTCGTAGTAGGCCGCGTAGTCCTGACGGTACGGCTCGTGCAGCTCGTGCAGCCGGGCGACGACGTCGTCCACCGGGGCGTCCGCCGGCAGGTCCACCACCAGCGGCTTGACCTTGGTGCGCAGGAAGTGGTCGGGGCACGACGTCCCGAGGTCCGCGAGGACCGCCAGCTTCTCGCGGGACAGGAAGTCGAGGACGACGCCCGCGTCGGTGAAGTGGCCCACCTGTGGCGCGTCGGTCGAGGCGATGCCGCGGATCACCGGAGCCAGGGCGGCGGCCTTGGCGCGGCGCTCGTCGTCGGGCAGGGCCTCGTAGCCGGGGCGGACCGAGCCGAACGGGTGCTCGCCGCGTTCGGCGAGGGAGGCGGTGCGGGCGGCGATGAACTCCTCGGCCCTGCGGATGATGGCCAGGGAGCGCTGCTCGCACTCCTCGGAGGTGTCGCCCCAGGCGGTGATGCCGTGGCCGCCGAGGATGCAGCCGATGGCCTGGGGGTTCTTCGCCTTGATCGCCGCGATGTCGAGTCCGAGCTGGAAGCCGGGGCGGCGCCAGGGGACCCAGACCACCTCGTCGCCGAAGATCTCCGCGGTGAGCTTCTCGCCGTCGGCGGCGGTGGCGATGGCGATCCCGGCGTCGGGGTGCAGGTGGTCGACGTGGTCGGCGTCGACCAGGCCGTGCATGGCCGTGTCGATGGAGGGTGCGGCGCCGCCCTTGCCGTGCAGGCAGTAGTCGAAGGCGGCGACCATCTCGTCCTCGCGGTCGATGCCGGGGTAGGTGTCGACCAGGGCGCGCATCCGGTCGAGGCGGAGGACGGCGAGGCCCTGGGGCTTCAGGGTGCCGAGGTCACCGCCGGATCCCTTGACCCACAGGAGTTCGGCGTCCTCGCCGGTCACGGGGTCGGTGGCGGTGCCCTTGGCGGAGGTGTTGCCGCCGGCGAAGTTGGTGACGCGCGGGTCGGAACCGAGGCGGTTCGACCGGGCGACGAGCGCGTCGACGGCCGGGGTGGTGTCAGTGGTCATCTGCTGCTGCTCCTAGGTGTCCTGCGAGGTCGTTCGTACGTGCGGAGGGTCAGGCGCCCCAGCCGGCCTGGGCTCCGCCGACGCGCTCGGTCGCGATCTTCTCGGCGTAGCCCGAGGCCGCGAAGGCTGCCATCGGGTCGGGGTCGAGGCCCTGCTCCTGGCGCAGTTCGACCAGCAGCGGCCGGGTGTCGGTGTTGTAGGCGTCCATGAGCACGCCGTTCGCGCCGAGCACGTCCCCGGCCTGCTGGGCTGCGGCCAGGGCGTCGGCGTCGACCAGCAGTGCCTTGGCCGTGGCCTCCTGGACGTTCATGACCGAACGGATCTGACCGGGGATCTTCGGCTCGATGTTGTGGCACTGGTCGAGCATGAAGTTGACGCCGGAGTCCGGGGCGAGCGCTCCGGCCTGGACGATCTCGTGCATGATCCGGAAGAGCTGGAACGGGTCGGCGGCACCCACCATCAGGTCGTCGTCGGCGTAGAAGCGGCTGTTGAAGTCGAACGCGCCGAGGCGGCCCTGCCGCAGGAGCTGGGCCACGATGAACTCGATGTTCGTGCCCGGGGCGTGGTGGCCGGTGTCGAGGACGACGTTGGCCCGCTCGCCCAGCGCCATGCAGTGCAGCAGGGAGGTACCCCAGTCGGGGACGTCCATCGTGTAGAACGCGGGCTCGAAGAACTTGTACTCGAGCACCAGGTGCTGGTCCTCGTCCAGGGCGGCGTAGATCTCGGCGAGCGACTCGGCCAGCCGGTCCTGGCGGGCACGGATCGAGTCCTGGCCGGGGTAGTTCAGGCCGTCGGCCAGCCAGACCTTGAGGTCCGCCGATCCGGTGGCACGCATGACGTCGATGCACTGCTTGTGGTGCTCGATCGCCTTGGCCCGGATCTTCGCGTCCGGGTGGGTGAGCGACCCGAGCATGTAGTCGTCGTCCTGGAAGACGTTGGAGTTGATCATGCCGATGGTAACGCCGAGGTCCGCGGCATGCCGGGACAGGTCGGAGAAGTCGTCCACCAGGTCCCACGGGATGTGCAGGCTCACGCGTGGCGCGATGCCGGTGTACTGGTGCACCTGTGCGGCGTCGGCCAGCTTCTCGTAGGGGTCACGCGGGACCCCGGGCTGACCGAACACCTTGAACCGGGTCCCCGAGTTCCCGAAAGCCCACGACGGGAGCTCGATGGTCTGGTCACGGAGTGCCGCCTTGGCGTTGTCGGGCGTCATCGGCACGGCTCCCTTCCGGCGCTTCGTCGCGCGCTGCGTGTGGCGTCGGGCGACGCCGCCTTGAAACGATTCAAGTGGAGCGTAGCCCTCGCCCGTGCGCACGGTCAAGGCGCATGGTGGGAGCAGCGCCATGCTGCACGTGAGCCCCCCTCGCACCGGGGCAGCAATCCATCGGCGCGCGGCGGGTGCGTCACGTGATCGCGGGCATCGCGTCGTCGCGGGCATCGCGTCGTCGCGGGCATCGCGTGGTCGCGGGCATCGTGTGGTCGGGGGCCGCCACATGGTCGCGGGCATCGTGTGGTCGGGGGTTTGGCGTGTGGTCGGTCAATCACTTGACCGACCACACGCCAAACCCCCGACCACACGACGGCGTGCACAACCGGCGTGCACAACCGGCGAGCGGACGACGGCGAGACCGCGACCGCGCGCCGTCGGGCGAGACCGCGACCGTTCGCCGTCGGGCGAGACCGCGACCGCGCGCCGTCGGGCGAGACCGCGAGCGCGCGCCGTCGGGCGGGACCACGTGCACTACCCCCGACCACACGCCCCGCCGAGCGCACGACCCCCGTGCACGACCGCCGTGCAGGCCTACTGGCCGGTGAACTCGAACGTCGAACCGGGCTCCTGCTCGATGTCGCCCTCGGCGGAGTTCGTGACGGTCACGCCCGAGAGGACGGCGTTGCCCCGGGCCCCGCCCATCGCGAGGATGCCGGACCCGTTGTTGGACCGGTCGATCCGCACGTCGGTGATCCGGACGTCGGGCATGCTGCCGCCGCCGTTCTTGAACTGGATGCCGTCATAGGTGGAGTCCACGATGTCGGTGTCGCGGATGATGACGCCGACGATGTCGTGGGTCTGGGGGAACAGCGTGATGGCGCCGAACTCCTGGTCCTCGTTCCAGAACGCCCCGCCGGTGCGGTACAGCCCGTTGTTGGCGACGAGCGTGGTCCCCGAGAACGGCAGGGGGCTGTGGTCGGTGGCGAGCATGATCCCGGGGTAGTTCATGGTGTCGTAGACCAGGTTGTTCTCGATGCTGTTGTCGTAGCCGCCGTAGATGGCGATGCCGTTGGCGCGCCACGGGAGCTGGACCGTGTTGTTCCGGAAGGTGTTGTCGTGCGCGATGTCGACGGCGGTGTCCTTCACGTAGGGGTTGGCCCAGACGGCGAGGGCGTCGTCGCCGGTGTTGCGGAAGGCCGAGTTCACCACCGACGAGTTGCGCGTGCCGTTGGAGAAGTTGATCCCGTCGGCGTAGGTGTCGCGGATGCGCATGCCGGAGAACCGCAGGCCGTCGGCAGGGCCCCACAGCTCCGGCTTGTTCGAGTAGTCGCGGCCCACCCACACGCCGACGTTCGCGTGCTCGATCCACACGTTGGAGATCGTGGTGTTCTGCCCGAACCGCCCGTTGAGGCCGACGCCGCCCTCGTCGTCACCGTCACCCCCGCGGATCCGCCCGGAGCCGAAGATCGCGAGGTCGGAGATCTGGACGTTGTCGTCGATGTCGAACCCGAAGTTGCCCTCGTGCGGATGGTTGATGCCGTCGGCGTCCTGCGGCTCGATGATGCTGTAGAGCTGGGAGTGCCACATCCCGGCCCCGCGGATCGTCACGTCCCGGATGCCGACCTGGTTGTAGCCGGTGCGGTCGGGGTCCTCGGTGAGGATCTTGCGCTCCTGACGCCACTGGCCGGCCGGGATCCAGACGCAGTCGATGTCGCCGTCCTGGTTGGCCGTGACGGCCGCCTGGATGGCGTCCGTGTCCTCGATCCCGTCGTCGGGCACGGCGCCGTACTCCGTGATCGACGTGCACTGCGCCGGCTTCGGCGACGGCGGCGCCACCTGCTCCAGCTCGACCAGGTCGATGACGTAGAACTCGGCGTCGTCGTCGGCATCACGCTGGAGGCGGAACACGGTGCCGGCCGGGAAGTCCTGGTCCAGGAGCGCGTGCGACTCGTCGAAGAGCCTGCGCGCGTCGCCGCCCGGGGTGTTGGTCAGGCCCTCGGGCGAGTCGGTCGTCCCGTACAGCCAGGAGTGCTGCGAGGAGAGCGTCAGCTTCCGCACGAACTCGCCGTCCGCGTAGAGGCTGATGGTCTTGTCCTGGCCCCCGCCTCCGGCGGCGTCCGGGATGGAGTTGCGCACCACGATGGAGTTCGTCGGGTTCGTGGAGGTGAGCTCCACGTACTCGCCGGTACCGGTCAGACGCACGGACTCACGGCCGGAGGACTCGGTGGCGAAGTTGGTGTGCCCGAACGTGCGCAGCGGGTCGGTCCGGAGCAGCTCACCGGTGTAGGTGCCGTCCTCGGCCTCGTAGGTGGTGTAGGGCGTGGCCGCGCCGCGGCCCACGGTGAGGGCGAGCGTGCCGGTGTTGTTGCCCTCGTCGGTCTCGTCGACGACGCCGGTCGCGTCGGCCGTGGCGGTCACGGTGGCGCCGCCGTCGGTGGCCGTCCAGGAGCCGTCAGGAGTGACGGCGGCCGTCTCGCCGGCGCCGACCGCCGGGGTGGCGCCGTCCAGCGTGTCCCCGCCGGCGACGACCCGCGTCACGGATCCTGCGGCAGCGGGCTCGTTGCCACGGTTGCGCACCGTCACGGTGAAGGTCACGTCGTCGCCGACGCGCGGGGAGGACGGGTTCGAGGACACCGAGACGACCTCGAGGTCCGGACCCGGCGCCTCGTCGACGACCAGCTTCACCGGTGACGTGTAGGCGTTGTTCGTCTCGTCGTTCTCGGACACGACGTCCTGCGGGTCGACGACGGCGCCGACCGTGTGCTCACCGGCGCGGTGCGTACCGGCGGAGATCTCCACCTGGGCGCTCGCACCGGGCTCCAGCGCCCCGACGTCCGAGGATCCGGCGGTGGCGCCGTCGACGGTCGCCTCGACGGTGGTGGCCGCGGACGCACGGTCCCCGGCGTTCTCCACGGTCGCGGTGAGCGTGACGGGGGTGGTCGCGGTCGGGGATCCCGGGGACGCCGTCACCTCGGTGACGGTGAGGTCGGGGTTCGGTTCCAGGTCGCCGTAGACCTCCAGCTCGGCCACCTGGCCGTTGCCCGCGCCGGTGTTGCCCGTGAAGCGCAGCCGGACGTCGGTGACGGTGCCGGCCGCGGCGACGTCGACGAGGTTGCCGGTCCCGGGCGCGAACGCGTACCCGGCCGACGGCACGAGCTCCTCCCAGCCGCCCGTCCCGGAGCGCCCCCAGACGGAGAACGTCTGCGTGCGCGGACCCCAGACGGCGTCGGGGTTGAGGCGCACACGGAGGGTGTGCACCTGCGTGGGCGCGGCCAGGGACACGTCGAGGGTGGACGGGTACTGTCCGCCCGCGCCCTCCCAGTACGTCCCGAGCTGCCCGTCGACGGCGTTCGCCGCGGCGTAGGTCCACTGCGTCGAGGACGCCTCCACCGGTCGGCCCTGGGCGTGGTTGGTGCCGGTCGGGTCGGTGGGCGGGTCGGTCGGCTCGGTGGGCGGGTCGGTCGGCTCGCCGCCGCCGACCGCCGCGCCCCACACCTGGAGCTCGGACACCTGACCGTTGCCCGCGCCGGTGTTGGCGGTGAACGCGAGGCGGAGCTCGGCCGCTCGCGCGTCGAGCGGGATCTCGACCTGGTTGCCGGTGGCGGGGTCGAAGCCGTACGCCACCTCGGCCGCGAGCGTGCGGAACGACGACTCGCCGTCGGACCGCCCGAGCACGCTGAACGTCTGGGTGCGCGGAGACCACACGTCCGGCGGGGGCAGCATGACGACGACGCGCTCCACGTCGGCGTCCTCGCCGAGGTCGACCGTGAGGTCCGAGGGATACTGCCCGCCCGCGCCCTCCCAGTAGGAGCTGGTGTCGCCGTCGTTCGCGTTGCCCGCGACGTACGTCTGGGTCACCGACGAGGCGGTGATCGGTCTGCCGAGGGCGAGGTTGGTGACGTCGGCGGCCTGCGCCGCGGCGGCGACGCCGAGCGGCGCCACCAGCGTCACCGCGGCACCCGCCACGACCATGTGCTTCCAGGGGATTCTCATGAACGTCCTCGTTCTCCCGCCGGAGGCGGGCTCATCCACCCCACCCGCGGGCGACGGTGCCCGACGACGGCGCTGCGGTACTGGTGCGTCGGCGTCCCGGATGGGTCTGTCGGCGCCACCGACGCGACCCATCGGGATGGGATCGGTCGCACGGAGGCAGGTCGGAGAGTTGCAGTGCATGCACTGCTTCTTGCTCATTGCCTGTCAGGTTTTTGCAGCTTGCTGGATGGACGTTACGAGACCCCTTCGCATGCCGTCAAGGGGTCGGCGACGGAGCAGTCATGGCATCGGCGCGCGCGGTCAGGTCTGCGGCGTGACCGCCAGCCCGGCCGTGCGCAACTGGTCCTCGAGGTGGAACACCTCGTCGAGGATCACGAAACCTTCGTCCGGGCTGCCGTCGTCCACGAAGAAGCCGCCCATCTCGGCCTGCCAGCGGGCGTTCACCTCGGTGGCGGCCATGCCCGCCTGCGCGGCGTCGTAGTCGTCGGTCTCGAGGATGCCCACCAGCAGGCCGTCGTCGCGCAGGTACAGGTGATAGTCGCGCCAGCCGGTGTCCCTCAGGGCCTCGAGCATCTCGGGCCACACGGCGGCGTGCGCCGCCCGGTACTCGGCGAGCCGGTCGGGCCGGACCTGCGAGGTGAAGCACACCCGCCCCCGGCGTGGCGCCCGCCCGGCGGGCATCGGCGTGGGCGTGGGCGTGGATTCAGTCATCGTCGACCTCCGATTGCGTCCGGCGCCAGGTCCGGATCGTCCCGCCCCGCGGCGCCCTGATCGTGAAACGGTTCAAAAACTACCCGATCCAGGGCGGCGGGCGGCGGGACTCGTCCCATAATGGGGGCATGGCCAATTCCACGAAGGCGTCGAAACCGGCAGACGGCGCGGGCGCGCGCACAGCACGCCGTCGGGCATCGATCACCGACGTCGCCAGGGCCGCCGGGGTCGCGGTCGGCACCGTCTCGAACGTCCTGAACAAGCCAGACCGCGTGCTCCCCGCGACGCGCGAACGGGTGGAGGCGGCCATCGCGGAACTGAACTTCGTACGCAACGGCTCGGCGCGCCAGCTCCGCGCCGGCACGCTGACCAGCGTCGGTGTCGTGGTCCTGGACCTCTCGAACCCCTTCTTCACGGACGCCGCCCGCGGCATCCAGGACCGCCTGGAACGCGACTCGTTCACGCTCATGGTGGCCGGGTCCGACGAGGACCTCGACCGCGAGCGCCGCTACCTGCGCCTCTACGAGGAGCATGGGGTGCAGGGCGTGATCGTCAGCCCGGCCACGGACGACATCGACCATGTCCTGGCACTGCGTGAGCGGGGTACGGCGGCGGTGCTGCTGGACCGGCCGTCCCCGGTCCCGGAACTGGCGTCCGTGGCGGTGGACGACGTCGCGGGGGGCCGCCTCGCCGTCGCCCATCTGATCGCCCAGGGGCACGAGCGGATCGCCTTCCTCAACGGCTCGCACTCGATCCGGCAGTGCCGGGACCGCCGGGAGGGTGCCGCAGCCGCGATGACCGACGCCGGCCTCGATCCCGAGACCGCCCTGGTCGAGATCACGGTGCCGAGCCTGACGCCGCAGGGCGGCGAGGCGGGGATCCGGGAGGCGCTGGCCCTGCCGGCCGCCTCACGGCCGTCCGCGGTGTTCTGCGTGAACGACCTGGTCGCGCTCGGCGTGCTGCGCACGCTGCGCCGGGAGGGGATCGCCGTCCCCGAGGAGATGGCGGTGGTCGGGTACGACGACGTCACCTTCGCCGCGGAGCTCGCCACCCCGCTGAGCTCGGTGCGGCAGCCGACGCTGGAGCTGGGCACGCGGGCCGCCGACCTCCTGTTCCGCCCGGAGGACTCGGCACCGGAACAGGTGGTGTTCGAGCCGGAACTGGTGACCCGAGAATCCTCGGCGGCACGCTGAGCTGCTGCCCCCCTACCGGGGTGCGGGCAACGCCGCGCCCCTGAAATACCACCCGGAGCCAGGCCGGAGTCGACGACATGAGCCCCGACGTCGGGTCACGGCTCACGGGCCCTCGCTGACCTTGGATCAGCAGGCGAACCAGTTCCATCAGTCGCGCCTGAACGGTCTTCGAGCGCCTGCTGAACCACACCGCAACAGCGGGTGCGCCCCCGGGTTGAAGCGCGGCTATTGAAATCGGAGTCAGTACCGCTAGACTCCCTCGCAGTACCTGACCAGGCACGTCCCGTCGGCAACGGGGCAGGCGGCGGATCGACGCAAGGGAGCGTTGACGCGATGACAGAACTGTCCTCCGGCCGCGGGCCGTACGGCGGGCCGGCGCGGGGCGCCGGGCGCACCGACAGCACGACCCGGCAGGACGCGGGCCTCACCGAGAGGCAGGACCGCAGCGCTGTCCGCAGCCGCGGTGTCCGCCTCGGGTGGGACCGCAGTGTCCGCGTCGGCCGGGACCGCAGTGTCCGCGCTGGCCGGCACCGCGTTGTCCGCGTTGGGTGGAACCGCGGTGTCCGCCTCGGCTGGACCGGGGGTGTCGCGGCGGTGATGGCGTGCGGTGTGCTGATCGGCACGCCCGCGAGCATGTCCGTCGCGGCCTCCGGGGCTGCCCCGCAACAGGCCGTCGGGGCCGCGGCAACGCAGCTGACACCAGGGACGGGCGCGTCGGCGAACAACACGGACGGACCGAACACGCCGCAGATCCGCACCACCCCGCAGGCGGTGACGAGCGCCCAGGTGCGGTCCCTCCTGGCCCGGGCCGAGACGTCCGCGACCGCCGACAACACGCGGGATGCCACGGGCGCCGCGGCGTCCCGGGTACGGCAGGCCGCCGCCGAGCTCGGGATGCTCTGGACGACGTACGAGGCCCAGGAGCGGCTGACACAAGAACAGTCGGTACAGGAAGGGCCGGCGCACGCCTCGGCCCGGACCACCACGCCCGAGCCGCCGACGGTCGCGTCCTCGCTCGTAGCCGTGGCTGCGCCCGGGATCACGCCGGCGCCGGGGTTCATGGCCCCGACGCCGACGCCGACGCCGTCCACGTCCGCACCCGCACCCGCACCCGCACCCGCACCGATGATCGCGTCGCCCTTCGCACCGGCAGTCGCACCGGCAGTCGCCTGGTCCGCCGGAACGTCCGCACCGCAGATCCCGGCCACACCGGCCGCCGTCTCGCCCTTGGCGACGACCACGATCGCAGCCGTCACGGCACACGCGGGATCGCCCGCACCTGGCGTCGCGACTCACACCCGCCGGCCCACCGGTGAGGCCCCCGGCGACGGCGCCGACCAGGTCACGATGGACGACGTCGTCGCCGCCGCCGTCCGGCTCGCAGCCCTCCTCGACGAGGCCGCCGTGTCGGAAACCGTGGTGGCCGTGACGCCCGATGCCGCGACCGTCCTGAGCGAAGCTCTCGCGGACAGCGTGGACAGCTACGCGAGCTCGACCGCCGGCTACGCGAACGGCCGCATCCCCGCGGGCGTCCTGTGCGATCTCGGTTTCGCGCCCGGCCAGGTACTGCGCTGCGACGCGGCGGCCCGGTTCGAGGCACTCGCCGCCGCCTTCCAGGACCGGTTCGGCTATCCCCTCCCGGTCACGGACTCGTACCGCTCGTACGCGTCGCAGGTTCGGGTCAGGAACACGAAACCGCACCTCGCGGCACTTCCGGGGACGTCCCTGCACGGCTGGGGCCTCGCCGTGGACCTGGGCGGCGCGATCGCGGGCGGCCGGTCCGCCGAGTACGCCTGGCTCCGGCACCATGCCCCCGCCTACGGCTGGGACAACCCGTCGTGGGCGCGCCACGACGGCAGCAAGCCCGAACCGTGGCACTTCGAGTTCTTCGCCGCAGGAGCCGCGCCGGACCATGTTCTGAACGTCGCCGACGCCGACTCCTGGACGGTGGAGCCCCACGATCCCGAGTCGGCGCCGGCGCCGGACGAGCCCGGGAAGAAGCCGTCCGCACCGGATCGCAAGAAGGGCTCCGCCGGCACCCGGGCCGCGGCGTCTACCCCCTCGGATGCTTCCTCCCCCTCGGACAAGACCTCCTCCGAGCCGGGCGGCACGTCTGCCTCCGGCTCCGGGAGCGCGGCGGCGGGCGCGTCCGGGGCCGAGCCCGGGTCCGGCGACGAACCCGGGTCCGGCGACAAGCCCACCGGGACGCCGACGGGCACCGAGACCGCGCCCGCCGGTGGCGCCGACAACGACCCGCTCACCGCCGGCATCGAGGCGGAGCGGGCCCGGATGGAGGAGGAGCAGGCCCGCATCCGCGAGGAGCTGGAGGCGGAGCAGGCACGGATCGAGGAAGAGCTGGAGGCCAAGGCGGCACGGATCGAGCACGAGCTCAACTGCCTCCTCGGCCTCGCCGAAGACTGCGACTGATCCTGCCGACAGGTGAACGACCCCCGGACCGGGAGACGGGCCGCGCCTGCGACGCGCTTGGCGGATGCCCCGCCGACCGAGACCGGCCACCGGGCCTGTAGGCGGTCATGCGGACTCCGCTCCGGCGTGACCCGCTACCGGCCCGGGAAGCGCACCACGCGGACTCCACCGGCCGGGACCGTCAGCATGTCCGTCACGGCGTCACCGGTCAGCAGCTCCTCGCCGACGACACCCGCGCGTGCGCCCGTGGTCGCGCTTCCGCCCGCGCCACCATCCGTGCCTGCGGCCCTGACCATGCCCGCGCCACCATCCGTGCCCGAGGCCCTGACCATGCCCGCGCCACCATCCGTGCCCGAGGCCCTGACCATGCCCGCGCCACCATCCGTGCCCGAGGCCCTGACCGTGCCCGCGCCACCATCCGTGCCCGTATCCGACGACGACGGCCTCGAACGTCCGACGTCGAGAGTGACCTCCCCGTCCGTGTGGTTGATCGCGAAGACGAACTCGGCGTCGTCGGCGACACGGTGCACCACCTCGACGCCCGCCGGCGCAACGACCTGTGGAAGCACTCCCGCCTCCTCGGCGAGACGACGGGCGATGTGCGCGAGCCCCGCGTCGGACAGCCGGGTGGCGACGTACCAGGCGGAACCGTCCGAGGATGCCTGGGCCTCGGATCCGGCCGGACCCGTCGCGCCGTCGGCCCGGATCGGCCTGCGCGTGATCGCCGGGCGCCCCGGCAACGGGCCGTCGTCGTAGGCGGCGACGACCTCGACGCCGTCGGACACGGTGGACTTCTCGGTCCACAGGTCCGCCACGAGACCGCCGTCCGGCAGCGACGGGCCGGAGACGCGCACCGACTCGGCCTCCTGGAGCGGGAAGAACTCCTCGGTCCGCACGCCGAGCAGGTCGCGGAACGCACCGGGGTAGCCGCCGAGGCGGATGTGGTCGTTCTCGTCCGCGATCCCGGAGAAGTAGGTGACCAGCACGGTTGCACCGCGTTCGGCCGCCGTGCGCACCCGGGCGGCACCGGCGTCGGACACGAGGTACAGGTTCGGCACCACGACGAGGTCGTAGCCGTCCAGGTCCCGCGAGGGCGGCACGACGTCCACGGTCACACCGAGCCGCCACAGCGCCTTGTACCAGGCGACGACCTGGTCCGGATACCGCACCCTGGTGGGGTGCACGTCCTGGTCACAGGCCCACCAGGCGGGCCAGTCCACCACGAGCGCCGTCCGGGCGGCCACGCGGGAACCACGCACCTCGCCGAGAGCTCCGACGACGGAGCCCAGCTCGACGACGTCGCGCCACAGGTCCGAGTCCGTCCCGGCGTGCGGCACCAGACCGCTGTGGTACTTCTCCGCCCCGGCCTTGCTCGCCCGCCACTGGAAGAACATCACGGCGTCCGATCCGCGTGCGACGTGCGCCAGGGAGTTGCGCAGCAGCTCCCCCGGCTGCTTGGCGCGGTTGCGCGGCTGCCAGTTGACGGCACTCGTGGAGTGCTCCATGAGGATCCACGGGTCGCCGCCCGCGATCCCGCGGGCGAGGTCGGCGCTGAAGGAGAGCAGCAGGTGCCGGTCAGGGTCGGCGGACATCGTGTAGTTGTCGTTCGCGACGACGTCGAGGTCGCCGGCCCAGGAGAAGTAGTCCATCCCCTGATGACTGCCGGCCATGAGGTTCGTGGTGGTGGGCACCCACGGGGTGATGTCGCGGAGGATGTCGCGCAGGTCGCGGTAGTAGTCGAGCAGCGCGTCGGAGCTGAACCGGTCGAAGTCGAGCAGCTGCGTGGGGTTGCCGAAGGCAGTGGTGTCCAGCGGCGGGAGCACGTCGTCGAACGAGCCGTACCGCTGGGACCAGAACGCCGTGCCCCACGCGTCGTTCAGCCCGTCGAGGTCGCCGTAGCGCTCGCGCAGCCAGTCGCGGAAGGCGTCCGCGGCGGCCGGGGAGTAGTCGCGCGGCAGGTGGCAGCCCAGCTCGTTGTCGACGTGCCACAGTGCCAGCGCGGGATGGTCGGCGTAGCGGCGGGCGATCCGTTCGGCCATGGCGAGTGCGTAGTCACGGAACACCGGGTGGTGGATCGAGTAGGTCTGTCGCGATCCCTGCGCGAGGACCGTGCCGTCGGAGCGCCTGGGGAGGATCTCGGGATGCCTGCGGGTGAGCCAGGGCGGGACGGCGGCGGTGGCCGTGGACAGTGCCACCCTGATGCCCGCCGCGTGCAGGCGGTCCATCGCGGTGTCCAGCCACGCCCAGTGGAACTCGCCCTCGCGCGGCTCGATGGTTCCCCACGCGAAGATCGCGAGGCTGACGATGTTCACGCCCGCGGCACGCATCAGTTCGATGTCCTCGAGGCGGACGTCGTCGGGCCACTGCTCCGGGTTGTAGTCCCCGCCGAACGCGAGCCCGTCGAGGCCGGCGTTCCAGGGCCGGATTCCGGCGGGGTCGAAGCTGCTGGGGGAGGTACGTCGGCGCATGGATGGATCCTGTCGTCGGTTCGGGTGATGCCTCACGGCGGTCACGGGCGTGCAAGAGACCGAGCGGGTGGCTGTGGTCGGGGGTTTGGCGTGTGGTCGGTCAATCACTTGACCGACCACACGCCAAACCCCCGACCACGGCCACGGCGGCGGGCCGATGTCCGGGGCCAGGATGCCGACCCGGATACCCCGGACGACCGCCGCCGCCCGGGACGATGACCGGCTCAGCCCACGGCGTTCGGCGGCAGCGGGACCGTGGTCCAGTCCGTGTCCGTCGCCAGGTAGAAGCTCGGGTACGACGGCTGGTTGTAGGTGGTCTGCTGACGCGCCACCTCGACCCGGTACTGCGGGTCGTGCATCAGCGTGTACAGCTTCACGTCGGAGACCTCCGTGGACAGGTACAGCCGCAGCGCCGACGAGTCCTCGGAGCGCACCAGCACCTCCTCACGCCAGTCACCCAGCACGTCCGCGACGAGCGACGCGTTGCCCTTGGTGTAGTTGTTGGTCAGCGTCCCGTCCAGGGTGCGCAGCGTCCCGCGCTCCCGGTCCACGATCCGCGGCGTGGCGCCGACGCCGCCGTCGAGGATCTGCGTGGAGCCGTCACCGGCCCAGCGCACCGACGCGTTGGTGCCCATCGTCTCGGACGAGACAACCTCTCCGGATGCGGACAACGTCCCCGATCCGAGCGTCCCGTCGGGCATCGACGCCCACACCTCGATGCCGGGCACCTCCGGGTGGACGTCACCGATCATGGACCGTCCCGTGTCCCGGCCGGAGTAGGTCCCGAACAGCACCTCGCCGGTCGCGGCGTCGCGCATCGCCTGGCCGTACGGCGCCCAGACGCCACCTTCGTGGCAGGTCCAGATCTCCAGGCCCGGCCGCGACGGGTCGATGTCGGTCACGGCCATCGCGTCGCCGTGGCCGAGCTTCGCCCAAGCGCCGGGATCGGCGGACCCCTCCGGCATCGTGTCGTAGGAGGAGTACAGCAGGGAGCCGTCGTCGTCGAGCGTCGCGGAACCGTACACGATCTCCTGCCGCCCGTCCCCGTCGACGTCGGCCGCCGACAGCGAGTGGAAGCCCTGGGTCGTCAGTGTCCCCCACTCCTCGGACGTCCCCTCGACGCCGTGCGGGCTGTCGTTGAACGGGTTCGACATGGGCGCGTGACCGGAGTCGGCGTACCAGCGCTCGTGCAGGCGCCGCCCGTCCCAGTCGTAGGCCACGAGCGTGGTCCGCGTGTAGTACCCGCGCGCGAAGATCGCGCTGGCGTTCTGCTCGGGACCTCCCAGGTAGGCGACACCCGACAGGAAGCGGTCGACCCGGTTGGCCGGCTCGATCCGGCTCATCGCGTAGTCGCCCCACAGCAGACCGTCGTCGCCGCGGCCCGGCTTGTAGTCGATGGTCTGCAGGTCGCGGCCGGTGGCGCCGTCGAACACCGTGAGGTACTCCGGGCCGGTGATGACGAAGCCCTCGAACTTCCGAAGTTCGTTGCGTCCGGAGCGGGAGGGCGCGTAGACGTCGATGAAGTAGTCGGCCGCGGCGTGCGCGTCGTCGTCGGACAGGGGGTAGTCCCAGCGCGGTTCGATGCCCCAGGCCTCCTCCAGCGTGGCCGGCCACCGGCCGCTGGTCACCTCCTCCCGCTCCGACCAGCCGGCGAGTACGCCGGTCAGGTACTCGGCGTAGTCGTCGGCGGAGAAGCGGTAGTCGTCCGTGTTCCGCACGCCCGCGCGCCGGTCGTCGCGGGGGATGCCGATGTACGACGTCGGTCCCTGGCGGCCGTGGCGGTACCGGGTGACCGTCGTCCCCGGCGCGGTCTTGATCATGAGTTCCGCCGAGCCGTCACCGTCGAAGTCGTACACGGGGAACTGCGCGTAGTGCGCCCCGGAGCGGACGTTGACGCCCATGTCGATACGCCAGAGCTGGGTGCCGTCCAGCGTGTACGCGTCGAAGTAGGTGTTCCCGGTATAGCCCTTCTGTGAGACGTCCTTGGAGTTGGACGGGTACCACTTCACGACGATCTCGTAGTCGCCGTCACCGTCGAGGTCCGCGACCGACGCGTCGTTGGCGCTGTAGGTGTACTCCTCCCCGGCGGGGGTGACGCCGTCGGCGGGGCGGTTCAGCGGGATGTCCAGGTAGTCGTCGGCCCAGGGACGGGCCGTGCCGGAGGGGCCGTCGCCGCTCAGGGGCCGGACGACGTACCGACTGTCCGCCGTGCCACCGGCGTCGACGTAGTTGGTGGAGTCGGCGACCGTGGCGATCCGCCGGCCGTCGCGGTAGACGGCGAAGCGGGGGCCGGTCATGCCGGCGTCGGTGGCGCCCGTGACCTCGGTGCCGAGCAACCGCCAGCTCAGGAACACGCCCTCGCTGGTCGCGGCCGCGACCAGCCCGCGGTCCAGGTCTTCGAGGGTGGCGCCGTCCCGGGGCGCGCCCGGCCCTCCGCCTCCGTGGCGCCCCGGCCAGGAAGACCGGGCCGCGGCCAGGCCGGACGACGCCAGGCCGGACGGCGCCAGGCCGGACGAGCCGGACAGGGACAGACCCGACGACGTCGAACCGGACAAGACCGATCCGGCCGACTCCTGCACGGACATGGGCGGGTAGGACGGCGGAGCCGCCTGGGCGGGCAGGGCCGCCGCGGTGACGACCAGGGCGATCCCGGCCGCTGCCGCTGCCCCTGCCCTGTTGGACGAGGATGACATCGTTGTACTCCTTGCCTGTCGGGGTGGTGTGAACTCTGGGACCGCTCGACCGGGCAGCGGCGCGGACGGGCCGCGGCCAGGCGACTCGCGGCCTGCACGTGCCGGCGCGGCATCACGCGGGCCGAGCGGTCAGGTGGTGCCTCGGGCGCAGGCCGACCGGTCGGGCGGCGCCTCGGGCGGAGGCAGGCCCTGCTACGCCTCAGGAGACGCGGAACCAGGTGGCCGTCCTGCGGGGACGCCCGTGCGAGTGGTCTCACCTCCGGCCGCCCGCCGTGGCCGGGTTCCGGCGCGGGCCTCGACGGCGACGACGGCCAGGCAGAGCAGGCCGCCGACGACGGCGATCAGCGGGGTGAGCATCCAGACCAGGAGCCCGCACAGGCCCAGTGCCACGAGCAGCAGGAGGGATCCCGCCGGATCCTTCCCGGCGTCTCGCATCCCGCCCGCGACCAGTCCACGGGCGGTGCCCCACGCGCCGTCGCCGAGCCGCGGCCAGGCCCCCGCCGTCCGGAGGACGACGACGGCCGCGACCGCGCCGGCGGCGAGGCTCGCCCCGCGCACCGCCGCACCTCCCGGCAGCATGCCCGACGCCGCGATCTGCGCGTTCACGCCGAGAACCGCCGCCAGGACGACGCCGGCCACGCCGAGGAGCCACAGGGCACGCACGGCATCCCACCAGTCACGGGCGAATCGCCCGATGTCCGTGCCCCGCCCGGCCAGGTGCCGGCGCAGGTGAGCGGTACCTGCCGCGAGCGCCGCCGGAAGGGTGACCACCGGGAGGCTCGCGACGAGGACGTAGATGCCGACGAGCAGGCACTCGGCGAGCAGCGCGAACGTGTCGGCGAAGGTGCGGGTGGAGCGGGGCGGCGGTGCGTGGGTGGAGGTGGTCATGGTCAGCCCTTCAGTCCTTGCGTGGCGACGCCTTCGACGAGGTACCGCTGGAAGATGACGAAGAAGAGGATCACGGGGACCAGCGCGAGGACGGCCATGGCCATCTGGGCGCCGTAGTCGGACACGGAGGTCTGGTCCACGTAGGCGCGCAGCGCGATGGGGAGCGTGTAGAGGCTGGGCTTCTTGAGGTAGAGCAGCGGGCCGAGGAAGTCGTTCCAGGACCAGATGAACGCGAAGATCGAGCTGGTGATGATCGCGGGGCGCATCAGCGGCAGCATGATGGACCGGAAGATGCGGAAGTGCCCGGCCCCGTCGATGCGTGCGGCCTCGTCCAGTTCGCGGGGCAGGTTGCGCATGAACTGGACCATGAGGAACACGAAGAAGGCCTCGGCGGCGAGGAACTTTCCGGCCAGCAGCGGTACGTAGGTGTTCACCAGGCCCGCGGAGTTGAACATGATGTACTGCGGGATGATCACCACGTGGGTGGGCAGCAGGAGTGTGGCGATCATGATCCCGAAGAAGACGCGGCGGCCGGGGAAGGTGACTCGGGCGAACGCGTAGGCGGATACCGTCGCGGACAGGACCACGCCGATCACGCTGAGCACGCCCAGCAGGGTCGAGTTCCAGAAGAAGCTCCAGAACGAGACGCCGCCGATGCCGCCGAACGCGGTGGCGAAGTTCGAGACGGTCCAGGTGTCGGGGATCAGGTCGATGTTGCCGATGATGTCGTTGCTCGGCTTGAACGCGGACAGCACCATCCATGCGGCCGGGTAGAGCACCACGACCAGGAGTCCGAGGGCGACCACGTGGAAGGCGACGGCCTTGGCCAGGCGGCTCGGCGGGGTGCGGCGACGCCGGACGGCGGCGTGTCCGGGGATGTGGCCCGCGCGGAGGGCAACCGGTCCGGTGACCGGCTCGGCAGCGGCCTCCTCGCTGGGCCCGGTGGTCGTCCTCGCGGCCGGGCGGGAGTGCGGCCGGGCGGTGGGCTCGGGACGCGTCCCGGCGGTCGCCTCGGCGGTCGCCCCCGGGTTCGGTTCGGTTCTCATCAGTTCTCCTCCCCCGAGTAGTGCACCCAGGCGCGGGAGGTGCGGAACATCAGTGCGGTGATGACGCCCACGACGAGCACCAGCACCCACGCCATGGCGGAGGCGTAGCCCATGTCGAACTGGACGAAGCCCTTGGTGTACAGGTAGAGCGTGTAGAAGTTCGTGGAGTCGGCGGGGCCCCCGGTGCCGCCGGAGATGATGAACGCCGAGGCGAAGACCTGGAACGAGTGGATGGTCTCCAGCAGCAGGTTGAAGAACAGCACGGGCGAGAGCATCGGCAGCGTGATGTTCCAGAACTTGCGCAGCGGGCCGGCGCCGTCCATGGACGCCGCCTCGTACAGTTCGGCGGGGATCTGCTTGAGCCCGGCGAGGAAGATGACCATCGGTGCGCCGAACTGCCAGACGGCCAGCAGGATCATCATGGGGATGGTCATGTCGGGGTTGCCGACCCAGCCGCCGGCGGGGGCGCCCACCGTCTGCTGGATGCGGTCGACGACGCCGTCGTCGATGAACATCGCCTTCCAGACGATCGCCACCGAGACGCTGGCGCCCACGAGGGACGGCACGTAGAAGGCCGACCGGTACCCGCCCTGGCCGGAGAACTTCATGTTGAGCAGCATCGCGACGGCGAGGGCGGAGGCGAGCTTGACGGGCGTCCCGATGAACACGTACAGCGACGTGACCTGAGCCGACTTGAGGTATCGCGCGTCGGAGAACATCGCGGTGAAGTTGTCCAGTCCGATCCAGGTGGGCGGACGGAACAGGTCGTAGTCGGTGAACGCCAGGTAGAGCGAGGCCAGCATGGGCCCGGCCGTCAGCAGGACGAAGCCGAGCAGCCAGGGGCTGAGGAACGTGTAGCCGGCGGCGACGTCCGCGCGGCGCCGCGCGCCGGAGCGGCGGGGCTCCGGGCGCGCGGCGGCGCGAGCGGGCGCGGCGGCGGTGGCGGCGCTCACGACTGGCCGACGTTGCTCTCGGCGAAGGCGAACCACTGGGTGACGAACTCGTCGACGCCGATGTTGCCGTAGGCGAGTTCCTCCCCGAGACGCTTGTACTCGGCCTCGATGGCGCCGAAGCCCTCGACCGGGATGGGGGCGGGCTCGGTCACCAGGCCGGCGACGTCCTCCTCGAACGTGACCACCTTCTCGTCGACCGAGCCGGGCTCGACGTCCATCGCGTCGCGCTGTGCGGCGACGGCCGGGTTGCCCTTGCTGGTGCCGAAGATCGTGCCGACCTCGGGGTCGTTGATGAGGTAGTCGATCAGCGCGGCGGCGGCGGCCGGGTGTTCGGTGCCTGCCGACGCCGACAGCAGCATCGACGGCTTCCAGAACATCTGCGGGCCGTTGTCCCCGGCGGGCATGGGCAGCATCCGGATGTCCTGCCCGGTCTCGGCGACGTACCCGGCGAGGAAGTTGTCCCAGCTCATCTCGGAGGCGGCCTCGCTGACCGTGAACCCGCCGAGCGGCTCGATCTGCTTGGTCTTCTCGATGGGGTAGAAGACGCCGGAGTCGCGCGCGTCGCTGCCGAGCTCGAGGAACTCGGCCATCTGGTCCTGCGTGAAGCCGAGTCCGCCGTCGTCGGTGAACGGCTCGACGCCCTGCTGGATCAGCCACTGGCAGAAGAACCAGAAGGTGCCGGTGTAGTCGGCGGTGCCGTAGATCGCGGGGTCCTGCCCGGCACCGGCCTTCTCGACCTCGTCGACGAATGCCGCGTAGTCGTCCCAGGTGTACCCCTCGGCGGGCGGTTCGACGCCGATCTCGTCGAGCACGTCGGCGTTGTAGAACAGGGCGAGGGTGTTGGTGCTCGTCGGGATCCCGTACTGGGCGCCGTCGATCGCGCCGGCCGTGAGGAGCTGCTCGTCGAGCCCGGAGACGTCGAGGGTGGTGTCGAACGCTGCGGAGAGATCGGCGAGCTGGCCGGTCCCGCCGTACTGCCGCAGGTAGGACAGGTCCATCTGCATGACGTCCGGCAGGGAGCCGCTGGCGGCCTCCGTGTTGCGTGCCGGCCAGTAGTCGGGATACGCGATCCAGCTCGTGTCGACGGAGATGTTCGGGTGCTGCTTCTCAAAGCCGGCGACCGCTTCCTCGTACTTGTTGGCGCGGTCGTCGTCGCCCCACCATGCGAGGGAGAGGGAGATCTCCTCGTCGGGGTCGAGTTCGTCGGAGAAGCCCGCGCCGGCGCTGCTTCCTCCGGAGCAGGCCGTGAGCGCGAGCGCCGACGCCGACGCGAGTGCGATCCCGGCCGCCGCGGTGCGTACGGGCCGGCTGGCGGCAGCCGTGCGGTCGATCCTCATTGGAGCCTCCTTGCTCACCCGGGGTCAGCACTGACCCCGGAGGTTCGTCTCGAATGCGGAACCTTCCTCCGATCCGCAGGAATTGAAACGATACAACACGGCTGGCAAGCGCTGTCCATACCTGACGAGCCTGTTTTTGATAAAGATTTGGTGACAAACCTGCCAGCGGATGGGCAGGATGGCGGGTCAGCCGGGGCGGCGCACCCCTCGGACCCAGGTCAGCGCGTCGTCCAGACGCGGAGCCGCCCGCACATGCCGTACCGGCGGGGGCCGGGACGCGCGTCGGCGACCGCCACGGCCCCGCGCATCAGGTGCCCGACGGCGCCCGTCCCTGCCTGTTCGCCGTCCTCCGGCCGCGGGGCGTCGAGCCCGGTGCCCGCCAGCGCGTCGAGTGCGCGGTCGGTGTCGGAGGCGGCACGGGCGACCGTCGTCGTCCACAGCCGACGCCATTGCCGCGCGCGGTCGCCGACCAGGCGGGCCGCGGCCGCGTACAACGGCTCGAGCGCCTCCGGCCCGTTCGAGGAGACCGCGTCGCGCAGCGCCACGTACCCCTCCAGCGCGAGATCCCGGCGCGCTCGCGCAGCCGCGGCCACCGGCGCGTCCTCGGCCAGGTCATCAGCCATGCCGCCGGCACCGGCACCCGACGGCTCCGGCAGGCCCGCCGCCGCGCGGTACGCATCGGGAGTGGCCAGGACCTGCGGCGGAAAGGTCATCACCGCGTCCCCCGCCTCGGGCAGGCCGGCGTTCGACATGACGACCAGGACCTCCAGGTCTCCGTCGTTCACAGCCCGGTGGATGACACCGGGCGAGAACCACACGATCCGGCCAGGCGCCAGGTCGTGCGTGGCGTATCCGTCGGGCCCGAGCGTCTCGACCCGCCCGCGCCCGCCGAGCACCACGTAGGCCTCGGTCGACGTCGTGTGGAAGTGCGGGGTGCCGGAGCCGCCCGGCGCGTCCGGCGCGGACCAGTCGTACACGCGCAGGTGGGAGACCGAGGTCCCGCCGGGGAACACCGGTGCGTCCGCCATGTCGATCGCCTTCCTTCTCTTCGCGGGGTGCGGGCTCCCGGCCGGTGCGGTCAGCCGTGCTCACCACGGCCGGAACCTGCGGGCCCGGGCCAGGCCCGGCCGAGCTCACCGCGGCCCAGCTCCGCCAGGCTCTCCGCACGGCCCACGTCCGACGCGCCGTCGGCCACGACGACCGCGTACTCGAACACCAGCGTCTCACCGGCGGCGAACGGCACCTCGGTGCTGAAGAAGGGGGCAGGGCAGATGCAGCAGAAGGGCGCGGCCCGCACGAACCACTGCGGCGTGCCACCGGGATTGGTGCCCGGGTCCACCATGAGAACGGTCGAGGCGGCCGATCCCCCCTCGGGACCGGGAGCGGCGCCGTCGTGCCGGCCGACGATGCCCATCCACTCGAACCGCTCTCCGCGCACCTCCTCGGCGTCACCGGAGAAGCCGGGGGCGAGGACCACACCTTGGGTGAACGACCTCGGGCCGCGCCAGAACAGCCCGCCGTAGCCCGCGTTCTCGCGGCCGTTGGTGGTGGGGCTGCCGATGTCGAGCGATCCACCGGTCACGTTCGTCATCTCCGAGCGCCAGGTGAGGACCCAGGTGTCGTCGAGCACGGCCGCCCGCACGGACCGGCGCTCCCGGACGACGACGTCACCGGGCGCGCTCCCGGCCGGGCCGCCCGGACCGTACGTTCCGTCCGGGCCCGGCGGCTCCCACCCCTGCGGTGTGGCGCGCCAGGCCAGGTCCTCCCGGAACCCGCCCGCGCCGTCGTCGGCCCAGACGCTCACGAACCGCTCGTGCTCCTGCGTGCCGTCGTTCGTCAGGTTCCGGTACCCCTGGTCACGCACGTACGTGGGTCCACCCCAGAAGTTCCACGGCCCGACGTTCGGCAGCGACCAGGCCATGCCCTTGTGCCACACGTGGTCCCACGGCCGGTAGGCGCTGACCTCGCGCCCCTCGGCCGTCCGGATCGGGTGGAAGTAGGGACGGGGCGACTCGTACTGCACGTCACCGGGGCGGTAGACGTAGGTGAACAGGTCGCAGTTCAGCGCCGTCCCGTCGTCGTCCAGCCGCACCCCGGCCGGCGTCGTGGTCCCCGCGCCGCCCGAGTCGCCGGGCTGCTGCCACGGCTCGCTCATCGGGCCACCTCCCCGGCCGCTGCGGGGAGATCCTTGACCGGTTCCCACCCGGGCCCGGTGCCACGCATCGAGGTGTAGAAGGGGTCGCCCGGGCCGATCTGACCCGCCTGGACGGGGCGGCCCGTGAACGCCGACCGGTAGATCGCGGCCGCCAGTTCGAGCGTGCCGCGCGCGTCGGCCACGGTCACGGGTGGCGCCTCACCCGCTGCCAGCGCCCGGTAGGTGGGGATGAACTGCGCGGTGTGCCCGCTCGGCAGCGCTTCCGGCTCGGGAGCCCAGTGCCGCGCGACGTCGTCCTGGCCTGCGCCCGGCGTGAACGTCCAGTTCTCGTCCGAGTAGCCGTAGACGTGCGACAGCTCGACCGTGGCCTTCTCGGTGTCGAACCGCAGGTCGGAGGTCTCGCGCGGAGACAGCAGGCTGTTCGTCACGCTGGCCATCGCCCCGCTCGCGAACCGCACCATCGCCATCGAGACGTCCTCGGTGTCGACCTCGCGGGCCAGGCGCCCGGCCATCGCGGAGACCTCGGTCCAGTCCCCGAGGACCGCGAGCAGCAGGTCGAACTGGTGGATGCCGTGACCCATCGTCGGCCCCCCACCCTCGGTGTCCCAGCGGCCCCGCCACGGGACGTCGAAGTACGCCGGCGGCCGGAACCAGAGGGTGTCGCAGGTCGCGACGAGCGGGCGGCCCAGCGCGCCGTCGTCCAGCAGCCGGCGCAGCCGGAGCGCGCCGGCGCCGAACCGGTGCTGCACCACCTGCGTGAACCGCGCGGTACCTGCACCCGTCCGCGCTGGGGCCGCCGACTTCTCCGCCTCGGCGATCCGGTCCAGCTCGGCCAGGGACAGCACCGCCGGCTTCTCGACGATCACGTGCACACCGGCGGCGAGCGCGGTGAGCGTCGCATCGAGGTGAGCACCGGGAGGGGTGCAGACGTGCAGCACGTCGGTCTCGCCCAGCACGTCGTCCAGGGAGGTTCCGTGCCGTGGCACGCCGTGCTCGGCGGCGAACGCCGCGGCCCGGTCGGCGTCGATGTCCACGGCGTGCGTGACCTGCGCGGAGATGCCGTGGTCTCCCAACGCTCCGATCGCGGTCGCGTGCAGTCCGGCGATGCCGCCGGTGCCCAGAATCGTCGTTCTCATGCGGGTACTCCTGTCGTCGTCGACTGCCCGTTCGATGCGATTCGCCATGACCCTACTCATGGCGCCGTCAAGATGGAAAGGGCTTTCCATCACTCGTTCGCCGTGGATCCGTGGTGAGGTCGTGGGTGGGGCTGGGCCGGCGCCTGCGGGGCCATGCGCACCCCGGCCCTTCCGGTGGGCTACACGGGAACCGCCTCCTGGACCGCGGCCAGCAGGGCGTCGCTCGTGGCCGGGAGCAGTCCCGGAAGCGCGATCAGGCGTCGCACCGCCTCGTCCGCGCCGCCGGGCCCGGTCGCCATGTCCGAGCCGCCCACCACCTCGGCCAGCTCCGCGGCACGGGGATCGTCGACGCCGTCGCAGGATCCGCCCGGGACGTCGGCCCCCTGCCCGGCGGCGGCCAGCGTCCGGCGCACGACGAACCGCGCCCAGGACGCGAGACCGAAGGCCAGCCCTGCCGGCACGCGGCCGGCGGCGAGGGAGTCGGCCAGGACACCGCCCCAGCGGAACGGGATCTTCTGCGTGCCGTCCATCGCCACCTGGATCGTCGTGTGCCCGGTGTGCGGGTTGGCGAAGCGCCGGAGGATCTCTTCGCCGTAGGCCCGCAGGTCCGTGCCGTCCGGCGGAGCGAGCGTGGGCAGGGCGTCCTCGAACAGATAGGTGCGCGCCCGGGCGGCGATGCGGGGGTCCGACACGGCCTCGGCGATCGTGGCGTGACCCGCGAGCGCGCCCGCATAGGCGACCAGGGAGTGCGTCCCGTTCAGCAGGCGCAGCTTCGCCTGCTCGTACGGGGCGACATCCGAGGTGAACGTCGCCCCGGCAAGCTCCCAGGCGGGCCGCGGGCCGGCGAACCGGTCCTCGATCACCCACTGGGAGAACGGCTCGCCCACCACGAGCCCCTCGTCACGCAGGCCCAGAGCCCGCTCCACGGCGTCGCGCTGGCCCGGAGTCGTGGCGGGGACGATGCGGTCCACCATCGAGCACGGGAACGTCACGCGCGAGTCCAGGTAGGCGCGCAGGTCATCACCCTCCGCACCGGGCAGCGCCACGTCGACGGCCTGGCGCACGAGCCGCTCCAGAACCCGCCCGTTCTCGACCATGTTGTCGCAGGTCAGCACTGTGATTGGAGCTCCTCCCGCACGGTGCCGCGCGGCCAGGCCGCGCACGAGCAGCCCGATCGCCGACGACGCGGGAACCACCGGCGGGTCCTCCACCCGGGAGGAGAGCACCGCCCCTTCGGCCGCCAGGACGTCGAGATCCGGCCGCACGCGCTCGACGTCGAGGCCGCCACCGGGAAGCTGGGCGTAGCCCTTCTCCGTGATGGTCAGGGTGACGACGTGAGTGGTGGGCGCGGCCAGGGTGGCCAGCACCCGCCCGGTCTCCTCGGCCGGGTAGGCGACGTCGACCACCGCTCCCACGAGGTCGAGCCGCAGGTCCTCACCGACCGCGAGGCCGGGGGCGCCCGCGTCCCGGCCCGTGCCGGACGGTGCCACCGCGCCTGCCGTGAGCACGCCGTACACCCCGCCCTGCGGGCGAAGCTGATCACGCACGGCGGCCGATCTCTGGGTGACGCCGAGGATCCCCCAGGTCGGGTCGTCGGCCGCCGCCATCGCGCGCTCCGTGTAGACGGCCTGGTGAGCGCGGTGAAAGGCGCCGATCCCCAGGTGCACGATCCCGACGCGCCCCGGGTCAACCGGTGCGGCCGTCTCGCGTGGGAGAGCTCCTCGCCGGAGCCTGTCGGTCATGGCGTTCCTCCTGGGTCGCGGATCGTGGACAACGGGCGAAGGCCGGGAGCTCCTGGCCGGACCGCCGCCGGCCCGTACCCTGCGGGCGGCGCGCCGCGAGCCCGGACACGACGGGCGGCCGTGCTCACGGACCGGGCACCTCCGCGGGGGCCGTCCCCGCCGAGCCGCGGATCACCAGCTCCACGGGAAGGCGCGAACCGGTCGCCGTGGCATCCCTCAGGCGGGCCAGCAGCAGGTCGACGGCGCGGCGGCCCAGCCGGTCCAGCGGTGCCCGCACCGTCGTCAGCGCGGGAGTGACCAGCGTCGCGAGCGGGACGTCGTCGTACCCGACCACCGACATCTCTTCGGGAACCTCGATGCCCCGCTGCCGCAGCCGGTCCAGGACACCGAGCGCCATCAGGTCGTTGAAGACGACGACGGCGGTCACGCCGCCGGCCAGCGCATGGTCCGCGGCCTGGGTACCGCCTGCGAACACCGGACGGAAGTCACCCAGCTCGACGATCTGGACACCCCAGCGCTCGGCGGCCGCGTGCAGGCCGGCGACCCGGCGCGCGCCCGACCACGACGCCGCCGGGCCGGCCGCGATGCCCACTCTCCGGTGACCGAGAGAACGCAGGTGACCGACGATCTGCGCGGTGCCGTCGGCGTCGTCGAGCGTCACGGCGGGGATCTCGGGTGCCTCGTCCGCCTCGTCCGCCGGGAGCTCACGGTTGAGCAGGACAGCGGTCACGCCGTCGAGCACCTCGCGCAGAACCGTGGCGTCCGCACGTGGCGACGCCACGAGCAGGCCGTCGGTGCGGGTCGCGAGCGCGCGCAGGAGCTCGGGCTCGGCGTCCGGGTCCTCGTCGGAGTCGGCGACGAAGACCTCGTAGCCCTCCGCCCGCGCGCGGGCCTGGACGGACTTCGTGACGGCGGCGAAGAACGGGTTCGCGAGGTCCGGGACGAGCAGCCCGACGGCGTGGGTACGCCCCGTGCGCAGGCCACGCGCCACGGGGTGGGGGCGGTAGCCGAGCCGCTCGGCGGCCGCCAGGACGCGCCCGCGGGTGGCCGGGGAGATCTTGCTGCGCGGATCGAAGGAGCGGGAGACCGTCGAGATCGAGACGCCCGCGTCGCGAGCGACGTCGTGCACCGTTGCCATGACACCTCCTCGTGACCGACCTGTTGCGCGAACGTTTGCACAATACGCCATTGCCGCGCAACCGCCAGATGTTGCCTATCGATGCCTCAACGGTGTCGGGTACTATGCAAACGTTCGCACGGCAACGACGCCCTGGAGGGCCGCATGACCGAATGGACCCTGCACCCGGATCGCGCACTCCCCGCCGACCCGACCACCCGTCCCGTCGCCCGCGAGATCTACGAGACCACCCAAGACCTCCCGATCGTGTCGATGCACGGGCACGTCGACGTCGCCGCCTTCGCCGACGACACCCCGTTCCCCGACCCCGCGCAGCTCTTCGTGGTCCCGGACCACTACCTCACCCGGATGCTCGTGTCTCAGGGCACGCCGCTGCCCGCGCTGGGTGTCGGGCCGTCGGGGACGCCCGGCCTGGAGACCGACCCTCGCGCCATCTGGCGGCGGTTCTGCTCCGGGTGGAAGCACTTCCGCGGGACCCCCACCCGGTACTGGCTGGAGCACGAGCTCGTCGAGATCTTCGGGGTGACCCAGCGGCCGTCGGCCGAGACCGCCGACGCGATCTACGACCAGATCGCCGCGCGCCTCGCCGAGCCCGGCTTCCGCCCGCGTGCCCTCCTGGACCAGTTCCGCATCGAGACGATCGCCACGACCGACCCGGCCTGGAGCGACCTGGCCCAGCACCGGGCACTGGCCGCGCAGCTCGGGAGCCTGGCCGACAGCACTGCCGGTGCGGTCACCCGGACGGGTGGGGCATCCGCCGACGGTGGCGGTGGCGGCGACGTGGCGTCCGGGGCCGTGCCCACAGGATCGACCGTCGCCACGCTCCCGGCGCCGCGCGTCGTGCCGACCTTCCGGCCGGATCCCCTGCTCCACCTGGACCAGCCCGCCTGGCGGACCGACATCGACCGCCTCGCCGCGGCCGCCGACACGCAGATCGGCGACTATGCCGCATACCTCGCGGCACTTCGCGAGCGGCGTCGCGCGTTCGTCGCCGCCGGTGGCAGCGCGACGGATCACGGCCACCTCAGCGCGGACACGACGCCACTGCCCGACGACGTGGCCGCCGACGTCTTCGCCCGCGCGCTGGCCGGTGCCGGCGTCACGGCCGCCGAGGCCGCCGCGTTCTCCGGGCACATGCTGTTCCAGATGGCGGCGATGTCGTGCGAGGACGGCCTGACCATGCAGCTGCACCCGGGCGTGCTGCGGAACCACGACCCGGAGCGCCTGGCGATGTTCGGCCCCGACAAGGGGTACGACATCCCGGTCGTCACCGAGTACACGAACGCACTGCGTCCCGTGCTGGAGGCCTTCGGGCACGCCGAGAACTTCCGGCTGATCGCCTTCACCGTGGACGAGGACGCCTTCTCCCGCGAGCTGGCACCGCTGGCCGGGGTGTACCCGGCGCTGCGGCTGGGCGCACCGTGGTGGTTCCTCGACGAGCCGGACGCGATGCGCCGGTTCCGCGAGGCGGCCACGGGTACCGCCGGGTTCTCGAACTTGTCGGGCTTCGTGGACGACACCCGCGCGTTCTGCTCGATCCCCGCACGGCACGACCTGGCGCGCCGGATCGACGCGGGCTACCTGGCGCGGCTCGTCGTCGAGCACCGGCTCGACCTCGACGAGGCTGTCGACACCGCCTCCGACCTCGCATACCGCCTGCCGAAGCAGGCCTACCCGACCCCGGCCGACGCACCGGCCGGCGTCTGACGGCCGCGGTGCGGGCTCACCACGAGCCCGCACCTCGTCGTGACCGGCCAGGCGTGCCAGGCTCCCGTCGCAGCACCTGCCGCCCAGCCACCCCCGGCCACCTTGCCCGCCGGCTCGGACCCCGCCCGGCGCAGCCCCCGTGAGGAGAACGGTTCCCATGTCCCGTATCGATTCGGCCGAGGTGATCATCACCTCCCCCGGCCGCAACTTCGTCACCCTCAAGATCACGACGTCGGACGGCGTCGTCGGTCTCGGCGACGCGACGGTCAACGGGCGCGAGCTCGCCGTCGCGTCCTATCTCACCGACCACGTCGCGCCGCTGCTGATCGGCCGCGACCCCGCGAACATCGAGGACACCTGGCAGTACCTGTACCGGGGCGCGTACTGGCGGCGCGGCCCGATCACGATGGCTGCCGTCGCGGCCGTCGACGTCGCACTCTGGGACATCAAGGCGAAGGTCGCCGGGCTGCCCCTGTACCAGCTCCTCGGCGGTGCGTCCCGCAAGGGTGCGCTCGCCTACGGCCATGCGTCCGGCACCACCACCGAGGCCCTGTTCGACTCCGTCCGCAACCACCTCGACCTGGGATTCCGGGCGATCCGCATCCAGACCGGCGTCCCGGGCCTGGGCCAGGTGTACGGCGTGGCGGGCGACCAGCGCCCGGGGCAGCGGTACGACTACGAACCGGCCAGGCGGAACGTGGTGGCCGGCCGCGCCCTGCCGGTCGAGGAGGAGTGGGACACGGCCGCGTACCTGCGCCACATCCCTGGTGTCTTCGAGGCGGTGCGTCACGAGTTCGGCCCAGACCTGCCGCTCCTGCACGACGGCCACCACCGCATGCGCCCGATCGAGGCGGCGCGGCTGGCCCGGGACCTGGAGCCGTACCGTCTGTTCTGGCTGGAGGACGCCACCCCCGGCGAGGATCCCGACGCCCTGCGCCTGATCCGGCAGCACTCCACGACGCCGCTCGCGATCGGCGAGGTGTTCAACACGGCGTTCGACTACCAGACCCTCGTCACCGAGCGGCTCATCGACTTCGTGCGCTCGGCCGTCACGCACACCGGTGGCATCACGCACATGAGGAAGCTGCTCGACTTCGCCGGGCTGTACGGCATCCGCTCGGGCATGCACGGGCCCACGGACGTCTCACCCGTGGGCATGGCCGCCGCCCTCCACCTCGACCTGGCGATCCACAACTTCGGGATCCAGGAGTACATGAAGCACAGCGACACGACGCTGGAGGTGTTCCGGACCTCCTACACGTTCACCGACGGGCTGCTGCACCCGGGGGTGAATCCCGGCCTCGGGGTGGACCTGGACGAGGACCTCGCGGCACGCTTCGAGTACACCCCCGCGTACCTGCCCATCAACCGCACCCTCGACGGAACGGTCCACGACTGGTGAACTCCGCCCCCCGCAGACATCCGGACGCCCTGCCGGACAGCGCTTCCCCTGTCTCTTATACACATCT
>NZ_JABBYC010000048.1 GCF_016742955.1 Myceligenerans indicum | reverse complement strand
GAACGGCATCATCGAGCTCCACCGCCGCCTCGCCCGCGGCTACCGCAACCGCGACAACTACCGCCTACGCATGCTCCTCGCCGGCGGCGGACTCGACATCACGCCCCTACCGGATGTCCCATGAGCCCCATAAGGAATACCGGAAGATCTATCACGAAGTCGGCCCCTCACCCGCGAAGCATCGAAGCATCGAAGCAAGTACAGGCCGTCGTCTGCGGGGATGCCAGCAGAAGACCCGATCACAAGAAGCACCATAGCGGACGGGCACCCAACCGCAGGCAAGATCGGCAGCGTAGGCGGCAGCGGCCGTCGCCGTGGCGGCGGCTACCTTCGAATGCCCCCACATCCAGCAGCCTGGTCGACCGACGAGGCCGGCTGCCGCGACCGGCCGGACCTGGCGGCCGGGGCCGCACGCCACGCTCCCCCGGGCCGCCCGGCCCCGCCCTCAGGCCCCGTGGACCAGCGAGAACAGATCCTTCGGGTCCGCCGGCTCCGCGATCAGGTCGAGGTGGGTCAGCAGCTCGGGGGCCGTGGCGACGACGTCCGCCGCGACGAACTTCAGGGTGGTTCAGTCCTCCACGGCGAAGCCGACCGAGTCCCACACCACGAGCTCGTCGTCGGCGCGCCGGCCCGGCTTGGCCCCGGTGATGACCTCCCACAGCTCCGTCACCGGGAAGTCGGGCGTCTGCTTCTGGATCTCGCCCTCGATCCGGGTCTGCTCCGTGTGCTCCACGAAGACGTTCGCCCGCGCGATCGTGGCCGCCTCCAGCTCCGTCTTGCCGGGGCAGTCGCCGCCGATCGCGTTCACGAACACACCCGGGTTGGCGCCGTCACGCAGGGCGGCGTCGGACAGCACCACGGCGTTGCGCTTGTCCGCCGTGCAGGTGGTGACGACGTCGGCACCGCGGGCGGTGCGGGAATGCGCTTTCACGCCTGCGCCGGCCCCGACAGACAGGAACTCACACGTATGCCTACTCGACGCGCCGCCCACTCGACCATCCGCACCCTCTTGCTCTCGCTGGCGCTCACCCTGACGATCGTGGGTGGGACCGTCACCGTGGCGGAGGCCGCCAACAGGTCTCTGGCCGCGACGATCTATGTCCAGGAGAAGTCGAACTGGTGCTGGGCGGCAACATCGAAGACGGTCGTCAAGAGGACGACGGGCAACACTCCATCGCAATGCACACTCGTGAAGCGCGGTAAGAACTCGAGCACATGCCCGAATGTCACAGGCACCTTCGGGCAGAACGTCTCGTACGCGCTCGCCGATTCCGGCGTGAGCAACATCGGCACCGTATCGCTCGGCGCGCTGACGTACAGCGCATTCCGCGGCGAGATCGATTCGAGCCGACTGGTGATGATCCGCTGGGGGTGGTCGAGTGGTGGCGGCCACATGCTCGTACTCAAGGGGTACAACACCGACGGGTCGAAGATCATCTATATCAACCCGCTCAACGACGTCTACAAGGTCAACAGCTACTCCTGGATGAAGTCCACCAGTTCGCACACCTGGTCGCACTCACGGACCAGCATCTTCTGAGGAGCCCACAATGAACATGATGAGCCGAACGCTGACGACGGCCCTGTCCGTCGTGCTCGCGCTTGGGGCCGCGTCGGCCGCCGCGGCTGAGGAATCCGAGGTTCCTGACGACGTCGCGGAGGCTTTCGCCGGTCCGGTCATCGAGGAGATCCAAGGCGACGAACTGACCGACGAGGATGCGCCCGACTTCTCTGGCAATCTGCGCGCGGTCGCCGTGCAGCCGATCTTCATGTTCGACGAGAACTTCTACGAGGGAGTTCCGGACGAGCCGCTCACCGAGACCGGGGAGTGGATCGCAGCTCTCGTTCGCGACGACACGGTGATCGGCACCGCCACCGTCTGGAAGCCCTCTGGGGTCGTCGAGGTAGCCGGGTATGACAACGACGCCCCGCTCGGCAACGAGCTGCGTTCCGAGTCGGGCAAGGCCCTGGTGCGCGACGAGCCGGTCGGAGCCTATTACTGGTACGACAGGCCCAACCAGACGTTCACGCCCGCGAATGATCCGGCGCTCGTGCAGGTCGCCGGCCCGGCCCCCCTCAAGGATGTGCAGGCGGCGGTCGTCGAGCGTACGCGAGCGGCGCAGGCGGATGGCCGCGACGATGTCGTGGGCGGACAGTCACCCACACAGGTCGTCGGTGGCCGGTCCTGGTTGCCGCTGGTGGGGGGCCTGGCCCTTCTTGCCGGCGGGCTCGCGCTCCTCGCGCACTTCTGGCGCGGTCGGACGGGTCACACGGAATCGTCGTCACCCGCAAGCGGCGCATAGCGGGCATCCACTCGCCGAGGCGAGACCACCACACCCAGCCCTCGACGGCCCGACCCGCGTCGTCATTCATGAGGAGCTCAAGACGGGACTGCTGCACCGCCGGAGCGGTACAGCAGTCCCGAATCGGAGCCGATCGGCCCTGAAGGTCCTGCGGTCAGGCTTCTGCGATCAGGGAGTACAGGTCCTTGGGGTCGTGGGGTTCGGCGATGAGGTCGAGGTGCTGAAGGAGTTCCGGTGCGTTGGTGGTGACGTCGTCGTAGACGTACTTCAGCGTGGTCCAGTCCTCGACCGCGAAGCCCACCGAGTCCCACACGATCAGCTCGTCGTCCGAACGACGCCCCGGCTTGGCCCCGGTGATGACCTCCCACAGCTCCGTCACCGGGAAGTCGGGTGCCTGCTTCTGGATCTCGCCCTCGATGCGGGTCTGCTCCGTGTGCTCCACGAAGACGTTCGCCCGCGCGATCGTGGCCGCCTCCAGCTCGGTCTTGCCGGGGCAGTCACCGCCGATCGCGTTCACGAACACACCCGGGTTGGCGCCGTCGCGCAGGGCGGCGTCGGACAGCACCACGGCGTTGCGCTTGTCCGCCGTGCAGGTGGTGACGACGTCGGCGCCGCGAGCCGCCTCGGCCGGGTCCGCCGCGATCACGACGTCGAACCCGAGCTCCTTGGCGTGCCGGGCGAGCTTCTCGGTGGCGCGCGGGTCGACGTCGAACACGCGCAGCGTCTCGATGCCCAGCTCCGCGCGCATGCCCAGCGCCTGGAACTCGGCCTGCGAGCCCGCGCCGATCATGGCCATGACGCGGGAGTCGCGCCGCGCCAGGTAGCGGGCCGCGAGCGCCGACGCGGCCGCGGTGCGCAGCCCGGTCAGGAGTGTCATCTCGGCGAGGAACGACGGGTAGCCGTTGTCGACGCGGGCGAGCATGCCCACGGCGGTGACGGTCTGGAAGCCGCGGGCGGGGTTGGCGGGGTGGCCGTTGACGAGCTTGAAGCCGTAGGTCTCGGCGTCGGCGGTGGGCATGAGCTCGATGACGCCCTCGGCCGAGTGGGTGGCGATGCGGGGGCGCTTGTCGAGGCCGGGCCAGGCCGCGAAGTCGCGGTCCATGGCGTCGGTGAGGCCGGCGATGACGGCCTGCGGTCCGCGGCGGGCGGCCCAGCGGGCGGCGCCGGCGACGTCGAGGAAGGGAACGGTGGTCATGCGGGCACCTCCGTGAGGTCGCTGGCGTGGTCGGCAGTGGACGCAGTCACGGTGACAGGGACCTCGTCGGTGGCGCCCACCGCGTCGGTGGCGGTGGCGGCGTCGGGCCGCAGTTCGAGGGTGCAGCACTTGACGGAGCCGCCGCCCTTGAACAGTTCGGACAGGTCGACGGGGACGACGTCGAAGCCGGCGGCGGCGATGTCGTCGGCGAGCCGGCCGGCGCGGTCGGTGAGGAACACGTGCTTGCCGTCGGAGACGACGTTGAGGCCGAGCACGGCGGCGTCGTCGTCGGAGGCGAGGATGGCGTCCGGGTAGAGGCGCTCCAGGGTGGCGCGGGACTCGGCGGTGAAGGCGCCGGGCAGGTAGGCGACCTGGGGCGGGTTGCCGGTCTCGCCGGTGTCGAGCACGGCCAGGGCGGTGTCGAGGTGGTAGTAGCGGGGGTCGACGAGTTCGAGGGGGACGACGTCGATCCCCTGCTCGGCGAGCCCGAGCCGGCGGGCGGCCTCCTCGTGGGCGGCGCGGGTGGTGCGGAAGCCGTGGCCGGCGAGGAGCTTGTCGCCGACGATGAGCAGGTCGCCCTCGCCCTCCTGCGTCTCCCCCGACTGTCCGGCGGCGGTGAGGCCGCGCGTCCGGGCGGCGGGGCCGGTGAACCAGGCGTCGTAGGCGGGGCCTTCCTTGGCCCGCTCGGGGTAGGTGAAGCGCGCCGCGAGCGCCTGCCCGCCCACCACGATGCCGCCGTTGGCGGCGTACACCATGTCGGGCAGGCCGGGCTCGGGGTCGATGACGTCGACGGTGTGGCCGCGGGCCTCGTAGGCCTGCTTGAGGGTCTCCCACTGGGCCAGTGCCCGGGTGGTGTCGACGGGCACGCTCGTGTCCATCCAGGGGTTGATGGCGTAGACGACGTCGAAGTGCTCCGGAGGGCACATCAGGAAGTGCCGGTTCACGGCACGGCGCGTAACGGTGCGGGTCATGGCGGCGACGCTATCGAGTGCGACGTTGCACGACGGCGGTGTTTCGTTGCGTTGTCGGCGGCACTTGCGAGGGTGATCGGGCCCGGTGCGCAACAGATCGCGGGCGGGGTGTGCTCGCAGGCCACCGGGCTTGTCGGGGACCGGATCGCCGCGGGGTGCGGGCACGACGCGGGCTGCGGGCGCGACGCGGACGACGCTGGCAGGGCCAGGGCGGCGCGGGAACGACGGCGCCGGCACGGGAGTTCCCGTGTCGGCGCCGTCGTGTTCCTGCGCGGCGTCACCGCCCGCCGGGTGCTACTTCTTCAGGTCGAAGCGGTCCAGTTCCATGACCTTCTGCCACGCCGCGGCGAAGTCGCGCACGAACTTCTCCTTGGCGTCGTCCGAGGCGTACACCTCGGCCAGGGCGCGCAGCTCGGAGTTCGAGCCGAACACGAGGTCGACGCGGGAGGCGGTCCACTTGCCGTCGCCGGAGGTGTACGTCTTCTCCTCGGTGTCCGGCTTCCACTCGATGCCGAGTTCGAGCAGGTTGACGAAGAAGTCGTTCGTCAGGGTTCCGGGTGCGTCGGTGAGGACGCCGAGGTTCGAGCCGTCCCAGTTGTTGCCGAGGACGCGCAGGCCACCGACGAGCACGGTCATCTCCGGGGCGGTGAGGCCCAGGAGGTTGGCGCGGTCGATGAGCAGGTACTCGCTGGGCAGCTTGAGGAAGCCGCTGTCGTAGTTGCGGAACCCGTCGGCCACCGGCTCCAGCCAGGCGAAGTTCTCCTGGCTGGTCTGCTCCTGGGTGGCGTCGACGCGGCCGGGGGTGAAGCCCACCTCGACGTCGACCCCGGCGGCCTTGGCGGCCTGCTCCACGCCCACGCCACCGGCGAGGACGAGCACGTCGGCGAAGGAGAGCCCGGACGACGCGGCGATCTCCTCCAGCTTCGCGACGACGGGCGCGAGCTGCTCGGGCTGGTTGACCGTCCAGTCCTTCTGCGGCGCCAGGCGGATGCGTCCGCCGTTCGCGCCGCCGCGCTTGTCGGACGTGCGGTGCGTGGCCGCCGCCTTCCATGCCGTCGACACGAGCTGGGTGACGGTGAGCCCGGAGTCCGCGATGGCCTGGCGGGCCGCCGCGATCGCCGCGTCGGAGGTGTCCGCCGACCCGGCGGGCAGGGGGTCCTGCCAGACGAGGTCCTCGGCGGGGACCTCGGCGCCCAGGTAGCGGGCCTTGGGACCCATGTCGCGGTGCGTGAGCTTGAACCAGGCACGCGCGAACACGTCGGCGAACGCATCCGGGTCGGCCAGGAACCGGCGGGAGATCTCTTCGTAGGCCGGGTCCACGCGCAGCGAGAGGTCCGTCGTGAGCATGGTCGGCAGGCGCTTGGCGCCGCCCTCGTCCGGGGCGGGGATGACGGCCTCGGCGTCCTTGGCGACCCACTGGGTCGCGCCGGCCGGGGAGGTGGTCTTCTCCCACTCGTAGCCGAACAGGTTCTCGAAGAAGTAGTTGCTCCACTGCGCCGGGGTCTGGGTCCAGGTGACCTCCAGGCCGGAGGTCAGCGCGTCCTCCAGGACGCCGCTGCCGTGGCCGTTGCGCCAGCCGAAGCCCTGCTCCTCCAGCGGCGCGGCCTCCGGGTCGGGGCCCTGCATGTCGTCCGGGAAGGCGCCGTGCGTCTTGCCGAAGGAGTGGCCGCCGGCGATGAGGGCGACCGTCTCCTCGTCGTCCATGCCCATGCGGCGGAAGGTCTCGCGGATGTCGCGGGCCGCCGAGGCCGGGTCGCCGTTGCCGTTGGGACCCTCCGGGTTGACGTAGATCAGACCCATCTGGACCGCCGCGAGCGGCGCCTCGAGGTCCCGGTCACCCGTGTAGCGCTCGTCGTCCAGCCAGACCTTCTCCGGGCCCCAGTAGACGTCGTCGTCGGCCTCCCACACGTCTGGGCGGCCGCCGGCGAAGCCGAACGTCTTGAAGCCCATGGACTCCAGGGCCACGTTGCCGGCCAGGATCATGAGGTCGGCCCAGGAGATCGCCTGGCCGTACTTCTTCTTGACCGGCCACAGCAGGCGGCGCGCCTTGTCCAGGTTGCCGTTGTCGGGCCAGGAGTTCAGCGGGGCGAACCGCTGCTGGCCCGCACCGCCGCCACCGCGGCCGTCGTGGGAGCGGTAGGTGCCTGCCGAGTGCCAGGCCATGCGGATCATCAGGCCGCCGTAGTGCCCGTGGTCCGCGGGCCACCAGTCCTTGGAGTCCGTCATCACAGCCGTCAGGTCCGCCTTGACCGCATCCAGGTCGAGGGCCTCGAAGGCTGCCTTGTAGTCGAAGTCCGCGTCGAGCGGGTCACGCTCGGCGGTGTGCTTGGCCAGGATCTTCAGGTTCAGCCGGTTGGGCCACCACTCGGTGTTGGCGTCGCCCTGCGTCGGGTGCACGCGTCCGCCGTGCGCCACAGGGCACTTGCCCTCAGTACTCTCGGCCGGGTTCGCAGCCGTGGTCTCAGACATAGGACTTCCTTCCAGATACAAGGAGCACTCAATCGGTCATGGCACGACAGGCAGGACACAGACCCCAGTAGACGATCTCCGCCTCGTCCACGGCATAGCCGTGGTCGTCGTCGGGGGTCAGGCACGGCGCCTCACCGACCTCGCAGTCGACGTCGACGATCGCACCGCAGCTCCGGCACACCAGGTGGTGGTGGTTGTCCCCGACCCGCGTCTCGTACCTGGCCGTGGCACCGGACGGCTGGATGCAGCGCACCAGCCCGGCGGCGGTCAGGGCATGCAACGAGTCGTAGACGGCCTGGTGGGAGACCTCCGGCAGGTCCTGGCGTGCCGCGGCGAGCAGCTCGCCCGCGTCGGCATGCGGATGACCCGCCACGGCGGCCAGCACCGCCACCCGCGGCCGGGTCACACGCAGGCCCGCCTCGCGCAGCCGCTGCTGCGTCCCGTCAGTCGTGCTCACCACCCCAGTCTCACCCCTTTTCTTGAACGAGTCAAAAGAAGGAACCGGTGGCGGACTTTGCTGCTCCATGTCCGACATTCCCGCTACGGTGGCGGCCCATGAGCGCGAGTCCCACCAACCTCACCGAAGGCGCCGAGAGCGCACGGGCCGACGCCGGACAGCCGGCCGACGACGTCCCCGGCGACGGCACCCCCTCCGATGACGCCCCCTCCGACGACGCCCCGGATGACGGCGGCCGCCGGACCGGACCTGCCCCGGCCGCCGTCGAACGGAACGACGCCGCACAGAACGACTCCTCGCAGAAGACGCCGCAGAACGATGCCCCACCCGGCTCGTCCGGGTCGAAGCACCCGCCACGCTGGCTGCCGCGCGCCCTGGGCCTGGGCATCGTCGCCGTGTTCGTCGGAATCTTCAGCTGGCACGCCCTCGGGGCGCTGAAGAGCCTGTGGGTGGCGGTTCTCATCGCGTTCTTCCTGTCGCTCGCGCTGGAGCCGGCCACGGTGTGGCTCGTGCGGCGCGGCTGGAAGCGGCCGGCCGCGGCGGCCGTCACGCTGATCGGGTCGCTCGCCGTGATCACCGGGGTCATGGCGCTGTTCGGGAACCTGTTCGTGCAGCAGGTGATCGAGCTGGGCAGGACACTGCCCGAGTACTACGACACGCTGCGCACCTTCGTCCTCGGGTTCGTCGATCTCCCGCTGCCCGAGAAGGACCAGCTCGTCGGCCAGGGCCTGGACCAGTTCGGCAGCGACCTGGCCGCCAGCGCGCTCGTCGTGGGCAGCGCGGTGCTCAGCGGCCTGTTCTGGAGCATCACGATCCTGCTGGTCGCGTTCTACCTGCTGGCCGCCGGACCGCGGTTCCGGCGGGCGGTGTGCCGCTGGGTGCCCACCGACTACCAGGACGAGGTGCTGCACCTGTGGGAGGTGGTGCAGCGCAAGGTGTCCGACTACATCGACACCCGCCTGGTGCTCGCGGCCATCTCCACTGTCGTGACCTGCATCTTCCTGCTGATCCTGCGCACGCCGTACGCGATCCCGCTGGCGGTGTTCGTCGGCGTCGTCTCTCAGTTCGTGCCGACGATCGGCGCCTACCTGGGCGGCGCGCTGCCCATCATGGTGGCGCTCACCGGTCAGGGGCTGTGGCAGGCCGGGGTGGTGCTCGCGTTCGTGGTGGCCTACCAGCAGGTGGAGAACCTGTGGCTGGCGCCGATGCTCTCGGAACGGGCGCTGGAGATGAACGCCGCGGTCAGCCTGCTCGTGGTGCTGGCCTTCGGTGCGGTGTTCGGGGCGCTGGGCGCGTTCCTGGCACTGCCGATCGCCGCGACGATCCAGGCCATGGCCACCACCTACCTGCAGCGGCACGAGCTGATCGAGTCGCACATGTTCTCCGACCCGCAGGACAAGTGGGTGGCGGCGGGCTGACCGGTCGCCGCGGGCGGTCGCGGGGGTGCCCACCGGTTGTGGTGGGCACCCCCTCGGCCATCCGGATCAGTGCACGAGCGCCGCGTCCCGGCCCGCCTCCCCGGCCGCGACGGGCTCCGGGTCCGTGCGGCGGCCGTGGGACAGGTACAGGGTCAGCCCCACGAACGCGAAGCCGCCCACCAGATTGCCCGCCACGGTGGGGATCTCGTTCCACACCAGGTAGTCGGCGATCGTGAAGTTGCCGCCGAGCATCAGGCCGGACGGGAACAGGAACATGTTCACGATCGAGTGCTCGAAGCCCATGAAGAAGAACAGCATGATCGGCATCCACATCGTGACGGCCTTGCCGATGACGTTCTTGCTGATCATCGCTGCCGCCACGCCGGTCGACACCATCCAGTTGCACAGCACGCCGCGCACGAACAGCGTGAGCATCCCGGCCGCGCCGTGTTGGGCGTAGCCGATGGTGCGCCCTTCGCCGATGGTGCCGATCGCCTGGCCGACGGCGTCCGGCTCGGAGGAGAAGCCGTAGGTGAAGTAGATCGCCATGAGGACGGCCACCAGGAACGCCCCGGCGAAGTTCCCGACGAACACCAGGCCCCAGTTGCGCAGCATCCGCGGCCAGTTCACCCCGGGCTCGCGCGCCAGCCACGCGAGCGGGACCAGCGTGAAGACGCCCGTGAGCAGGTCGAAGCCCATCAGGTACAGCAGGATGAAGCCGACGGGGAACAGGATCGCCCCGGCCAGTGGGTTCTCCGTGCGCACGGAGACCGTGACGGCGAACGCGGCGGCGAGCGCCAGGATCGCGCCTCCCATGAAGGCGCGGACCAGGGTCTCGCGGGTGGACAGGAAGACCTTCGAGCGGCCGGCGTCGATCATGGCGGTGACGAGGTCGACCGGTTTGACGTAGGACATGAGATGTCTCCCGGGAGGGTCGGGACCCGCGGGCGCGGGCCGGGTTTGTCGGGCCTGCCCCTGAGGCTCCCGTGACGGCCGTTTCCCCCGAAACCCGGGGGCGTAACCACTTCGGCACGGAGATCTCACACGGTGGGCCGCGAGACGGTGAGATCCGGCCCGGTGGGGCCGCCGCAGGCGATCGGCCCGACGCCGGAGCGGCAGGCCCCCGACGCGCTCCGCGCGCCCGACTCGGCGGCCTCAGCCCGGCGCGCCCGGCCCGGACAGGCCCGGGCCGGGATGCGCGGCCCGACCGCGCTCAGGCCGGCCCGCCGAGTTCGGGCGGAACGTCGTCGGCATGCTGGACCACCAGGGAGGTCACCGCGCGGGTGAGGCAGACGTACAGGCGGCGCAGCCCCGTGGTGCGATCGGGTTCGCCGGCCACGATGCCGGCCGGGTCGGCCAGGACGACGTGGTCGAACTCCAGACCCTTGGCCAGCGACGCCGGGACGAGGTCCAGGTGGGCGTCGAACTCTGTCGCGTCGGACCCTGTCGCGTCGGACCCGGTGGCGCCGGACCCGGTGGCGCCGAGCCCGGCGCGCCCGCCCGGGTGCTCGCCCCCGGCCTCCGCGTGGCTGCCCGGCGCGTCCCCGCCGCGCTCGCCCGGCTCCTCGCCGACGACGGCGTACGCCAGTCCCGCCCGGGTCAGGTCCTCGCGGGCGGCGCGAAGGCCGGCGTCGGGCACGATGACGCCGACGGAGCCCTCGGCGCCGGCGATCCCGGCGACCACGGTGTCGAGGGCGCCCGTGGTGAGCGTGAGCTGCCCGCGGGCCCGCCGCACGGCGACGGGCGGCTGGAGGCGCGGGGCGATGTGGGGCAGGAGGCGTGCCGCGAAGTCGATGACGTCACCCGGCACGCGGAATCCGGCGGTGAGCTCCTCCACGTGACCGCCGGGCTGGCCGAGGTGGTCGAGCGCCTCGGCCCACGACGTGCTCGCCCACGGTGTGGTGGCCTGGGCGAGGTCGCCGAGCACGGTGAGCGAGCCGGTGCGGGCGCGTCGCCCCAGGACGCGCAGCATCATCGCGGACAGGTCCTGGGCCTCGTCGACGACGATGTGCGCGTGGGTGCCGGTGCGGTCGAGCAGGTCGGCGATCTCGTCGAGCAGGACGAGGTCGGCGCCGGTCCAGCGGGCCGCGCCGGGCGTGCGGGGCGGGCGGTCCCACAGCAGGGTCTGCTGCTCGGCGGGCGTGAGGTCGGCGCCGGCGGCGGTGGCGAGGAAGCCGGGGTCGGACAGCAGCCGGTGCAGCAGCGCGGCCGGCTTCACGGGCGGCCACAGGGCCGCCGCGTACCGGCGCACCGCGGGGGTGCGGGCGATCCGGTCCCACGCGGTCTCGTCCAGCGCGTCGCCCGAGGCTTCGATCTGCACCAGGATCTGGTGCGCGAGGGCGTGCTGGAGGTGGTCGCGCCCGGTGTCGTACCGTGGCTCGCGGGCGACCACCCGCATCATCGCCTCGCGCGCCTCGGTGGCCTGGACGCGCCAGCGGCGCGAACCGCGGGGCAGCACCAGGGCCTCGGCGGGCTCGACGAGATGTGACCACAGGGCGCGGCGCAGCACGCCGGCCATCCGCGCGTCGCCCTTGAGCGTGGCGACGCCGGCGGGCTCCTGGCCGCGCAGCCTGCCACGGCCGGCGACGAGTTCGGGCAGGGTGGTCTGGGTGGCGTCGATCTCGCCGAGCGCGGGCAGGACGTCGCGGATGTATCGCAGGAAGGACCGGTTGGGCCCGACGACGAGCATTCCGCGCCGGGTCACCTGCTCGCGGTGCGCGTAGAGCAGATAGGCGGCCCGGTGCAGGCCGACCGCCGTCTTCCCCGTCCCGGGAGCGCCCTGGACGACGACGGTCCGGTCGAGCCCGGCACGCACGATGACGTCCTGCTCGGGCTGGATCGTGGCGACGATGTCGCGCATCGGTCCCGTGCGGGGCCGTTCGATCTCCGCCTCCAGGATCGCGCTGGGCGCGGCGTCCTGGCCGGCGGTGCCGTGCCCGGCGCCGGATCCGGGCCCGGCGCCGGGCCCCGTCACGCCGTCGTGGTCGCGAGCGCCGAGGGTCTCGTCCTCGTACCCGGTCAGGACGCCCCGGGCGAAGCCGTAGCGGCGGCGGGTGGCCAGGCCCATCGGCTCGGCGCGGCTCGCCCGGTAGAAGGGCACGCTCACGGGGGCACGCCAGTCCACGACCATGGGCTCGCCCGCCGGGTCGGACACGTGGCGCCGGCCCACATGGAACGTCTCTCCCCCGCCGGCCGTGGTGTGATCGATGCGCCCGAAGAACAGCGGCACCTCGGGATCGTCGGCGAGCTGCGCCAGGCGGCGGGCGAGCGTCGCCTCCAGCACCTCGGCGCCGAACGCGTCGCCCGCCAGGCCCGTGCCGAGCGCGGCGGTGCGCTCCCGCATCAGGGCGAGGTTCTCGCGGGAGCGCGCGAGGAAGTCCTGCTCCCGTTCCAGTTCCCCCGCGACGTGCGGGCCGGGCTCCTGGCGGGCCTGTGTCCCCTGGTCGTGGCGGCCGGGCGTCCCCTGGTCCGTCGGAGCTGCGGCACGAGACACGGGAGACCTCCGGAAGGAAGACGGTGAGGGGGAGCCGCACGACCTTACGCGATCCGGCGCGGGCCCGCCCAGGGTTTTCTGCCGGCGCCCGGTTGCGGGTTCCGGGGCCGCACGCGCTGCGCGGCCAGGAGCCTTTGAGATCGCGCGCGGGGGCGGGTGACGTTGGTGTGGTCGGGGGTTGGTCAGGCTCCCAGGCGCGCGGCGCGGCGTACCAGGAAGGCGCGCGCGGGAGGGTCGGTCGTCAGGGCGACGGCCTTGTCGTAGGCGGCGGGCGCGGCGGGGTCTCCCGCCTCGGCGAGCAGGTGGGCGCGGACGGTCCACCAGGGCTGGAACCGTTCGGCCGTCGTGTCCGCCGCCCGGAGCGCGTCGAGCTCGGCGAGCCCTGCGCGGGCACCGTCCACCCGGCCCCGCACGGCCGCGAGGGCGACGCGCCCGCCGAGTGTCGGAGCGACCGTCACGAGGGCCCGGTGGAGGGTGAGCAGTGCCGGCCAGTCGGTCACGCCGGTGCGGGCGCGGGCGCAGTGGACGGACTGGATCGCCGCTTCCAGCCGGAAGCGGCCCGGTGGGTCGTCCCCGGCGAGGGCGCGCCGCAGCAGGGCGTCCCCCCGGGCGACCAGTGCGTGGTCCCACAGCGCCACGTCCTGCTCCTCCAGGGGAACCAGGGCGCCGTCGCGCACCCGCGCCTCGGATCGTGCGACCGAGTGGCACAGCAGCGCCGCCAGCCCGAGGGGCTCGGGCTCGGGCAGCAGGTCCGCCAGGAGCAGGGCGAGCACAAGGGCTTCGCCGGTAAGGGAGTCACGCACCTCGGGTGCGGCGCCGCGCCAGTCGATCGCGTACGCGCCGTAGACCGCCTCAAGCACGGGTGGCAGACGGTCCGGCACGTCCTGGCGGCCGGGGATGCGGAAGGGGATGCGGGCGTCGCGGATGCGCCGCTTGGCCCGCACCAGACGCTGGGCCATCGTCGGGGCGGGCACCGCGAACGCGCGGGCGATGTCGCGGGCCTCGACGCCGAGCACCGTCTGGAGCATGAGCGGGGTGCGGATCCCGGCCTCGACGGCGGGGTGGGCACAGACGAACAGGAGTTCCAGGCGCCGGTCGCCGATCTCCCCGGGGTCGGGAGTCTCGGGACCGACGGCGGGCTCCGCGGCGGAGGACACAGCGGCGGACGGCACAGCGGCGGACGGCACAGCACCGGACAGGGCGGCGCCGGATCGCGCGGCGCCGCGCAGCAGGTGGCCGCCCGCGCCGCCGTCGGGCAGCGGCACGTCGCGGGACGAGGCCGCCTTGTACAGGTCCCGCAGCCGGTTGCGGGCGACGGTCAGGAGCCAGCCGTCAGGGTTGCGCGGCACGCCGTCGCGCGGCCAGGTGGCCAGAGCACGCTCGAACGCGTCGGCGAGGGCGTCCTCCGCCCGCGCGATGTCGCCGTCACGTGCGGCGAGCAGCGCGAGCAGGCGCCCGTACGACGCCCGGGCCGCCGCGCCGGCCGCGGCCCGGGCGTCGCTGCCGGGAGAGGTCACTCCTGGTCTTCCCCCGTGGTCCAGGCGCCGTGGGCGAAGTGGGTCGCGGACGGGCGCACCTCCACGGCGCCCCACTGGACCGAGGGTGCCTTGGCCGCCCAGGCGAGGGCGGCGTCGAGGTCCGGTACGTCGATGACGAACGTGCCGCCGAGCTGCTCCTTCGTGTCGGCGAAGGGCCCGTCCTGGACGCGCAGCTCGCCGTCGCGCACCGTCACGGTGGTGGTGGCCGACGACGGCTGGAGCACCTCGGCGGACAGCAGCACTCCCGCACCGTCCAGGGCCTTGGCGTAGGCGTCGAAGGCGTGCTGGGCCTCGCTCCAGCCCTCGGCGCCGACGTCCTCGGGAGTCATCTCCGGGTAGTGCAGCAGGATCGTGTAACGCATGATGTCGTTCCTTCCAGTGTCGCGGAACCGCGTGGACACCGAGGTGACGATCGAGCGCACGGCCGATCGACAGTTACGACGACACTACCGCGGGCCGGCACGGCGGGGTTCGGAGCAGGCCGGACCGCGACCCGACGGGACGGTCACGACACGGTCCCGATCGCGCAGCACCTGCGCGGCCCCGCCCCGGTTCACCAGGTGGCGGCGAGGCGATCCGTGTAGGCCTCGCCCCAGGCGTCCAGGCTCCGGACCAGACCGGCCAGGGACTCGCCGAGCGGGGTGAGGGAGTACTCGACCCGTGGCGGGACCTGCGGGAACACCTCACGGTGCACGATGCCGTCCGCCTCCAGGTCGCGCAGCTGCCGAGTCAGCACCCGGGGTGTCACCGGACCGACCGCCCGGTTCAGGGCACCGAACCGGAGCGGCCCGCCCAGCAGGTGCTTCACCACGGTCATCTTCCACGCCCCGCCGACGACGGCGATCGCCACCTCCACGGGACACGCCTGGGTCGCACGGCGGACGGGCTCACGCATCGGGGGCAGGGGCTCCGGCACAGCCACTTCCGGCACCACCTCGGGTTCCATGAGTTCACTCCCGTCAGAATGCGGTGACCTGCACACTATCCATTTGGTCACTACAGGACCAAGAAGTGCGTACTTGTCCTCAGCGTAGCGTCGCGCGAGCCTGGGCACAGCACCTTGTCGCCACCGCGCGAAGGAGAACCTCACCATGCGCATCCTCTGGGTCCTCGCCCATCCCGACCCCGCGTCCCTCAACGCACGCCTGCGGGACGCCGCCGTGCCTCGCCTGCACGAGCTCGGGCACGAGCTCGTCGAGTCGGACCTGTACCGGATGGGGTTCGACCCGGTGCTGACCACGGCTGACCTGCTCGGCGAGCCACCGCTGCCCGGCACGCCGGTCTCCCACTGGCAGCGCACCGGCCACGAGCAGGGCCGTCTCGCGGCCGACATCCGTGCCGAACAGGCCAAGCTCCTCAGGTCCGACCTGATCGTGCTCCAGTTCCCGCTGTGGTGGTACGGGCTGCCCGCGATCCTCAAGGGCTGGATCGACCGGACCCTGGTGGCGGGATTCGCGTTCGGGGTCGTGGATCCCGACACCGGAAAGGTGCGCAAGTACGGCGACGGCGGACTGGCCGGCCGGCGCGGCCTGGCCGTGGTCAGCGCGGGCGACCGGCCCGGCGCGCTCGGACCTCGCGGCATCAGCGGCCACATCGACGACGTGCTCTGGCCCCTCCTGCACGGCACGTTCCACTACACGGGGACCGCACCGCTGCCCGCACACCTGCTCAGCAGCGTCCACCACCGGACCGGCGCGTGGTTCGAGCACGAGGTGGACCGCCTCGTCCAGCGGATCGACGGGGCCGGGACGGAGACACCCATCCCCTACCGCACCCTCGCGGGCGGCGACTACGGCCCCGACCACGCCCTCCGTCCGGAGATCGCCCCCGGGTCCACCGGCAACGAGGCTCATCTGGCACCGGCCGCCGGGTGACGTGGCCGGACACCGACGCGCAGGCCCCCTTGCACTCATTGGCTAATGGGCGTAGCTTTACGGCTATGGATACAACCTTCAACATCCTGCGGCGGCCCGAGGGCGCCATCGCCTTCACCGACGCGGGCTCCGGCCCGCTCGTCGTGGCCGTGCCCGGCATGGGCGACCTGCGCGCCACCTACGACGACCTCGCACCCGCCCTGGTCGACGCCGGATACCGGGTCGTCGTGACCGACCTGCGCGGTCACGGCGACTCCGACACCACGTTCACCACCCACGGGGACGACGCGACCGGTACCGACCTCCTCGCGCTCGTCGAGCACCTCGACGCCGGTCCCGCGATCCTGCTCGGCAACTCCATGGGCGCCTCCGCCGCCGTCTGGGCCGCCGCGGAACGCCCCGACCTGGTCCGCGGTCTCGTGCTGATCAGCCCCTTCCTGCGGGAGACCGCCGGCCCCGCCACGCAGCGTCTGCTGCGGACGGCCTACCGCGTGCTGTTCACCGGGCCGTGGGGCGCCGCGGCGTGGGCCTCTTACTACTCGTCCATCACCAAGGGACGCCGATCCGCCCGGCATGCCGAGCACGTCGCCGCGGTGCGGCAGGCCATGCGCGCGCCCGGCCACCTGCGGTCGTTCCGCCACCTCGCACTCGCCCTGGACCACTCGGTCGTCGAGGCCCGCCTCGACCAGGTCGGCGCCCCGGCGCTCGTCGTCGTCGGCGAGCTCGACCCCGACTACGCGGACCCCGCGGCCGAGCTGGCCCGGATGACCGGCGCGCTCGGCGCGGAGGGCCTGCTCGTCCCCGAGACCGGCCACTACCCGCAGCACCAGGCTCCCGACGTCGTCGCGCCGGCCGTGCTCCGGTTCCTCGGTGGGCTCACCGGCACCGGGGCGCGACCGGCACGGGACGGGCACCGTGCCTAGGGCCGGCCTCTCCCGGACCGCGGTGGTGCGGCTCGCATGCGACGTGGTCGACGCCGGCGGGCCGCGCGGGTTCGCCGACCTGACCCTCGCGAAGGTCGCCGCCGAGGCAGGCGTCGCACCGCCCAGCCTCTACAAGCACGTGGGCTCGCTCGCCGCCCTGCGGCGCGAGGTCGCGGTGATCGCCGTGGAGGAGATCACGGCCGCGGGAACGTCGGCGACCGTCGGACTCGCCGGGGCCGACGCGCTGCGCGGCCTGGCACGCTCCTGGCGCCGCTACGCCGTCCAACACCCGGGACGCTACTCCGCCACCCAGATCGGCGCCGACCCCGATGACCCGGCCGACGCCGCCCTCCGGGAGGCGGGGACACGGAGCGTGGCGGTCGTGGCCGCGGCTCTCCAGGGCTTCGGCCTCCCCGACGACCGGCTGATCGACGCGATCCGCGCCGTGCGCTCCGGCGTGCACGGCTTCGTCATGCTGGAGCTCGGTGGAGGATTTCGGATGCGCGAGGACGTCGACCGGAGCTTCGACGCGCTGCTGACCATGCTCACCGCCGGCGTGGAGGCCCTCGCCCGCCACGAAGGAACGCCGGGAGACGGCAACGGTCCCGACCGCCTCGGCGACCTTCCCGGACCGGCGACCGCCGGCCGCCCCGCACCTCTCGACGACGCTCCCGGCTCGCCCGGGAGGCACGAACACCCCACTCCCCGGAGGCCCCGATGACCACCACCCGCTGGACCTCGGCAGCTTTCGTGGCAGCAGGTCTCGCCTTCCTCATGTTCCCCGTGCTGCGCCCGTGGCCCGACGAGACCACCGCCACGACCGGCCTCGCCCTGGCGTTCGCCTCGGACCGCTGGGTGATCGCGCACCTGAGCGGGATCCTCGGGCTCGGCCTCCTCGCCCCCGCCCTGCTGGGCCTGCGTACGCTCCTGGCCGGGACCGCCGGAGCCGCCGTGAGCACGTGGGCCCTCGTCACCGCATGGGCCGGCGCCGGCCTGTCGTCGCTGTACTTCGGTGCCGAGATCTTCGGCATCCGCACCCTCGCCGAGGCCGCGCTCCCGACGTCCGACGCCGGCACCATGCTGACCCGCGTGGAGGCGCTGCGGACGCAGCCGTGGGCCGTCACCCTGTTCGGCGCCGGACTGTTCCTGCTCGCCGCGGCAGGGGTCCTGGCCGCCGCCGCCGTGATGCGGGCGGGTGCCGCACGAGGAAGCTGGGCGCGGTGGGCGGGCCTGCCGCTCGCGCTCGGGCTGTTTCTCCTCCTGCCGCAGTTCTACGGCGGCCCGGAGATCCGGATGGCCCACGGCGTCCTCGTCGCGGTGGGCTGCGTCCTGCTCGCCGTCGCCGTCCGGCCGCTCGGCGCTGCGGCCCGCGACCTGCGCACCCGATAGCGTGACGCCCATGTACACGGTGCTCACCGTCGCGTCCGTGGCCCTGCTGGGGCTGTCGGCCGGGGTCTTCTTCGCCTTCTCGTCGTTCGTCATGAGCGGCCTCGACCGTGCGGGCGACCCGGCCGCGGGCGAGGCGATGACCGGGATCAACGACACCGCGGTGCGTCCCGCGTTCATGAGCGTGTTCTTCGGGGCGCTCCTGGTCACGGCCGCCGCCGGCGTCCTCGGGCTCGTCGCCGGGGACGGCCGCGCGGCCTGGGTCCTGGCGGCGGCCGTGGTCTACCTGGTGGGTACGGTCGGCGTCACGGTCGCCGCCAACGTGCCGCTGAACAACCGCCTCCTGGCCGCCACCGACAAGGCCTCCGGCTGGCGCGGCTACCACCGTCGCTGGACGGCCTGGAACCACGTGCGGACCCTCGCCGCGACGGCCGCCGCCGTGCTGGCGACGGGCGGCCTGCTCTGACGCGGCGCCCCGTCACGCCGAGCGGAGCACGTCGGCCAGGCTCATCGGCGGGGTGCCGGTGAGCCGCTCGACGGTGTCGGTCACCACGTCGAGCTCACCGGCCGCGATGGCGGTGTACGTCGACACCCACGCCTCGACCTGCCAGTCCGGCGCACCGTAGGTCTGGCGGGAGGCATAGGCCTCCTCGAGGGTCTCGTCGTGATAGGCGGTCGCCCGGCCCGTCTCCTGTGCGATCACGCGAGCCATCTCCGCGAGCGTGAGCGCCTGGGGCCCCGTGAGGTCGTACGTCCGGCCCTCGTGCACGCTGGCGTCGGCCAGGATGGTGGCGGCCACGCGCGCCACGTCCGCCCGCGCGACGGCTCCCACCCGGCCGTCACCGCCGGGCCCGCGGATGACGCCCTCCTGCCCGGCGAAGAGCGGGAAGACGTCGAGGTAGAACGAGTTGCGCAGGAACGTCCAGCTCATCGACGAGGCGCGCAGGTGCTGCTCCGTGGCCCAGTGGGTCCGGGCCAGCGTGAACGTGGCGTGCGGGCCGGCGCCGAGGAACGAGGTGTAGACCACATGCCGCACGCCCGCGGCGGCCGCGGCGTCGATGAACGTCAGATGCTGCTCCAGCCGGTCGGCGCTCTCGGACGCGGACACCATGAACAGCACCCCGGCCCCGCGCAGCGCCTCGGTCGCGGCGGCACGGTCCCCGTAGGGGGCCTCCACGACGTCGCCGGCACCGGCGGGGGCACGCCCCGCGTCCCGCACGACGAGGCGAAGCGGGAGACCGGAGCCGCGCAGATGCTCCACGACACCGCCACCGATGTGTCCGGTGGAGCCGGTGATCGCGATGGTCGGATGCTGGTTCGTGCGCATGCTTCATCTCATCGGGCCGCGCGACCGTCCGCAACCGGCGCGGGCCGCGGTGGGCTCCGCCCGGGCCGTTCCGCGGCCCGGCGGGCTTCAGGATCGGGTCCGGGCCGCGACGATCCGCAGGACACGGGCGTGTTCCTCGGCCATGCCGAGGTTGGCCAGCCGGGGGTCGTCCCGGGTGCGTCCGCGCAGGACGGCGTCGAGGTAGCGCCGGTCCGCGTCGAGCCGCCTCAGCGGCGTGTCCGACGGCGTCCCGTGGCCCGGGACGAGCACGGTGGCGGCGCGGACGTAGGGTTCGAGACGGTCGAGGCCGGCCAGGTAGGCGTCGACGTCGTCCGGGTCGAACGGCAGCGGGATCTCCAGATCGCTGAGCATGTCCCCCGCCACCAGGACCTTGACGCCGGGCAGCCACAGGGCGCTGTGACCGGGGGCGTGGGCGTCGTGGATCACCACCTCGTGGCGCGGGAGCCTGCCGTGCGGGTCGGGGATCCGTGTCCGGTGGGGGCGGTCGCCGCCGGGCAGAGCGGTCACCCGGCCGAAGAGCGCGCGCACGGCGTCCGGGTAGGGGGCCACGGCGTCGTCGTCGAGCTCGCGGAGCAGGTCGCGCCGGCGGCGGGCGACCACGGCAGCCGTGCCCGATGACGCCCACCGCACCACGCCGGGACCGTACGCCGGGTGCCAGAGCAGATGGTCGTGGTGGGCGTGGGTGGCGAGCCCGGCCGTCACCTCGGCGCCCAGGGACCCGACGTCGGCGCCGATCGCGTTCAGCTCGTCCGGGTCCCACGCCGGGTCGACCAGGAGCGCGGGCCGCCCGCGGGCCGCCGCGGGCCCGGACCGCCCGCCGGCGTCCGGGCCCAGCACCAGGGTCGTGGTCGTGCTCATCCGCCGGCTGGTGCGGACCAGGACGCCGGCGGCGACCTCGGTGAAGGTCACCCCGACACGGTAGCCCCCGAGGGCCGGCCACCTGGGCACGGCCGGCCCCGGCACGCGCTATCGCACGTGGTCCGCGATCGGCAGCGGCAGCACCGCCGCGCCCTCGGCGACGAGCCGTGCCATCTGGTCGGCGCCGTACTCCTGGAAGTGCGTGTCGTCCATGACGCCGTCGGGGAAGGCCGGGTACTGGCCCGGGTCCAGGTGCAGGAACACGTCCTTGGCCGCCTCGGGACCGATCGAGTCGAGGTAGGCGCGCGAGCGGGCCGACAGGTCGATCATCGCGACGCCGGTCTCGTCGACCAGTTCGTACACCTTGTCGACGTAGTCGGGGAACGAGACCCGGAACCGGCCGTCGGAGTCGTGGTCGCGCCGGGAGACCGGGGTGAGCAGGATCGGTGTGGCGCCGCGGGCGGTGGCTCCGGCCATGTAGTCGTCGCGCAGGTACCGCTTGTAGTCGGCGGGCGAGGTGTATCGCTCAGGGTTGCCCGCGCCGGCGTCGTTGTGCCCGAACTGGACCAGCAGGTAGTCGCCCGGCCCGATGACGTCGAGGATGGCGTCCAGCCGCCCCTGCTCGACGAACGAGCGCGAGGAGCGTCCGCCGATGGCGTGGTTCGCCACCGTCGTGCTCGCATCGAAGTAGCCCGCGAGCTTCTGGCCCCAGCCCATCTGCGGGTAGCGGCCCGCGTCGTAGGTCTGGGCGGTCGAGTCCGAGGCGATGTAGAGAGTCGGGGTGCCGTCCGCCGGTGGTTCGTCCACGGGGATCGGGCGCCACTGCTGGTTGGCGGCTCCGGTGGAGTCGTACTGCGAGACGCGGTCCCCGGGCGTGGTGGACCACTCCCACAGGTCGAGGGCCTTGCCGGAGTTGCGGTTGACGAATCGCAGGTAGGTGCCGTCGTCGACGATCTGCCACTGCTGGTTGGCGCCGCCGGTCTCGCTCCACTGGACGACGTCGGCTCCGTTCGCCGTGCTCTTCGCGTAGACGTCGAGGACCAGGCCGCTGTGCCGGGCCTCGATGCGGTGGTAGCCGCCGCCGGCGTCGACGAACCGGAACTGCTGGTTGGCGGCGTCGCCGCGGTCCCACTGCACCAGCATCGCGCCCGCCGACGTGGACCTTCCCTCGACGTCGAGGACCAGGCCGGAGTGGCGTGACTGCAGGACGTACCAGGTGCCGGTGCGGAACGCCGCGTGCGCCGGCGACGCCGTGAGAAGGCCGCCGGTCGCGGCCGCGGCCCCTGCCGCGAGACCGAACAGGGATCTGCGGGTGATTCCGGCCGTGAGCGGGCCGGGGCTGTCGGGAGTGCGCATCTGTGCTCCAGGGGTGTCAGTGGCAGGCTCGGGTGGGCGCCGGCCACGCCGTCTCGGTCCGTGCGAGCGCTACCACCGACCAGGACGGCGTGGCCCGCACGCCGTGGATGCTCCGGCGCGGGACGTCAGAGGTAGCGGTCGAGTATCGGGGCGAGCAGGTCGGCGATCTTCCGGTGCCCGGCGTCGGTCGGGTGGACGTTGTCGTGGGTGTCGGTGGCCGGATCGACCCAGCCGCTCGTGTCGACGAAGTGCACCTTGGCGTCGCCGGCGTCGACACGTGTCTGGACCGCGTCGCGCGTCTCGGTCACGTACCGGTTGCGGAAGACGCCCATCGCGAAGATCTCGGCGTCCGGGTAGGCCTGGCGGACCCGCTCCAGCAGCACGACGTAGTTCTGCCGGAACTCGGGGGTGGAGACGCCGTGGCCGACGTCGTTGGTGCCCAGGTTGATGACGACGGCGGTGGCCTGGTGGGTGGCGAAGTCCCAGTCGTCGTGGTCCGCAAAGGCCGAGGAGCGGCGGAACCAGTCCATCATCCCGTAGCAGCCGTCGGCGGTGCTGACCAGGCAGGCGCCGCCCTGGGCCACCTGGGCGTGGCCCGCGCCCAGCGTCTCGCCGACCAGGTAGGGATAGGCCGTGAAGGGACGGTCGCCGTTGGGCTGGCCCACGGTGATCGAGTCGCCGATGAACTCGATGAAGTCCGCCGGGCGCGCGGTCGACGTCGTCGCGCCGCCCGGGGCGAGGTCGAACCCGCCGAACGCCGCGTCGCCGGTGTACGACCCGGCGCGCTCGCGGAACCCGATACGGACGGTGTGCGTGCCTGCGCCGAGGCCCGAGGCGACGGTGACGTCGCCCGAGACGCCTCGCCGCCACTGCTCGGGTGCGCCGTCGACCGAGTAGTACAGGTCGATGGTGTCCCGCAGGTGGACGCCGATCGAGGCGCCGGTGAAGGCGGCCTCGACGTAGCCGCCGGCCCAGCCCATGGTGCGCCAGGAGCCGTCGGCGGCCCAGCGGCCGTGGTACTGGAGGTTCGGGTCCGAGACCGACCCGTCGCCCGCCTGGCCGCCGCCCCCGACGGGGACCAGGCGCCAGCGCTGCGCCGCCAGGCCGTTGCGGTCGTACTGGGAGACGCGGCTGCCGGGATCGGTCGCCCACTCCCAGTTGTCCAAGGCCTTGCCGGAGTTGCGGTTGACGATCTCGTAGGAGCCGTCGGACTGCTCGTTCAGCTGCCATTGCTGGTTGGTGCCGCCGTTTGCGGGCCACTGGACGATGTCGGCGCCGTTCTCGGTGCTCTTCGCGTAGACGTCGAGGACCTGGCCGCTGTGGCGGGCCTCGATGGTGTGGTAGCCGTTTCCGGCGTCGACGAACCGGAACTGCTGGTTGGTCGCGTCGGTGCGGGTCCACAGGAGGGCCTGGGCGCCGTTCGCCGTCGAACGGCCCTCGATGTCGATCGCGAGCCCGGAGTGCTCGTTGACGACTGCGTACCAGGTGCCGGGATCGACGGCCGCGACGGCCGGGGCGGTGACGCCGGGCAGAACCGCCGTGACGAGGAGCGCGCCGAGGGTGGCGGCGATCCATCGCAGGGGGTTCTTGCGGCGGGAGGAAAGAGAGCGCAACAGTCACTCCGATCTCGTCGTCGAGAATGCGGTGAAACGATACAATCGCCGGTTCACGATAGCTCGTACATCGATGAAGTCAAGGGTTCGGTGCCCGTCCTCATCGTTTCACCGCCGGCGGCCCGACCGTCCGATGAGTTCCGCCCGGCGGCGGCGTCAATCGTTCATGGACTCTCACAACCTCGCGACACGGTACGACGCACCGGAGATGGACTGGGACCTCGTGCGGACCCAGGTCCGTGCGGCCACGGCACCCGGCGCCGGCGGCCCCGGCCGGTACACCTGGTGGCTCACCACGCTCAACGCGGACGGCAGCCCGCACACGAACGCGCTCGGAGCGCTCTGGCACGAGGACGCGGTCTGGTTCACCACCGGACGGAACACCCGGCGCGGTCACAACCTGGCGCGTGATCCGCGCGTGACGGCGTCGGTCTCCGTCCCGGAGTTCGACCTCGTCGTGGAGGGACAAGCCGAGGAGGTCACCGATCCGGAGATCGTCGCCGACATGTCACGGCGGTGGAACGCGGCCGGCGGATGGCCGTGCGAGCCGGACGAGTCCGGGACCGCGCTCACCGCCCCGTACAGTGCGCAGTCGGCAGGTGCGCCGCCGTGGCATGTCTACCGCGTCGCCACGACGTCGGCGCACCTGGTCGCGACCACCGCTCCCTTCGGCGCGATGCGCTGGAACTTCTGATCGCGATCGTCCCGGCGCTCCGCCGAGGAACGGCTTCCCGCCCCTGACGGCTCAGCCGCGGGCGAGGAGTTCCAGCGTGTCGATCACGCGGTTCGAGAAGCCCCACTCGTTGTCGTACCAGGCCACGACCTTCACGTGCCGCCCCTCGGCACGCACCAGCGCCGCGTCGAAGATCGCCGAGGCCGGGTGACCGGTGATGTCGCTGGAGACCAGCGGCTCGTCCGTGTAGTCGAGGATGCCCCGGAGAGCGCCGTCGGCCGCGGCGCGGTAGGCCGCGAGGACCTCCTCGCGGGTGACCTCGCGGGACACGGTCGTGTTGAGCTCCACCAGGGAGCCCACGGGCACCGGCACGCGGATGGAGTCACCCGACAGCCTGCCGTCGAGGTTCGGCAGCACCAGCCCGATCGCCTTGGCCGCTCCCGTGGTGGTGGGCGCGATGTTGACCGCGGCGGCCCGGGCGCGGCGCAGGTCGCGATGAGGCCCGTCCTGCAGGTTCTGCTCCTGGGTGTAGGCGTGCACGGTGGTCATGAAGCCGTGCTCGATGCCGGCCAGGTCGTCCAGGACGGAGGCCAGGGGCGCCAGAGCGTTCGTGGTGCAGGAGGCGTTCGAGACGATCACGTGCCGGGCCGGGTCGTACGCGCCGGTGTTCACGCCGTAGGCGAGCGTGACGTCGGCGCCCGCGGACGGGGCGCTGACCAGCACCCGGCGGGCGCCCGCGTCGAGGTGGGCACGGGCCGCCTCCGCGGAGGTGAACCGGCCGGTGGACTCCAGCACGATGTCGACGCCGAGTTCGGCCCACGGCAGCTTGGCGGGCTCGCGCTCGCCCAGCACGCGGATGCGGCGGCCGTCGACCAGGAGGTCGCCACTGTCGACCTCCACCGGGCGGCCGAGGCGGCCGAGCGCCGAGTCGTACCTGAGCAGATGGGCGAGCGTCTCCGGCGGGGTGAGGTCGTTGACCGCGACCACGTCCAGGTCGCTGTCACGCTCCAGCAGCGCGCGGAGGGTGTTGCGGCCGATGCGGCCGAATCCGTTGACGGCGATGCGAGTCATAGGGGTTCCTTTCGTCGCCTCCATGCTCGGCGGCCCGGCCCGCGACCGAAAGTGGCTCGAACGCCATGGACCGCAAGGATCACGCCCGATCTTTCGCCACTGACCGCAAGGATCTCGCCACCGGCGGCGTCAGGGGGCGAACGTGTGCCGGTACTCGGTCGGGGACGTGCCGAGAATCCGCTGGAAGTGCAGCCGCAGATTCGCCGCGGTGCCGAGCCCCACCTTGTGCGCGATCTGCTCGACGCCCAGGCCGGTGCGCTCCAGCAGCTCGCGCGCCAGGTCCACCCGGGCGCGCAGCACCCACTGCATCGGCGTGTAGCCGGTGTCGGCCACGAAACGCCGGGAGAAGGTGCGCGCCGAGACGCGCGCGTTGCGGGCGAGATCGTCGAGGGTCAGAGGCTCGGCGAGATGGGTCAGCGCCCACTCTCGCGTCTCGGCGAACAGGTCACCCAGCGGCTCGGGCACGCTGCGCGGCACGTACTGCGCCTGTCCCCCGCTGCGGTAGGGAGCCGCGACCAGCCGGCGGGCGACGTCGTTGGAGAGCCCCACGCCGTGGTCACGGCGCACCAGATGCAGGCACAGGTCGATGCCCGACGCGGCGCCCGCCGAGGTGAGCACGTCGCCCTCGTCCACGAACAGCACGTTCCCGTCCACCTGTACGCGCGGGTACTGTCCGCGCAGCGCCGCCGTGTAGTGCCAGTGCGTCGTGGCCCGCTTGCCGTCGAGCAGGCCGGTGGCCGCGAGCGCGAAGGCGCCTGTCGAGATGGCCGCGAGCCGTGCTCCGCGCGCGTGGGCGGCGCGCAACGCGTCCACGACGACCCCTGGTGGCGCGGTGGTGGCCGGCGCGCGGTAGCCGGGGACGAACACCGTGTCGGCGCGTTCCAGCGCGTCGAGGCCCTGGGCCACGTGGTAGGACAGTCCGTCGCCGCCGGTGACCAGTCCGGGCGCAGCTCCGCACACCCGCACCTCGTACGGCATGCTCGGCCGGTGGGAGAACACCTGCGCCGGGATCCCGACGTCGAGAGGCTTCGCACCTTCCAGCACGAGCACGGCGATCTGGTGGTTCCTGCGACGGGACGCGCTCACCCCAGGGATCCTAGGCGGATGCGCGACCGGGATCCTTCCGGCCGCCCGGCCCGCTTCGCCTGCCGCCGCCGGGCGCGGGGGCGTCGTCGGCCCGGCCGGTGCGCAGCAGGGCGTGGATGAGGGACTGGGCGTCGTGGGGTGCGGTGTGGCGGCGGCCGTTGACGAAGAGGGTGGGGACGGCGGTGATGTCCATGGCCTCGGCGTCGAGCATGTCGTCGCGCACGCGTGCGGCGACGGCCGGGGAGGTGAGGTCCTTCTCGAACTTCTCCAGGTCGAGGCCGAGCCGGTCGGCGCGCTCCAGGATGTCGGTCGGCTGCTGGTGTTCCTGGTCGGCGAACAGGGCGCGTTCGAACTCGAAGAACTTTCCCTGTAGCGCGGCGGCTTCGGAGGCCTCGGCGGCGGCGACGGCGTTGGGGTGGTAGCGCAGCAGGGGCGCGTGCCGCCAGACGTAGCGCAGGCTGCCGCCGAGCTCACGGACGACCTCCTGGATGGTGCCGGCGGTCTTCAGGCAGAACCCGCACTGGAAGTCGCCGTACTCGACCAGCGTGAGGGGCGCGTCGGCAGGGCCGAAGACGTGGTCACGCTCCGGGTCGACGGGCCGTTGCAGCACCTGCCCGACCTCCGCCTCCCGGGGGGACCGTTCGGTCACCCGGAAGACGATCGCCGCGATCCCGAAGGCCAGCACGGACGCGAGCAGGACACCGACGCGGGCCTGGTTCTGCACCGCGGGGTCGGAGATCGCCAGGTCGACGATGAACAGTGACAGCGTGAAACCCACGCCGCACAGTGCCGCCCCGCCCGCGACGCGGCCGGGGGTGAGCCCCGGACCGAGTTCACCGACGCCGAACGCGCGCACCAGCATCGTCGACCCGAACACGCCGACGAACTTGCCCACCACCAGCGCGACGACGATTCCCCAGGTCACCGCGGACGTCGCGGCGGCCGTGAGGACGTCGCCGGAGATCTGCACCCCGGCGTTCGCGAGGGCGAACACCGGCAGGATCACGAACGAGACGTAGGGCGCGTAGGCGGACTGCAGGCGTTCGTTGATGGAGATCGACTCCCGCAGGCTGTTGGCGGCCGCGCGGGCGTACTGGGTGGTGGGCGACTGCCGGAACGTGCGGGCGAGCCTCAGCGCGTGCTCCACGTCCCGCCTGCTGGGCCGGTACACGGGCACCAGCAGCGCGACCGCCACGCCCGCGAGAGTGGGATGCACCCCGGAGGCCAGGAACGCGAACCACACGATGATCGCCAGCGTCGCGTAGATGGGACCCCGCCCGGTGGGGACGTACCGCGTGAACCAGATCCCGGCGAGCCCGGCGGCCGCGACCAGGAGCGGCTGAGGGGTGAAGTCACCGGTGTAGACCAGCGCGATCACCGTCAGGGCGCCGATGTCGTCGACCACGGCCAGCGCCAGGAGGAAGATCCGCAGCCGCCCGGCCGCCCGCGGGCCCACCAGGGCCAGGCCCCCGACCAGGAACGCGGTGTCGGTCGAGATGACCACTCCCCACGCGTTCGCCCACCCGGTGTCCCGGGCGATCAGGACGTACAGGAGGCTCGGCACCAGCAGGCCGCACACCGCGGCCACGACCGGCACCACGGCCCGGCTGCGGCTGGTCAGCTCACCGATCGCGAACTCCCGGCGCACCTCCAGCCCGACGGTGAAGAAGAACACCGCCATCAGCGCGTCGTTCACCAACGCGTGCAGGGTGAAGTCGAGGTTGAGGTCGGCCACCCCGATCGTCAGGTGCGTGTCCCAGAACGCCTCGTAGGTGCCGTGGGACCCGTTCGCCCACAGCACGGCCAGCAGCGTGCCCGCCACCAGCAACAGCGCCCCGGTCCGGTTGGGACCCATCGCCCGCACCCAGGAGGCGATCGTGGGACCCCGTGCGCGGCCGGGATCGGTCCGCTCGGGATCGGGCGACCGGTCGATGACGACGAGTGACGACATGGCCCTGCCCTCCAGCCCTAGAGTCCCCGGCGGGTGAGCCAGTCGAGCGCGGCGTCGGCGAGAGTGCGCCAGCCCTGGTCGAAGGGCGCGCTGTGGCCGCGTTCGGGGTACTCGACGAGTTCGGTGTCCGCGGCGGACGGCGCGTAGAGCTGGTGGGCGGCCCGGACCACGACGGCCGGCACCGTGTGGTCCTTGCCCGCGGCCACGAGCAGCAGCGGGCCTCGGTCGTCGCGGTGGGTGTCGACCGAGGTCGGTGCCCTTCGGGTGAAGTTGGCCGAGGATGCCTCGAACAGCGGGCGGCCCGGCCCGGGGATGGCGAAGCGCTCGTACAGCTCCGCGGACTCGGCACGGGGCAGGGCGTTGCCGAAGGAGTAGGCGAACTGCTTCTCGGTCAGCGCTACGGTTCGCTGCTTGTTCCGGGGATCGGACAGGACCGGGAAGCTGGAGCGCAGCAGGCTCAGCGGGAGCACGCGGATGCCCTTGATGGGCGCCGGTGAGATGGCCGCGGCCGCCGTGGCGTGCCCCCGCTCCAGCAGCTTCTGCGCGATCAGCCCGCCGAAGGAGTGCCCGACGACGACGGGCGGGGCGCCCAGGGCGGCGAGCACGTCGGTGTAGGCGTCCGTGATCCTGTCGACGCCGACCCCCGCCATACCGGTGGAGTCCTCGCGGGTGGCGGGCGCGGTCTCCGCGTCACCGGGCCATCCCGGAGCGCTCGTCTCGTACCCCTCCTTCTCGAAGTGCTCCTGCCAGGGCGCCCAGGACGCGGAGTGGATCCACAGCCCGTGGATGAAGACCACATGTCTTTTCATCGCCGACCTCACCTGTGCAGCACGGACCTTCCGACCTGCACGACGCTAGGCGGCCGGTGTTGACGGCGGGTGGATCGCCGGTGGATCGCGACCGTCAGCCGCGGCCCGGGTCCTCGTCCAGCTCCTGGAGGAACGCGTCGGCGCGCTGGACGAAGAGGTGGGCCTGCTGGTGTGCGGACACGCGTCTGGCCAGCTGTACGGCTTCCCGCACCGCGGCGGCGGGCCGGCCCTGCGCCTGTCGCAGCCGTGCCCGGAGGAGGAGCAGCAGCCCCTGGGAGTAGCGCTGGCCGTATGCCCTCAGACAGTGGTCGGCGCGGTCCATGGCCGTGGCCGCGCGGGGCACGTCGCCGGCAGCAAGGTGCATGTCGCCGAGGAGTGCGTACCAGGTGGAAACACACGAGCGGACGGGGTCGAGCAGGTTCTTCTCGATGATTCGCTCGGCTTGTTCCGCCGCGCCCGCGGGGTCGGTACCGGTGAGAGCCCGTCCCCAGCACCGGGCGAGACGCTGGTAGGTGCCGAGGAACACGTAGGAGAAGTCCGGGTCGACGGCGATGCCGCGCTCGGCCGCCTCCATCGCGGCCTGCGGATCGCCGACGATCACCGCGATCCTCGTGCTCATGGTCGCCCACACGGTGACCGTGTAGTGGTCGGTGCCCGCTGCCTCCAGGCGGTCGAGCAGGACCTGCGCGCCGGGAACGTCGCCGTGCAGTGCCGTGGTCTCGGCCAGGAGCCCGGTCATGAGGAGCTGCAGGTCGAACTGCACGGGATTGTCGTCACGACCCGCGGCGTCCGCCAGGAGGGTCTCCTCCGACCGGCTCAGGTAGCGGAACGCCTCACCGATGTTGCCCAGGTCCCACTGGTGGATGCCCCACGCGTGCAGGCCGTAGGTGCGCACGATGGGGTGCGGTGAGGACTCACCGGTGGTGAGCAGCCGGCGCGCCAGTCGGCCGGTCTGCTTCAGGTCGATGCCCTGCGCGTACGCCGCCCAGCGCGAGTAGAGGAAGCCGGCTGCCTCCGCGTCGCGGCCCAGGCTGCGGGCGACGAGTTCGGCACGCTCCAGCAACTCCACCTCCGCGCCCGCATACATCGACCGCATCCCGATCACCGCGATCAGCTCCGACAGGGCCGCGAGCTCCCGCTCCGCGAGACCGGCCGAGCGCGCCACCTGGACGGCCAGCCGCAGGTCCTGCTCGGACGCCTCCAGCGCGGACTTGGCCGCGGCACGGCGGCCCGAGCGCAGCAGAGCCCGCACGGTCCGGGAGGGTTCCGCCAGCGGCCCGGCCGCCCACAGGTGGTGCGCGATCTGCTCGGGGGCGGACTCGCCGGCGGCCGCGTCTTCCTCCAGCGCGTCCGCCACGCGCAGGTGGAGACGGCTCGCGTGGCGCGGCGGGGTGGCCTCGGAGACCGACTCCCGCACCAGGTCGTGCACGAAGCGCACCGCATACGGGTTGCCCCTCACGGGCACCAGGAACCCGAGGGTCTCGGCGGGCTCCACCCCGGCGAGGCAGGTCCCGCCGCCGACGTCCGCGACCCGCGCGAGCAGGCCGAGGTCGACCTCCCTGCCGATGAGGGCGGCGATCTCCAGCAGGTTGCGGGACTCCTGGCCCAGGCCGGCCATTCGGTCGCGGACGACGTCGCGCACGGTCGACGGCACCCCGGACCGTGCCGCGAGCCGTCCGAGGGCCGGGCTCGCCGTGGCCAGCAGCCGGGACAGCTCGCGGACGAAGAACGGGTTGCCCGAGGTCCGGGCGTGGATCGTCCGGACGGTGTCGGTGTCCGGCGTCCGCCCCAGCTCGCGGCGCACGAGCTCGGCCACGTCCGGCGCACCGAGCGGGCCGACCCGCAGCCGGCGGTGGCTCGGCGTCCGGCCGGCACGGGCCAGGGTCCGGCCCAGTTCGGAGCCGGGCGCCGGCGCCCGGTCACGCAGCGCGCCGAGCAGGAGGAGCCCGGGCGGCCGGGCCTCGGCCAGATGGCTGAACATGCCCAGTGATGCCGTGTCCGCCCAGTGCAGGTCGTCGACGACGAGGAGGACCGGGCGGCGCGCCGATACGTGGCCGATCAGCCCGACGATCCTCTCGAACAGGCGGAACTGGCCGTTGCCGCCGGGAAGCACCTGCGCGGTGAGGGCGCCGTCGCGCGGCTCGAGGAAGTCACCGATCCCGTCCGCCCGCCAGGCCTCCCGCTCCGGGAGGCTCAGGCCCTCCAGGACGGCGCCGACCACCTGCGCCCAGGGCCACATCGACGGGGTGCCCTCGCCGTCGGTGCAGCGGCCCCAGGCCACCAGGGCGCCTCGGCCGGCGGCGTCACCGGCCACCTCCTCCATCAGGCGCGTCTTGCCCACTCCTGGTTCGCCCTCGACGACCACGAGCTCGGTACCGCCCTGCGACGTGCGTTCCAGGGCGTCGCGCAGGACGGTGAGGTCCGCGACGCGGCCCACCAGGTCCTCACCCGACCGGGCCGGGGCCGGCGCCCCGCCCTCACGCGGCGAGCCGGTGCCCGCTGCCGAACCTGCCACGGTCACGGGTGCGGCCGACTGTCGAAGCACCCGCTCATGGGCCCGCTCCAGCACGGCACCCGGGTCGATCCCGAGCTCGTCGACGAGCCGCTCACGCACCGCCCGGAACACCGACAGCGCCTCGGCCTGCCGACCGGCGGCGCCCAGCACGGACACGAGGGCGGCCTGCACCGGTTCGTGCAACGGCCCGATCGACGCCGCAAGCTGCAACGGGGCCAGGACCCGCTCCGGGGTCCCGGCCGCCACGGCGAGTTCCGCGGCCGCGGTGCCCGCGTCCAGGAACTCGGCGTCCAGGCCGGCGAAGACGGGCACCGCCTCGGGCCCGACCGCCAGGCCGTCCCCCGCACGGCCCTGCCAGAGCTCCAGCGCGCGGGAGTAGTGGTCGAGAGCCTCCTCCGGACGGTCCCGCCTCTTCGCTTCCCGCCCGGCGACCCAGAGCTGCCGGAAGGCCACCAGGTCCAGGGTCGCGGCGTCGGCCGCGCACAGGTAGCCGCTGCTCCGCCCCACCAGGTAGGTGCTCGTTCCCCGAGCCGGCAGCTCGGGCTCGAGCAGACGGCGCAGCGCGCCCACGTACTTGTGGATGACATTGACGGCACTCGCCGGGGCGCTGTCTCCCCAGATGAGCTCGACCAGCTCGGCCTTGCTGACCGGGACGCCGGCCCGCGCCAGCAGCAGGGCGAGAAGGTACGCCTGCTGCCGAGGTCCGGCGTCCAGCTCCTCGCCGCCACGCCACAGACGCAACGGGCCGAGGATCTGCAGCCGCAGGGCCGCGTCCCGGGACGACCCGGTCCGCGCACCGGTGAGGACGAGTGATGTCGTGGTGGCCACTTCCATCAGCACCCTGGTTCGAACCGACAGATGCCCCTGCACGTGTTCCCTGCGCGGCCACGGCGGTACAGCCTCCGAACCGCCCTCGCCCGTCCCACCGACTCTAGCGTCCCGGGACGAGAGCCGCGAGGACCCTGCCGCACGGTGTCCCCGGACCGATCAACGAACCGTCCACCGCACCGTGACTATCCTCGGGGGACGCCGCCCGTGGCCCCGGCGTGACCGGGACCGCGGCACGGGACCATGACACCGGTACCGGCATGGCGTGCTGCGTCCGAAACGGCTGAACGGGAGTGACGAATCGTGGCGGTAGACCTCGACCCCCTCATCGACCCTCAGATACCTCCGAGCGGCACCGGGTGCCGTGACTGTCTGGAGACCAGCACCGGCTGGTGGTTCCACCTGCGTCGATGCGCCACCTGTGGGGTTGTCGGGTGCTGCGACAGCTCACCCGCCGGGCACGCCACCCGGCATGCACGGGCGTCGGGGCACGCGATCGTCAGGAGCTTCGAGCCGGGCGAGGACTGGTTCTACGACTACCGCACCGACCGGTTGGTCGACGGGACCGACCCGGCTCCCCCGCTCAGCCGCCCCGTCGACCAGCCGGCCCCCGGTCCCCTCGACCGGCTTCCGGAGAACTGGCGCCAGCTGCTGCGCTGAGCCACCTCACGGCGCGCCGGGCCACCTCAGGTGTCGGCCGCCTGAGCCTGCTCACGAACCTCCTCCTGCGCGAGCATCAGGTGCACGGAGGCGACGGCGCCCGCACCCTCGCCGACCGCCGACGCGACCCGTTTCACCGACCCGGCGCGGACGTCGCCGGCGGCGAACACCCGCCGCAGGTTGGTCTGGAACGGAAGTGCCTGGCCCCGGGCGGAGGGGTGCTGGGCCAGGCGCGTCCCGGTGAGCAGGAACCCGTGGGTGTCCTGCGCGAGCGCGCCGAGCCACCCTGTGTCCGGGTCGGCCCCGATGAAGCAGAAGACGGCGGCGCTCTCGGACTCCCGGTCGGCCGCGTCCTGACCGCGCAGGACGACGCCGCTCAGCGCGCCGTCACCGGTCAGGCCGACCACCTGGGTCCGTGCCCGGACCCGGACCCTCGGATGGGCCTCGAGACGGTTCGCGAGATAGGCGGACATGCTCCGGCGGATCCCCTCGCCCCGGACCACCAGGTCGACCTGCGAACCGCGCGAGGCCAGGAACAGCGCGGCCTGTCCCGCCGAGTTGGCTCCGCCCACGACGGTGACCGGCCTGGCGGCGCAGTCACGGGCATCGAGTTCCGTGGCGGAGTAGCGCACGTGACCCAACCGCTCGAACTCCTCCAGCCGGGGCACCGCGAGACGGCGGTAGTGCGCCCCCGTGGCGATGATCGCCGCCCGCGCCCGCACCCGCGTCCCGTCCGCCAGGGTCACGGCCGGTCCGCCGCCGGTCACGTCCAGGCCCACCACGTCGCACGGCGCATGAAGCTGCGCGCCGAACCTCACCGCCTGCAACAGGGCCAGCCGGGTCAGCTCCTCCCCGCTGACCCCGCGCGGGAAGCCCAGGTAGTTCTCGATCCGTGAGCTCGTGGCGGCCTGCCCGCCCGCGCCGACGGAGTCGAGCAGTGCGGTCCTGAGCCCTTCCGACGCCCCGTAGACCGCGGCGGCCAGGCCCGCGGGCCCCGCACCGACGACCACCAGGTCCATGTCGCGGCCGGAGTCGTCGTAGCCGAGGCCGACCGCCTCGGCGACGTCGTGCGTCGCCGCTCTGCGCAGCACCTGCTCCGCGGTGATCACGGCAGGCAGGTCGGCCGGACCGAGGTCGTACGCCGTCATGAGCGCCTGGCCCGGGATCGACCCGGACTCCACCGCGGTGTGGGGGAGCATCAGCCGGGTGGCGAACATCCGCAGGGCGCGGGTCTCGGCCGAGTTCGCCGCGCCGATGATCTCCAGCACGCTGCCGGCCGTCCGCTGCACGATCCGGCGGCGCGCGATGAACGCCTCGACGAGCACGTCGGCGATGTCTGCGTGCTCGCTCAGGACGGCACGGAAGCTCTCCCCCGAGATGCGCACCACCGTGCCCGCCTGCCGGACCCGCGCGGTCAGGAACACCGACTGCCCCGTGAGCAGGCTCAGCTCGCCGGTGAAGTCGCCGGGGTGGCGCGAGTACACGATCCGCTCGGGCTCGGTCGCCGTCGCGTCACGGACCAGGTCGACCACCGCCGACTCGATCAGGAACAGGTCGTACCGGCGGTCCCCGGTCGCATAGAGCACGTCCCCGGAGGCAACCCGCTCCCGTTCGCCGTACGCGGCGAGGCGCCGGAACTGGCCGGCGTCCAGCGGCGGGGTTCCCGCCTCCCCGCCCTCGGGCGTCCGGGCGCCGTCCGCCCGAGCCGTGCCCCCCTGCACGTCACCCGCACCCTGTCTCTTATACACATCTGACGCTGCCGACGATAAGG
>NZ_JABBYC010000047.1 GCF_016742955.1 Myceligenerans indicum | reverse complement strand
ATACGAGATGTAGCTCCGTCTCGTGGGCTCGGAGATGTGTATAAGAGACAGGCACTGCGAAGGACCGGGCGCGGGGACGCGGACGGGTGGGACGCCGGCGGTGGGACGCGATGGTGGTTCCGCCGGGCGGGGCGCGATGATGGGGTGATGAGCATCTCCACGACCGAGGCGTCCTGGCCCGAGGCGAAGGCGCTGCTCGACGCCCTCAGCCCGGCAATGGTCTCGCTGATGGAGGAGCTCAAGGGCGTCATGTTCTGCGCGAAGGATGCCGTCGGGCGGTACGTGCTGGTCAACGAGGTCTTCGTCGCGCGGACGCGGGAGCGGTCACGGCGGGACGTCGTCGGGCGGCGGGCACCCGACCTCTTCGTCACCGACCTGGCCGAGCGGTACGAGGACCAGGACGACCAGGTCCGGGCGACGGGCCGGCCGCTGCGCGGCGAGCTGGAGCTGATCCGCCACGTCGGCGGGGCACCCGGCTGGTTCCTCACCGCGAAGCTGCCGGTGCACGACACGGCTGGCAGGTTCGTCGGCCTGGTCTCGGTCTCGCAGGACCTGCGGTCCGAGGACGCCGACGACGCGACGATCCGCGACATGGCCCACCTGCGCCAGGAGGTCGAGGCACGCCTGGACCTCGGCGAGGTGCCGTCGGTGAGCGACCTGGTCGCACTGTCCGGCTACGGGTCCAGCGCACTGGACCGGCGCGTCCGCCGCGTGTTCGGGATCTCGCCCCGGCAGCTCGTGCTCCGGCTGCGGGTGGACCGCGCGACGCATCTGCTCACCTCGACCTCCGTACCGCTGGCACAGGTCGCGGCGGCGGCCGGCTTCTCGGACCAGGCGTCGTTCACCCGTACCTTCGCCCGCGTGACCGGGGAGACCCCGGCGGCGTTCCGCCGCCGCAGCGCGTGAGGCCGGCGGCCGGGCGGCGCATCGGCTGCCGGGCGGCCCGACGCCGCCCGGCCTCAGGCCGGGACGTGGAGGGCGATGGTGCGGGCGGCCAGGGCCGGCCTGTCCTCGCCCTCGATCTCGACCGTGACGTCGCTCTCGACGCGCGTGCCCCGCTCGCCCGGCGTGACCGCGGCGACGACGGCCGCGGCGCGCACGCGCGTGCCCGAGCGGACAGGAGCGATGAAGCGCACCCGGTCCGATCCCACGTTGACGACCATCTGCGCGCCGTCCACCACGAGCAGTCCGCGCATCAGGCGCGGCAGCAGCGACAGCGTCAGGTAGCCGTGCGCGACCGTCGCGCCGAACGGCCCCGCGGCCGCACGCGCGGCGTCGACATGGATCCACTGCGGGTCCTCGGTCGCCTCGGCGAACCGGTCGATGCGCTCCTGGGTCATCTCGACCCAGTCGCCGGGTCCGAGCCTCGTTCCGGTCAGGCCGGACAGTTCGGGATAGGTGGTCCGCATCGTCGTCGATCCTCTCAGGTGGTTGCCGCTGTCCGGGGCGCGCCACGGCGCGCCGGCCAGGTGTTCCGCGCTGTCCGCGCGACGTCCAGCAGCGTGCCACGCCTCCGGCATGCCGAGACCGGGTTGTGGATTTCCCACAAGTTGACCGCGCTTTCACGGGCATCTGGTGCCCACGACGCCGGGCCTTCGCGCCTCGTACTGTCGTGTCATGACAAGCCTTGCGTTTCCCCTCGTGCCACGCTCGAACCCGCGCCAGGTCCTGGCGGACCTGATCCCCGCGGAGTCGAGCCGTGCCCGCGCGATCGCCCGGGACGTCACGCTCGTGGTCGCGGTCGCCGCCCTGACCGCGCTCGCCGCGCAGATCCGGATCCCGATTCCCGGGCTGCCCGTCCCGATCACGGGCCAGACGTTCGCGGTGCTTCTCGGCGCCGCCGCGCTCGGCCCGCTCCGCGGCTCCGCCGCTCAGATCCTGTACGTCGGCGTGGGCCTGGTGGGCCTGCCCGTCTACGCCGGGGGCGGCGCCGGGGCCGAGGTGCTCCTCGGCGCTTCCGGCGGCTACCTGATCGGCTTCGTGGCCGCGAGCGCCGTGATCGGCGCCATGGCCCGGCGTGGCATGGACCGTGGCGTGCTCGGCACCGTGCTCGCGTTCGCCGCGGGGTCCGCGGTGATCTACGCGGTGGGTGTGCCGTGGCTGGCCGTGGTCGCCGGGATGGCACCCGGCGAGGCCTTCGTGGCCGGTGCCGGCGTGTTCCTGATCGGCGACGCGATCAAGGCCGTCCTCGCGGGCGTCCTGCTGCCGGGCGCGTGGCGGCTGGCCCGGAGCTGACCATGTCGGGCGACGGCGGTCCGGGAACACCTCTTGTGCGAGAGGTGCTCCGGGTCGCCGTCGTCCGTGGGACGGACCCGTCCGTCCCGAGTCCGTCCCTCACGGGCCGGTCACACCGGCCGTCGGGATGTTTGCCGTATCGTCACGATTCGATCCGGCATTCGTCCTGCCCAACCGCGTTGCCGAGGGATAGATTGAAGACAGGACGCAGATCCCGCGCCCTGATGACCCCGCGCCATCGGCCCCACAAGGGCATCGGCGCCCGTTCTCCCCGGAGGACCATGTGACAACGACGTCAGCCACCGAGGCCGCCGAGGCCGCCCCGGTCGCTCCCATCACGCCGGCCGAGGGACCCTCTCCCGCCACCGGCTCCGCACTCGACACCGCACACGCCCAGCTCGCGGCAGCGGTCGACATCCTCGGATACGACGACGGCCTGCACACCATGCTGCGCATGCCGCGCCGCGAGATGCATGTCGCCGTGCCCCTGCGCCGCGACGACGGAACCACCCAGGTGCTGCACGGCTTCCGCGTGCAGCACAACGTCAGCCTCGGGCCGGGCAAGGGTGGCCTGCGGTACCACCCGAACGTGGAGATCGACGAGGTCCGCGCCCTCGCGATGTGGATGACCTGGAAGTGCGGCGTGGTGAACCTGCCGTACGGCGGCGCCAAGGGCGGCGTCGCCATCGACCCGCGGGGCTACTCCGCCGGCGAGCTGGAGCGCGTCACCCGCCGCTACACGTCCGAGATCATGCCGATGATCGGCCCGGACAACGACATCATGGCCCCCGACATGGGCACCGACGCCCAGACGATGGCCTGGGTGATGGACACCTATTCGGTGGCCAAGGGCTACACGATCCCCGCGGTGGTCACCGGCAAGCCGCTCGCGGTGGGCGGGTCGCTGGGACGCGGCACGGCGACGTCGGCCGGGCTGGTGCACGTCACCGCCGCCGCCCTCGCCGACGCGGGTGTGCCGCTGGAGGGCACCACCGTGGCGATCCAGGGCTTCGGCAAGGTGGGTGGCCACGCCGCCGAGATCTTCGCGGAGCGCGGCGCCAAGGTGGTCGCCGTCAGCGACGAGTACGGCGGCATCCGCAACGACGCCGGCCTGGACGTGCCGCGCCTGATGGAGCACGTGCTGGCCACGGGTTCGGTGGTCGGGTTCGACGAGTCTGACCCGATCACCAACACGGCGCTGCTCGCGCTCGACGTCGACGTGCTGGCCCCGGCAGCCATCGAGGGCGTGCTCGACGAGCACACCGCGGGCTCGGTCCGGGCGCGCTGGGTGGTCGAGGGCGCGAACGGCCCGACGACGGAGGCCGGTGACGCGCTGCTCGCCAAGAACGACGTGACCGTGGTGCCGGACGTGCTGGCGAACGCGGGTGGCGTCGTGGTCTCCTACTTCGAGTGGGTGCAGGCGAACCAGACCTACTGGTGGACCGAGCAGGAGATCGCCGAGAAGCTCGGGAGCCGGATGCACCAGGCGTACCGCGACGTGGCGGAGCTGGCGCGGCGGGAGGACCTGTCGCTGCGTGACGCGGCCATCACGATCGGGGTGCAGCGGGTCGCGGAGGCCCACCAGATCCGGGGCCTGTACCCGTGATCGGACGGCATACAGCCATCGGGTGAAATCTCCCGATAAACATGGCTCTCTGGGGGTCGCGACCGTTATGGTCGCGACCCCCAGTTCGCTCTCCCCGGAGTCTTCATGTCCGCCACGATGCGCGCCCTGACCTCACTTGCCGCCCTGATCGGCTTCTACCTCTTCGCCCTGGCGATCATCGCCGGCCTGATGATCGGCGGCGTGCTGCTCACGCAGGCGTCGGGCCCCGCGGGCCTGAAGGTCATACTCGTCGCCGGTGTCGCGGCCGTCGGAGTCGTGATCGCCCTGTGGAAGGTGGCGACGTTCAAGCCCGAACCGGCGCCAGGGATCGACGTCGGACCCGACGAGGCCCCGGAGCTGTGGCAGCTCGTCGGGCGGCTCGCGCAGACCGTCGGCACCCAGCCGCCCGCGCAGATCCGCCTGGTGCCCGATCTCAACGCCGCGGTGAGCGAGGACACGCGGATGCTCGGCCTGATCGGCGGCACGCGTCGCCTGTACCTGGGTGTGCCGCTGCTGCAGGGGCTCACCGTCACCCAGCTGTCCGCGGTGCTGGCCCACGAGCTGGGCCACTACTCGGGCTCGCACACCCGCCTCGGCCCGCTCGCCTACCGCGGCCGGGAGGCGGTCGTCGCGACGGTGCAGCAGGTCGGCGGGGTCATCGGGTTCTTCCTGAAGCAGTACGCGAAGCTCTACATCCTGCTGTCGCAGTCGATGAGCCGCAGCCAGGAGGTCGAGGCGGACCGTCTGATGGTGCAGATCGCGGGACGCCCCGCAGCGCAGGGCGCGCTCCGCGAGCTCCCCGTGCTCGACGCCGCCTGGAGCTTCTACACCGCCAACTACATCAGCATGGGCTGGGAGGACGGGCTCGCGCCCGCGCCGGAGGAGTTCTTCACCGGGTTCGGCCGGCTGCTGGCCGGCCGCGGTGACGAGCTCGCCGCGATCCGTGGCGAGGCGGCTCCCGCCGAGAAGTCGAAGTGGGACTCCCACCCGCCGATCGCCGAACGGATCGCGGCGATGGACCGGATCCCGGACAGCGGCTCCGGCACCGTCCCCGACGAGCGGCCGGCCGCCGCACTGATCCCGGACTTCGCCGCGCGCACGGCCGCGGTCGCGGACACGACCGTCGCGTATGCCGGCAAGGAGCGACTGAGCTGGAGCGAGCTCGTGCACCGGGGCGGCGCGGCGGCGAACCAGCGGACGGCGGACACCGTGTACCGCGCCGCGGCCCGCCTGACCGGGCGCGAGACCGCCACCCTGAGCAGTCTGCTGGAGCTCGCGCAGGCCGGCCGCCTGGGCGAGCTGGTTCAGCAGGTGGCGCCCGGCGCTCCGCCCGAGGCCTCCCGCGAGGTGATCGCCGTGGCGCTGCGGGCGGGCGCGGTACAGGCGGGCGCTGCGCGCTACGAGGTGTCGTGGACGGGGCCCGCGGTTCTGGCCGACCGGTCGGGTTCCGAGCTCGACCTCGAAGAGGTCGCCGCCCTCGCCGTGGATCCGGGAACCGTCCGCCAGGCGGCCGAGCGGATCGCGCAGCTCGGGATCGACGCCGGTGGTGTGGGTCTGATCTCCACGGAGGCCACCGCCCACGGCGGCGACGTCGTCGGCGGCATCGCGGACATGAAGGTCGACGGCACGGTCCACGACATGCTCATCCTGGACAACGGGCTGATCCTGGCCAAGCGGCTGGACAAGCGCACCGAGGGAAAGCACCGGCTGGTCGCGCTGGCGCAGTCCGGCACGGTGGCGGAACTCGCGCGGCGTCACACCTTCATCCCCTACGAGAACGTCGCCGCGGCCGAGCTGTCCGGCGGGATCACGGTCCGCGCGACGCTCACGCTGCACGACGGCGGGCAGGTCACCCTCAAGGAGCCCATGTCGGCGGATCGGCTGAGCAAGGAGAGCGCCGACGTCTTCCGCGCACTCCTGGGCAGGTACGTCAGGCAGCCCGCCTGACCGGCGCGGCGCCGAGGTCCGGTCCCGGATCTGCCCGGGGCCGGTCGGCACGAGGGCCGGTCGGCACGAGGGCGAGTGGCACGAGGGCGAGCGGCCCAGGAGGGCCACCCAGGGTGGCCGGCGCCAGGCGGTGGGATGCTGCGAGGCCGGACCCGCCGTCGGCCGGCGACGCCCGCGGAAGAAATCAGGTGCTGCGCACCCGGCCTGCCTCGTACGCTCGGCTGGTGAACGAGGACCCCGCGCTCGTCGCGCGGCTGCGTGCCGCCGGATGCGTGTTCGCCGAGGACGAGGCACGCCTCCTGGCCGAGGCCGCCGGCGCCGACGACGAGCTGCTCGAACGGATGGTCTCCGAGCGGGTCGGTGGCGCGCCGCTGGAACAGGTCGTCGGCTGGGCGGAGCTTCACGGGCGCCGCTGGAGCGTCACGCCAGGCGTCTTCGTACCCCGTCGCCGGTCCGAGCTCCTGATCACCGAGGCACTGGCACACCTGCGCGGGCGGCAGGCGGCCGCCGTGCCGGAGTCCGGCAGATCTCCCGACGCGGTGCCCGGCGCGGGAACACCGGACTCTCCGGGGTCGGGGGCAGGCCGGGTCGTACCCCGTCCCGGTGCCCGTCCGGAGGGCGTCGTCGTCGTGGACCTGTGCTGCGGGTGCGGGGCGCTGGGCGGATCGGTCGCGCTCGACCTGGTCGGCGACGGGATCGACGTGGCACTGCACGCCTCCGACGCCGACCCGGCCGCCACGGCATGTGCGCGGGACAACCTGGCCGCCGCCGCCGAACCTGGTCTCTCCACCGCACGACCGGCAGCCGACGGCCCCGGGCCGCCTGCCGGACGCCTGGCCGCCGTCGTCCATGACGGCGATCTCGATGCTCCCCTGCCCGGGTCCCTCCGGGGGCACGTCGACGTGCTGCTGTGCAACGCGCCCTACGTGCCGACCGATGCCATCGCCCTCATGCCCCGCGAAGCCCGCGAGCACGAGCCCCTGCTCGCGCTCGACGGAGGCGCCGACGGGCTCGGTGTCCTGCGGCGCGCGATCGCCGCCGCTCCCGGCTGGCTCCGGCCGGGTGGCGCGATGCTCTTCGAGACGGGGCACGACCAGGCCGGCGCCGCCGCCGCGCTCACCCGGTCCGCGGGCCTGCTGCCGGCGATCGTGTCCGACGACGACCTGGGCGCCACCGCGATCGTGGCCCGCCTCCCGCCGGGCTGACGGGCGACAGGCCGGACCGCCTGGACGACGGGTGACGGGTGACGGGTGACGCCGCTCGCGCCGGGGCGAGCGGGTCAGCTCAGGGGCTGGCGTGCGGCCCAGTCGGTGAGAGTCGTGCGCGGCCCGGTGAAGAACGGGACCTCCTCGCGCACGTGGCGGCGCGCCTCGGTGGCACGCAGGTCTCGCATGAGATCCACGATCCGATGCAGCTCGTCCGCCTCGAAGGCGAGAATCCACTCGTAGTCCCCCAGCGCGAACGCCGAGACGGTGTTGGCTCGCACGTCCTTGTAGCCCGCGGCCGCCATACCGTGGTCGCGCAGCATCGTGCGGCGTTCGTCGTCGGGCAGCAGGTACCAGTCGTAGGAGCGCACGAACGGGTAGACGCACAGGTAGTCGCGCGGCGTCTCCCCCGCCAGGAACGCCGGCACGTGCCCGCGGTTGAACTCCGCGGGGCGGTGCAGCGCCGCCACGGACCACACCGGCTCGAGGTGACGCCCGAGGGTCGTGGCACGCAACCGCTGGTAGGCGCCCTGCACGGCCTCGATCGACGGGCCGTGCGTCCAGAGCAGGAGGTCGGCGTCGGAACGGAGACCGCCGACGTCGTACCAGCCCCGGACCACGAGCTCCCCGTCGGCGCGCGCGCTGTCGCGGCCGGCGTCCGTAACGGATGCGGTGCCCGCGACGTCCCCCCAGGCCGCGTCCTCGGCCTCCGTGACGAGCGCCTTGCGCTCGCCCTCGTCCTGAGGCAGCGTCTCGGTGAGGCTGAACACCGAGAACATGGTGTAACGGATGGTCGAGTTGATGGCGGCGGTGTCGACCTCGTGGCCGGTGTCGCCGTGCGTGTGAGTGGTCACTGGTGCATGTCCTCCGAACAGAGTGCGGGAATGCCGCTCGGCTCCTCGTGGCGCCGTAGACAGCAACCCGGGCGGCACACGGACGCGATGGCCGGCAGCTCCCCCACCGTAGCCTCGCCGGTCTCCTCACCGCGGGCCAGGGCGGCGCGCTCCAGCAGGAGGTCGACCAGGCCGCGGACGAACGGCTCACGCGTTCCCACGGTTCCCGCGCGCACCGCCGTGATCCCGAGATCCTTCGCGGTGGCCAGGGCCTCGGTGTCGAGGTCGTAGGCGACCTCCATGTGGTCACTGACGAAGCCGATCGGGGACATCACGACGTCCCGCACGCCCTCGGCCGCGAGCGCCTCGAGGTGGTCGTTGACGTCCGGTTCCAGCCAGGGCTGGCTGGGCGGGCCGGAGCGGGAGCAGTAGGCGAGGTCCCACCGGACGTCGTGCCCGAGCTTCTCGGAGACCGCTGCCGCGACGAACTCGGCGACGGACCTGTGCTGTGCGGAGTAGGTGGGCTGCCAAACTCCGGAGGCGGCCTCCATGGTGTCCGGGATCGAGTGCGTCACGAAGACGAGGCGTGCGGCCTCGCCGTTCCCGCCGGACTCGTCGAGCGCGGCGTAGCCGTCGAGCACGGCGTCCACGTTGGCCTGCACGAAGCCCGGGTGGTTGAAGTAGGAGCGGAGCTTGTCGACCTGCACGCCGGTGGACCCGTCCTCGCCGAGCTGCTCGCGGTCGCGGAGGGTGACGGCGAGGTCTTCGCGGTACTGGCGGCAGCCGGAGTAGCTGCTGTAGGCCGAGGTGACGAGGGCTACGGCGCGCTGCGCGCCGAGCGTCTCCAGCTCGTCGAGCGCGTCGGTGGTGTAGGGAGCCCAGTTCCGGTTGCCCCAGACGACGGGCAGGTCGATGCCGCGTCGCCGGAGCTCCGCCTCGAGCGCGGCCTTGAGCGCGAGGTTCTGCTCGTTGATCGGGCTCCTGCCGCCGAACTGGTAGTAGTGCTCGCCGACCTCCTCGAGCCGCTCGTCCGGGATGCCCTTGCCCGCGGTGACGTTCCGCAGGAACGGGACGACGTCCTCGGGCTTGTCGGGTCCGCCGAACGAGTACAGGAAGAGGGCGTCGTAGGGGGCGACGACGGCCGGCGGCGTGGCGATCGGCTTCGCGGCCTCCGTGGCTGCCGCGGTCTGCGGGGTTGGGGGCATGGGCTCATCTTCCCACCAGCGCGAAGACGGTCCATCCCGGATGAGTGCGATTCGGACGTGACTTTGACCCGACGATCTGTCATCTCGTTGCGGGGGTGCTGCGCGCGTGCACGTTGCCCCGGGCGAGGCGCCGGCGCAGGGCGGGGAGCACGCTCAGGATCTCGGGAGGCGCGGGGCTGCGGCTGACCACGGAGAGACTGATCCGGCCGCGCACCGGCGCGCGCTCGATCCGGTCGCCCGGCGCCGCGTACCAGCCGGCGACCATGTCGGGGACCACCGCGGCGCACCGCCGCTCCCTGGCCGCCCGGACCGTGGACTCCGCCGTGGCACCGCGCCGGGCGTGGGCGCCCAGCTCGGCGAGGCGCCGGTGCAGGTCGTCGGCCGCGAGGTCCAGCGCGCAGTACACGACGGTCTGCCCCGCGTAGGGCCGCCGCCCGCCGGACGGTTGCGGCGCGCCCTCGGGCAGCAGCGTGACCAGGTCGTGCCCGCCCACCTCGGTGACGACGAGGCCGCGCGGGAGCGGGACCTGCCCGGCGATGGTCACGAACGCGGCGTCGAGCGTGCCGCGTTCCACCCACTCCAGCAGCCGCGGCCCGTGCTCCACCTCGGGCTGGACGGCCACGTCGTCGAGCAGGACGTCCAACATCGCGAAGAGGGTGCCGGCAAGGCTCGGGAGCGTCCCCACGGAGACGGTGCGTGACTGCGCGGCCGCGAGCGCCCGCTCCCCGATTCCCCGCAGGTGGTCCAGGATGTGCGCCGCCTGCGCGCAGTATTCCTGGCCCGCGCCGGTGGGCCTCGCCCCGGTGGTGTCCCGCTCGAAGAGGCGCACGCCCAGGCGCCGCTCCAGCGCGGCCAGCCGCTGGCTGGCGGACGGCTGGGTGACCAGCAGCTCCCGCGCGGCAGCCCCGACGGACCCGTGGCGCCGCACGGCGTCGACCAGGCGCAGGTCCTCGACACTGGGCAATGAGGTCATAGCTCCAGCCTATGATGCCGGGTCCCACATCGCCGCCTACCGGGCCGGGGGCCGCTCACCCAGGATCGGAGCCATGAGACGCCACCTCGTCACGCTGACCGCGAGCACGTTCGTCACCTGGACCGGACAACGGATCACCGCGGTCGCCCTGCCCCTGGTGGCGATCGAGCAGACCGGCGACGCCTGGACCACCGGGCTCGTCGGCGGGTTCGCCGGGCTTCCGCTGCTCACCTCGGCCTGGTGGGGTCGAGGGTTGCGGGGACGGCTGACCTCGGGCCGCTCGCTCGCCGTGCTCCTGGTGATCCAGGCGGCCGGACTGGCGCTGGTTCCGCTCGCCGCCGTCACCACGGAGGTGAACGCCGTCGTCCTCTGCGCCTCGGGTCTGGTCTCCGGGGCGGCCGCGGCGCTGCTCGGCCCCGCCCAACGAGCGGTCACCGCGGACCTGTCCGAGGACGTCGGACCGGGTGTGGGCCCGAAGGCGCTCGCCTGGCAGGACATGGCTCACCGGACGTCGATGATCTTCGCGCCGCCGCTGGGTGCCTGGCTGGTGGCGGCCGGGCACGCGGTGCCGATGCTCTGGTGCGAGGCCGCCGGGGCGGCCCTGGCCGCCGTCGCGGTGGCCGGTGTGCCGCGCGCGTCGCAGGCGCCTGCGGCCGCGCCACCCGTCGCAGAGCGGGCCGGGTCCCGCTCGGTCTCGATGTCGGCGGTCCTGCGTTCGCGGCCCGATCTGGCGGTCGGCATCGGCCTGGCGGGCATCGGCGGGGTCTGCTGGTTCGGCTTCACGCTCGGCCTGACGCTCCTGGGTGCGGAGCTCGGCCGGCCCGGCGAACTGATCGCGGCCGGGATGGCGGGCTACGGCGTCACGACGGTGGCCGTGTCGTTCGTGCTCCCCGTCGTGATCAACCGGATCCCGCGGCTCCCGGCCGTCATCGTGCCCTGGGCCGTGTTCGGGCTGGCCTACATGGCGCTTCCCGTCGTCGCACCGAGCCTGGCGGGCATCGCCCTCGTGGCGGCCGTCGGAGGGGTCGCCATGCCCTTCGGCATCGCCGGGCTCAACGCGCTGATCACCGAGCAGACCTCCGGCGACGAGCGACGGGCCGCCTTCACCGCGGAGACCGTGCTGCACAACGGTGGCGCCTCGGTCGGGCTGCTGGCGGGCGGCGCGATCATCGGCCTGTTCGGGTCGGCACCGGTGATCCTGGTGACGGGACTGCTCCAGGTGGTCGCGGCGGTCTGTGCCGCGTTCTGGGTGCGGGTCGGGCGGCGCGCGTCCGAGCCGGCCGGGGATCGCGGCCAGCACGTGACCGCACGCACCGGCTCCTGACGGAAGGGCCCCGCGGGACCCCGCCGTCACGCGAGCCGGGTGTGGTCACACCACCAGGTTGGTGACCTGCGCCGCCAGGTCGGTCAGGCGGGCGGGGGTGCGGTGGAGCAGGTCGTCGAGCTCCACGGGGCCCGGCGCGATCGAGAAGGCTGCCGTGATGCCGGCCTCCCAGGCCAGTGGCGCGGGCAGCAGCACCTGCCCGGCGAGGACGACGACGGGCGGCTTGGCGGGAGACGCGGCGGCGAGGCGCGCGATGCCGTCGGCGACCTTGCCCCGCACCGACTGCGAGTCGAACGAGCCCTCGCCGGTGAACACCAGGCCGGCATCGGCGAGAGCCTCGGGAAGCCCGACGGCCTCGGCGACGAGCTGCGCCCCCTCTTCCGTCTCCGCGCCCAGCACCGCGACGAGCGCGGCCGGGACGCCACCCGCGGCGCCGGCGCCCGGCAGGTCGCGGGTGGGCACGCCCGTCTCGCGCTCGAGGAGATCGGCCCAGCGTCCGAGCGCGTCGTCCAGGTAGGCGGCGTCGCCGTCGCTCGCGCCCTTCTGGTGCCCGAACACGTGGGCTGCGCCGTGCTCGCCCACGAGCGGGTTCGTGACGTCGACGGCGAGCCGCCAGCGCACCTGGCGTGCCCGCGGGTGCAGTCCGTCGAGGTCGAGACGGTCCACCCAGGCGAGGCCCTCGCCGCCGTCGGGCACCTCGGTGCCGTCGTCGTCCAGGAGCCGGGCGCCGAGGCCCGTGAGGATTCCGGCGCCGCCGTCCGTCGAGGCGGAACCGCCCAGGCAGACGAGCACCTCCTCGACCCCGGCGTCGAGCACGGTGCGCGCGACCTCGCCGGTGCCGCGCGTGCTCGCGTGCAGCGGCTGAGGTGGCGCGTCGCTCACGTGCGGGAGGCCGCTGGCCTCGGCCAGCTCGACGACGCCGGTCCGGCCGTCGGGCGACGTCGCCCACCTGGCCCGGCGGGGGCGGCCGATCGCGTCCACGGTGTCGACCGTGTGAGCGGTGACGCCCCAGGCGGCGAGCAGCGCATCAAGGGTCCCTTCACCGCCGTCGGCCATGGGCAGGCAGGTGACGACCGCCTCGGGCCGGGCGGCGTGGACGCCGTCGGCGATGCAGGAGGCGACCTCGGCAGCGCTGAGGCTGCCCTTGAAGGAGTCGGGGGCGACGACGACGCGCAGGGAACTCACGGGCCTGATCGTAAGGGTGCATACCGGTGCCACGCCGGGTCGGTCCACCCGAACTCGGTCAGAACACCCTCCGGCTCGCGGTCGGCGGGAAGCACCCGGCCGGCGCCGGCCGGGCGGTCACAGCTCCCGGCGCATGACCGCGCGGCGTTCGGTGGGCCGGCTCACCTCGTGGAATCCCGCCGACTCGAACATGCGCACGGTCCCGACGAACAGGTCGCCCGAGCTGACGCGGCCGGCACCCTCGGGGTGAGGGAGCAGCGGATAGCCCTCGACCGCGGTGGCGCCACGCTCCTGGGCGAACCTCGCGGCGGCCGCGGCGAGCGCAGTCCCGATGCCGCGCCGACGGAAGCCCTTGCGGGTCACGAAGCAGGTCACGGCCCAGACCGAACTGTCGGCGGCGTCCTCGGAACGGCCCGACCACACCAGCCGGGAGGTGCGCAGCCGCGGGTAGGCCGTCCGGGGCTCGACCGCGCACCAGCCGGCCGGCTCGCCGTCCAGGAAGGCCACGACCCCACTGGTCGACGACGCGTCCGGATCGCCGCACGCCGTCTGCTCACGCAGGTGCTCCTCCCGCGCCGGACGGTCGAGCGCCCGGAACTCCCGGCTCGCGAACTTGAACCACTGGCACTGGCACCACGCCGGAGTGCCACGCCGGCCGAACACGGTCCGCAGCTCCTCCCAGGACACCGCGTTCGCGGGCAGGACGACGATCCCCGGCGCGGTCCCGGAAGCCTCCTGAGCTGTCATGAGCACAACCTACGGCGCGACGTCGCTCACCGACCAGCGCGCGAACGCAGCACGCGAACGCAGCGGCGACGGGCAGCGGCGACGGGCAGCGGCGACGGCGTGGACTCACGTCCTCGCGCGCGGGGCCGCCCGGGCCGGCCTCCTGCCGTCCAGAAGTGCGCTGCCGAGCACCAGGACGACGAACGCCACGCCCATCGCGACGCCGAGCGGCAGTTCCACGTACGACGACGGCGCTGCCGCCCGCACTGCCCGCACCGTCGTCCAGCCCGCGGCGGCGGCCAGGGCACCGATGCCGCCGAGCCCGGCGACCTGCGCCGCCGGCGGGTTCGTCTCCCGCAGGGCGAGCACGGCGGCGGCGGTCACGATCACCGCCACGCTCCCCGCGGCGACCCATGGTGTACCGAAGAACGACAGGGAGTACCGCACGGGCAGCGCCGGGATCAGGAAGAGGAGCAGCAGGTGCCGAAGGAAGGCGGCCACGAGCGGCGAGGCGCCCGCGGGCCGCCCGGGGCGAGAGGCTCGTGCGCGCCACCCGTCGAGCAGGCCGAGGAGCACCGTACCGGCCAGCACGCCCGCCGCGAGGGCTGTCACCCTCGGGAGATGGCCGAGGTTGTAGAGCAGGGCCGTGTCGTAGACGATCAGCACGAGGCAGCCCAGACCCGCCGTCGTCGCACCGAACAGCAGGAGGTGCACCGGCCCGTCCCGGCCGGCATCGGCCTCGGGGCGAGTGCCGCGCGCCACGCGCGAGAGCACCCAGGGCGTGACCAGCGCCGAGACGCCGCGGAGCACCACGTCCCCTGTGGTCCACGGGTTCGACAGCAAAATCTCCACCAGGCAGAACGTCGCGGTCCACACCGCCGACGCCACCCACGGCCACCAGCCGGACACCATCCTGCGCCCGCCGGCAGGGTCCAGCCTGCGCAGCACCACCAGGTACACCAGCAGCACGAGAGGCAGTTCGAGGAAGGCCTGCACATGCAGCACGCTCGGCGCGAGGAGCTCCGGCCAGGGCAGGTGGTCGGCCCAAACGACCAGCCACGACGGCGTGAACAGGTCGAACCAGCCGGGCGGCAGGTAGCTCGCGACGAACGCCGGGTCTCCGTCGTGCACCGCGAGCACGTAGAGGGTGAACGCGATCTGGTTCACGTAGATCGCCACGACGACGAGCGCGAGCAGCCACTCCGGGCTCCACCCGCGAGCGGCCGCTCGGGCCGGACCGACAATTCTTGCCATCCGCCGAACCGTAGCCGTTCCGGGCGGAGCCGATCCCCGGACCGGGGCCGATCCCCAGACCGGCCTGCCACCGCGGACGCCATCCCGAGGGCGGTGACGGCGGCGGGACAGGCGTGGCGCCGTGTCCCCAGGGCCCTGGGCCCAGGGACACATCCTCGGCGCGCGTCAGTAGCCTGCCGGCTCGCCGAGCGCGCCGAGGGCGGCGAGCACGACGACCGCCACGACGGTCATGACGGTGAAACCGATCCCCACGAGGGACCAGCCGAGCGCCTGCCGGGAGGCGCTCCTGGCGCCCTCGACGTCTCCCCGGCGCCACTTGGCGTCGACCTGGCACGCGAAGACGATCGCGATGATGCCGAACAGCATGGAGAAGAGCACGGTCACGGCGATCGCGAGCCCGAACCGGGAGGCCGGCTTCACCAGCGGCAGACCATGAACATCGGGGTGGAGGGACTGCACCGGTGCCGTTCCGTACGGGCCGGGTGCCGGCGGAGGCGGCGCGGGAAGTACGGCATCACCTGGGGCATGGGCGGCGTGTTGCGACCATCGGCCGTACTGTGGCTGCCCGTAGGGGCTGGGGGGCTGGGGCGTGCTCAACGCAACGTCCTCTCGGAGCTGGGTGACTGGCGTCTTTCGGACGAACGCACCATAACGCTCGGAGTTCGCCGTCACAGCCACGCCCACCCCGACGGCGCCGAGATCAGCCGGCCGCCAGCCCGAGGGCTTCGCCGACCTCCTTGCTGCGCAGTTCGCCGGCGTGGGTGCTGAGGCCCTTGGCGAGTGCGGGGTCCGCGGCCAGCGCCGCCTCCCAGCCCTTGTCGGCGAGCGCGACGACGTACGGGAGGGTGGCGTTGGTCAGCGCACGGGTGGAGGTCTGCGGCACGGCACCAGGCATGTTGGCGACGCAGTAGTAGAGGGCGTCGTGGACGGTGAACGTCGGGTCGTCGTGCGTGGTCGGGTGGGAGCCCTCGAAGCAGCCACCCTGGTCGATGGCGATGTCCACGAACACGGTGCCGGGCTTTGCCGCCTTGACCATCTGGTCGGTGACCAGCTTGGGCGCCGCGGCACCCGGCACGAGCACGGAGCCGATGACCAGATCGGCCTGCTCCACCTGCTCGGCGATCTCGTACTGGGTCGAGTAACGGGTGTGGAGCTGCCCACCGAACCGGTGGTCGAGGTCCCGCAACCGCGGCAGGGAGATGTCGACGACGGTCACATCGGCACCCATTCCCAGGGCGTTCGCCGCCGCGTGCTCGCCGGCGACGCCGCCGCCGATCACCAGCACCTTGGCCTTGGGGGTCCCGGGGACGCCACCCATGAGGATGCCCGCGCCGCCGGCGCCGCGCATCAGGTGGTAGCCGCCCGCCTGGATCGAGAGGCGCCCGGCGACCTCGCTCATCGGCGCGAGCAGCGGGAGGGAGCGGTCCGCGAGCTGGACGGTCTCGTAGGCGACGGAGGTGGTGCCGGCGTCGAGCAGTGCTCGGGTGCACGGCTCCGATGCCGCGAGATGGAGGTAGGTGAACAGCACCTGGTCGCGGCGCATCCGGCCGTATTCCGGCTCGATCGGTTCCTTGACCTTGACGACCATGTCGGAGTCCGCCCAGACCTCGTCCGCGGTGGCGAGGGTGACGGCACCGGCCAGGTGGTAGGACTCGTCGGTGAATCCCGACCCGGCGCCGGCGCCGGCCTGGACGAGGACCTGGTGCCCGCGGCGGACGAGTTCGTGCGCGCCGGCGGGGGTGATGCCGACGCGGTTCTCGTTGTTCTTGATCTCGGTGGGTATTCCGATCTTCATGCTTTGACCGTAGGCCGGTCTCGCTGTGCGGTCCAGGTCACATTCCTGAATAGAATGTTCGGATAAACCGAACAGCAACCACCCTGCCGACGGAGGACCGCCATGCTCGATCCCTGGCGCCTGCACCTGCTGCGCCAGCTCCATCAGCTCGGCACCGTGCGCGCCGTGGCGGACGTGCTGCACATGAGCCCGTCGAGCGTCTCGCAGCAGCTCGCCACACTGGAGAAGGAGGCGGGCGCGCACCTGCTGGAGCGCGTCGGGCGCCGCGTCCGCCTGACACCGGTCGGGCTGGCGCTGGCCCAGCACGCGGCGGAGATCCTGGATCACATCGAGTCGGTCGAGGCCGAGATCGCGGGCCTCCACTCCGAACCGACCGGCACGGTGCGGGTGGCCGTGTTCACCAGCGGCCTGCACACCATCCTGATCCCGGCGGTGCGGCGCCTGCGCGCCACCCACCCGCGGATCTCCGTCGTCCTGACCGAGGCGGAGCCGTCCGAGGCCCTGCCCGCCCTCCGCCGTGGCGAGGTCGATCTCGCGGTCAGCGGTGACTTCCAGGACTCCCCCGAACCCTCGGACCCCGACCTCATCCGCACGCCCTTGACCAGGGACGACGTCGTCCTGGTCCTCGCGAGGGACGCAGCGCCTCCGGGCGCGGACGGGCCGGCCGGGCCCGGCGACGTCGTCCACCTGGCCGCGCTGGCGGACGCCACGTGGGCGTTCGAGAATCCGGGGGCGCACCTTGCGGACCTGGCCGAACGGCTCTGTCTGCGCGCCGGGTTCCGGCCACGGATCGCCGCACGCTGCACGTCCTACGGTTCGCTGCTGCGGTACGTGGAGGCCGGACTGGCGGTGACGCTGCTGCCGCGACTCGCCGTCGACGACCGATATGCCGTACGGATCCTGCCGTTCGGCGATCCCCTGGAGCGGGACATCCACCTGGTGGGGCGCCGTGCCGCGATGTCACGGGTGGCGGTTCGCGAGGTCGCGGACGCGATCGCGCGGGTCGCGTTGTGATCGGCGCCAGGCACGCGACGGTGCCCTAGGAGACGCTCCGGGAGCGGTCCGGGATCCCGGACTGTGCCGCGCGCAGCTTGTCGAGCAGTGCGCGCAGGGCCGCGAGGTCATCGGCGGGCATCGCGGAACCGACGTAGTGGGCGATCGATCGCACGTGGCGCAGGCCGACCTCCTTCTGCATGCGCACGCCGGCATCGGTGAGCACCACCTTCACCCCCCGGCCGTCCTCGGGCGCCGACTCGCGCCGCACGAGGCCGCGCCGCTCCAACCGATCGACCAGGCGTGACAGCGACGACTGCGCCATGAGGATGTTCTCGTTCAGGTCCCGCAGCCGCATCGATCCGGCACCCACGGACAGTGTGAACAGGACGTCGTACTCGCGCATGCTCAGCTCGTCCCAGATGTCGTCGGCGAGCAACCGGCGCATCAGCGTGACCTGGGTACGGAAGAGCGATTCCCATGCCTCCGCCGCCTCGCGAGCTGTCGGAGCCGGCCGGTCTCTCACTGTCATCGAGTACTTCCTCTCCTGCCTGAGCTTGCACGCTACCCGAGGACGGATCAGATTTCCGCAGGAAGGACGAATATGGCGTACATTTTCATGACAGGCTCCTCGACGCGGAAACGCACGCCAGGACCCGGCCCGGGCGAGGCGCCGGCGAGGCGCGGAACTCAGCGTCCGAGACGGCGCTCACGCTGGGAGAAGTCGCGCAGCGCGCGCAGGAAGTCGACCCGCCGGAACGCCGGCCAGTAGGCCTCGCAGAAGTAGTACTCCGAGTGCATCGACTGCCACATGAGGAACCCGCCGACGCGCTGCTCGCCCGAGGTGCGGATGACCAGCTCCGGATCCGGCTGGCCGCGCGTGTACAGATGCTCGGCGATGTGCTCGACGTCGGTCCGCTCGGCGAGCTCCTCGAGCGTCGCGCCGTTCTTTGCCTCCTCGGTGAGGTACGAGCGCACGGCGTCGGCGATCTCCTGCCGCCCGCCGTAGCCGATCGCCACGTTCACCTGCAGCCCGCCGACCCCGGCCGTGCCCTCCTGGGCCTGGCGCAGCGCACGCGAGAGACGTTCGGGGAGGAGATCGAGCCTGCCGATCACGCGCACCCGCCAGCGACCCGAGTCCGCGAGGTCACGGACCGCGTCCTCGATGATCTCCAGGAGGTTCTCGAGCTCCGACGGCGAGCGGCGCAGGTTGTCCGTGGACAGCATCCACAGCGTCACGACCTCGATCCCCAGCGGCTCCGCCCAGCTCAGCAGATCCGCGATCTTGTCGGCGCCCCGGCGGTGCCCCGTCGCCGCGGTCTCGCCGAACGACTTGGCCCAGCGACGGTTCCCGTCGAGCATCACGCCGATGTGCCGCGGCAGCGACGCGCCGTCGAGGCTGCGCGCGAGACGGCGCTCGTAAAGTCGGTAGAGAGGTGAGGGCAGACGCACGAGAAAACGCTACCGCGCCCCGGCCGACGCATAGCACGAGCCCACGTGCCAAGCCGCCGCAGGATCTTCACACCGCCGACGCCGCCGGGCAGCTCCACCCCTTAGGCTGGTAAAAACCTACGCTACCGTAGGTTTGCCCTGCCCGTCGATCGGAGGAAACCACGTGGTAGCAGCAACGGATCAGCCCGGCCGCCCCTCGTCGGGTCCTGTGGAAAACGTCCGCGACAAGGTGTCGGGCACCATCGACCGAGTCGGCGACACCTTCGACGACGTCCGCGGGACCGTGACCGGAGCTGTCCACACCCTCTCCACGACCGTCTCGGACACGGTGGAGCGGAAGATCAAGCCGCGCCTGCGCGGCTGGATCCACGCGGGGACGTTCCCCTTCGCCCTCGCCGCGAGCATCACGCTGGTCGCCCTCGCCCCGGGCGCCGCCGCGAAGTGGTCGGTCGCCGTGTTCGGCCTCACCGCGGCACTGCTGTTCGGTACGAGCGCCGTCTACCACCGCGGAACCTGGTCCCCGAGGACCGAAGGCATCCTGCGCCGGGCCGACCACTCCAACATCTTCCTCATCATCGCGGGCACCTACACCCCGCTCGCGGTCACGCTGCTGGACCAGCGAGCCGCCACGATCCTGCTGTGGATCGTGTGGAGCGGAGCCCTGGCCGGCCTGATCGGACGCATCGTCTGGCTGCACGCGCCACGCTGGGTCTACACCCCGATCTACGTCGCGCTCGGCTGGGTGGCGGTCGGCTACATGAAGGCGTTCTGGGAGGCCGGCGGACCGGCCGTGGTGTGGCTGGTCATCTCCGGTGGCATCGCCTACACCCTGGGCGCCGTCGTCTACGCCACGAAGAAGCCCGACCCCAGCCCCCGATGGTTCGGGTTCCACGAGATCTTCCACGTGCTCACGGTCGTGGGCTTCGCCTGCCACGTCGTGGCGATCTACCTGGCCGCCCTGCGGGCCTGACGGGAGCGGTACCGGCCCCGCGCGAGGCGTCCGCGACACGCAGGCGTCAGAGGGGGGCGACCGTGTAGCGCCGGTTGGCCAGGGAAGGGTTCGCCCGCCGGGTCGCGGCGACGCCCGCGGGGTCCAGGTCGACGGTGCGGATCTCCGGCCCCTCCCCCAGCTCCAGGCCGACGACGCCGTCCGGACCGACCAGCAGTGATCGTCCGGTGACGCTCCTGCCCGCCATACCGACACCGAGCACGATCGCGGTGTTCTCGATGGCGCGTGCCCGCAGCAGCGTGTGCCAGTGGTCCACCTTGAGCGGACCCGCCATCCAGGCGGCCGGGTACACCAGGACGTCGGCCCCCGCGTCCACGAGACGCCGCGCCGACTCCGGGAAGCGGAGGTCGTAGCAGGTCAGCACCCCGAACGTGAGGCCGCCCAGGGGCAGGGTCACCGGTTCGGCGCCGGCAGGACCCGGCTCCAGGCGATCCGATTCCCGCGTCCCGAACGCATCGTAGAGATGGACCTTGCGGTAGACGCCGGCCAGCGCCCCCTCACGATCCACGACGACGAGCGCGTTCGCCGCACGCCCGTCGCCGGCGGGCAGGGCGACACCGGCGATCACCGCCACACCGTCCTCGGCCGCGCGCCGCCGCAACATCGAGACGTACGGGCCGTCCAGGGGTTCCGCGTGCTCGGCGCCGACTCCGCGAGGGTCGTACGCCGAGGCGTACTCGGGCAGCACGAGCAGGTCCGCCCCGACGCGCGCGGCCTCGCGGAAGGCCCCCTCGGCCGTGGCGCGGTTCGCGGCGGCGTCGTCGGAGACGGTGAGCTGCGCGACCGTGACCCGCACCTTCGACGGCGACCCGGACGGCGGCGCGGCGGTGGGAACCATGCCGCTCGTCATGCCGGGCCCGTCCCACCCGGCGGCCCGACGACACCACCCTGGCTGTCGCGCGGGTACCGGTCCTGCGGCGGGCGGTGGTCCACGTCGCGCTGGATGTCGGCGCCCCCGCCGCCCTTGCCCTTGTCGATCTCCAGGCCCTGCTCCTCCGCGTTGGCCCGGGCCTTGCGCAGGTGCCGCGCCAGCGACAGGAAGAGGAACACGCAGGCGACGGCCACGACGAACGTGACGAGGAAGCCGACCAGGCCGGGCGAGATGTCTGTGTCTTCCAGGCCGGGGCGCAGCCCTCCCTCCGTCGGGCCCGGCGACGGCGCCTCGGCCGCGAGCCGGACCCACCGGTCGCCGAGAACGGTGGCCGCCGTGGAAACCATCCCGATCATGCGTTCACCTCAGCCGTCCGACGATCCTCGTCCCCGGCATCGAGCGCCTCACGGACGCCGACGAACAGGCCGTCCTCGTACTCGTCGTGGGCCCGCTGCGGCAGCGGGATGTTCGACTCGGCAAGCTCGTACGAGTCCCACGGCCACACGTCGGCCTCGATGTCGCGCGGCACGGCGAAGAAGAAGCCCTCCGGGTCGATCTGCGAGGCGTGCGCGCGCAGGGCCTCGTCGCGCTGGGGGAAGTAGTCGGACACCTCGACGTAGGTCGTGACCTCCCGCTCGGGGATCTCCCGGGCGGTACGCGACTCGATCCAGTCGCCGAACGGGGACTCCAGGCCGGCGCCCTCCATCCCCTCGTGCACGGCGCGCAGGCTCTCCATCGAGAAGCCGTGGTTGTAGTAGAGCTTCATCGGCTCCCACGGCTCGCCCGCGGTGGAGTAGCGCGTGGCGTCACCCGCGGCGGCGAACGCCGCGGCGGACACCTCGTGACACCTGATGTGGTCCGGGTGGGGGTACCCGCCCGACGGGTCGTAGGTGGTCATGACGTGCGGGCGGAACTCTCGCACCAGGCGCACGAGCGGTTCGGCGGCCTCCTCCAGCGGCACCAGGGCGAAGCAGCCCTCGGGCAGCGGGGGCAGCGGGTCGCCCTCGGGCAGCCCGGAGTCGACGAACCCGAGCCAGCGGTGCCGCACGCCCAGCGCGGCGGCCGAGCGGGCCATCTCCTCGCGGCGCACCGCGCTGCGGCCTTCGAGCGAGTCGAACTCGTGGCCCTCGGGAACGACGTAGGACGGATTGAGGATGTCGCCGCGCTCCCCGCCCGTACATGTCACGACCAGGACCTCGACGCCTTCGGCCACGTATCGGGCCGTTGTCGCGGCTCCCTTGCTCGACTCGTCGTCGGGGTGGGCGTGCACCGCCATGAGGCGGAGCGGCTCACGCTCGGTTTCGGACACCTGGACCTCCTGGGCCGACAGTGGACGGCACTGTGTGTTCGACGCTGTGTGTTCGACGCCGCGTGTTCGGCGCTGTTCGTGCTGTTCGTTCGACGCTTTGTCCGGCATCGACCGGGTTCCCCGCGGGCCGGCTGCGCCGGTCCTTCGTCGATGTCGATGACATGCACCATCATGTCACCATGAGCACCGACCCCCTTGCAGAACGCTACGGCCGCCCGGCACGCGGCACCGGGCCGTCCGGTCGGCCGCGCCCGTCGGTCGGTGCGCGGATCGCGATCGCCGCCGCACTGACCGCCGGAGTGGCCGGCGCCGCCTGGTTCGCCTGGTCGGACGCGCAGCGCAACCCGGTCTCCCACCAGGAGGTGGGGTTCTCCATCGAGGGGCCGGAACAGGTGTCGGTCACGTTCGACGTGATGATGCCGCCGGGGATGACGGCGGTGTGCACCGTCACGGCGCTGAACCCCAGCTACGCGGAGGTGGGTTCGCTCGACGTCGAGGTGGGCCCCGACGAGCGCGACTCGATCCGGGTCACCGCTGACGTGCGGACCACGCAGGAGGCCACGACCGGCGTCGTCGACCACTGCGCGGCGCTGGAACAGCCGTAGGGGAGTCACCTCCCGGCAGGGCACGCCGGCGTCCGCCCGGCACCGGACCTCGACATCCCGCCTCGACATCCCGCACCAGTATCCCCTTGACACTTCCTGGGGCATCCGTTGATAGAATTGTCGTTTCACACGCTGTACAGACCCGCTGAACGGGCACGTGCGTGCTTTCCCGTTCGGCGGGTCTTGCGCGTTGTCGCCCGCCGCCGCTCGAACGAGCTACCACGAAAGGAGAGCCCCCGTGACCGACACTTCCGTCACCTGGCTCACCCAGGACGCGTACGACCGGCTTCAGGCCGAGCTGGAGCGTCTCTCCGGCCCCTACCGCGCAGAGATCACGGAGCGCATCGCCGCCGCCCGTGACGAGGGAGACCTCAAGGAGAACGGCGGGTACCACGCCGCGCGTGAGGAGCAGGCCAAGAACGAGGCGCGCATCAAGGAACTCACGGAGAAGCTGCGCACCGTCCAGGTGGGACAGCCGTCCGACGACGGTTCGGTGCAGCCCGGCATGGTCGTGACGGTGTCGATCTTCGGGGACAGCGAGACCTTCCTGCTGGGGTCGCGCGAGATGGCGGGCGACACGGACATGGATGTCTTCTCCCCGACCTCCCCGCTGGGGGCGGCCATCGTCGAGAAGAAGGTCGGCGACAAGACCAGCTACGAGGCACCGACCGGCAAGACGATCGAGGTCGAGATCACGGACGCCAAGCCGTTCGCCTGACCATCCCTCGGCACGGGGAGCACGCGACACCGTGAGGCGGCGCGACATCCGGTCTCCGCACCGCGGGGGCGCACCGACAGGCCGATGAGCCGTCGGAGCGCCCCCGCGGTCCTGTGTCAGGGGCCGTGCGGCTCCTGCTGTTCACCGGGGCGGGTCGGGCGCGGGTCAGACCGCGTCGACCGCGAACCCCTCCTGGCGCAGCCGGTCGACGACGGCCGCGCGGTGCTCGGCACTCTTGGTCTCCACCTGGAGATTCACCAGCACCTCGGACACCGACAGCGAGACGTCCGTGCGTGAGTGCTCCACCTGCACGATGTTCGCACCCGCCGCCGCGATCGCGTCGACCAGCCCCGCGAGTGCGCCGGGCCGGTCCTGGACGCGTACGCGAAGCTGCAGGTAGCGGCCTGCGGCCACGAGACCGTGCTGCACCACGCGCAGCAGCACGAGCGGGTCGATGTTGCCGCCGCTCAGAACGGGCACGATGGGCCCGGCGAACTCGCCGGGGGCCGCCGCCAGCAGGCCTGCCACACCGGCCGCCCCGGCCGGCTCCACCATGAGCTTGTTTCGCTCCAGGACCATGAGGAGCCCGCGGGACAGCAGATCCTCGCTCACCGTGCGCACCTCCACGCCGCGCTCGGCCACGATCCCGAAGGGGACCTGGCCCGGGGTCCCGATCGCGATGCCGTCGGCCATGGTGGGCCGCAGGTCGATCGCCGTCGGACGGCCGGCGTCCAGCGACCCGGGGTACGCGGCGGCCTGCGCGGCCTGCACACCGACGACCCGCACCTGCGGTGCGACGTCGGCCAGAACGGCGGCGATGCCGGCCACGAGGCCGCCGCCACCGAGCGGAACCAGGATCGTGGCGACGTCGGGCACCTGCTCCAGGATCTCCAGAGCAAGGGTGCCTTGACCTGCCACGATGTCGGCGTGGTCGAACGGGTGGATGAGCACGCGGCCCGAGCGGGCCGCCTCGACGCGCGCGGCCGACAGCGCCTCGTCGACGCTGCTCCCGACCTGACGCACCTCGGCCCCGTAGTTGCGGGTGGCCGAGAGCTTCGGCAACGGCGCGTCGACCGGCATGAACACGAGGGCGTCGATGCCCAGCATGCTCGCGGCGAGCGCCACGCCCTGGGCATGGTTCCCGGCGCTGGCGGCGACGACGCCGCGTTCGCGCTCCTCAGGGGTCAGGCGGGAGAGGCGCGTGTAGGCGCCCCGAACCTTGAACGAGCCGGCGCGCTGAAGGTTCTCGCACTTGAGAATGACCTTCGCGCCGGCGAGCTGGGAGAGTGCCCGGCTCTCGACGACGGGTGTACGGGTGATCACGCCGTCGAGGAGGGTCGCGGCCTCGCGGACGTCGTCCGCGCTCACGGATGGGACAGTACTGGGGGTCACTCCGTGACAGTAGAGCGGGTGCCTGACCGTCACAAGTCAGGTGTTCACGCGTGTGGACAGGACCTCGCTCGTGGGTTCGCCCGCCGGTCAGGACTCCTCGGCGTCCTCCCCGGCGGTCCGGCGCAGAGGGATGCGCAGGGGTGGTGCGTCGGGTGCCAGCCACCGTATGGGGAGCTTGTCTCCGTCGCCAAGCTCGGGGAACTTGTCGTGCCCGTTGAGGTAGAGCACCACGGTGTTGAGCAGCGCGACGAGCGGCACGGCGAAGAGCGCACCGGCGATCCCGGCCACGAACGACCCGGCGGCCACCGCCAGGATCACGGCGACCGGGTGCAGAGAGACGGCCTGGCCCATGAGGAACGGCTGGAGGACGTGGCTCTCGATCTGCTGGACGAGGATGACGATACCGAGCATGATGATCGCCGCGACCCAGCCCTTGGCGACGAGCACCACGACGGTCGCGATCGCGCCGGTGACGATGGCGCCCACCATGGGGATGAACGAGCCCACGAACACGAGGACGCCGATCGGCACGGCGAGGGACGGCACGAAGAACACCGAGCCCAGCCCGATCCCGACCGCGTCCACGCCCGCCACCAGGATCTGGGTGCGTGCGTAGGCGGACAGGGTCACGACACCGCGACGCCCCGCCTGGTGCACGCGGTCGCGCGCCGCCACGGGGAGCAGGCCGACCAGCCAGCTCCAGATGCCGCGCGGGTCGTGCAGGAAGAAGAACGTGCAGAACAGCGCGATGAGAGTGCCGATCAGCAGGTTTCCGGCGGTGACGGCCGCGCCCAGCGCACCGGCGATGATGTTGTCCCGCTGGGCTTCGAGTTCCCGCGTGATGTCCGCCTGGTAGGTGGTCAGGTCGAGGTGGAACTGCTGGTTGAGGAAGCTCGTCAGTTCCTCGAAGCCCGCGATGGCCTCCTCGGACAGGTCGGCGAACCCGTTGGCGACCTGCTGCCCCGCGAAGGTGACGAGCGCCGCGGCGACGGCGATCAGGCCGATCAGTGACAGACCGGATGCGAGACTGCGCGGCATCCGGAGCGTGTGCTGCAGGAAGCGTCGCACCGGAGTGAGCATCACCGCGAGCAGCAGCGCCACCGCCACCGGGACGACGATCACCTGGAGTCTCGCGAGCAGCCAGCCGACCCCGGCGAGCGCGGCGCCGATCAGCAGGATGCGCCAGGACCACGACGCGGCCTCGCGAATGGTGCGCGGGACGCTGGTGACGCCGTCGGCGTCTTCCGCGCCACCGGGTTCGCCAGGGGTGGCGCCGGGCGGCGTGGACGCGGCGGCAGGAGCCGTCCTCCGCGCCGCGCCGTCCGTGGCGGAGGGCGTCACGCGGTGCTGCACCGACGCCGCAGCGCCCCGCGCGGCCGGCCTTCCGTCGGCCTGCGGCTCGCCGTCGACGGGTACGACAGCAGACTCGTTCTCGCTCACGCTCCCCAACGGTAGGCGATCCGCGGGCGCACACCACTCGCCACCACGTCCGAATCACAGGGACGCGCCAGTACCTGCACAGAAACCCCCGCGACCGTCACGGCCCGGTGGTCAGCGCCGGCTTCGCTCCCCCGGGCCGCCATCGCTCCCGGAGTACTCCTCCGGCACGGTTTCGCGGGCCTGCCGGAAGGCCGGCGCGTACCACAGGCTTTCCTTCCGCTCCGCCTGCCCGTTTGCCATCCTGGGCGAGTGTCCAACCACTACGAGCTGCACCAGGCCGTCGGCGACCCGGGCAAGGTCGCGACGGTTCTTCCCGGGTCCGGCTACACCGCCATGGGCCCCTTGCTCTACCACCCGCGCGCGGCACTGCACGCGCTGGGGTGGACGGTCCGCGTCGTCGAGTGGTGCGGGAGGCCTGGCCTCGAGGCCGCCCGTACTGCGGCCGTCGAGCTCCTGGAAGGTGTCGACGCGCCCGGTGGGGGCGGGATCCACCTCGTGATCGGCAAGTCCCTGGGTACCCTCGCGATCCCGACGGCGGCCCGGCTCGGTCTGCCGGGCGTGTGGCTGACGCCGCTGCTCACGCACGACGACGCCGCTGACGTCCGCGAGACCGTCAGCGGGCTGGAGGGGGACCACCTCCTGATCGGCGGGGCCGCCGATCCGTACTGGGACCACGGCCTCGTGGCACGGCTCCGCGCCGACTTCGTCGAGGTACCGGGTGCCGACCACAGCCTGGAGGTCCCGGACGACTGGCGCAAGAATCTGGAGATCGTCGAGGACGTCACCGCCGAGATCGAGCACTTCGCGGCGTCCTTCGATCTCCGCTGACCGAGACGGTGGTCACGTGGGGAACAGCGCCGCCTGCGCAGGTGTTCTCAGGGAGCCGGGTACGCTCGCGGGCGCCGGACCACGTGGATCCCGGCACAGGTTCGCCGCGAGGCCCAGGGCGCGGCCGTGACCACCGACCAAGGAGGTAGCCACCATGTCGTTCTTCGAGTCGCTGTTCGGTCAGGGCAAGACCACGATGGTCGCGCCCGAGGACGCGCTCCCGGGGCGGGAGTCGCCCGTACTCGCCGCGCCCCGGACGCACACCGTCCTCGGCTCGTCGCTCACCGGTCCGTGGGAGCCCGGTACCCGTGTGCTGTACCTGGCGATGGGCTGTTTCTGGGGCTCCGAGGAGATCTACTGGCAGGTGCCGGGCGTCGTGTCGACCGCCGTGGGCTACATGGGCGGGACCACACCGAACCCCACCTACGAGGAGGTGTGTTCCGCCAGGACCGGGCACACCGAGACCACCATGGTCGCCTACGATCCCGAGCGTGTCTCCGAGCAGGAGCTCCTGAAGATCTTCTGGGAGCGCCACGACCCGACGCAGGGCTTCCGCCAGGGGAACGACGTCGGCACCCAGTACCGCTCGGCCGTCTACTGGACCACGCCCGAGCAGGGTGAGGTCGCACGCGAGACGGCGGCCCGGTACGCGGAGGTGCTCGACGCCAAGGGGTACGACCCCATCACCACCGAGCTGCGTCCGGCCGCCGAGGTGGGGCCCTTCTACCTCGCCGAGGACTACCACCAGCAGTACCTGAGCGCCGCGAAGAACCCGAACGGGTATCGCTGCCACGCCACGACGGGGGTCGCCTACCCGGACGCCGCCTGAGCGTTCCGGACCGGCGGACCGGCGGACGGCTGGCCGGCACGGGTCAGCGGATGCTCGGAAACTCGTCCGTGCCGCCTCCGACCACGAAGGTCGGGGCGGCGTGACGTGGGCGCGGGCCGTTCTCCTGCGCCGAGCCCTGCTCGGCAGGCGGCGTCGGCCCGATGTGGCGCGCGCGCTCGGCGGACGGTGTCAGCTCGATCTGCACCGCCCGCTCGGTGCCCGGTGCCGGCTCCGCGGAACGTCGCCCGCGGCGCCGGAGCCGGCGGACGAGCCACAGGACGCCCGCGAGTCCGATCGCGACGAGCACGGTGACCACGACCGCCCCTGGAGCCGACCACACCGGCTTCGCCGAGGAAGCCGCGGCCCCCTCCGCATCCGACCGCCGCGCCCTCTCCTCGGCATTGGCCTTGTTCCCGAGGAACGCGTCGAGATCGATCATGGAATCCGGGGTCCCGCTGCGGACCTCACGGTCCGCGCCTCCGGCAGCGTGGGTGTCATCGTCCTCCTCAGCATCCTCGGCCCCGTCCCCTGCCGGTTCACCGGAGGTAGGGCCCGTGTCCGGAGCAGCGCCCCCCTGCGCCCCGGACGCGGGGCCGGGCGCCTTCTCGTACATCAGCACGTATTCCTCGATCGCCTTGCCGGTGCTGTGCACCAGCTCGGCGGACACGGACGGTTCCGAGAGCCTGTGCACCTCCGAGCCCTGTCCGCGCACCGTCACGCAGTAGCCCGTGATCCGGTAGCCCTCGGGCGCGGACACCGCGACCGAGGTCTCCCTGTCCGTGAGGGTCACGACGGACTGGGCAGGGCAGGAGTCGAGGGTCGTGACCGACTCCGCCGCCGCCGCGACGGGCAGCCCCATCGCCGTCACGAGAGACACGACGATGCAGGCGCGTCGAACACCGGCAGGCACACGGTCCTCCTCAAGCACGAGCCATCATGCGACAGCGCGCCGCGGGGCGGCGACCCGAAGAGCAGGCCGCCGCCCCGGCGGGGGTCATTCGGTTTGCGGCTGACGGATCAGGACATCCGCCGCTTGCGCAGCACCAGCAGCGTGACGCCGCCGCCGGCGAGTGCGAGCGCGAGCAGGGCGTAGCCCACGGCGGCGCCTGCACCGGTCGCTGCCAGGACACCCGCGGTCTCACCGTCGGCCGGAGTGCTGGACGTGGGCGCCACGGTCGGTTCGCTGGGCTCGTCCGACGGCTCCGTGCTGGGCTCGTCGCTGGGCCCGTCCGAGGGCTCGTCGCTGGGCCCGTCGGAGGGCTCGTCCGACGGCCCGTCCGAGGGCTCGTCACTGGGCTCGTCCGACGGGCAGTTGACCGTGAGGACGGCGTAGTGGCTGATCGCCTTCTGCTTTTCCTCCTGGTCGAAGTACTCGATCTCCACCGACGACGCCGGCTCGTCGAGCGTGACCACCAGAGGGCCGCCGCCGTTCTTCGTCGATCCGGCCTTGACGCAGTACGCGGAGATGAGCTCGCCGTCGGGAGCGTCAACGGTGACGGAGTACTGCTCACCCGTGACGTCCTTCTTGGTGGCTCCTTCGAAGCCCGGCACGTCCTTGCACGTGTTGACGTCGACGTACTCCGTGGTGTCGGCGACGAGGGGGGCGGCAGCAGCCGGGGCTGCGCCCAAGCCGACCGCGAGGAGCCCGACGGCTCCCAGTACGGCGAAACGGTTCATGGGGGGTGCTCCTTCAGCTGGGATGTCGCGCCACGACGCGCGCAACGTGCCGAAGAGTAGCGGCAATCCACCAGAACGCCAAAGTCCGACGTTATGGCTATATCCCAGGATGTCAAATCCCGCCGCCACCTCCCGTTTTTCACCCATTCCGGAGGTGCAGATACCGGCGAACCAGGAAGTTGGACGACCGTTTCATGAACAATACGCGAAGAAAGGAGTGAAAACGGAGCTCACTTTTCTTTCCGTCGCCGGCCCCGGCCACCCCGGTTCGGCGTCGGGCCCCCGCCGCGGCCCCGTGCCGCACCGCGGCCCCTGCCGCCACCACGGCCCGACGGCGGTCGGCCGCCTCGCTTCCCGCCCTGCGAGCCACTGGTGCGCTCCGTCGCTGACGAGCCCGGCTGCGCGGAACCGGCGGCGTCGGGCCGGCTCGACCGGCCTCGTCCTCGCGAGCTGTTCACGGTGCGCCCCCGCACGATCCCGATCATCTCCTCGACGAGATCGGTGGTGCGGTCCGCCGGCCACACCAGCCCGACCGGCGCCGTCGGCCCGTCGTCGAGCGGGCGGTACTGCACGTCCTTGCGGTGGTGCAGGCGGGCCAGCGACATCGGCAGCACGGTGATCCCGGCACCCGCGCCGACGATCGCGAGCGCGTCCGCGGCCGTGGCCGGCCGTTCGAGCGGCACACCATCGGGATCGACGGGCTGCCGCCCCGGGATCTCGGCAGCCCTCTGCTCCGACCCCGGAACCCGGTAGAGCACGTCGTCCTGCGGCAGCCACACCGTCTCGTCGGCGAGATCGGCCGACGCCACCGTCTCGTCCGGTTCGAGAGCCGCGAACAGGTGGTCCCGGTGCACGCACACCACCGCGAGCTCCTCGTACAGCGGGATACGGGAGAAGACGTCGGTGTCGACGGGGAGCCGGGCGAGGGCGGCATCGGCCCTGCCGTCCCGCAGGGCGGCCGCGGCGTCCGGGGCGTCGACCTGGACGAGTTCCAGGGCCACGTCGGGCAGGCGCTCACGCCACACTCTCGCCCACTTACCGGGCGTCGCGCCGGGAACATAGGCGAGGTGGAAGGTCTCTGACACGGGGCAAGCATATTCTTGGGGCATGGCAACCCCCTTCTCACAGCAGGTCCTCAAGCCCAGCAACGCGGCCAAGCGGCTCGGCGTCTACCTTCCCGCAACACCGCCCGAGTTCCAGGAGAAGGGAATCAGCCGGGCCGAGATCGAAGAGCTCGAGAAGAACCCCCCGGAGTGGCTCTCCGAGCTGCGACGCAACGGGCCGCACCCGCGCCCCGTCGTGGCCGGCAGGCTGGGCATCTCCATCTCGGGCCTGACACGAGGTGGTGTCACCGAACCCCTCACCACCGAACAGATCGACGAACTGCGCGCGGATCCCCCCGAATGGCTGATCCGCGAGCGCGCCACCCAGGCACAGGTGCGAGCCGAGGAGGAACGCGCCGCCGGCAGGAAGAACACCGGCAACACCGGGCGCGCGTGACGGAATCACCGGCCACCGCGATCCTCGACGCGCTGCGGCCGTACCCCGAGGACGGCTCCCGCCCCGACGGCCCGGTCGCCGTCGACGCGACGGACCGCCTGCTGCTGGACGAGGCCCGTGAGGCGATCGCGTCGGCCGCACCCGCTGAGGTGGTCACGATCGGTGACCGCTTCGGCGCACTCACCCTGGGCGCGATCGGCCTGGGCGCCCGTGACGTGCGCGTCCATCAGGACCCGCTGGACGCGGAGGCAGCCCTGCGTGCGAACGCCTTCGCGGCGCGGCGCGGCTCCTTCGACCACCACGTGCTCGGGCCCGAGCTCCTGGAGGGCGCACGCGTCGTCCTGCTGCAGCTGCCGAAGTCCCTGGCCGAGCTCACAGAGATCGCCGAACAGGTGGCACGGCACGCCGCCGCAGATGTGACCCTGTACGCGGGAGGGCGCGTCAAGCACATGACGCGCGCGATGAACGACGTGCTCGGTGCGCTGTTCACGCAGGTCACGCCGTCGTTGGCACGGCAGAAGTCGCGCCTGCTGGTGGCGCGGGACCCGGTGCCCGGCCCCTTGGACCGGCCGCCGACCTACCCGGTGCACGAGACGCTGCCCGGCATTCCGGGCGCCCACGGCCCGTTCACCGTCGTCGCGCACGGCGGCGTGTTCGCGGGCGGCGCCCTGGACGGTGGCACGCGGCTGCTCCTGGAGCAGTCGGACGACTGGCCGTCGGTGGACGCGGGCGGGACCGCCGTCGACCTGGGGTGCGGGAGTGGCGTCCTCGCGACGGTACTGGCACTGCGTGGCTTCGAGGTGGTGGCGACCGATCGCAGTGCTGCCGCGGTGGCCTCCGCGCGGCAGACCGCGGCGGCGAACGGCGTCGGGCACCTGGTGCGGACCGTGCGAGACGATGCCGGCGCGTCGCTCCCCGGCGCATCCGCCGACCTGATTCTCCTCAATCCCCCGTTCCATGACCGAGCCGCGGTCGCCACCGATGCGGCGCACCGGATGTTCGCCTCGGCGGGGCGCGCGCTGCGTGCGGGCGGCGAGCTGTGGACGGTGTTCAACTCCGCGCTGCGCTACCGACCGGCGCTGGAACGCGCCGTCGGGCCCACGCGGCAGGTGGCCCGGAATCCGCGCTTCACGGTGACACGGTCGGTCCGGCAGGCCTGAACCTCCGCTCGCCTCCCGCGTGGCCGGGGTTCCCGGCCTCGCGGCGGCGGGTCGCGGCCCACGACAAACGGAGAGTGCTTTCCGTGGGTGATCGCCTCGAACATTACTGACAAGTAAGTATGAGACGGCTAGGCTCGCCCGGAACCACGTCGAGCATCGCCGCTCGGAGGCTCTCCGCGGCCTTTCCGAGCGCGGAAAGGACTGTCAACGATGACACCCCACTCCCCCCGGGCCCGAGGCCGCCTCGGCCTCGCCGCGGCGCTGATCGCGGGAGGCGCGGCAGCCGCCGTCCCGACATCGGCTGCCGCCGGCACGGCCGGCCACGGCGCGGCGGCGCCGGACCCGGACTTCGGCCCGAACGTCACCTTCGTCGACGAGTCGTGGTCGACCGACGAGATCAACGAGTTCCTCGACTCCGTGAACGACGAGGAGGAGTTCAGCCAGGCGCGGCACCAGGTGTTCTTCGAGCCTGGCACGTACGGCAGCGCCGCCGGCGCGGACGACCCCACCACCGCCGAGAACATCGTCAACGCGGAGCTCGGCTACTACGAGTCGGTGGACGGCCTGGGCGCCGCGCCCGGCGACGTGCTGATCAACGGTGCGATCCACGTGGAACCGCACGTCGAGTGCCCCGACACCCCCTGGGCCTGCCAGGGCCCCGGATCGCTGACCCGGTTCTGGCGCTCCATGGGCAACCTGGCGTTCGACCCGATCCAGCGGCCCACCGCCGAGGACGCCGCACGCCCCTTCCCGGCAGGCGTCGCCGCGCCCCACCAGATGCGGTTCGCCGTCTCGCAGGCGGCACCGCTGCGCCGCGTCGACATCCGGGGCGACCTGACGGTGTTCGGCCGGTTCGGCGAGTACGCGTCCGGCGGCTACCTGGCGAACTCCCGGGTCGCGGGCACCGTCCAGACCGGTTCGCAGCAGCAGTGGTACACCCGCGACAGCTCCGTGGGCACGTGGGACGGCGGCGTCTGGAACATGGTGTTCTCCGGCGTCGACGGCGCTCCCGCCACCGACTTCGGTCCGTCGGCCGATGGCGGCCCGGTGGGCGTCAAGACCTCGCTGCCCACGACGCCGGCCACCCGGGAGAAGCCGTTCCTCTACCGGGACGACGACGGCGAACTGCGCGTCTTCGCCCCGCACGCCCGGACCGGGACGCGGGGCCCGAACTGGTCGATCGACGAGGCGGCCGGCGAGTCGCTCTCGCTCGACGACTTCTACGTCGCCCAGGCCGGCCGGGACACCGCGGCCTCGATCAACCGGCAGCTGCGCGCCGGGAAGCACCTGATCCTCACGCCCGGCGTGTACGAGCTGGCCGATCCGATCCGGGTGAAGAACCCCGACACCGTGGTGCTCGGCCTGGGCTACGCCTCGCTCACGCCCACGGACGGCAACGCGGCCCTGGTCACCGCGGACGTCCCCGGCATCCAGATCGCCGGGATCACCGTGGACGCCAACGTGCCGGAGTCCGAGGTGCTGGTGCAGGTGGGAAAGAAGTGCCCGCCGTCGTGGACCGGGGGGCACGGACGCCGGCACGGGCACCCGGTGGCCGATCCCGCGGACCCGACCACCCTGACCGACGTCTTCGTCCGCGTCGGTGGCCCCTGGACCGGCAAGGCGGTGACGTCGATCGAGGTGAACAGCGACCACGTGCTGCTGGACCACGTCTGGGCCTGGCGCGCGGACCACGGCAACGGCGTGGGCTGGGAGGAGAACACGGGCGCGCACGGCGTCGTCGTCAACGGCGACCATGTCACCGCCACCGGCCTGTTCGTGGAGCACTACCAGGAGGAACAGACGATCTGGAACGGGGAGGACGGCCGCACGGTCTTCTACCAGAGCGAGCTGCCCTACGACCCGCCGAGCCAGGAGGCGTGGACCGACGGCGACCGTCTCGGCTACGCGTCCTACCGGGTCGCCGACCACGTGCGACGGCACGAGGCCGTGGGCCTGGGCGTCTACTCCTACTTCTGGAACGGCGTGGACATCCGCACCGACTCCGCCATCCGCACGCCCACGGGGACCGGCATCTCGTTCCGGTCGATGACGAGCGTGTTCCTCAACGGCTCGGGCGGCATCAACCACGTCGTCAACGACGAGGGCGACCCGGCCGTCGGCTCGTTCGCCGCCCCGCAGGTGGTCAGCTACCCGACGGACTGACGGCAACGCCAGGCCGACCCTGACCGGCCACCCCTGGCCGAGCGGGCCTGAGCGGGCCGGCCGAACGCCCGCCCGGCTCCCGCCGACCTCGGCCGAGAACGACATTGCGGCTGATGGGAACCCTCCCATCAGCCGCAATGTCGTTCTCGGCCGAGCGTCGGTCGGACCACGGCCTGCCCGAGCGACGGCCGAGCGACGGCCGAGGCCCGTGGCGTCATGGGTCGCGGTGACGTGGCCGCCGCGGCGGGAGTCCTACTGGACGCCCTTGACCTCCACGACGAAGACCAGGGTGGCGCCGCCGGGGATGCCCGCCTGCGGTACGCCGCGGGAGCCGTAGCCGTGCTCGGCCGGGATGGACAGCAGCACCTTGTCGCCGACGTTCCGGCCGACGAGACCCTTGTCCCAGCCACCGATCACCGCGCCGACACCGATCGGGAAGTCGATCGTGGTACCGCGGTCGTAGCTGTTGTCGAAGACGCCACCGCCCCAGGTCTGCCCCAGGTAGTCGACGACGATCGTGCGGCCGGCCTCGACGACCGGTCCGGTGCCCTCCTCGAGGACCTGGACCTGCAGGCCTGCGGGCGCCTCGCCCTCGGGGAAGGTGAGTGCCGGCTTGCCGCCGGCCTGCCACTCGACGGTGGGAAGCGTAGTCACGAGAAATACCTCTCGGTCGGGTTGGCGCCAGGGTTCCGGCGCCCGAACCGGTCCAGCCTACGTCCCGCAGGCCCGGAGCCGCGCGCCCTCCACCACCCCGGTCCAAGACCTGTCTCTTATACACATCTCCA
>NZ_JABBYC010000046.1 GCF_016742955.1 Myceligenerans indicum | reverse complement strand
CCTTATCGTCGGCAGCGTCAGATGTGTATAAGAGACAGTTTCCGTGGTGTGCCGTCCCTCGTCGAGCCCGGGCTCGATCCCGCGTGGATCGCGCGCACCGTCGCGGTCGCGCTCGACGAGGATCTCGGGCCTGCGCCCGGGCGCGACGTGACGACGCAGGCGACGATCCCGCGATCCGCCACCGGGGTCGCCGACCTCGTGGCGCGCGAGGCGGGGACCGTCGCCGGGCTCGTCGTCGTCCCTGAGGCGCTCCGCCAGGTCGCCGAACGTCTCGACCTCCGCGTCCCGGAGGTCGCGTTCGAGGCCCGGGACGGGGACGACGTCGCACCCGGCCAGGTCCTGGCCACTGTCGCCGGGCCGGCGCAGGTGCTCCTGATCGCCGAGCGCACCCTGCTGAACCTCGCCTCCCGCGCCTCCGGCGTGGCGACCGCCACCCGCGCCTTCGCCCGCGCCCTGGAGGGGACCGGAGCCACGGTGCTCGACACCCGCAAGACCACGCCAGGCCTGCGCGCCCTGCAGAAGTACGCCGTCCGGGCCGGCGGCGGCACCAACAAACGCATGGGCCTGTACGACGTCGCCATGGTCAAGGACAACCATGTCGTCGCCGCCGGATCCGTCGCGGACGCGGTGAAGGCCGTCCGTACGGTGTTCCCGGAGGTGCCCGTTCAGGTCGAGGCCGACACGACCGCACAGGCCATCGAGGCACTCAGCGCGGGGGCGGACTTCCTCCTGCTGGACAACATGCCGACGCAGGTGCTCGCGGAGACGGTGAAGGCGGTGCGCGCCCGCGAGGGGCGGGACGGCGTCCCGGCGCACGTCGAGCTCGAGGCCACGGGAAACCTGACGGTGGAGCGCGCCCGCGAGGTCGCGGGCACCGGCGTCGACCACCTGAGCGTGGGCGCTCTGACGCACAGCGCACCCATCCTGGATCTCGCGCTCGACCTGAGGGCCTGACCGGCGCCGGGTGGCGACGGGATCCCTGGCACCCCGGTCCCGTGGTGGCGGCCGCCACCGCGGAACCCGTCGTGAGGCCCGGTGCCGCGCCGATAGAATCTCAGCGTGACTTCCGAGACCACCGCGAGCAATCCCGCGCCCGAGACCGACGACCTGCCCGAGCAGACCCGTGTCCGGCGCGAGAAGCGGATGCGGATCCTCGCCCGCGGCGACGCCGCCTACCCGGTCAACGTCCCGGTCACGCACACCGTCAAGGAGATCCGGGACGGCTACGGCCACTTGGAGGCCGGCCAGGAGACCGACGACGTCGTGGGCGTCGCCGGGCGCGTCGTCTTCCTGCGCAACACCGGCAAGCTGTGCTTCGTCGCGCTCCAGGACGGTGAGGGCAACCGGCTGCAGGCCATGCTGAGCCAGAAGGTCGTGGGCGAGGAGAGCCTCGCGAACTTCAAGGCCGACGTCGACCTGGGTGACCACCTCTTCGTGCACGGCCGGGTGGGTGCCTCCAAGCGGGGCGAGCTGAGCGTCTTCGCCGACGAGTGGCGCATGGCGGCCAAGGCGCTGCGGCCCCTCCCGGTCCTGCACAAGGACCTGTCGGAGGAGGCTCGCGTCCGCCAGCGGTACGTGGATCTCATCGCCCGGCCCGCGGCACGTGACATGGTGCGACTGCGCGCCGGCGTGATGCGCTCGCTGCGGGAGAACTTCCACCGCCGGGGATTCCTGGAGGTGGAGACCCCGATGCTGCAGACCGTCGCGTCAGGCGCCTCGGCGCGTCCGTTCTCGACGCATATGAATGCCTATGACATGGAACTGTTCCTCCGGATCGCCCCGGAGCTGTTCCTGAAGAAGGCAATGGTCGGCGGAGTGGAGAAGGTCTTCGAGATCAATCGGAACTTCCGCAACGAGGGCGCGGACTCGTCGCACTCGCCGGAGTTCGCGATGATCGAGGCCTACGAGGCGTACGGCGATTACGACACGATCGGGGCCCTGACACAGGACCTCGTGCAGACGGCCGCGAGTGACGTGCTGGGAAGCACCATGGTCACGCTCGCGAACGGTGAGGAATATGACCTCGGCGGCGAGTGGGCACAGATCACGATGTACGGATCGCTGTCGGCGGCGGTCGGTGAGGAGATCACACCCGAGACCGGTGTTGAACACCTGACCAAGCTCGCGGACAAGGCGGAGATCTCTCTCGATCCCAAGAAGGTGAATCACGGCAAGCTCGTCGAGGCGCTCTGGGAGCACCACGTCGGGGACGAGCTGTATGCCCCGACGTTCGTGCGCGACTTCCCGGTGGAGACGTCGCCACTCACCCGGGAACACCGGAGTATTTCCGGTTCCGTCGAGAAGTGGGACCTGTATGTGCGTGGTTTCGAACTCGGTACCGGGTACTCCGAGCTCGTCGACCCGGTGATCCAGCGGGAGCGTTTCGAGCAGCAGGCACGGATGGCCGCCGTCGGGGACGAGGACGCGATGCCGGTCGACGAGGATTTCCTCACGGCCATGGAGATCGCCATGCCCCCGGCCGGCGGGATGGGGATGGGTGTCGACCGCCTGCTCATGGCGCTGACGGGTCTCGGTATTCGCGAGACCATCATGTTCCCTCTCGTCAAGCCGCAGGCCTGACCGACGCGATTGTGAGGATCCTGTGGTGAACACATTCGGTGCGGTGATCGCCGGCCTCGTGCCGTCGATCGGTGTAGGCGTTCTGTTCTGGTTCGCGATGCGAAAGATCATGCGCGCCGATCGCGACGAACGCCGTGCCCTTGAGCGCATGGAGGGTGGCACGTCGGCGGTGGCGGGGGATTCTACGGCGCCGCCCGCGGATTCCGCCTCCGACGACGTGGTGTCCAGCCAGAATCCCTGAGCCGGGAAGCGCGGCCGCAGGATTTCCGGATGCGATTCCCCGGCCCCTGCGCCGCCGGCGGCATCGTGGTGAAGCTTCTGTGTCTGCGAAATCGTGCCGGCGCCTCCTTTGTTTGACGTGTGATACATCCGTGCGGCATGATTTCGACAACACCCAGATGTTTTTGTTGAAATGAAAGGGCGTGCGGACAATGGTCCAGAGGGTTCAGCTGGTGCTCGAGGATGACATCGATGGCGGCGTCGCCGACGAGACGGTGAGTTTCGGCCTCGATGGAACCAGCTACGAGATCGATCTGAGCAAGGAGCACGCGGCTCAGCTGCGCGATGCATTCGGCCCGTGGGTCGGTGCGGCGCGCAAGGCGAAGTCGGCGCCGGCAGCGCGTTCCTCCCGGCGTTCGCGCAGCACGAACAACACGGCGGCGATCCGCGAGTGGGCGCGTTCGCAGGGTTACGAGGTGAGCGACCGCGGCCGTATCGCGGCGGAGATCGTCACCGCCTACGAGAAGGCCAACGCCTGAGAGGTCGCGTGAGCAGGTTTCGCGCGGTGCTCTGCCGTCCGGCACCGCTGTGCCTCCTGCCCAGGGACGAGCCCTAGGCTGGTCCCATGACTTCGGAGCAAGCCCCGGGAGCCCGCCCGCTGTGGATCGGCACCTACCCCCGTCCCGGTGCCGATCCGGGCAGCGGCGAGGGAGTTTTCCGGGTCGACGTCGACACGAGGACCGGCCTCCTGAGCGGTGAGAGGCGCGCGATCGCGCTTCCGTCCCCGTCCTTCGTCGCCGCGCACCCCTCCGGGCGGACGCTGTACGCCGTGGGTGAGACGGATCCCGGTTCGCTGGCCGTCCTCGGCGTGGTCGGCACCGACTCGCTCGTCGCACGCCGCACGGTCTCCTCGGGAGGGGCGGATCCCTGCCACGTCGCGGCCACCGCCGATCGGGTCTGGGTCGCCAACTACGCCGACGGCACCGTCTCCACCTGGCCCACCGACGACGACGGCCTGCTGGCCGCCGCTCCCGAGTCCTTCGGCCACCACGGCTCCGGTCCCGTCCTCGACCGCCAGCAGGGGCCGCACGCACACTTCGCCCACCCGGTCCGCGGCGACAGCGGCACCGCGCTCGTCACCGACCTCGGCACCGACGAACTGCGCTCCCACCGGGCAGCCCCCGCCGGCGGCGGAGGCTCCGAACTCGCCGCGACGCTGCCGCCGGGGACGGGCCCGCGTCACCTCGTGGAGCTTCCCGACGGCGCGCTGCTCGTTGCCGGTGAGCTCGACTGCCGCCTGCACCTCCTGGCCCCGGAGGTAGGCCCGCACGGTCTTCCCCGGTACCGGCACGCGGGCAGCTTCCCCGTCACCGACGCGACCTGGGGTGCGGACGACGGCCCGGGCTTCCCGTCGCACCTGACCCTCTCGCCCGACGGCCGGTACGTCCACGTCGGGGTGCGCGGCCCCGACGTCCTGGCCGTGCTGCGCGTCGAGCACGGCTTCGCCGGATGGACCGTCCGCCACGTCGGCGACGTGCCGCTCGGCGCCGGTGCCTGGCCCCGCCACCATGCCGTCGTCACGCCCGCCGCACCCGGCGGCCAGGACGACTCCTCGCCCGCGCACGACCTGATCGTGGTGGCCGCGCAGAACACGAGCGAACTGATCTCGGTGACCGTGGACCTGGCGTCCGGCGAGGGGGAGGTCGTGGCGCGGCGCCCGTTCCCGGTCCCGCCGGCCTGCGTGCTGGTGTCCTGATGCGCGTCGCGATGATCTCCGTGCACACCTCGCCGCTCGAGCAGCCGGGTGCGGGCGACGCGGGCGGCATGAACGTGTACGTGCTGGAACTGTCGAGGGCGCTGGCACGGCGCGGTGCCGAGGTCGAGATCTACACGCGGGCGACGTCGTCGGCGCAGCCCAAGGTCGTCGACGCCGAACCGGGGATCAAGGTGGTGCACATTCCCGCCGGACCCTTCGAAGGCCTGGACAAGAACGATCTGCCCGGTCAGCTCTGCGCTTTCGCGGCCGGTGTGCTCCGGGCCGAGGCGCACCGTCCGGTGGACTGGTACGACGTCGTCCACACCCACTACTGGCTGTCCGGACAGGTGGGCTGGCTCGCCACCGAGCGCTGGGACGTTCCCCTGGTGCACTCCATGCACACCATGGCCCGCGTCAAGAACGCGGCGCTCGCCCCCGGCGACACCCCGGAGCCGATGGGGCGTGTCGTGGGTGAGGAGCAGGTCGTCGCCGAGGCGGACGCGCTCGTGGCCAACACGGAGCAGGAGGCGGAGGACCTCGTGACCGAGTACGCCGCCGACCCGTCCCGCGTGCACGTGGTCCCGCCCGGTGTCGACACCCGGGTGTTCGCGCCGCTCGGGCCGGTGCCCGGCCGGACCGCAGTACGCGCCGCGAACGAGGACACCACCACGGGCGCGGACGTCACCGCAGCCACCGCGGCCGGCGACTGCCTCGAGACGGACTCCTCGACCGCCGAGGCCCGGCGTGCCCTGCGCGCCCGCCTCGGGCTGCCCTTGGACCGGCAGGTGGTGCTGTTCGCCGGCCGGATCCAGATCCTGAAGGGTCCGGACGTCCTGGTGCGCGCCCTGGGAGCCTGGCCGACGCCGACGCCGACGCCGACGCCGACGCCGACGGTGCCGGCGTCGACCGCCACGGCAGCGTCGAGGACCGGCACGGAGGCCCCGCCTCCGGCGACCGAGGGAAGCGGGGCGGCCGAGGACGGGCTCGCCCCGGACGGCGCACCGCGTCCGCTGCTGGTCGTCCTCGGCGGGTCGAGCGGCAAGGCCACGGCCGTGCGCGAGCTCCAGGCGCTCGCCTGGCAGGAGGGCGTGACCGACGACGTCCTGGTGCGGCCGCCGCTACCCCAGACGGAGCTCGTGGACTGGTTCCGTGCGGCGGACCTCGTGGCCGTTCCGTCGCACAACGAGTCGTTCGGGCTGGTGGCCGCGGAAGCGCTGGCCTCGGGCACGCCCGTGGTCGCCGCCGCCGTCGGCGGCCTGCGCACGGTGGTGGCCGACGGCGAGTCCGGGGTCCTCGTGCACGGCCACGACCCCGTCGCCTGGGCGCGGGCGCTGCACGACCTGCTCGCGGACGACCGCCGTCGTGCCCGGATGGCGTGCGCAGCGGCCGCCTCGGCAGCCCGATTCGGCTGGGACCACGCGGCCGAGGAGATGCTGGGCGTCTACGAGACGGCACGCAAGCACCACGCCGAGTCGGGCAGGATGGGGCCATGACCTACAAGCTCGTCCTGCTCCGCCACGGCGAGAGCGAGTGGAATGCCAAGAACCTGTTCACCGGCTGGGTGGACGTCGCCCTGTCCGAGAAGGGCACCGAGGAGGCCAAGCGCGGTGGTGCGCTGCTGGTCGAGGCGGACGTGAAGCCGGACGTCGTGCACACGTCGCTGCTCCGCCGCGCGATCATGACCGCGAACCTCGCGCTGGACGCCGCGGATCGCCACTGGATCCCGGTCAGGCGCAGCTGGCGGCTCAACGAGCGGCACTACGGCGCCCTGCAGGGCAAGAACAAGAAGGAGACCCTCGCGGAGTTCGGCGAGGAGCAGTTCATGACGTGGCGCCGGTCGTACGACGTGCCGCCGCCGGAGATCGAGCTGGGCTCCGAGTACAGCCAGGACGCCGACCCGCGCTACGAGAGTGCTCCCGTGGTGCGCACCGAGGCGCTGAAGAACGTGCTGGAGCGGGCGCTCCCGTACTGGGAGGACGCGATCGTCCCGGACCTGCGGGACGGGAAGACCGTTCTCGTGGCCGCGCACGGCAACTCGCTGCGCGCGCTGGTCAAGCACCTTGACGGAGTCTCGGACGAGGCGATCGCCGGCCTCAACATCCCCACGGGCATCCCGCTGGTCTACGAGCTGGACGAGTCGCTGAAGCCGGTCACCCCGGGCGGCACCTACCTCGACCCGGACGCCGCCAAGGACGCCATCGCGGCCGTCGCGAACCAGGGCCGCTGACAGGCGGCGCGGGGCGCGGGCCGAGGTAGAGGCTCGCCCCGGGCGCCCTGAGCGAGGGCCGTCACCGGAGCGGCAGCACCGGACCGGCTGTCCGGCATCCCGAGGACCGGGATCGCCGGGCAGCCGGTCCGGTGTCGCTCACCTGCGGGACGAGCCGGTCCGGCCGAGCGCCGTCACTCCAGGTGGTCCTCGGGGAAGTCGCCCGTGACCAGGAAGGAGACACGCTTGGCGATGGACACGCCGTGGTCGCCGAAGCGCTCGTAGTAGCGGCCCACCAGGGTGATGTCGACCGCCTCCTGGACCGTGCCTTCCCAGCTCTCGCCGAGCAGGGCGCTGAACGTCTCCTGGTGCAGTTCGTCCAGCAGGTCGTCGTCCCGCTCGATGGCCTGCGCGACCTCGAGGTCGTGCGTCTCCAGGAGACGGGTGGTCCGCTCGGCCACGCGCACCGCGGCCTGGTCCATACGAGCAAAGATGTCCGTTGCCCCGGGGACGATCGCCTTGGCGGGGTAGCGGCCCCGAGCCACCTGGGCCACATGACGGGCCAGGTCGCCCATGCGCTCCAGCGACGCACTCATGCGTAGGGCGCTGACGATGATGCGCAGGTCCGTCGCCACCGGCGCCTGCTGAGCCAGGATGTGCACGCAGCGCTCGTCGAGGGACGCCTCGAGCTGGTCGATGGTCTTGTCGGAGGCGATCACCTCCTGCGCAAGCTGCAGGTCGGCCTCCAGCAGAGCCTTGCCGGCCTTGCTGACCGCCGACTCGACGAGTCGGCTCATCTCGGCAAGGTCGTCGCCGACCTGTCGCAGCTCGGCCTCGAAGATCTGTCGCATTGCTTTCCTTCCACAGGAGTGCGCCGTGCATAGCGGGCTGGCCGTGTTGGCGCGACGCCGGCCGGCTCGTCCGGCGCGACGCCTAGCGTCGCACCCGAACGTAAACTCTCAGGTTAACGGCTTCCTGTCGCGGGATGAACTCCTGGTGACGTCAATCGGGCCAGTCGGCTGCCTGGCGGGTATCCGCGGCGGACCTGCCTAGGCTGGGTGCGTGGACGGATTCATCCAGGGGGTCCCGGTGCTCGGCGCCGGCATCGTCGGCGCGGTCGTCGGCGTCGTCGCCACGCTCGCGTTCCGCATCTCCGACCGGCGCCAGCACGGAGGGCCGGAGGCACCGGCCGCCGAGCTCGACGACGGGCTCGTTCGCGTGCTGTCCGTCCTGCGCTCCGCCGCGGTGGTCGTGGACGACGAGGACGAGGTGATCCGCGCCTCGCCTCCCGCGTACGCGCTGAACGTGGTGCGCAACGACGCGATCGCGCACGCGGCGATCCGGGACATGGTGGCGCAGGTGCGCCGCGACGGGATGATCCGCGAGCAGGAGCTCGAGCTGCCGCGCGGCCCGGTGGGGAGCGGCACCGTGCTGCTCCAGGTGCGTGTCGCCCCGCTGGGCAACCGCATGCTCGTGCTCGCCGAGGACCGCACCGAGGCGGCCCGCGTCGAGGCCATCCGCCGCGACTTCGTGGTCAACGTCTCGCACGAGCTCAAGACTCCCGTGGGCGCGCTCGCCCTGCTCGCCGAGACGGTGGCCGACGCCGCCGACGACCCGGTCGCCGTACGACGGTTCACCGAGCGCATGCACCGGGAGGCACAGCGTCTGTCCGAGCTCGTGCAGGAGATCATCGAGCTGTCACGGCTCCAGTCCCAGGGCGCGGCGCAGAAGGACACGCCGGTGTCGGTGCGGGCAGTCGTCGACGAGGCCGTCGACCGGGCCCGGACCGCCGCGCACGCCAAGAACATCGCCATCACCTCCGGCGGGGCGCTCGACAGCGTCGTGTACGGCGACCACAACCTCCTGGTCACCGCCGTGCGGAACCTGCTCGACAACGCCGTCGCCTATTCCGGCCCCGCCACCCGCGTCGGCGTGGGTGTGACGGAACGCCGCGGACTGGTGGAGATCGCCGTGGTGGACCAGGGCGTCGGGATCGACGAGAGCATGCAGGACCGCGTGTTCGAGCGCTTCTACCGGGTCGACCCGGCGCGCTCTCGCGACACCGGCGGCACGGGGCTCGGGCTGAGCATCGTCAAGCACGTCGCGGCCGACCACGGCGGCGACGTCACGATGTGGTCGGAGCCCGGACGCGGGTCGACGTTCACCCTGCGGATCCCGTCCGCCGGCGCGAACGCCGACGCACCGACGACCGAGCCGGGGGCGAGGCCCGCGGCCGGTGATGTGAGAGCCGGGACGGACCCGGCGGCGACGAACGAGGAGGTAGGCGCGTGACGCGCATCCTGGTGGTCGAGGACGAGGAGTCGTACCGCGACCCGTTGACCTACCAGCTCGCCCGCGAGGGCTTCGAGGTGGTCGAGGCGGCGGACGGAAACGACGCACTGGCCGCCTACGACGCCGACGGGGCCGACCTGGTGCTGCTCGACCTGATGCTCCCTGGCCTGTCCGGCACGGAGGTGTGCCGGGAGCTGCGCGCTCGCGGCGACGTGCCGGTCATCATGCTGACCGCGAAGGACTCCGAGATCGACAAGGTGGTCGGGCTGGAGCTCGGTGCCGACGACTACGTGACCAAGCCCTACTCGTTCCGCGAGCTGCTCGCGCGGATGCGGGCGGTGCTGCGCCGTCGTCAGCCCGTCGAGCAGACGGCGGACGACACGTCCGGCGTCCTGGCCGCGGGTCCGGTCACGATGGACGTCGAGCGGCACACGGTGACCGTGAACGGCGAGGCCGTCTCCCTGCCGCTCAAGGAGTTCGACCTGCTCGAACTGCTCCTGCGCAACGCGGGGCGGGTGCTCACGCGCGGACAGCTCATCGACCGCGTCTGGGGCGCCGACTACGTGGGCGACACCAAGACGCTGGACGTCCACGTGAAGCGCATCCGCTCGAAGATCGAACCCGACCCGGGCTCGCCGCGGTTCCTTCTCACGGTCCGCGGCCTGGGATACAAGCTCGCGGACACCGAGGAGTAGGCGACGCGCGCGGGCCGCGTGGTGAGCTGCGGCGACAGCGCACCGCGCGGCCTTGCCGACTCCGGCGGCGGACGTTCCCGGGGGCCGTGGCGGGAGTGTGCAGCGGATCACCGCCCGTGTTCACCTTGCGTTCGCATTCGCCTGTCCTGGTGGTCACCGGGCGTCCCTAGCGTCGTCGGACATGACCCTCCCCAGCAGCCGTTACATCGCGCCCGTCGTCGTGGGCGCCCTCGTCCTCCCGCTCGCCGGATGCGGCCAGCTCATCGGTAGCACCTACGTGCCGCCCGCCGCGGTCGAGGTAGCGGGATCGTTCGCGGGATCCGGTTCCTCCGCGCAGGAGAAAGCCATGGCGGCGTGGATCGAGGGGTATGCCGCAGAGCACCCGGACGTCGAGATCTCCTACGACGCCATCGGATCGGGAAGCGGCAGGGCGGAGTTCCTCGCCGGGAAGGTGGCCTTTGCCGGATCGGACGCCGTGCTGTCCCAGGACGAGCTCGCCGCCTCGGCCGAGGCGTGCGCGGGTGGCAACGGGATCGACCTGCCCGTGTACGTCAGCCCGATCTCCGTGGCCTTCAACCTCGAGGGCATCAAGAGCCTCAACCTCCGTGCGGAGGTCATCGCGAAGATCTTCTCCGGCGGGATCACCCGGTGGGACGACGCCGCGATCGCCGTCGACAACCCGGACGTCGACCTCCCCTCCATCCCCATCGTCCCGGTGCACCGCGCCGACGACTCCGGGACCACGGAGAACTTCACGGACTACCTGTCCCAGGTCACGCCGGAGCACTGGCCGCACGACGCGGACGGCGTCTGGCCCCTGGACGGCGGGCAGACGGGTGAGGGCACGGACGGCGTCACGGACTACGTCCGGCAGCACGAGGGAGCGGTCACGTACGCCGACGCGTCGCGGACGGCGGAGCTGGGCAACGCCGCCGTCCAGGTGGGCGAGGAGTTCGTCCCGTTCACGCCCGAGGCGGCCGCGTCGGCCCTCGACGTCTCGCGGATCGTCGAGGGGCGCACCAAGTACGACCTCGCCTACGAGATCGACCGCAAGACCCGGGAGAGCTACGCGTACCCGCTGGTTCTCGTGTCGTACGCGATCGTGTGCTCCCGGTACGCGGACAAGCCCACCGGGCGGTTCGTGAAGTCGTTCCTCACCTACGTCTCGTCGGCACAGGGGCAGCAGCGCGCCGCGGAGGCGGCAGGCAGCGCGCCGGTCTCCGGCTTCGTGCAGCGCAAGGTCGCGGAGGCGGCCAAGTCCATCTATCTCGGCTAGCTCCGGCAGTGTGTCGACGTGGTCGACGGGACGTGAGCCTGGCATGTCGGCGGGTTCGGGGTGCGTGGGGCGCACGTGAGCGGGTGATCAGGTGGATGAAATCCGTAGTCGATCATGGTCCGGCCGTTGTCGGGAGGTGGCAACACGAGTGGCCGACTTCACGTACGTCTCCCGCGACTGTTCATCTTCCGTTCATTCTCTCCTGGGCGTCAGGTCATCCCGCCTCCCTAGCGTCGCAGTCGACGTCAGCGGTTGCCGGCGTCCGACCCAGACTTTTTGAAGAGGATGGAAAGACACGTGAAGCTCAGCCGATTTACCCGTGCTGGTTCCTCCGCCGCCATGGTCGGCGCGCTCGCGCTGACCCTCGCCGCATGCGCCCCGGCGAACGAGAGCACCGGCGACGCCACCGGTGACGAGACCACGGATGGCGGCATGTCTCTCTCCGGTGAGCTCAGCGGCGGCGGCGCCTCGACGCAGGAGGTCGCGATGGAGGCATGGCGCGCGACCTTCCAGAGCGAGAACCCGGACGCCACGGTCAACTACGACCCGATCGGCTCGGGCGGTGGCCGCGAGAACTTCACCTCCGGTGCCTTCCCGTTCGCCGGTTCCGACGCCGCGCTCGACGACGACGAGATGGCCGCCGCGGAGGCGATCTGCGGCGAGGGCTCGGTGCTCGAGTACCCGGCGTACATCAGCCCCATCGCCGTCGCCTTCAACCTGGAGGGCGTCGACGAGCTCAACCTGTCCCCGGAGACGATCGCGAAGGTCTTCAAGGGCGACATCACCAAGTGGAACGACAAGGCGATCGCTGCCGACAACGAGGGTGTCGACCTCCCCGACACGGACATCACCGTGGTGCACCGGTCCGACGACTCGGGAACCACCGAAAACTTCACCTCGTACCTGAACACCGTGGTCCCGGACGTGTGGGACTTCGAGGTCGAGGGCGTGTGGCCGGTCGAGGGCCAGGAGTCGGCCCAGGGCACCTCCGGCGTCGTGAACGCCGCTGAGGCCGGTGACGGGACCATCACCTACGCGGACGCCTCCCAGGTCGCCGGCCTCGGTACGATTGCCGTCGGTGTGGGCGACGACTTCGTCCCGTACAGCGCCGAGGCGGCCGCCGCGGTCGTGGAGCAGTCCCCGCGCGTCGAGGGCACGGCGGACACCGTGTTCGTGTACGACCTGCAGCGTGACCTCGCCGGCACCTACCCCATCGTGCTGGTCTCGTACCAGATGGCCTGCGCCACCTACGAGGACGAGGCCACCGCCGCGCTGGTCAAGGGCTTCCTCGGCCACGTGATGAGCGAGGAGGGGCAGCAGGAGGCGTCCGACCAGGCCGGCTCCGCGCCGATCTCGTCCGCGCTGATCGGCGAGATCGCCCCCGAGATCGAGGCGATCACCGCCGGCTGACGCGCGGCGAGCCGAGACTCATCACCGGCGCCGGTGGCCGGTCCAGGCCGACTTGAGGGGGCCTGGACAGGCTACCGGCGTCGTTCGTGAATACTTGACCCCGACCAGATCAGTCTCCTGAGGAGCAGAAGTGACTATCACGGACAGCCCGCCGTCCGGTGAGGCGCCCCCTGGGCCACGAGGCCGCGTGGTCCGGCGCCGTGCGAGCGGCGACACGGAGCGCGGTTTCAGCCGGATCTTCCGATGGATCGCGACCGGCGCGGGTGCGCTCATCCTGGCCGTGCTCGCCGCGGTCGCCCTGTTCCTGATCGCGCGCGGCTGGCCGGCGATCACGGCGACTCCGGCCGAACTCGCCGACTCGGTCCCGCGCTACCCGGATGACACGTCCCTGGTCGCCTACGTGGGGCCGCTGGTCTTCGGCACGCTGCTCGCCGCGGTGCTCGCCCTCCTGCTCGCCACCCCGGTGGGGATGGGCATCGCGCTGTTCATCTCCCACTACGCGCCGCGCCGGCTCGCGCAGGGCCTGGGCTACCTGGTCGACCTGCTGGCCGCCATCCCCTCGGTCATCTACGGCCTGTGGGGCTTCCTGGTGCTCGCTCCGGTCCTCAAGCCGGTGTGGTTCTGGCTCGGCGAGAACGCCTCCTGGTTCCCGCTCTTCGCCGGGAAGGTGTCGGCGACCGGCAAGTCCATCGCCACCGTCGCCGTCGTCCTCGCCGTCATGGTTCTGCCGATCATCACCGCGGTCTCCCGCGAGGTCTTCCTGCAGACGCCGAAGCTGCACGAGGAGGCGGCACTCGCTCTCGGCGCCACGCGCTGGGAGATGGTGCGCACCGCGGTGCTCCCGTTCGGCAGGTCCGGTGTGATCTCTGCCGCGATGCTCGGTCTGGGACGTGCGCTCGGTGAGACCATGGCGGTGCTGATGATCCTGTCGCCGGGCTTCACCTACTCCCTGCACCTGCTGGAGGCCGGCAACCACCAGACCATCGCCGCCTACATCGCCAACGACTTCCCCGAGGCATCGGGGCTCGCGGTGAACACGCTCATCGCGACCGGTCTGGCGCTCTTCGTGATCACGCTGGCGGTCAACATGCTCGCGCGGTGGATCGTCGCACGCCGCAAGGAATTCTCGGGAGCGAACTGATGAACACGACGATCTCCGCCGCGGAGGCGATGCAGCAGACCAAGGAGATGCTGACCGCCTCCGGACAGCGCCGCAAGAACGTGGATCGGATGATGACCGTCGTCATCTGGTTCTGCTTCGCCCTCGCGCTGGCCCCGCTCGTCTCGCTCCTGTGGACGGTGCTCGGCAACGGTATCGGGCGCATGAGCATCGACTTCCTCACGCTGTCCATGCGGAACGTGTTCCCCGGTGACCCGGGCGGCGGCATCTATCACGCCATCGTGGGCACGCTGATCATCACCGGGTTCGCGGCACTCATCTCCGTGCCGGTCGGTGTGCTGACCGCGATCTATCTCGTGGAGTACGGGCGCGGTCCGCTCGCCCGCGCGGTGACGTTCTTCGTCGACGTCATGACCGGTATTCCGTCGATCGTCGCGGGACTGTTCGTCGTCGCGCTGTTCACACTGATCCTCGGTCCGGGCGCACGCATCGGCGTGATGGGTGCGGTGGCACTCTCCGTCCTGATGATCCCGGTGGTCGTGCGGTCGAGCGAGGAGATGCTCAAGCTCGTCCCCAACGAGCTGCGCGAGGCGTCCTACGCGCTCGGCGTGCCCAAGTGGCTCACCATCCTCCGCGTGGTGCTGCGCACCTCGGTCGCGGGGCTGACCACGGGTGTGCTGCTCGCGGTGGCCCGGGTGATCGGTGAGACGGCGCCGCTGCTGATCGCCGTGGGCGTCACCGACTCGTTCAACGTCAACCCGTTCGACGGCAGGATGATGACGCTCCCGGTGTTCGCCTACCGTGAGTACAGCCAGGGCAACGCACCGTGCCGCGAGGGGGATCTGGGCTGCGTCACGGACATCGCCTTCCAGAACGCCTGGGGCGCCGCTCTCACCCTGATCGCGATCGTTATGCTCCTCAACATCGTCGGGCGCCTCGTCAACCGGTGGTTCGCCCCCAAGCTGCGCTGACGCGCAGGTCCCCGCACTCAGCGCACACAGAAGGAACTCACCCATGTCAAAGCGCATCGACGCCAAGGACGTCAACATCTACTACGGAGACTTCCGAGCGGTCGAGAGCGTCTCGATGACCATCGAGCCTCGTTCCGTGACGGCCTTCATCGGCCCGTCGGGATGTGGCAAGACGACATTCCTGCGCACGCTCAACCGCATGCACGAGGTCGTCCCCGGCGCCCACGTAGAGGGCAAGGTCGAGCTCGAGGGCGTCGATCTCTACGGTCCGGACGTCGACCCGGTGGCGGTGCGCCGCACCATCGGCATGGTTTTCCAGCGGCCCAACCCGTTCCCCACGATGTCGATCCGGGACAACGTCCTGGCCGGCGTCAAGCTGAACAATCGCCGGATCAGCAAGTCCGACGCCGACGAGCTCGTGGAATCCTCCCTGCGGGGTGCCAACCTCTGGAGCGAGGTCAAGGACCGCCTGGACAAGCCCGGCTCCGGGCTCTCGGGCGGCCAGCAGCAGCGGCTGTGCATCGCCCGCACCATCGCGGTGAGGCCCGAGGTCGTCCTCATGGACGAGCCGTGCTCCGCACTGGACCCGATCTCCACGCTCGCGATCGAGGACCTGATCCAGGAGCTGAAGAAGGACTACACGATCGTCATCGTCACGCACAACATGCAGCAGGCTGCCCGCGTGAGCGACAGGACGGCGTTCTTCAACATCGCCGGCACCGGCAAGCCGGGCAAGCTCATCGAGATGGACGACACCGCGACCATCTTCTCGTCGCCCCGGGAGAAGGACACGGAGGACTACGTGTCCGGCCGCTTCGGCTGATCATTCCCGACGACGCATGAACGCCGAGGGGGCTCGGCGGGCTCGAGGCCAGTTGGCCGAGCCCGCCGAGCCCCCTCGGCGTGTTCTCCGGTCGTCAGCGGGCGACGCCCTTCAGGGTCTCGGTGACCGGCTGCTCCGACTCCAGGACGCACTGGATGGTCCGGTCGTCCTGCCGCCAGCTCTCCTTGGTCGGGTAGAAGGACCAGAAGTACAGCTCGGACTCCGAGTAGGGCGTGCCCACGAACGTCTCGAACTCGTTCTCGCAGAACGTGTCCGCTTCGTTCGTGACGTCCTCCTCGCCCGGGTAGGTGCCGTTGGCGAGGTCCTTCTCGGCGTAGATCTCGCCGGTGTGCTCCTCGTCGCAGGGCATGACGGGCAGGTCGGTGAACGTGGCCTGGTTCTCGAGCTCGGCGATGTCGAGGCAGTCCCCGATCTCCACGGCCATGGCGTCGGCGTCGGACGCTTCGGTGATGTTGCCGTTCTCATCGCGGGGAGCCTCGTTGGAACTCCCCTCCAGGAATCCGTCGATCGCCGAGCATCCTGAGAAGACGCCGGCGGCCAGGACGGCGCCGACGACGGTGGCCGCGGCGCGAGCGCGGCGGGTGGAGGGGAGGTTGGTGCGCTGAAGCAAACTTCGAGCCCTTCAGGGAAAGAGATCATCCCGCGTGGTCGGGAGGGAAAACCTGGACGGATCGCCCACCAAGACCCTAGCGGCCGGAGTTGTCCGGAGCGAAGGAAATCGGCGAGATCGCTCCAACAGCAGGGGAATCCCGCGAAGCCTCTCAGGCCTCCGGCGTGGCCGATGCGTCCGGTGCCACGGACATGTCCGGCGTGGCCGACTCCGACGGCATCGGGCTCGGCACGTAGGGCGCGTACTCGGAGAGCTCACCGCTGAGCACCGGCAGGTCGAAGTCCTGCACCATGCCGCCCGCCTCGAGAGTCGCGGGGAGGCTGGCGCCAGGTGCGGCGGGCACGACGTCGAACAGGACGGGCTCGCCGGACTCACCGCCGAGGTAGAGGGTCTCACCGGCGGCGACCTCGAAGGTGACCGGGGTGACACCCTCCGGGGCGAGGGTGAACGTCGCGTCGGCCTGGGTGTCGTTGGCCAGCGCGCCGAGCAGGCTGCCGGCCGCGCCTTCCTCCTGGGAGACGACCATGAGGTTGATCCCCCGCAGGTCGGTGAACTCCTTGTCGTTCTCGGCACCCACGGACACCGTGACACCGTCGGACGGCGAGTAGTTGATCGCGGTGGTGGTGGGGGCGCATGCCGACAGGAGGGCGGCACCCGCCGCGGTGACGGCCGCGACCGCGACGGTGCGGGCGCGTCGGAGGGCGGTGGTGCGACGGGACACGGTCTACTCCCTGGAGGTCAAGGCTGTGGATCAGCCAACATCCTAGTGGTCCGCGACCGCGACGGTGCGTCGTGCGGCGCCCCGCGGGTGAGTTGAACAGTGGTGTGTGTCACCGGTGCCGCCGCCGGAGGCTCGCCCCGAGGCGGCATGTGGAGAGAATTGGGCAGACGTCATTCTGTACGAATCAAAAATTGGGTCAAGAGTGTGTGATCAGATCGATGCGACCGGGCGTGTCCACGGTTGCCGGTGTGCACCAATACGTCCAAGAAGTCGCCGCTGACCTGCAGGAATACCAATGTCAGCACGGCTTCCGAACTTGGCGTGGTCAAGAAAACCGAGGGCCGTCACGTGGTAACCTTGTGTCCTGGAAAGGGGACATCTGCAGATGACGTTCACAGTAGGCGAGACTGTTGTCTACCCGCACCACGGCGCGGCGCTGATCGAGGAGGTCAAGACCCGCAAGATCCGGGGCGAGGAGAAGATGTACCTCAAGCTCAAGGTTGCTCAGGGTGACCTGACGATCGAGGTTCCGGCGGAGAACGTCGACCTCGTCGGGGTGCGCGACGTCGTCGGCCAGGAGGGCCTCGAGCGTGTCTTCGAGGTGCTGCGCGCGCCGTACACGGAAGAGCCCACCAACTGGTCGCGCCGCTACAAGGCGAACCTCGAGAAGCTGGCTTCCGGTGACGTGATCAAGGTTGCCGAGGTCGTCCGGGACCTCTCCCGTCGCGATGCCGACCGTGGCCTGTCCGCCGGTGAGAAGCGCATGCTGGCCAAGGCTCGGCAGATCCTGATCTCCGAGCTCGCGCTCGCGGAGAAGACCGAGGAGGAGAAGGCCGAAGCCATCCTCGACGAGGTCCTAGCCGGCTGATCACCTTTGTGACCCCCCACGGGCGGGTCCGGACATGACGACGCTCGCGATCCTCACCGCCGCCGGATCGGGGGCACGTCTGGGGCGTGACTTGCCCAAGGCACTCGTCGATCTCGGTGGCTTCCCACTCGTTCTCCATGCGGCACGCAGGCTGGCCGGATCGGGCGTGGTCGATGCTCTCATCGTCACCGCACCCGGCGGACTCCGGGACGTCGTGGCCGAACTTCTCACCGCCGATGCATATGTGACCGTTCCCGTCACCGTGGTCGACGGTGGCCCGACGCGCCAGGCGTCCGTAGCCGCGGGCCTTGCCGCGGCAGGCGCGGGACATGACGTCGTTCTCGTGCACGACGCCGCCCGCCCGCTTGTTCCCGAGGATCTCGTCAGGCGGGTCGTGGCCGCCGTTCGGGCCGGCCACGATGCCGTCGTACCCGGACTCCCCGTCACCGACACCGTCAAACAGGTGGTACCCGGCGATGGTGCCGAGCTCGTCCTGGGGACCCCGGACCGTGCAGTGCTGCGCGCGGTGCAGACGCCGCAAGGCTTCACCCGGGAACTCCTGGAACGCGCCCACAAGGCCGGCGAGGGCCGCTCTGGCTCGGAGCTGGCAGCCGCCACGGATGACGCCGGACTCGTCGAGGCGCTGGGCGAGCCCGTTCACATCGTGCGAGGCGATGCGGCCGCCGCCAAGATCACCACGGAGCGCGACCTGCGCGTCGCAGCCCTTGAGCTGGAGGACTGAGTGGGAGGATCAAGCGTGAACGGCGCACCCGCAGCTTCGTACCCCGTGCCGCGCATCGGTATCGGGACGGACGTGCACGCCTTCGCCCCCGAGGGCTCCGACCGCGAGCTGTGGCTCGGCGGCCTGCACTGGCCCGGTGAACGAGGCCTGGCCGGGCACTCCGATGCCGACGTCGCCGCGCACGCCGCAGCCGATGCGCTCTTCGCCGCGGCCGGGATCGGTGATCTCGGGACGAACTTCGGCACCTCCGAGCCCGAGTGGTCCGGGGCGTCCGGGACGAGGCTTCTGACCGAGGCCGCTCGGCGAGTTCGCGCCGCAGGGTTCACCATTGGGAATGTGTCTGTTCAAGTGATCGGGAACCGCCCCAGGATCGGTCCGCACCGTGCCGCGGCCGCGGCCGCGCTCGGCGCCGCTGCGGGCGCCTCCGTCAACGTTTCCGCGACCACGACCGACGGGCTGGGGCTCACTGGGCGTGGCGAGGGCGTCGCGGCGATCGCCACCGCGCTGGTGTTCCCCGCACTGGTCGTACCCGCCGAGCCGGCCACGCCTGCCGGGTCCGGTGGCGAGGCATCGGGCGTGGAGAGGCCGGGCGGAGCTGTCTCATGACGGAGGTCCGAGCGAGTAGACGCAAGACGCTCGAGGAGCGTCGCCAGGAGATCGTCGAGGCCGGGTTGCGGGTCGCCCTCCGGGAGGGGGTGGAAGCGGTGTCGGTGCGTGCCGTGGCCCAGGAGGCTGAGATCTCGCTGGGCACCGTGCACTACTGCTTCGAGGACAAGGCGGAGATGCTGCGCGCGATGGGGCGCGCCATCGCCTTGACGGCCTCGGAACCGGCCCTCGCAGCGCTTGACCAGGGGCACGACCCGGAGGCGCTCGTCGAGGCGTCTGCGAAGTCGCTGCTCGACGGCCTGAAGCAGAACCAGCACATGCGGCTCCTGACGTTCGAGTTCGCTCTGGCCGGGGTGCGCTCCCGCGTCCTGCGGGAGGTTGCTCAGGCGCATCTGGACCAGAGCTACCGGTTCACCCGTGAGTACCTGAACAAGCTCGCCGACCGCGGCGCGTCCCGCTTCTCGGTGGACATCGACTTCCTGGCGCGCTTCGTCGCCCAGCAGATCGACGGGATCGAGATCGGCTGGCTCGTGGACCGGGACGACGACGCCGCGCAGAAGGCCTTCGACGAGCTGGCCCGTCTGGTGCTCAACTACATGAAGCCAGCCTTCGACCGCGAGTGAGGGTGCCGTTGACCGTTGACCGTTGACCGTTGACCGCCTGCCCTCGGCCGGTGGGCGCGGGCCGGTGGTCGTCGTGGCCCGGGCCGGGGCTGGGGCCGGGAAGAGCCTCGGCGACGAACTCGCCCTTGACCCCTGTTCGTGGCGACCAGGGCGTGGGATAGTGCCCCCGTGTCCGACGTCGTTCACCGCCCCCCTACGTCCCAGCCGCTGACCTGGAGCAACTGGGCTCGCACCGCTACGTGCAGCCCGGCAGGCCGGGCCGAGCCCCGGTCCGAGGCGGAGCTCGCCGAGGTGATCGCGAGAGCGGCCGCCGACGGCCGGTCCGTGCGCGCCGTCGGCGGGGGACACTCGTTCACGCCCGCCGCGACGACGTCGGGGGTCCTGCTGGGCCTCGACCATCTGAGAGGCCTCGAACGCACGGAGAACGACCCCGAGACGGGGAACACGCTCGTCACCGTCGGCGCGGGGATACGGCTGCATCAGCTCAACCGCCTGCTCGCCGAGCGCGGGCTCGCGATGCGCAACCTCGGCGACATCGACCGACAGTCGATCGCAGGTGCTATCTCCACGGGAACGCACGGCACCGGTGCCCGGTTCGGCGGGCTCGCCACCCAGGTGAGGGGCCTGCGGGTGGTCGGCGTGGACGGCACGGTGCACGACGTCGGACCCGGCGACCCGCTCTTCGAGGCGTCGCGTCTCGGCCTGGGAACCACGGGGATCCTCAGCGCCGTGACCCTGGAGGCCGTGCCGGCGTACGACCTGCGGGCCGAGGAGCATCCTGTGCCGCTGTCCGAGGCGCTGGAGTCCCTGGACGGGCCGGACGGTGCCGTCGCGACGAGCGACCACTTCGAGCTCTACTTCTTCCCCGTCACGGGGCGTGCACTCACGCTGCGGAACACGCGGGTCGCTCCGGCGGACGAGGGGCGAGTGGCCCGGGCGGCCCGCGCGGCCCGTTCCTTCCTCGACGAGGAGGTCCTGTCCAACGGCGCCTTCGAGATGATCAACCGGACCGCTACCGCTTTCGGCGGGCTGACGCCGCGACTCAACGCCGTCTCCGCCCGCGCGCTGTCGGCGAGGACGTACCAGGCGCCGTCGTACCAGGTGTTCTGCACGCGACGTCGGGTGCGGTTCCGCGAGATGGAGTACGCGATCCCCCGTGAGAGCGTGCGAGACGTCATCACCGAGGTGGACGACTGGCTGCGCAGCTCCGGGGAGAACGTGCCGTTCCCGATCGAGGTGCGGTTCGCCGCGCCCGACGACGTCTGGCTGTCCACCGCCCACGGCCGGGAGACCGCCTACGTCGCGGTTCACCAGTACTGGCGGCTCCCGTACTCGCGGTACTTCGAGGCCGCCGAGCGCATCTTCGTCACCGCCGGCGGACGGCCGCACTGGGGCAAGATGCACACCCGCGACGCCGACGATCTCGCCCCTCTCTACCCTCGGTTCGACGACGCCGCCCGCGTGCGTCTGGAACACGACCCGGAGGGCGTGTTCCACAACCGCTACACCCGTAAGGTGCTCGGATGAGGCCGAGGCGCAGCGGAGGGTACGGGCCGAGGGACGAGGTACGTGCCCGCAGCGGAGGCGAGGGCGAGGCCGCGACAGATCGGATGAGGCCGAGGCGCAGCGGAGGGTACGGGCCGAGGGACGAGGTACGTGCCCGCAGCGGAGGCGAGGGCGAGGCCGCGACAGATCGGATGAGGCCGAGGCGCAGCGGAGGCGAGGGCGAAGCCATGGCCGCTCCGCTGACGGCACGGCTGTCGGCGGCGACCGCGCACCTGCCCGCTCCCGTCGCCGCGGTGGATCTCGACCGGCTCGACGCGAACATCCGTGATCTGCTGGCCCGCGCCGGCGGTACGCCCGTGCGGCTGGCCAGCAAGTCCGTCCGGGTCCGGTCGCTCGTGGGCCGCGCGCTCGGGGCGGGGTTCTCCGGCGTCATGGCCTACTCGCCGCGCGAGGCGCAGTGGCTCGCCTCCCAGGGTGTCGACGACATCCTGGTCGGATACCCGACGGCCGACCGCGGCACGCTTGCCGAACTCGCCGCGGACCCCGTGGCGCGGCATGCGGTGACGTTGATGATCGATTCGACCGCGCAGCTGGATCTCATCGCGGAGGCGATCGCCGGCGCGAGGGCCATGGCCGGCTTCGCCGCAGGTCCCGGCGACGGGGCGCTCGTGCCCGAGAGCAGTGGCGTGCCCGAGAGCGGTGGCATGCCGGCCTCCGCGGAGGCGCCGCCGTCGCTTCAGGTGTGCCTCGACATCGACGCGAGCCTCCGGCTGGCGTCGGCTCATCTCGGCGTCCGGCGCTCACCGTTGCGCACGCCCGACGATGTCGGACGCCTCGCCTCTCGCGTGGCTCGCACGCGGGGCGTGCGACTGCGTGGCCTCATGTTCTACGAGGCGCAGGTCGCGGGACTGCCCGACTCCAGCCCGGCCGTCCGCCTGGTGAAGCAGCTCTCGGTACGTGACCTCGATCGTCGTCGGCCCGGACTTGTGGCAGCCGCCCGGGAGGCCGTCGGGCACGAGCTCGACCTGGTGAACTCCGGCGGGACGGGATCGCTCGAGACCTCTGCGGCCGGGCCCGGCGTCACCGAGGTGACAGCGGGCTCGGGTTTGTACACGCCCGGCCTGTTCGACGCCTACCGGGCATTCCGGCCGCGGCCCGCCGCCTTCTTCGGGCTCGACGTCGTGCGGGAGCCGGCGCCCGGCTGGGTGACGGCGTTCGCCGGCGGCTATGTCGCGTCTGGTCCCGCCGCGGTCTCCCGACTGCCGCGCCTCGTGACACCCGGCTGGAAGCTCACCGGATCGGAGGGGGTCGGAGAGGTGCAGACGCCCCTGCGGTCGCACCGCCGCGGCTCCGGCGGGCAGGAGGAGCTGCACCTGGGAGACCGTGTCTGGTTCCGGCACGCGAAGGCCGGCGAGCTGATGGAACGCTTCGACGAGGTGCACCTCGTCCGCGGCGACGAGATCGTCGAGACGGTCCCGACCTACCGCGGTGAGGGCAAGAACTTCGGCTGACCACCTCACCGGCCGGTCTCCTCACCAGCCCGCCCGGCCACGGTGGCCTCTCCAGACAGGCCTCGGGCAGGATGAGGCCATGGCTTTACACCATCGCGTCCGGCCCATGCGGGGACGGGATCCACACGAGTCACACCGCACGGCAACCCCGCTCGAACTACTGTTCGACCTGACGTTCGTCGTCGCCTTCAGCGTTGCCGGCGAGCAGGCGGCACACCTGATGACCGAAGGTCATACGGCTCCGGCGGTGATCGGGTTCGTCTTCGCGATGTTCGCGGTGTGCTGGGCGTGGATCAACTTCACCTGGTTCGCCTCCGCCTTCGACACCGACGACTGGTTCTACCGGGTGACCACCATGGTGCAGATGATCGGCGTCATGGTGCTGGCTCTGGGACTGCCGGAGATGTTCCACAGTCTCGACGCGGGCGGGCTCCTGCACAACGAGGTCATGGTGGCCGGCTATGTCGTCATGCGCCTGGCGATGCTCGTGCAGTGGCTGCGCGCGGCCGTCCAGTCGCCCGAGCACCGATCCGCCTGCCTCGCATATGTTCGGACGCTCGTGGTGAGCCAGATCGGCTGGGTGGTGCTCGCAGCCCTTCCCACCAGCGCGGCGGCATTCTTCATGGTCGGCCCGGCGCTGATGGTCGTCGAGATGGCGGGGCCGTGGATGGCCGAGCGAGTGGTGCGGTCAGATGCCGAGCAGGCGGGCTCGTCCCCGGAGGGTGTGGTGCGGCGCGGCACCCCGTGGCACCCGCACCACATCGTGGAGCGCTACGGGCTGCTCGCCATCATCACGCTCGGCGAGGGCGTCATCGGTACGGTGGCCTCACTGAGCGCCGTCGTGGAGGGCCACGGCTGGACCCTCGACGCCGCCCTCGTGGCGTTCGCCGGGATGGGCCTGACGTTCGGGCTCTGGTGGACCTACTGGATCACCCCGGCCGCCGCGATGCTGCACGCACACCGTGAGCGGTCGTTCGGCTGGGGCTACGGGCACATCGTGATCTACGCGGCACTCGCGGCAGTCGGGTCAGGGCTGCATGTCGCCGCCTCCTACCTGGAGGGGGAGACCAGCCTGGACGCGATCGGTACGGTGCTGGCCGTCGCCGTGCCGGTCGGAGTCTTCGTGCTGGCCGACCACCTGATCTTCGTGGCGGTGACCCGCAGCGTGGACCGGCTGCACACGGGGATCGTGGTGGGCACGGTGGCGCTGCTTGCCGTGGCCGTTGCCGCAGCCGGTGCGGGGGTGGGGATGGCCTGGTGCCTGGTCCTGGTGATGCTGGCACCGACCGTGAGCGTGGTGGGCTACGAACTCGCCGGCCACCGGCATGTCGCCCGGCTGGTCGACGCCGTCTCGTAGACCGTAGACCGGCGGGGACAGCCGCTGCCCCCGCCGAGAGCCTCCTGCTCCGCGAGCCGACGTCCGGCCGTGCGGCCTGCGACGACTCTCAGTTCTCGCGGCGCTTCCGGGCCACCTCGTAGAGGGCGATGCCGCCCGCCACCGCGGCGTTGAGGGACTCCGTGGCGGCGGCGATCGGGATGGACGCCACGGCGTCACAGGCCTCGCGTACCAGCCGGGACAGGCCCTTGCCCTCCGAACCCACCACCAGGACCAGCGGGTCGGCCGCGAAGGCGACGTCGCCGATCTCCGTGTCGCCACCGGCGTCGAGCCCCACCACGAAGCAGCCGGCCTTCTTCAGCGCCTCCAGCTCCCGGGTGAGGTTCGTCGCCCGGGCAACGGGGACGCGGGCGGCCGCACCGGCGGACACCTTCCAGGCCGACGCCGTCATGCCAGCCGCCCGGCGTTCCGGCACCAGGACGCCGTGTGCGCCGAATGCCCCGGCGGACCGCAGCACGGCACCGAGGTTGCGTGGATCGGTCACGCCGTCGAGCGCCACGACGAGCGGAGGACGGCCCGTGGCCGCCGCCGCGTCGAGCAGGTCCTCGGCGTCCGCGTATTCGTACGGCGGGACCTGGATCGCGATGCCCTGGTGCACGGCGTTGTCCGTCAACCGGTCGAGCTCCAGCTTGGAACCCTCGACGAACTTCAGGGACCGCGCGGCCGCGAGCTTCAGGATTTCCTCGGTGCGATCGTCGGCATCCAGACGGGACGCGATGTACACGCAGGTCACCGGCATCTCGGCGCGCAACGCCTCGAGCACGGCGTTGCGCCCCGCCACGATCTCGGTCGCGTCGCCGCGACGCTTGGTCTTCGCGGCGGGACCGCGTGCCGGCCGGCTTTGCTCCTGCCGGGCGGCACGCCTCTCGGACACAAGCTTGCGCTGGTGCGCGGGGTGATAGACGCGGTCCTCCGCCTTCGGCGTCGGTCCCTTGCCGCGCAGCGCCTTGCGGCTGTGACCGCCGGTGCCGACCTGCGGGCCCTTCTTGGAGCCGGGCTTGCGCGTCGCACCGCGGCGCTCCGAGTTACCTGCCATCGTGACATTCCTTCCGGCCGCTACGCGGCGATTGCTACGGCCAGTCTCCGCCCGGAGGCGGTCCGGTCAGGACCCGGCCAGTGCCCACCGGGCGCCGTCGGCGGAGTCCTGGACCTCGATGCCCGCGGCGGTGAGCCGGTCGCGGATGGCATCCGCCGTGGCCCAGTCCTTCGCGGCCCGCGCGGCCACACGGGCCTCCAGCTCGGCCGTGACCAGAGCGTCGAGTGCTGCGGCGTGCCGATCGCCGGACGGCGTGGCCCACTGCGGATCGGCCGGGTCGAGCCCGAGCACGTCCAGCATCGCACGGACCGCCACCAGCTCGGCACGCGCCGCGTCGGTGTCACCGGCCGCCAGCGCACTGTTCCCGGCGCGCAGACGTTCGTGGACTACGGCGAGCGCGGCCGGAGTGTTGAGATCGTCGTTCATGGCGGCGGCGAAGTCCTCCGGGACGTCCGCCTTGGCGACCTCGTCGGTGGGAACAGCACCCACCACCTCCGTGGCCCGGGTGACGAACCCGGCCAGCCGGTCCCAGGTGGCGTGTGCCTCGTCCAGGGTGTCCTGGGCCCACTCCAGCATCGAACGGTACTGCACGGACACCAGCGCGTAGCGCACCGCCGCGGCCGGCGCATGGTCCAGCAGTTCGTTCACCAGCAGCCCGTTGCCCAGCGACTTCGACATCTTCGTGCCCTGCTGGGTCACCCACGCGATGTGCATCCAGGAATGCGCGAAGGCGTCCCCGGCGGCGCGGGACTGTGCCTGCTCGTTCTCGTGGTGGGGGAACCGCAGGTCGAGGCCGCCACCGTGGATGTCGAACTCCGGGCCCAGGTAGCGGCGTGCCATCGCCGAGCACTCCAGATGCCAGCCGGGCCGTCCGCGTCCCCAGGGGGTGGTCCAGGACGCCGTCGCCGGTTCGCCCGGGCGCGGTGCCTTCCACAGGGCGAAGTCGTGCGGGTCGTGCTTCTGCGCGGCGACCGTGTCGGCTGCTGCCGCCTCGTCCTCGACACCCAGGTCCTCCAGCTTCTGCCTGGTCAGCTCGCCGTAGGCGGGCCAGGACCGGACATCGAACCAGACGTTGCCCTCGGTGCCGACGTACGCGTGGCCGGCGTCGATCAGATCCTGCATCAGGGCCACCATCTCGGGAACGTGGCCGGTGGCCCGGGGCTCGTACGTGGGCGGCAGGACGCCGAGCGCATCGTAGGCGCGCGAGAAGGCGCGCTCGAACCGTGCGGCGTGTTCCCACCACTCGACGCCGGCGGCGGACGCCTTGGCGAGGATCTTGTCGTCGATGTCGGTGACGTTCCGGATCAAGGTCACCTTCAGGCCCTGGCGGGTCAGCCAGCGGCGCAGTACGTCGAAGGCGACTGCCGGGCGGAGGTGACCGACGTGAGGCGCGCTCTGCACGGTGGCGCCACACAGGTAGATGCTGGCCTCACCCGGAGTGACGGGGTGGAAGTCACGCACTTCCCGCGTGGCGGTGTCGTACAGGCGAATGTTCACTTGACCAGCCTACCGGCGGCGAGGGCCGCACGCGGCGGGTCTTCCACAGGCGTGCATCACGCCGACGGAGCCGGACGTCACGTCGAGAGGTGGAAGTAGTCCGACTCCGGATCGTCCTCCGAGGGGCGCTCGCCCGGCGGGAGACCGAGGAGTGATTTCTCGTCGGGCCGGTGCCGCAGCACATCCTCGACATAGGAGGCGACGGCCTCCGGGAGCGGGATGTCACGGCCCGCGCGCTCGGAGATGAACCACCGGTGGTCCAGCACCTCGTGGAAGATCTGCGCGGGTTCCAGCTTGCGCCGCAGATCGCGCGGGACGGCGTTCACCGTCGGCTCGAAGACCTTGCGCAGCCAGTCGTGGGCCACCAGCTGCTCGCTGTCGTTCTGCCGCCCCGTCGCCGCGGCGTACGAGTCGAGGTCGTTGAGCAGCCGGCGCGCCTGGTTCTCCTGGACGTCGAGCCCCGTGAGGCGGAAGAGCCGGTTGGAGTGGTGGCCGGCGTCGACCACCTTGGGCTGGATCCGCACGGTCGTGCCGTCGATGTCGGTGGTCATCTCGAGCTCGCCGACGTCGAACCCGAGACGGTTGAGGCGCTCGATGTGCGCGTCGACCCGCCAGCGGTCGTCGGCGACGAAGTACTCGGCGCCCGTCAGGGCCTCCCACAGCTCGTTGTACCGCTCGACGAGGGCGTCGCCGATACCGACCTCGTCGACCTCCTCGTCGAGCATCTCGCCCGCCGCGAGGTCCATCAGCTCGCCGATGATGTTGGTGCGTGCCAGGTCGATGTCGTAGTTGCGCTGCCCCGGCGTGAGCTCGCGGTGCAGGTCGCCGGTCTCGGCGTCGACCAGGTAGGCGGAGAAGGTCTCGGCGTCGCGCCGGAAGAGGGTGTTGGACAGCGACACGTCACCCCAATAGAAGCCCACCAGGTGGAGGCGGACGAGGAGCACGGCGAGGGCGTCGATGAGGCGGGTGGCCGTGTCCGGCCGCAGCGACTGGCTGAACAGCGCGCGGTAAGGCAGGGAGAACTGCAGGTGCTCGGTGACCAGGACTGCCTCGAGCCGTTCGCCGTTCGCGTCGCGCCGCCCGGTGATCACCCCGACGGGCACCACGGAGGGGACGTCCAGGCGGTTCAGCCGCCGGAGCAGCTCGTACTCGCGGTAGGCGACCGACTCGCCGATCTCCTTGATGGCGAGCACGCGTCCCGAGAGCCGGACGAACCGGACCACGTGGCGGGAGATACCGCGGGGGAGGGCGGCCAGCACGTCGTCGGGCCACGAGATCAGAGGGGTGTCCCAGGGCAGGTCGAGCAGCGCGGGGTCCGGCCGCGCGGCGGTGATCTGCAGGTTGTGGGTCATCCCTGTCTCCCGGGTCGGTGCTGGCGTGGAGCGGCACAGCGCCGTAGAGGTCGAGTACCCCTACGGCGCTGTGTCACGACGTTGCCGTACCGGCGGTACGGCGCAGCCAAGGTGCTGTCCCGCCGCGATCCGTGGCGGGCTCGGGACGATCAGCCCAGGCGCTCACCCGTGGCGGCGGAGAACGCGTGCGTCTGCTCCGGCTTGATCGTGACCGAGATCGTGTCGCCCTTGTCCGGCACGTTGCGCGGGTCGATCCGCACGATCACCTGGTTGCTGTCACCGGCGTGCAGGTCACCGCCGTTCTTCAGCGTGCCGTAGACGAACGCGTCGGAGCCGAGCTCCTCGACGAGCGTGACGTCGACCTCGAAGGCGCCCTCGCTGCCCGAGGAGACCACGTCGAGCGACTCGGGGCGGAAGCCCAGGGTCACCCGGCCGCCGTCGGCCGGCGTGATGCCGTCCGCGACCGCGCGGTCCAGGGTGATGGACGCGCCGCCCACCTGCGCCTTGCCGTCGGTGACGTCGAAGGTGCCGATGTTCATGGCCGGGGAGCCGATGAAGCCCGCGACGAACACGTTGGCCGGCTTGTCGTACATCTCGCGCGGCGTGCCGACCTGCTGCAGGACGCCGGCCGACAGCACGGCGATGCGGTCACCCATGGTGAGGGCCTCGGTCTGGTCGTGCGTGACGTACACCGTGGTGACGCCGAGACGACGCTGGAGCGAGGCGATCTGCGTACGGGTCTGCACGCGGAGCTTGGCGTCCAGGTTGGACAGCGGCTCGTCCATGAGGAACACCTGCGGCTGGCGCACGATGGCGCGGCCCATGGCGACACGCTGACGCTGACCACCGGACAGCGCCTTCGGCTTGCGGTCGAGGTACTCGGTGAGGTCGAGGATCTTCGCCGCCTCCTCGACCCGCTGGCGGATCTCCGCCTTCGGTGTGCCCGCGATCTTGAGCGCGAAGCCCATGTTGTCCGCCACGGACATGTGCGGGTACAGCGCGTAGTTCTGGAAGACCATCGCGATGTCGCGGTCCTTGGGCTGCACGTCGGTGACGTCACGGTCACCGATGAGGATGGCACCGCCGTTGACGTCCTCGAGGCCTGCGAGCATGCGCAGCGACGTGGACTTACCGCAGCCCGAGGGGCCGACGAGGACGAGGAACTCGCCGTCCTCGATGTGCAGGTCGAGCTGGTCGACGGCCGGGCGCTCCGTGCCCGGGTAGACGCGCGTCGCCTTGTCGAAAGTGACCGTAGCCATGGTGAGACTTCCCTCCACCGGCAGGTACGTGCCGGACGATCCGTTGTGTCGGGTGTCGTTGCTTCCACTTGCGTGTCGGCGGTGACACAGATTGCAGCGTGATCGTACCCCGTTATGGGCTCCGATCCACTATTGGGCGGTCAAGGTACCTCCTGACCAGGGTGAGCGCGGTCACGGCCGGGTCAGCTCGTCGGCAAGGCGCTCCAGGACCACGGCGAGCGTGTCCGCGTCCGGAACCCGGTGCTGGGCCAGGGAGTCGCCCGTGCCGACCTTGACGGCCAGGTCGCCGGCCTCCAGCGCGGCGAAGGCGTGCTCGTCGGTCGTGTCGTCCCCGGAGTAGAAGATCCGTACGGTCTGTGCCCCGGTCTCGTCGGCGACGACGTCGCGCAACTGCCGCAGCGCCTCGCCCTTCGAGGTCGAGACCACGGACACCTCGACCACGTCCTTGCCGTGCATGGGCTGCAGCCCGAGGTTCGCGGCGACCTCGTCGGCCGCCACCGTGACCGCCGCGGCGTCGTCGGCGCCCGCCAGGCGGGTGTGGACGACGGCGGCCCCGGGCTTGATCTGTACCCACACGCCTTCGCGCTCCGCAGCGGCCGCCTCGAAGCCCGCGATGAGGGCGTCGAGCTGGGTGTGCTGTGCGGGGGAGAGCTGAAGCGGTACCGACTGGATGCCCTCGGCGGTCACGCGGCCCGTCTCGGCACCGTGGGAACCGACGAGGAACGTGCCGGGAGGTGCCTCGGTCACCTGCGCCAGGTCCTTCAGGTCGCGGCCCGAGACGAGGGAGAAGCGCACGGGCAGGTCGTCGGCGAGGTCGGCGATGCGGTCGACGGCGGCCCGCGCGGCCGGCGTCATACGGCTCGCCTTCGGGTCGTCCACGAGCTGGGAGAGGGTGCCGTCGAAGTCGCACGCGATCAGCCAGGCGACGGCAGGCCTCGCGTTCTTCCGGCGTCGGCGGCCCGCGGGCTGGGCGGCGAAGGCCCTCAGCGAGTCGGGCAGCGTTCCGGTGGGCTCCGAGCTGCGTGGTTCTGCCGCGGCCGGCGGCTGCACGGCGTAGAGCACGGAGAGGAAGGACTCGGACCACTTGGCGACGTCGTCGGACATGATCTTGCGACGCAGTCGGCGCATGCGTCGGCGCTGCTCCTTCGGGTCCATGGCGGCGGCCGCGGCGATGATGTCCTTCATCCCGTCGATGTCGTGGGGGTTGACCAGAAGCGGCCCGGGTGACAGCTCGTCGGCGGCGCCGGTGAACTCCGAGAGCACGAGTACGCCGCGCTCGTCGCTCCGGGCCGCGACGTACTCCTTCGCCACGAGGTTCATGCCGTCGCGCAGCGCGGTCACGAGCATGACGTCCGCCGCGAGGTACAGGGCGGCCATCTCCTCGGACGGGTAGGAGTGGTGCAGGTAGTGGATGGCGGAGTGGCCGAGCTCGCCGAACTCGCCGTTGATGCGGCCCACCAGGATCTCCACGTGCTCGCGCAGGTCCTGGTAGGCACCGACGTTCTCCCGGCTCGGGCTGGCCACCTGCACCAGCGTGGCCCGGGTGACGTCCAGCCTCCCGTCCTCCAGGAGCTCGCCGTACGACTTGATCCGGTGGCGGATCCCCTTGGTGTAGTCCAGCCGGTCGACGCCGAGGAACACGGTCTCCGGGTCGCCGAGGTCGGAGCGGATCTCCTTCGCGCGGTGCTGCACCTCGGGCGAGCGGGCCAGCTCGTCGAAGCGCCGCGAGTCGATGGAGATGGGGAACGCCTGCGCGCGGACGTGACGGCCCGGACGGCCCTCGGCGTCGGGCATGGTGATCACCGGCCCGCGGGTCGTGTAGTCGGTGATCCGGCGAACCGCCCGGACGAAGTTCGCGGCGTCGCCGTTGCGCTGGAAACCGATGACGTCGGCGCCCAGCAGGCCGTCCACGATCTGACGGCGCCAGGGGAGCTGGCCGAAGAGTTCCACCGGCGGGAACGGGATGTGGTCGAAGAACCCGATGCGCAGGTCAGGCCGCAGGTCCCGAAGCATCCGGGGCACGAGCTGCAGCTGGTAGTCGTGCACCCAGACGGTGGCGCCCTGCGCGGCCTGCTCGGCAGCGGCGTCGGCGAACCGCTGGTTGACCCGCCGGTACGCGTCCCACCACTGGCGGTGGTAGGTGGGCGGCGCGATGACGTCGTGGTAAAGCGGCCACAAGGTGTCGTTCGAGAAACCTTCGTAGTAGCGCTCGATCTCGTCGGGGCTGAGCGTGACCGGAACGAGGCGCATGCCATCGGCGTCGAACGGCTCGTGGGTGAGATCCGGGGCGCCCGACCAGCCGACCCAGGCTCCCTCCTCTTGCTGCATCACCGGCTCCAGGGCGGTGACGAGGCCGCCTGGTGAACGCTGCCAGGTCAGGTCGCCGGCGGGACTCACAGAAAAATCGACGGGGAGGCGGTTGGCCACCACGACGAGGTCGTATCCGTCTTTGCCTGGCAACGATCTGCACCTCAATCTGTATTGACTGCTTTGACTCCCGCTTGCCTTGTTCAGAGTAGCGATGCCCAAGAAGGTTGCGCAGTAATGTCCATCACCCCATTTCTGGCGAAATTGGTGCTCCGTTGCTGGTCAGAAGGGCGAATACGGGTGAGTTGCCGCGCGATGGCCGGAATCGCCCGCTAGCGTTTGCCCCATGGGAGCAGAAGGAGCTGTGGGCGGCACCGAACAGCGGGCAGGCGGCGGCACCGCGGCGGTCCGTGAGCACGCCGTCGGCTCCGTCGTCGGCGGATACACGGTGACCGAGCGGATCGGCAGCGGCGCGATGGGGACCGTGTACCGCGCCACCGACGGCGGCGGCAACGACGTCGCGCTCAAGCTGCTGACGCCGGGACGGGACGAGGCCGGGGCGCGCGAGCGGCTCCGCCGCGAGGCCAGGGCGCTGCAACGGCTCAACCACCCGGCCGTGGCCGGCGTGCTCGACGTCGAGCTCGACGCCACCGAGGCGTTCATCGTCACCGACCTCGTCGAGGGACCCACACTGGAGCAGGAGGTCGACGACCGTGGACCGCTCGACCCCCGCGACCTCTACGAGCTCGCGGACCAGCTCGCCGACGCCCTGGAAGCCGTGCACGCGGCCGGCGTCGTGCACCGTGACCTGACGCCGTCGAACGTCCTGATCTCCCCTCACGGCCCGGTGGTCATCGACTTCGGGCTCGCGCACGGGCCCGGGGACGCGCGATCCACCCGCACCGGGTACGTCATGGGGACCCCGGGCTATCTCGCTCCCGAGCTGCTCGACGGCGGCGAGCCCGCGCCCAACACCGACTGGTGGAGCTGGGCCGCCGTGCTCGCCTTCGCGGCGACCGGGCGTTCACCGTTCGGCGTCCGGCCGCTCGAGCTCGTGCTGCGGCGCTCGCGCGAGGGCAAGGCGGATCTCGCCGGACTCGAACCACGTGTCTCCCGGGCGCTGGAGGCGGCCCTCCGCCCCGCGCCCGAGGCGCGCTGGGGGCCCACGGAGGTGGCGAGATCGCTGCGCGCGGCATCCGAGGCGTTCATCGCGGCGGCGCATGCCGCCGACCCGAGCACGCCCGCCGACGACGTCGGCGACCGGCGGACCCAGGTGATGGCCGGGCCGACGGCGGTCGTGGAGCCGGTCGCGCCCGCGGCGGAGCCCGACACGACCGCCGTCGAGCCGGTGGTGCAGGGCCGGTCCGTGCGGAGCCATCCGGTCGGGGGTGTGCGGGGAACCATGCCGTGGGGCGCGGGAGGTCCCGGAGCCTCGGCGACCGGCCCCGGTGCCCCGAGCGCCCCGCCCTCGGGGACCGTGGGGTCCGCGCCCACGCACGCCGTCGGGCCGATGCGGACGTATCCGTCACGGACCGGCACCATCACCGCCGTGGGCGGTGCGCTCGTGGCGCTCGCCGCGACCCGGCCGGGGTGGGCGCTCGCGACGTTCCTGGTCCTGTGCGTGCTGTGCCGAGCCTCCGGGACGGCCGCGAACGAGGTGTGGGACTGGCGGATGAGGCGCGGGACGTCATCGGGCGGGAAGGGGCGTGCAGCCCTCCTGATGCCGTGGTTCCTGGTGCGCTCCGTGTTCGGGGTGCTGCCCGCCGCGCTCATCGCGAGCGCGGTCGGGGCGATCGTGGCGCTCGGCGGGCTCTGGCTGTTCGCCCCGGGGCGGGTGATCGTCCTGCCGCTCGACGATCTCGCGTCGCGTTCCGTGGGCGGCACGAACGACTCGATCGTGGACACCTGGGTGCTCGCCCTGGCCATGCTCGTCACGGTCCTGCTCGTCTGGTGGGGGCCGGTGGCGCGCCGCACGCGCGAGGGCAGCAAGGCGCTGCTGGCGACGGTGGCGCCGGGCTGGGCCGGCGCGGGAGTCGTCGTGGTGCTCGCGCTGGTGGCGGTCGGGCTCGGCGCGGCGGCAATCGTGGCAGATCCGCTGGTGATCGACTGGTGGCCGCTCACGGAGCGGCCTGACGTGCGGTGACATTCGCCTCAGGATGCTGTGCCGCGGCCTCCTGATCGCCGCTGTTCGGGACCGTCGTCGCATGTCGGGACCGTCACGGAATAGTGATGCGATGCCCAGGTCGTTCCCAGGACGCAGTGGATAGGCTGTGACGCGCCGGTGACGGATCGCCGGGAGGTGCCACCACCGTGGCGCTGGAAGCTGCCGGCCCGGCGGGCCGCGCACCGAGGAGAAGGACTCGATGTCGAACATGACCAAGGCACAGCGGCGCGAGGCCGCCCGCGCCGAGGCCCTCGCGATGCAGAAGAAGGCGCAGGGGCGCGAGCGGATGTACCGGATCGTGACCCTCAGCATCCTTGGGCTGCTCATCGTCGGTCTGGGCGTCGCGATCTGGCTGCTCTTCGCGGAGTCGCAGAAGACGGACATGGAGAAGGCGGACGCGATTCCCGCCGGGGTCGTGGACGAGACAGGCATCCCGGTGGACGAGAACGGCGCGGCGGGAACGCTGGTCGACGGAGCGCCCCAGCTCGACGTCTACGTCGACTTCATGTGCCCCATCTGCGGTCAGTTCGAGCAGATGAACGGTGCGGACATCGCGCAGCTGCGTGAGTCGGGCGAGGTCGCCCTCGTGGTGCACCCGGTGGCGATCCTGGACCGCATGTCCAGCGGCACGGAGTACTCGACACGCGCGGCGTCCTCGGCCGCATGGGTGGCCGACAAGGCGCCCGAGGCCTTCGTCGAGTACCACGACCTCCTGTTCGCGAACCAGCCCGCCGAGAACTCGGCCGGTCTGAGCGACGACCAGCTCGCCGGATTCGCCGAGCAGGCGGGCGTCCCGGCCGACGTCGCGAAGGGCATCGCCGACGGCGAGGCCACCGAGGCGTACCGCGACTGGGTGACGGCTTCGACCGACCAGGCCACGTCGGCCGAGGAACTGGCCAACCCGCAGACCGGCCAGTTCGGTACCCCGACCGTCATGCTCGGCGGGGAGCGGATCGATGACTGGTCCACGCCGGGCGCGCTGGCGACGGCGATCACCGCCGCGGGCTCCGGCAACGGGTCGGCGGACGAGGGCTCGTCCGGGGACAGCGGCTCCTCCGACGGCTCGTCGGACGGGTGACGGCGGCCTGACCACCGCCCCGGAAGCGTGACGAGCGGGATGCTCGCCGAGACGGCTCGCGCCGGCCGGCAAGCATCCCGCTCACGTGCCCGTGGTGTGCACTAGGCTGTACCCCGCTCGGGCCGTCCGTGGCCCTGGCATCGCCGCCTTAGCTCAGCTGGTAGAGCGCTCGCCTTGTAAGCGAAAGGTCGTCGGTTCGAACCCGACAGGCGGCTCCACGAGGCCCGGAATCCTGAGGATTCCGGGCCTTCTCACTGCGTTTCGTGGTGCGAACCCAGCGGAAACCCCGGTGTCATCGCGTCCGTGGTGCTGCCCTCGGCAGCGCCCTCCTGGACGGCTCGCACCGGTGGCCGGCGTCGCCCCGGCCCGTCGTGTCGCGCGGTGTTGTTCCGTGTCGTCGGCTCAGGCGCGCGGCCAGGGCTCTGCGGTCGGCCATTTCGCGGTGCGGCCGTCGCCCGACGACGTGCCGGTGACCCGGCGCTTCACCCATGGCGCGACGTGCTCCTTGGCCCAGGCCGCATTCGCCTTCGTGGCCTCGATGCGAGTCTGTCGCGGCGCCGGGGGCAGAGGCTCGTCCCAGGTGTCGTCGTCGGGCGGCAGGCCGAGGCCGACGAGCGCGGCGTTCTTGACGCGTTCGTGGCCCTCCGGGAGGAGATGGATGCGGTCACCGGCCCAGAGGCGAAAATCGAAGAGGGAGCGGGTGCCCCAGAGGTCGAGCACGTGGGCGCCCCGACGCCGTGCGATCGACCAGATGTTCGCGTTGTAGACGCCGACCCTGCCGTTGGTCCAGGCCAGTGTGCCGCCTGCCTTGAACCCGGTGCCCATGAGCACGTCCGCGCCGGTCGCGCGGATCTTCGCGACCGCGTCCTCGAGTGCCGCGCAGATCGCCTCCAGGTCCACCCCGGGGCGCAGGATGTCGTTGCCGCCGCCGACCAGGGAGACGAGATCCGGCTTCATCGCGAGTGCGGTATCGAGCTGCTCCGCGATGATGGGGCGCAGCAGGCGTCCGCGGATCGCGAGGTTGGCGTACTCGATCGCGGGTTCGCCGCCCGCGGTGCGACGCTCGCTGAGCGACGTCGCGAGGCGGTCCGCCCAGCCGCGCTGTGTGTCGTCCAGGCTGGGATACGGGTCCCACAACCCCTCGCTGAACGAGTCGCCGATCGCGACGTACCGCGTCCAGCGCGGGGGTGTGGGGGAGGCCGCGGCGTCGGCGGACGACGCCGGTCCGGCCGGCGGTGTCGCCGGCGCCTGGTCTGGCGAAGCTTCGGGGTGCTGGGGAGAAGTCGCGCTCACGGTGCACATTCTTGCGTGGGACGCCGGGTCCTGTGCAGTCCAGTACCAGGTATCCGGGCGTGAGGCACGCCACGCACCGTTCAGCGCGTCACGGCAGGCGCCAGTCGATGGGGGTGGCGCCCTGCTCCTCCAGGAGGGTGTTGACGCGGGAGTACGGCTTGGAGCCGAAGAAGCCGTTGCGGGCCGACAGGGGAGAGGGGTGCGCGCTCTCCACGATCGGCACATCGCCGAGGAACTTCTTCAGGTTGCGTGCCTTGGCGCCCCACAGCACCGCGACCAGTGGGCCGCCGCGTGCCGCGAGAGCCTTGATGGCGGCCTCGGTGACGTCCTCCCAGCCCTTGCCGGCATGGGAGTCCGACTTGCCAGGCTGGCAGGTCAGCACCCTGTTCAGGAGCATCACGCCCTGGTCCGCCCACGGGCGCAGATCGCCGTTGGACGGCATCGGGAGGCCGAGGTCGCTCTCCAGCTCCTTGTACATGTTCAGCAGCGACGGCGGCAGCGGACGGACATCCGGCTGGACCGAGAACGACAGGCCCATCGCGTGGCCCGGGCGCGGGTAGGGGTCCTGGCCGACGATGAGCACCTTGACCTCGGCGAGCGGCCGCTGGAACGCGGCGAGGACGTTCGGGCCGGGCGGGAAGTATCCCCGTCCCGCGGCGTTCTCGGCGCGCAGGAAATCTCCCAGCTCGTGGATGCGCGGTTCGACCCCGGCCAGGGCTTCGGCCCAGTCGGGTGCGACGACCTCGGACAACGGCTTGCGAGTGGGGGTTTCATCGGTATCGGGTGTCATGGTCTCCACGCGTCGGGACACTACTCGGGGACGCTGACAAAGTGCATGCCTACCAGCGATCACCCTGCAGAATCAGCGCCCGTCCACTGTTGAGGAGAGCTCAGCAGGCGTGAGCCGACCGTTCAAGCCGGAGTAACGGGCTGCGGAAGCCTGCTGAACCGATGTCAGCAGGCAGGTGGTCTGAGGGGGCTGTTTGGGGGCTGTCTCTTATACACATCT
>NZ_JABBYC010000045.1 GCF_016742955.1 Myceligenerans indicum | reverse complement strand
AGGGCCAGGTCACCACGAACTGGAAGCAGGCCCTCGCCCAGCTCGCCGTGGCCTACCCCGAACGCATGAACCCCTACCTGACCTACTGAAAACCGCCCACCGTTTACACGACGTATTTGACAGGCTCCGTCCTGGCCACCGATCGGGCCGCGGACGTCTTCGCCGCCTCGATGCGTGAGATCGAGGCGGCGACCGGGCGTCCGGTGCGGACGGACTTCCACACCACGGTGGGGTACTCGCTGCCAGATCCCGACGCGGTGCTCCTCGCGCCGGCGTCGTACAACACGATCACGAAGCTCGCGCTCGGGATCGCGGACACCTACGTGCTCACGCGGCTCGCCGAGCAGGTCGGGCGGGGGATCCCGATCGCCGTCGGGCCGTACGTCGGCACCGACTTCGCGAGACATCCGGCCTACGGGGCGAACCTGGAGCGGCTGCGCAGCTGGGGGATTCAGGTTGTGATCGGGCCGGACGAGCCGCATCCGGCCGGCGGGGCGGACGAGACGTTTCCCTGGGCGCGGCTTCTGTACGCGCTCGAGTTCTGACGGCGTGGCCGCTCAGGTGCCCGTAACCGTGATCGATCTCGCCAGGACCTGGTCCAGGACATCGGTGAGGAACGCGGCCGGGTCAGGGGCCGGTTCCATCGCGCGCATCGCCACGATCGCGTCCGGTCGCACCAGCAGGGCGCCGTCGTCGGACAACCACGGTGCGCGGACCTGGTGTGCGGGAAGGCCGACGTCCGCTGCCGCCGTGAGCCATCCGTCGGCGGCGGTGCCCGCCAGCAGCGTCCATCGGGACGCGACCAGGTCGAGCGTCGAGACGCCGTCCACCCAGGCGTGCGGCACTCGCGAACCGGGCGACCCGTCCAGTGCCACCGCGAGGTCCGTCGTCGACGGGAGCTCCGGTCGCGGGTCGACGACGGCGGTCGAGTCGTACCGCTGGCCCAGGTGAACGACGGGCGCCGCCCACACTCCCGCCGCGGCCCTGGCGGCGTCGGCCGCAGGCCCGCGTCCCCAGTGCAGTTGCGGGTCGGCGAGCCGTCGCCGGGCCTGGTCGACCGTCGCCGCGGCGACCGGCTCGCGCTCCTGAGCGTAGGTGTCCAGCAGGCCGGGGCCCGCCTCGCCGTGATGGACGGCGGCCAGCTTCCAGGCCAGGTTGTGGGCGTCGGCGATACCGGTGTTGAGGCCGAACGCGCCCATCGGCGACACGGTGTGCGCGGCGTCGCCGACGAGGAACACGCGGCCGACGGTGAACCGGTCGGCCAGGGAGATGCGGGGGCGCCAGGGGAGCACGCTGCGAACCTCCACGTCGAGACCAGGATCCCCGACGGCGGCGCGCACGACCGCGACGCAGCGCTCGTGCGTGAAGTCCTCGGGGCGTTCACCGCCGTCGACGTCTTGGTTCGCGTGGAAGACCCAGGACGTCTCGCCGTCCACGGTAGCCAGCAGGCCGGGCGCCTCCGGTGTGGTGATGGTGCAGGTGGCGAAGGCCATCCCGCGCAGATGAGGGCGGAGGTCGGCGCGGAACAGGATGTTGACCTTCGGCGTGCCCAGGTCCCCCGCGCCGGAGGTGCCCACGCCGAGCGCGGTGCGTACGGCGCTGCGCGCACCGTCGGCGGCCACGAGGCGGGCGCAGCGCATCGAGTAGCGGCCATCAGGCCCTTCCAGCTCGACGTCGACTCCCTCGTCGTCCTGGGTGATGCCGGTCAGGCGGGTCGCCCAGCGCAGGTCTGCGCCGTGGCGTTCCAGATGGGCCGCCACGACGGCGTCCAGACGGTCCTGCGCGCAGACGCCGCGCAGGCTGAACGGCGTCGTGTCGTGTTCGGTGGGCGACGGGGCCGGCATGGGGACGGCCACGACATCGCCAGCGCTCATCTCCACGACCGTCCGGGCCACCGCCTTGGCGGTGGCGCCGCGCAGGTCGACCGCGGCGGCGTCGACGGCATGATCGAGCCCGAGCTCGCGGAGGATCTCGACGGAGCGCGACCCGATGCCGGTGGCGCGTGGGTGGACCGATGGCCCGTCGCGGCGTTCGACGAGAACCACGGGGACACCGTGGTGGGTGAGCAGAGCGGCGGTAAGCAGCCCGACGCTGCCGCCTCCGACGACGAGCACCGGCACTTCTGGATACACTGTTTCTGTCATGGCAACACCGTAGCCAGAAGCTACGATGCTGGTCAACGACGAAAGGAACGCTGCGATGACCGAGCCTGCTCCGTGGTCGGTGTGGACCCGGCCTCGCCCTGAGCCGCGCCGGCGCGCGCCAGGGGTGGACCAGTACGTGGCGGCTGCGCTGGTCGTCGCCGACACCGAGGGTCTGGGTGCGGTGTCGATGCGCAGGATCGCGGCCGACCGGGGTTCCGGGACCGCATCCCTGTACCGGTACATCACCAACCGTGACGAGCTGGTGGACCTGATGATCGACGCCGTGCACGGGGAGGATCCGCTGCCTGAGGTGTCGGGGGACTGGCGGGCCGACCTGGCCGCCGTCGCGCACGCACAGCGCGCGACACTGCTGCGGCACCCGTGGCTGGCCGGCGAACTGACGGGCAGGCCGTCGCTCGGACCTCACTCGTTGCGCCTGTCCGAGGCCGCGCTGAGCGCCGCCGTCGAGCTCACGCCCGACATCAACAGGGCGGCACAGGCGCTCGGGGTCGTGAGAGCGTACGTGCTGGGCTCGGTGGCCACACAGCAGGCTGCTCTGCGTGCCGAGCAGCGTAGCGGCCTGACCGAGGAGCAGTGGCAGCGCAGCATGGGGCCGTACATCACTGAGGTACTCGCCGCGGGGGAGCATCCGACGCTGGCACGACGGGTGCACGAGGCCGACGAGCCGGACCCGGACGTCGACTTCGCGTTCGGGCTGGAGTGCGTGCTCGACGGGCTCGCGGGGCGGTGGGGGCGGTGAATTTCACGCGCGGCGCGTCTCGTGTTTCTCCGGCGGCGCGGATGTGTTGGACGATCGATCTGTATTTCGGTTGTGTCAAACAAAGCGATGGTTCCTGGCGGCCGAATTGATTCGGTGAAGCAGGTTCTTCAGGCCGTCGAGAGGGACAGCGAGGAGTCCGCACCGAATTTCCGGGACGTTGGTCCCTGGCGCCGCCGATCGCATGCGAGAAGCGTGGACCGCATGGTTCTGCCGGAATTCCGGTGGAGCGCTGGACCCATTGCGCGCACGCGGTGCGTGACATTGTCTCGAAACACTCTTTCGCTTCCCTGGAGGCCGACATGTCACAGCAGCAACCCGAATTCGGGTCGGAGCAGAATCCGTACGGCGGGCCGCCGCCCCAGCCGCCCCAGGCGAGTTCGGGGCCGATGTACCAGGCGTACTCGCCCGGCGGCTCCGCACCACCTGGCCCGTGGTCTCCGCCCGCCCAGCCGAAGAACGGCATGGCGACTGCGAGCCTCGTAGTGGGTATCGTCTCGATCTTCCTGAGCCTGCTCTTCATCCCTGCGATCGTCGGTCTTGTTCTCGGGATCGTCGGCGCCAGGAGGGCCGGCAAGATGAACCCTCCAGTCGGAAAGGGCCAGGCGATCGCCGGGATCGTGCTGTCCTCGGCTGCACTCGTGCTGGGAATCGGAATCGTCGGCGTGATCGCAGGATCGGGTGATTCCGGAGGCGGCGACTCTGCGATCCTGCAGGAGGACGCCGGAGGCGAGGCGGCAAATGCTGACAGTGAGGCCGATCCTGCCGACTTCCAGGAAATCGATGCATCGGCCTGGGATCTGATCGCCCGGGATCCAGAGGGCGCCAAAGGCGAGGCCATCGTTGTGTTCGCAGAGGTGACCCAGTTCGACGCGGCCACAGGTACTGACACGTTCCGCGCAAGCGTGGGCGCCGACCAGCCGACCGATGAGTACGAGCTCGAGACGAACGCGGTCCTTACGGGCGACGAGGCCATGCTGAGCGATGTTCTCGTCGGTGACGTCCTCATGGTGCACGCGGTCGTGGCCGGTGCGGTCGACTACGACACACAGATCGGTGGTATGACAACGGCCCCGCTGCTCAACGTCGCAGAGGTCGAGAACGTCGGTTTCGCGGACCTGAGCAAGGACGTCAAGCTCGGCAAGCCCTCACGTGACGAGTTCGGGGACATCACAATGGACGCGACCATCACCAACAGCGGTACCGAGACCTTCAGCTATTCGGTCGAGGTGACGGCCGAGAGCAAGGACGGAGCGACGCTGTACGGGACTGGTGACGCGTATGCGGACAACCTCAAGCCGGGTCAGAAGACGACCGTCTCGGTCGACTTCTACGACGAGGTGCCGGACGACGCGGTCTTCCAGGTCGGGTTGGTCGAGCGGTACGCGTACTGACCGGTTGTTGCCGACGGCGGCCTGCGGTGTCCGGTGGTAGGAGGCCGTGGGCCGTCTCGGGTGGGTGATCTTTCGTCGTCGGCGTCGTTGAGCACCATTGCGGGCAGTAGTCTTCGGGCGATGCGCATTGTGCCTGGTGAGCTGGGATGTGAGCGTCGGGACGCCAAACGCGCGTCCCGGCCGCGACGTGCGCATCGGCAGTTCTTGACGGGCTGACAGCCCTATTCACGTGGCCTGTCGGTAGAACTCGAGGTTGACGATCATGTGGATGAGGGTTGGGAGTTCGGTCAGGCGGCCGCGGTAGCCGGTGGCGAGGATCTTCCACTGCTTGAGCACTGCGATGGTGCGCTCGACCGGCGCGCGGAGGCTGGAGATGTGACGGTTGTGCTCCCGGTCGGGCTTGGATCGGCGTTTCTGGCCGCGGGGCTTCTTCCGCGGGGTCAGGCGGGTGTGCTTGATGTAGGCGGTGTCGGCGATCACGGCGATCCAGTCCCGCTGGGCCCGCGCGGTGGCGATCTGGTCGGCCCAGCCCACCTCGTCCAGCGCGCGGGAGTCGTGCCGAGAACCGGGTACCGGCCTCGACACGTCCGCGAGGGTGCCGTCGCGGAAGGCTGCGACCTGCACGCACAACGCCTGCTTGTGGTGTTTGGCGACGTAGTTCGTCCTGCCGGTCGCGGCGCGGTTGCCGGTGGGGATCGGGGTGCCGTCGATCAGCACCGTCCCACGCGCCAGCGCGTCGGCCAGATGCTTGCGGTCCAGCGCGGTGACCTGCCCGATCAGCGGCAGCAGGTAGCGCCAGATACGCGAGACGGTGGCCTGCGCGATCCCGAACAGGTCACCGGCCAACTGCTGGGGCAGGTTGTGCCGCGCGATCAGCAACACCATCACGGTCGCTTTCCCGAACGGGAGGGTGAAGTCGTACCGGTCGGCGGCGGGCCGGCCCGCATGCACCTGCCAGGCTCGGGCGATCAACTCGGTCATCTGAGCAGGCGCCAGCCCGCAAGTACTCTGGTAGCGCACGGGTCCTTCGTTCGGTCTGATCTGGTCTCGACAACCTCGATCCAACCGTCCGGCGGGCCCGTGCGCCATCTGCCCAACCTTGCCTCCCGCCAGCATCCCCGCAGGTCACAGCATCACCAGCTCATGACCCGACCCGAGCCGCTGAATAGCGTTCTGAGTTCAGCACAGTCGGCGCAACGGAGATTCACATGTCTCAGCAGTACCCCGGCCCCGGATCCCACCAGTACCCGTATCCCGGGCAGCCACCCCAGCCGGGCTCTGTTGGCGGGCCCAGGTATCAGCCGTACTCGGCCTCGGGTCCCGGACCTCACAGTCCTCAGCGGCCCGTTGCTCCGTCGCCGACGAACTACATCGCAACCGGGAGCCTGTTGGTGGGCATCTTTGCGGTGTTCCTGAGCCTGCTCTTCATTCCGGCGATCGTGGGTCTGATCCTCGGAATCATCGGCGTCGTCAAGGCGGGTCGGACGAGCCTGCCGGTCGGCAAGGGACAGGCGATTGCGGGGATCGCGTTGTCTTCTTTCGCGCTCGTGCTGGGGATCGGGCTTGTCACCCTGATCGGTGCGATATCCGACGACGCCGGCGATCCTGCACAGGGTGCTGCTGTTCAGGAAGAGCTGAGGCAAGAGGCGGAAGAGACCACCGAGAGCGACGGTGATGCCGACGCTGGGGTCGGGACCGAAAGCCAGGACGAGGAGAAGGCCGATCCGGCCGACGACCCGGCAGAGCGGGCGCCTTTTCAAGAGGATCCGGTCGAGGAAGCGTCTGACGAGAGTGTCTCCCAGGCGAACGCCCGCAGGTCCGCGGAGAGGTATCTGGACTACACGGCTTTCTCCAAGTCCGGTCTCATGGAGCAGCTTGAGTTTGAAGGCTTCTCCACGGCGGACGCCAAGTACGCGGTCGGGAACATCGAGGTCGACTGGATGGAGCAGGCCGAGAAATCGGCCGAGAACTACATGGACTACTCCCCGTTCTCTCGTGCTGGACTCATTGACCAACTTGAGTACGAGGGCTTCACTCCTGAGCAGGCAGCGCACGGCGCGGACTCTGTCGGCCTCTGATGCGGGTTCAGGTTTGTTTGGTAGGGGTGGCTCAAGGCCGTTCCTGGGCGCTGTCAGTTCAACTGGTAGCTCGACCAGCCCGCCGACAAGGGTCCCATGGATGCGATCCCTGCTGGTCTTCCTGGCCCTCGGCTCGTTGAAGCGGTTGTCGGCATCCCGGATGCGGGGGAGAGAGCCCGGTAGGAGGAGCTGCCTCGCGTGCCACCTGCTCGGGTCAGCGAGATCAGCGGAGACATGCTCGCTGCTGATCGTCGATGTTCCGAAGCCCCTACCTAGTCGAAGTCGGTGGCCGTGAGGCGCTCGGCTGGTTCCTGACCTCCTGCGACTCGGACCACTCCTGGAAGGTCGAGACAGCAGCGGCTGCGGCGCCGGTCAGTCGGCCTGGGGCGCTGTTCGAGAGCGTGCCCAGCAGTCGGAACCACTCGTCGAAGGCGGCTTGGAGGTGACCGGCATGGGCGTGGAGCAGCATAATGTGGCGCAGGATGTCGGCGAGGCTCCCGGACTCGGCGGCGTGGACCGCGTCGGACCACGCGTTCTCGACCGCGTCTCCCGCCGTTCGGACAACATCTGCCATCGCGCCGGCCGCTTCGGCGATGGCGTCGCCCCACTCATCCTCGTCGAGATCGCTGCCGTCAGGTAGATCTGCCGTGGGCTCCGGGATGGTCGGAGGCGTCCGGAGGACGTCGTACAGGTTCGTTGTCGCGATGTCGACGGCGGGCCCCGACGAAGCGGTGCTGTCGATGTCCTTGAGGACCCGCAACCGGATGAGGTAGGTGTCGACGCCTGTCAGTGCCTGGTGGACGGTGTCGATCTGCTGTTCGGCCTGGAGGTGATCCTCCTCGGCAAGATCGTTGTCGAGGTAGCCGAGGGCGTCGGAGATCATCGTGTAGCGGGTACTGAGTTCCTCCTCGAGGTCTTCGAGGGCCTGGTCGATCACCCGAGCCAGTGCGTCCGACCGCTCGTCGAGGTCCGCATCCACATCGCTGTCGACGGTCGATCGGTCATCTGCCATGGAGGTCTCCCTGGGGGTTCGTACTCTGCGCGGACGGACATCGTCCACGGAAGGCTATCTGTTTCGCATGTCGCGTGAGCAGCGTGATCTGCACGGACGTGAGGCGCACGTAGAATCTCCGGGTGATCACTGGGGAGCTGAAGTCGAAGGTTGACCGGGTATGGGACGCGTTCTGGTCCGGCGGGATCTCGAACCCGCTGGAGGTGATCGAGCAGATCACCTACCTGTTGTTCATCCGGCGGCTGGACGAACTGCAGACCACCAAGGAGAACCAGGCCAACCGGCTGGGCAAGCCCATCCAGGACCCGGTCTTCCCCGACGGCAACGCTCCCACCGGCGCACGCTACGAGCACTTGCGCTGGGGCCACATCAAGGACGAGGACCCGGCCACGGCGTTCGACCTGGTGGCGAACCACGTCTTCCCATTCCTGCGGACCATGGGTGGTGAGGGCTCCACCTACGCGGGTCACATGGAGGGCGCACGCCTGACGATCCCGACCCCGGGCCTGCTGGTCAAGGTGGTCGACATGCTCACTGACGTTCCGATGAACCGGCGGGACACCAGCGGCGACCTGTACGAGTACATGCTCGGCAAGATCGCTTCGGCGGGACAAAATGGCCAGTTCCGCACCCCGAGGCACATCATCGAGCTGATGGTGCACATGATGGACCCGCAGCCGAACGACGAGATCTGTGATCCGGCGTGCGGCTCGGCCGGCTTCCTCATGACGGCCGCGGAGTACATCCGCGACACCCACGAGGGCGTGCTGCACGACGCCGATCAGCGCCAGCACTTCCACAACTCGATGTTCCACGGTTACGACTTCGACCACACGATGCTGCGCATCGGGTCCATGAACATGCTCATGCACGGCGTGGACCGGCCCGACATCCGCTACCGCGACTCCCTGTCGGAGTCTGCCGGGGCCGACGCCGAGAAGTACTCCCTGATCCTGGCGAACCCGCCGTTCGCTGGCTCGCTGGACTACGAGACCACGTCGAAGGACCTGCTCAAGGTCGTCAAGACCAAGAAGACCGAGCTGCTGTTCCTGGCTCTGTTCCTCCGGCTCCTCAAGCCAGGCGGTCGCGCGGCGGTCATCGTGCCCGACGGCGTCCTGTTCGGCTCCACCAAGGCCCACAAGGAACTGCGCCGCACGCTGGTGGAGGACAACATCCTGGACGCGGTGGTCAAGCTCCCGGCCGGCGCGTTCAAGCCGTACGCGGGGGTGTCGACGGCGATCCTGGTGTTCCGCAAGACCGGTACTGGCGGCACTGAGGACGTGTGGTTCTACGACATCCAGGCCGACGGCTGGTCCCTGGACGACAAGCGCCAGCCGCTCCTTGATGCTGAACAGCTCGGAGCGACGCCCGACGGCGCGTTCGTGGTCGCCAACCACGACAAGAACAACCTCCCTGATGTGCTTGACCGCTGGAGCCAGCGCGAGGCCTCGGAGAAGTCCCGCAAGCGAACTGAGCAGTCCTTCTGCGTCCCGAAGAGCGAGATCGCGGGCAACGACTACGACCTTTCGCTGAACCGCTACCGCGGCGTCGAGTACGAGCAGATCGACTACCCTGAGCCGTCAGAGATCTTAGCCAACCTCCGAACCGTGGAGAAGGAGATCGCTACTGGCCTGGACGAACTGGAGAAGATGCTGTGAAGCCAGGCTGGATCAGGGTGAAGCTCGGCGACGTAGCGGACTTCGTCGGTGGTGGGACTCCGTCTAAAAGCAATCCTGACTTCTATGGAAGTGGAATCCCTTGGGTGACGCCCAAAGACATGAAGTCGTGGGTGATTTCAACCTCGCAGATTGAAATTACGAAATCTGGCCTTGATGCTAGTAGTGCAAAGATCGTTCCTGCGGGTTCGGTTCTGATTGTAGTTCGATCGGGAATTTTGAAGCATACACTTCCCGTCGCTCTTTCATCGGTCGATGTTTCACTCAATCAGGACATGAAGGCGATTGTCGTGAAGCCGGGTATCGATTCTAGCTATCTAGCTCGTCTCGTCAAGGCCTCCGAGCCTACTGTTCTTGGTTGGGTTCGAGCCACGACGGCCGACAATTTCCCTGTCGATAATCTCAAGCGCTTGGAATTCATGCTTCCGCCACTCGACGAGCAGCGCCGCATCGCCGCCGTCCTCGACCATGTAGACGCCCTCCGTACCAAGCGTCGGGAGTCGATCGACTTGATCGGAAGCGTGGTCCAATCAGCTTTTCAATCGAGGTTCGGCGACCCGGGTACGTGGTCGTCGAGCTGGCCAATGGGAACGATTGGCGATATGTCTGAATCTGTTCAGTACGGAACATCGGCGAAGGCGGGTGCAAGGGGGGCATGGCCGATGCTTCGGATGGGAAATGTCACGGATGATGGCCGATTAGACCTCTCGGATCTGAAATTCATCGACCTTGTGGACTCTGATCTTGCGAAATATGTGGTGCGCCGCGGTGACCTGTTGTTCAATCGCACGAACAGCAAAGAGAAGGTTGGTAAGGCCGCAGTGGTGCGTACTGACCGGCCACTCGCTATCGCTGGGTACCTATTGCGTGTCCGTGTCAAACCACAGCATAGCGGGGAGTTTATTTCTGCCTACCTGAGGAGTAGGCATGGCAGGGCTGTTCGTCGGGGGATGGCGAAGGCTGCCGTAAATCAAGCGAACATTAACGCCAAGGAGATGCGCAGCATTACGATTGCACTCCCGCCCGCGGACTTGCAGGCGGCGTTCGCTGCCGATGTTGCCAGGGTTGAGCTTGCGCGGTCGTCGGCCGAGCGTCACCTCGCCGAACTCGACACCCTCTTCGCATCCCTCCAGTCCCGCGCCTTCGCGGGTGAGTTGGATGTGTCGAAGGTGGTGCTGCCGAACCAATGAGCGAGCCTGAGTCGCCTCGCCGCGCTCCACATGCGGACGACGAGACCTTTATATATCCTGCGAGCGCCCCCACGGGACCGGCTGTGGACAACGAGGCGTCGCCGGTGGGTGATGTCAGCGGTTCCGTAGAAGATAGGGGTACGGCGATGCGAGGGAGGGCGGCCATGGCACCACCACCAGTGACGATCAAGGTGACACGGGAAGAACTCGAAGAGCGGCGGCGGGTGATTCTCGAGCGGTTGGGCATCTCGATCGAGACGCTCCGCCACCGCGCGAGCTACGAGTCGCTCTCCGGCGACGAGTGGGAAGCGATCGACGAACTGCGAGAGATTGGATTCCTGCTCGATGACGTCACAGGCGATTTCTGACCTGGAGGTCAAGTCCCGCGCCTTCGCCGGTGAGATTGGCGACCTGCTGTCCCGGACGATCGGCGCGGAGAAGCAGATCATGTCCGTGGACCTCGGTGACAGGTTCGTGGTTCGGCCAGCCGGTAGCAATGCGAAGGAACGTCGGGTCCCCCTGATGGTCGGCGGGGAACACCTGGCCGATCTGAATCTTTCGTTGGACCAGACACTCGACCGGTCGAGTGACCATCTCAAGACGGTGCGTTCGGATCTCGTCGTCTACTCAGCTCTCGACCGCACTCCGCTCATCCGTCTCGAGTACCAGGCCGACATGCGGAAGGACCCGGTAGCGCACTGGCAGATCCATGCCGAGCGCGGGGCTTTCTCGCACCTGCTCTCGATAGCCAACGCAAAGGACTCGCGGCGCGTGCGGCGCCCGCATGACATCTCGACGGTGCACGTGCCCAGCGGCGGTGAACGGTTCCGGCCCTGCCTGGAGGACTTGCTGGAGATGCTGATCCGGGATTGCGGCGTCGACTATGTGCCGGGCTGGGAGCAGGCGCTCGAAGAGGGCCGCATGCGCTGGCGGGTCCGCCAGTTCCGATCGTCCGTGCGAGACCTCCAGTCTCAGGCTGCAGAGGTGTTGGAACAGCAAGGATGGACGGTCGTCCCACCATTGACGCTTCAGAAGGACCGCCTGGAGCCCTACCGCCGCTGGTGACATCTCTCGTACGAATCGCACGCTCCGCAGATCGGCGCGAGCGCGAAGAACGCCCGACGTGTCCCACTGGTGCCGATCCGCAACATCTGGCACGCTGACCCCAGGACTTCAGATGGTCTGACCTGGGAGAACGTGTGAGCAACTTCGCCTTCCTGCGTGGGGAGTTTCCGCTGGTGGCGGAGGAGGCATACCGCGCCGAGCAGTACCTGCGCGTAGACCCGCGGGTGTCGATGTTCTATGCGCGTCGCGCCCTGGAGACTTCGCTGGAGTGGGCGTTCCAGGCCGACGTCGCGCTGAAGAAGCCCTACCGCGACGACCTGTCGGCCATGATCCACGAGCCATCCCTCCGTGCCACGGCCGGCCACGACGTGCGGGCGAAGATGAACATCGTCCGGAAGAAGTCGAACCGGGCGGTGCACGATCGCCAGGCCGTCTCGCTCCGGGACGCCGAGGTGGCTCTCGGCCAGTTGTTCCACGTCATGGTGTGGTTCCACCACACCTACACGCGCCAGGAGCCGGTGACGTACGCGGCGACGCTGGACCTGACGGTGATGCCGGATCCGGGCGCGGCCCGCAGACGGACCGCCACCGAGTTCGACAAGCTGCAGGCGGACGCCAAGGCGAAGGACGCGCAACTCGCGAAGGCTGCCGCGCAGAACGAGAACCTCGATGAGGAGATCAAGCGGCTGCGGCGCGAAGTCGCCGCCGCAAAGACCGCGAATCGCGCGCGAGGCATCGACCATGACTGGGACGAGGCGACGACCCGCCGCGAGTACATCGACGTGGACCTGGAGGAGGCCGGCTGGAGCTTCCCCGAGCCGGGGGCAGGAGCCGCCGAGGGCGCGCAGGTCTCGACCGAGTACCCGGTGCGCGACCTCCCCGGCGGCAAGCGGGGGAAGGTGGATTACGTGCTGTGGGGCGCGGACGGGCTGCCGCTGGCGGTCGTGGAGGCCAAGCGCACCCGGAAAGACGCCCGCGCCGGCCAGTACCAGGCACGTCAGTACGCCGACGCCCTGGAAGCCGCGTTCGGCCGCCGCCCGCTGATCTACTACTCCAACGGGCACGAGCACTGGTTCTGGGACGACGACGAGAGAACCGCGTATCCGCCCCGGCGCGTGTCCGGGTTCCGCACGGCTGACGAGCTGGAGCTGGTGATCCGTCGTCGTGCCGCACGCAAGGACCTGAACACGGCACCGGTCGACCGGAAGCTGCTGAACCGCTACTACCAGGAACGCGCCGTTCGGTCGGTCGACGCGGCGTTCCAGACGGACAACCAGCGCGGTGCGCTGCTGGTGATGGCGACCGGATCCGGCAAGACGCGCACGGTGGTGGGCCTTGTCGACCAGCTCACCAAGGCGAACTGGGCCAAGCGGGTGCTGTTCCTGGCGGACCGTAAAGCGCTGGTACGCCAGGCGGTGAACGCGTTCAAGTCGCACCTGCCGTCGTCGAACCCTGTCAACCTGCTCCACGACAAGGTCGCGGACGCCCGGGTCTACGTGTCGACCTATCCGACGATGCTGAACCTGATCGGACAGCAGCCGGACGTGTTCGGGCCGGGGTTCTTCGACTTGATCATCGTGGACGAGGCGCACCGGTCGGTCTACCAGAAGTACCGGTCGATCTTCGAGTGGTTCGACGCCTACCGGGTGGGGCTGACCGCGACGCCCAAGGACGAGGTGGACCGCAACACCTACGAGCTGTTCGGCCTCGAGCCCGGCGTTCCCACGGACGAGTACAGCCTGGAGCAGGCGATCGCGGACGAGTACCTGGTGAACTACCTCGCGGTGCGGATAGAGCTGGCGTTCCCGCAGACGGGTATCCGGTACGCGGACCTGACTGAGCAGGAGAAGGACGAGTGGGACGCGCTCGACTGGGGCGACGACGACGGTGACGTCCCCGACGAGGTGGACGCCGAGGCGGTCAACCGGTGGCTGTTCAACGCCGACACCGTGGACAAGGTGCTTGCCACTCTGATGGAGCAAGGACTTCACGTGGAGGGTGGGGACCGGATCGGCAAAACGATCATCTTCGCCAAGAACGACGCTCACGCGAAGTTCATCGCGGAGCGGTTCGACAAGTCCTTCCCCGAGCACAAGGGTTCGTTCGCGGCGGTCATCACGCACAGCGTGGAGCGCGCGGATCAGTTGCTGGAGGACTTCTCCGAACCGGGCAAGGCCCCGCACATCGCGATCAGCGTTGACATGCTCGACACGGGCGTGGACGTGCCCGACGTGGTCAACCTCGTGTTCTTCAAGCGAGTCCGCTCGCTGACGAAGTTCTGGCAGATGATCGGCCGCGGGACCCGCCTGCGCAAGGACTTGTACGGTCCTGGGGAGGACAAGGACGAGTTCTACATCTTCGACTTCTGCGGGAACCTGGAGTACTTCAGCCAGAACCCGCAGGGAACCGAAGGACGGGTCGGGGCGACACTCGGCGAGCGCATCTTCACGTCCCGGGTCGAACTGTTGCTGGCGCTTCAGGCCGAGGACGAGCCGCTTGCCGCGATCCCCGCGAAGGACGAGGGGACGAAGACGCTGAGCGGGCTTCGGCGCGACGTGGCCGACACCCTCACCGCCAAGGTGCAGGGCATGAACCTGCGGAACTTCCTGGTGCGTCCGCATCGCCCTCTGGTCGAGCAGTACTCCGAGCGCGAAGCCTGGGGCGAGCTGGTCGAGCAGGCGGCGGCGGACGTCGTCGGACGCCTGGCCAAGCTGCCTTCTGCCGTCCGTGACGGCGAGGAGAGTGCCAAGCGCTTCGACCTGATTCTCCTGCAGCTCCAGCTCGGGACGCTCAAACCGGAACAGTACTCCCCGGCGCTGCGGGAGCGGGTGCAGGACATCGCGTCCGGGCTGCTGGAATCCACCGGCGTCCGGGAGGTCGCCGCGCAGGCCGCCCTGCTGCAGGAACTGACCGACGACGAATGGTGGGAGGACGCGACCGTGCCGATGCTCGAGCTCGTGCGCCGCCGCATCCGAGGCCTGGTGAAGTTCCTTCCGCCGCACAAGCGAGCCCGGGTCTACACGAACTTCGAGGACACCCTCGGGGATCTGGACTTCGTCGACATGGGCCGCCCTTCTGTAGGGGTGAGCCCGGAACGCTTCAAGGAGAAGACCCTCGCGTTCCTTCGCGAGCACGAGAACCACACCGCACTCCTGAAGGTGCGGCGCGGCAGGCAGCTCACCCCTCAGGACCTCGACGAACTGGGGCGGATGCTGGTCGAAGCCGGTGTAGGGACCGAGGACGACATCGCCACGGCAGCAGAGGATGCCGGCGGTCTCGGCATGTTCATCCGCCGCCTGGTCGGTCTGGAGAAGTCAGCAGTCATCGCCGCCTTCGAGGATTTCCTGGCCGCACACGAGTACAACGCCGACCAGATCCGCTTCGTCGAGACCGTAGTTGCGGGCCTCAGCCAGGGCGGGGTCGTGGAACCCGAGATGCTGTACGAGTCGCCCTACACCGACCACGCTCCGGGCGGCCCGGACACGATCTTCGAGGACGGCGATGTCGACAGGATCGTCTCGATCGTCAACCTCGTCAACGACACTGCGAGAGTTGACACCGCGAGTGCGTAGAGCGGTTCGCTGGCGAAACGGTCAAGAGTGAACGAGGGAGCCGACCTTGGGCAAGAGCAGGCCGTTGCGCGATGATGTACAGACACAGGTCCGCGTAGCGGCGAAGTGGCTTCGTGAGATCTACCTGGACACCGAACTGATCGACGACAGCGATCTCGATGGCATGAAGGTGGGACGTGATCGTGACCAGCGGTTGCTGTCGCGGGCACTGACGGCCCAGGCGGTTCGTATCGTCACCAGCGTCAGCGCCGAAGAGGCCGCGAAGTCCGTTATCGATGGACTCGGCGACCAAGGCATTGATGCGATCGCTGTCGTTGAGGACCCTGAGCCTCATGTCTATGTCGTTCAGGGCAAGTGGAGCGATGAGGGCAAGGCCCGGGGTGAGAAGGGCGCGGTGCGAGAGATGATCGCCGGGCTCCGGTTGATCGACAGGGGAAACTTCGAACCCTTCAACGAGCGCGGTCGGCCGCGGGCGGAAGATGCGAGGCGCGTGATGACCTCTGGGCCAGTACCGGTGACCCAGGTGTACGCGCTGATGCGCCCAGACGACCCAGGCGAGTCGTTCGGCTTCGCGATCACCAGTGAGGAGGACGATTTCAACCGCTCCGGAGATGTCCTGGACCACCGCATCCTTGTCTCTCGTGATATCTATGCGTCGTTTCGCGAGGACCTCGCTCCACCACCCATCGATCTCGAGGCACGGCTCTGGCCCTGGTATCAGATCAGTGTCCCGTATACGTCGTACCACGGCCGCGTTCGTGCAGATCAGGTCCTCGCATGGGCAGAGAACGGCACGAACCTCTATCGGGACAATATCCGCGACCCCCTCGGCCGGACCCTGATCAACAACTCGATGATCGAGACGCTCCATGGCGAGCCTGCCAAATTCGAGTACATGAACAACGGCGTGACGATCCTGTGTGATCGGGTCGTGCCGAATCGTCCTGCGGTGGTGAACCCGCAGGACGAACCGCTGGTGCTCAAGCTGTCCAATGCAAGCGTGGTCAACGGCGCACAGACCGTGCGGACGATCGCGGATGCCGTGGCCGAGAAGTCAGAAGCGGCAAGTGCTCGCGTCAACGTACGCATCATCGAGACCGAGGGGTCGGCCGAGTTCGCCAAGCAGGTCACACTCGCTACGAACCGGCAGAACCACGTCGAGGCGCGCGACATGATCACCCTGGACCCGGTACAGCGTGCTATTGCGGAGGATATGCGGACCGAGCTCGGGCTCGAGTACGCCGTTCGCCGCAGCGAGCTTCCGCCGCCGCCAGGCTCCGGATGCTCGGTTGTCGAGGCAGGCACGGCGCTGGCGTGTGCGAGAGCGGACAGTCAGTTCGCGGCTCAGATCGCGGCCGATCCAGACAAGCTGTGGGATCGCGGGAAGTCGAGCATCTACGACACGTTGTTCCAGCGGCAGCCCCGGGCGCATCTGCTCTGGAACGCAGTGCGGGTACTCCGGCGGGTGCGACTTGAGCTGTCGCACCTCAGCTCGCAGTACAGCGGTCGCGGGCGGCAGGTGATCGATCATGGTGGTCATCTGCTTGTTCACCTGACGTTCCAGAATCTCGACGCGGAGGGGAACGACGACCCCGACGTCGACTGGTTTGCCCAAGCAGCCGAGCAGATCCCGACCGTGGTCAAGAAGCTCGTTCCCGCGGTGGCTTCCGCGATCGATGATCTCTTCGGTGAGACGTCGCAGATCCGCGCGTCATGCTCCGACGTCGGACGCTGCCGAGCAGTCGCCAAGCGCGTTATCGAGGGCGCAGGATCAGGCACCGCACCGACTGACAAGTACCGGCGTGCTCTCCCTGACAAGAAGCGACCTCCGGCGGTCAAGGTCCTCATTGAGCGGTCAGCCCTGGCGGAAGGGGAGACGCTGACCCTGACTCCGGGTACAGGACCTGAGCAGGCAGCAATGAAGGATTGGCTTGCCGCAGACTCGGCGCGCAGCCGTGCAAGCTGGGTGCGACACCGGACGAAGCCGATCCTTTGGGCGGCTGATGGCAAGCAGTACTCACCGTCGCGGCTCATTGAATACATGTGGGAACTTGCCGAGTGGGATCGGCGCCCCAAGGCCGTGCAGGGGACCAAGCGGTGGGCGACGCCGTCGGGTGAAGTCCTGTCGGAACTGGCCTGGCGCACCCTTCGGGGACTGTACGAGGGAGATGGTGAGGCCGACGAGAGGCTGATCTGAAAGAGCCGCATCGCGGTCGGCGGTAGGCGTTGTGGACAAGGCAGTGGCCGTGCCTGTGCCGCGTACGATCACTCTTCGTTCCGGCTTCCACATCCCGAATGCGTCGAGCCCCCCGTCAAGCCGGTCGCGCCAGCGAGGTGTTTGCGGATATCCAGCGCGAGGTGACGAAGGCCGTCATCCTGCAGTTCGTCCGCCGGTGCTCAGCGGGGTCGGTAGCGGTTTCGCAGGAGCAGCCGTGACCAGTCGGCCTCGCCGACCGGGGACTACGTCGTACCCATCGGCGGGCACCTTCTCGGTGTTGGGGAATGCTCAGGGCACTGCCATGCTGGCTCCGGTCTGAGCTGTTCACCCAAGTCAAGTCCGAGTTCACCCGGAGCTCCTGTTTCGGTCGATCAGCCCGCGTGCCACGATTGTTGGTATCCGATCGTCGCTGCCGTCGTTCGATGGCGTGGTCAGGGGTGTTGGGGATGACGCAGGAGTACCGGTTCAACCCGCCTCCAGGATGGCCCGTGCCGCCGCCGGACTGGCGTCCTGAGCCAGGGTGGAAGCCCGACCCGTCATGGCCGAAGGAACCAGACGGATGGGTGTTCTGGGTACCCGCAGGGCCAGAAGAGTCCACCGCACCACAGGCCGTACCCACCGAGATGCAGCCCCAACCTCAAGTAGCTCCGCCCCAGCCCGCTGGGCCCGTGCCGCAGCAGTCGGCCGGTAATGCGCCGTTGCCGCCTGGAGCATCTACGCCATCACCGGCGTCGAACCGTTCGGTGCCAATCTTCGGTGCCCGGAAGAAGGCGCGCGAACTGGGCTCCGAGGTCGATGTGCTGCGCGCCGAACTGCAGCGGGTTGGCGCACTGGATGCGGTGCAGATCGAAGAGGAGCGGATCGCGGCCCACGAGCGCTTCGAGGCGTCCGAGCGGGATCTGGAGGTGCAACGTGCTGCGGCGCGCGACCGGTTTGGTGCGGAGATCGCGCGGCTGACCACCGACCGCGACGCCTTGGTAGCCAAGGTGGCAGAGCTGCAGACGCGAGTCGCGCAGCTGGACGAGGCCGCGATGCTGCAGGAAGTGGGTGTCTATGAGTACCAGCATCCACTTGAGAACGCTGAGGCATACCGGACGCGCTTGGAGACGCTGCGGTCCCGGATCAAGGAGATGTCCAAGAAGGATGGTGGCGCGGTGACGGCGGTTTCGGGTTGGCAGGTCAACGGTTCTGCGGCCGGGGGACGCCGGTTGGTGTCGCAGACGTCGAAGTTGATGCTGCGTGCCTACAACGGCGAGGCTGACGTACTGGTCCGCGGCATGAAGCCGTACCGGCTTGAAGCGAGCATTGACCGGCTGAACAAGTCAGTGGCGGCCATCGAGAAGCTCGGCAGGTCCATGCAGATCGCGATCACGCCCGAGTACCACCATCTGCGAATCAACGAACTGCAGCTCACGGCGGACTTCTTGGAGAAGCGCGCAGAGGAGAAGAACCGCGAGAAGGAAGAGCTTGCCCGGATGCGGGAGGAGCGGAAGGTCGCTCAGCAGCTCGAGCGCGAGCGGGAAAAGCTGGAGAAGGAGCGCCAGCACTACGAGAACGCACGCGCCGCACTCCTGGCCAAGGGTGACGAAGAAGGCGCGCAGCGACTGGCTGAGCAGATCGGCGAGGTCGCCAAGAAAATCGACGACGTCGACTACCGAGCCGCGAATCACCGTGCCGGGTACGTGTACGTGATCTCGAACGTCGGTGCGTTCGGCGACCATATGGTCAAGATCGGCATGACTCGGCGCCTCGACCCGATGGACCGGGTGCGCGAGCTGGGCGACGCCTCTGTGCCGTTCAGGTTCGACGTGCACGCACTGTTCTTCGCGAACGACGCCGTCGGGATCGAGGCGGAGGTGCACCGGCGGATGGCCGAGCGCCGCGTGAATCGTGTGAACCTTCGCCGAGAGTTCTTCTACGCGACGCCGCATCAAGTGCTTGACCATCTCAGGGACCTTGCCGGCGACGTGCTCCAGTTCGACGAGGTACCCGAGGCGATCGAGTTCCGGCAGAGCCAGTCGCTGGCGAGCCTGGCGACGAGGGAAGGCAGTGGGTCGCCTGGGTGAGGTGCTTCAATACGGCTCGCTGGCGTGGTCTCGGAGGTCGAACCTGACGACGCCAGCGTTGACCACCTGCGGCGAACGGTCTTGACCGCCTTCCGCTGCACCCAGCGCCCAGACCGCAACCCCAATGCGCAGGACTCTTGAAGGCCAGGTCAAGATGCCGGTCAGCCCGTCCGGCGGTCCAGTCGCGCACGGTCGTGCCCGGCTACCGTGCGCGACGTGACCGATTCCCCGGACGACCCCCGCAGCTCGACGCCCGCCTACGGCCCGGGTCCAACCGGCAAGGTGGCCCATTCGGCGGATGCTTCGGCGCCACGGCTCGCCGAGTCGCCCGGGGCGCCCGAGGAGTCATCCCGAGCGCCGGAGCAGCAGGAATCCGAGCGGAGCACCTGGCGCCCCGCCGCCGTCGTCGCGTGGCTTGCCGGTGGCCTTGCCGTGCTGGTCGGCGCGGTCGTCGTCTGGCAGGCCGTGCCGGATCCGTCGACAGACATCCAGAGCCTGCCCCTGGAGGTCTCACCGTCGGCGCGGCCTCTCTCGCCCGAGACAGCGGCGCTGCTCCGCGACATCGAACGGATCGACGGGGTGGCGTCCGCCGGGTCCGGCGAGAGTACCGGTACGCCAGGGACCGGGATCACCGTCGAGCTGGCCACCCCACTGCCGGGGCCGGTGGAGTCGCAGGCGGTTGCGGACGAGGTGCTCGACGTCGTCCAGGCCGATGGCACGTTCCGTGAACCTGTCACGTTGGAGGCGACGATGCCGGGCTCCGGCGCGGACATCGCGGTGACATATACCGTCCCGGACGGCGAACCCGGCGAGTACGCGGGCCTGGGTGACGACCCGGTCTCCGACGCCGTGGTGCTGATCGGGGGAGCGCACCCGGTCGGGCGGGTGACGCAGGTCGACCTGAGGCCCGACCGAGGAGCCGTACTCGTGAGCGAGCCGGGCACGTTGCGGTCCGCCGCGGACGAGGCACGGCGGCTGCACCTGCCGGCCGGGACCTTCCGTGTCGACGACGGCCCGGGCGAATGGCTCGCCTCCTTTCAGGAGGATGCCGCGAGGGAGGTGCCGCCGGACGCCGGGCTGGCGATGATCGAGCAGGTGGCCGGCATGGAGGACGTCACCACCGCGCTGTACGTCCCGGACTCCGACAAGAACTCCGGCGAGCCCTACTTCGAGGTGATCATCCAGGCCGACCCCGCCCCCGTGGCCGACCTGCTCGACACCGTGGGCTATGCGGACCAGCTCGGGTATCCCGTCGCGTACAAGGTCTGGGGGATCGACGAGAGCGGCGAGACGTCGCGTGTCGGCTGGGTGTCGGGCCGTACGTCGGACGGCGCCATCGCCCCCGGTGGGGAGCGTCCGGACGACGGCGTAGCGGGTGTCGCGGCGTGCACGGATGGCGACGTGCAGCTCGGGCTTCCCTGGGTCGACGCCGCGGCCGGGCAGCGCTACCTCGGTGTGCGGGCGACCAACCGGTCGGATGCTCCGTGCGTGCTGGGCCGGCGTCCCGACGTCTCCTTCCTCTCGGCGGACGGGTCGGCGCCGGACATCCTGAGGGAACCTGTCGGCGAGGCCGGCGATCCGGTGGTCCTGGAGCCGGGGGACTCTGCCGATTCGGTGATCCAGTGGGGTGCGGGCCCCACCGCGGGCGGCGTCGTCCTCACCACGGCCGTGCTCGTCACGCTCCCCGGCGACGACCAGCCGGTGCGGCTGGCAGTCACCGATGTCTGGGGAATCTCCGAGGGCATCGATCTGCTCCACGGTGCCAAGGCCAGGATCGAACCGTGGAACCCGGCCACGGACTCCGCCTCGTAGACTCTCACTGTGATCCCACCTGCCCTTTTCCTCCGTCGTCGTGCCCTGCCCCGTCGTCGCGTCCCCGAGCAGGTTCCCGCGTGATCACCCGCGCCGAAGGCGCCTATCTCGGCGCCCTCCGCGCCTTCCAGGAGCCCATGCTGGACCTCCTGCACCGCCGCTATGCCCCGCTCGTCGTCTCTCTCCTCTCCCTGGTCTTCACCCCGGAGCGCCCCACCGTCCCGGTCGCGGACGCGCACACGGAGATCGGTGACGCCCTGGACCAGCTCCGTGCCCAGGGTTACGAGTTCCGCGACGAGGGCGCCCGCGCGATTCCGGAGGGCAGTGCCCGTGACCTGTGCCGTCAGTGGGCCGACGTCGGCTGGCTGATCCGCCGCATCGCGGAGGACGACGTGGAGGTCTACCAGCTCTCCGCCCATGCCGTCGGCGCCCTGGAGGTGGCCGGGCGGGCCGGCGGCACGCGCGCCCGCGTCTCGGAGTCCCGGGTCCGCACCCTCCTGGACGCCGTCGAACACCTTGCCCAGGACGCCGACCCGGACGTCCTGGCCCGCATGGCGCGCCTGGACGGCCAGATCCGCCGTCTGCAGGCGGAGCTGGACCGGATCCAGCGCACGGGCCTGATCGAGGACGTCCCCGACGAGGTCCTGCTGGAGGAGGCGGAGAACGTCCTGCACCTGGTCCGCGAGCTGCCGGCGGACTTCGCGCGGGTGGCGGAGTCGATCAAGGCGATGCAGCGCAGCGTCATCACGGGCCTGCGGCAGGACGAGCGCCCGTCCCAGGAGGTGCTGCGCGAGTACCTGGAGCGTGCCGAGCACGTGAGCGAGTCGACGCCGGAGGGCCGCGCCTTCGCGGGGGCGCTGCGCCTGCTGGGCGATCCGGAGCGGATGGACGAGCTGTCCGACCATCTCGACGTCGTGCTGCGGCACCGCTTCACCGAGCGCCTGCCGGCCGCGCAGCGGGGGGAGCTGCGCGACATCGCGCGCCGGATCGCCCGCGGCGTCGAGGAGGTGAACCGGACGCAGCGGCAGGCGTCCACGGTGATCACCACGCAGGTGCGCAACCACGACCCGCTGCGGGACCGTCAGGTCGACGAGCTGCTGCGGGAGGTCATGACCGGGCTCCAGACGTGGGTTCCGGACACCCGCCCCGGGCAGGAGGTGACGCCGCTGCGCCGCCTCCCGCTGCCCGAGGTCGGGAACCTGCGCCGCACGACGAACGACCTGCGCCCGCCGCAGCCGCCCGCCCCGCTCACCGAGTGGGACGACGACGCCCTCACCCCGGACGACGACTCGCGCGAGTGGGGCGGCCCGCACTACGCGCCGCTCACGGAGCACCTGTACTCCCTCGCGGCCGACGACGGCGCGGACCTCGCCGCCGTGTTCGCCTCGGCGCCCGCCGAGCACCGGCGCCCGGTCGACCTGCTCGGCCTGCTGGAGATCGCCGACCGGCACGACCTGACCGAGACCGACGAGGTCGCGTACGTCGAGGCGATCCGCCCGGACGGCACCCGCCGCCGGTTCGCCTTCGGCGGCGTGACGGTACGCATGAAGGAAGACACAGATGACTGAGGCCGACGAGGCGTCGAGGGACGACGGCGGACCGACCGCGGGCACGGATGCCGGCACCACCCCCGACTCCGGTTTCATCGACACCGTCTCGATGGAGGAGGACCCGCACGAGCTCTTCCCCGGCGACTCCGGCGGCATCCCCGACCCGGAGGTCCGCCGCGTCCTGGTCCGCCTCCTGCAGCGCCGCTTCCTGGTGGCGGACCGGAACCCGGCCCAGTGGCGCGTCCTCCTGGCGAACCAGCAGACCCTGGAGTCCCGGCTGCACGACCTGTTCGTGCAGCTCGTGGTGGACCACGAGCGCGGTATCGCCTACAAGAAGCAGGTGCGCTCCGCCGAGCTGGACGTGCCGATCCTGCTCAAGGACGACGCCTACAACCGCGCCGAGACCCTGGTGCTCGTCCATCTGCGCACCATCTTCCAGCGGGAACGCGGCGCGGGGGAGACCTCGGCCCGTGTGGACGTCGAGGAGATCGAGCAGACGGTGCTCACCTACTACGACGTCGACGACTCCAACCTGGCCGCCCGCCAGAACGAGATCCGGGGCGCGGTGCGCCGCCTCGCCAAGGAGGGCGTGGTGCACCTCGAGTCGGAGGGCCGCTACCGCGTGACGCCGCTGGTCGAGATCGTGCTCAGCAACGAACGCCTGGTCGAGCTGCGCACCTGGCTCGCCGAGCAGAACGGCACCGCTCCCGAGTCCGCCACCGGCGTCCTGACCCAGGAGCAGCCCGAGGAGGCCGCCCGATGACCATGATCGACACCCTGTTCGGCCTCATCCCGCAGGCCTCGACCGGGCAGCAGTGGGTCGCCCGCGACCTCCAGCTCGTCAACTGGGGCGGCTACGACGGCCACCACCGCGTCCGCCTCGCCCCCACCGCAACCCTGCTCTCTGGCGGCTCGGGCTCGGGCAAGTCCACCCTGATGGACGCCTACATCGCCCTGCTCATGCCGCACACGACGCCGTTCAACGGCGCGTCCAACGGCGGCGTCGTGGGCCGCCCGCGCGGGAAGGACCAGCGCAACGTCCTGTCCTACGCCCGCGGCAAGCTCGACGAGTCGCGGACCGACGGCGGCACCCGCCAGCGCGTGCTCCGCGGCGACACCCGCGACACGTGGTCCGCGATCGCGATGACCTGGGCCGACCAGTCCGGCACCGAGTTCACCGCCCTGCGCGCCTGGTACGTCCCCGCCTCCGCCCGCACCCTGGACGACGTCACGGCCCTGCGGGCGACGTACGACGGCGCGTTCGGCCTGCGTGACCTGATTCCCGCCGCCGAGCAGCGGCTCGCCGCCGGCCCGGTCAAGGCGGCCGGCCTGACCTCGTTCGACACCGACCGGGACTTCACCGCGCGGCTGCACTCCACCCTCGGTATCGGCGCGACGGGCAACGGCGCCAAGGCGGTGGGGCTGCTCGGCCGCATCCAGGCCGGACAGCAGATCACCACGGTGGACGCCCTGTACAAGGCGATGGTCCTGGAGGAGCCGGACACCCTCGCCAAGGCGGACGACGTCGTCGAACACTTCGACAAGCTGACCGGCACGCGCGACCAGATGGTCACCGCCCGGCAGCAGGTCACGGCGCTCGCGCCGATCCGCGAGGACCGCGCGTCGATCGACGCGGCGCAGGACCGCCTGGACGTCATCGAGCAGCTCGGATCGTTCGACGACGCCACGTCACCCGCGGCGCTGTGGCGGCACGAGCGGCGCCTCGGCCTGCTGCGCGCCGTCGAACGCGAGCTGCAGCGCGAGCAGCGCGACGCGCGGGGGAGCGTGGAGGACACGACGGCGCGGATCGCCGCGGCGCGGTCCGAGCTGGACGGCGTGCGCGAGACGCTGCGTGCGTCGGGCGGGGACCGGCTCGACCAGGCGAACCGGGAGCTCACGGGCGTCCGGTCCCGGCTCGGTGAGGTGCGGCGTGCCCGGCGGCGGCTCGACGACGCCCTGGACGTCCTCGACACCGCCGTCTCCTCCGAGGCCGAGTTCGCGGCCGTCGCCTCCCGGTCCCGCGCCGCACTGGAGGACGACGACGCCAAGCGGGTCGCCCGCGAGACCTACGGCGCCGCGATGTCCGCCCGCAAGGAGGCGCGCGACCACCTGGCCGGGCTGGAGAAGGACCGCGAGGCGGCGGCCGAGCGCACCGGCAACATCCCCGGCTACCTGCACCGCGCCCGGGCCGCCCTGGCCGACGCGGCGGGTATGACCGTCGACGACCTGCCGTTCGTGGGCGAGCTGCTGGAGGTCCGCACCGAGTTCGAGCCCTGGCGCGGCGCGTTCAACCTGGCACTGGGCGGGTTCGCGACCGTCATGCTGATCGACGCGGGGCGCCTGGCCGCGTTCCGCAAGGCGATCGACAGCGTCCCGACGTCGTCCCGCGTGAACTTCCAGGGCGTGCCCACCGGGCAGCAGGACACGGTCGGCCTCGACTCCCGCACCCTGCCCGGACGGCTCGACGTGCGCGAGGGGCCGTTCACCGGCTGGCTGAAGAGCGAGCTGCACCGGCGGTTCCCCTACGTCTGTGTCGACACCCCCGGACAGCTCTCGCAGCATCCGAAGGCACTGACCCGACAGGGGCAGGTGTCCGAGGGGAACCGGGGCGCCCACGGCGGCGACCTGCGAGGCAACGTTCTCGGGTTCACCAACAGCCGTCGCCTGGCTCATCTCGACGACCAGATCGACCGCGCCGCCCGCGACCTCGACGCCGCCGAGCAGCGGCTGGAGCAGGCCGAACTCGCCCTGAACCGGTACGACGACGCACGCGGCGCCCACGCCGTCGTCGGCGACCTGACCTGGGTGCAGGTCGACGTCACCGCCGTGGAGGCGGAGGAGGCCCGCTGGACGCAGGTCATCGACGAGGTCACCGGCGGCAACCCCGACATCGCCCGGCTCCAGGCGAAGGCCGTCGAGCTGGACGGGCGGATCGACACGCTCAACCAGGAGCTCGGCCAGGCCAAGGGGCGCGTCGAGGCACTGGGGGAGCGCTGGTCCGAGATCGCCGACGACGTCGACGCCGCCCAGCAGGCCCTCGACGACGCCGCAGGAACCGAACTGACGCAGGACCAGCGCGACTACCTCGCGATGCTGTTCGGATCGGCCGATGCCGATCGGCCCGGCGTCGACCCCGCCACCGGCGTCGACCCGGCCACCGGTGTCGACCCGGCCACCGGTGCCGGCGCGGGCACCGTCGCTGACGCGGCGGGCAACACCTCCACGGCCGCCGGCACCGGCACCGTCACCGTCACCGTCTCCGGTCACACCGCGCCCGCCGACGCGCTCGCCGCCTTCGACGGCGCACTCCGGCAGGCCGGCGCCCGCCTCGGAACGGACCGGGAGACGGCGCAGAACACGATCCGCACCGCCCGTGCCGCGCTCGCCAGAACGTTCGACACGTTCCAGCAGCGCTGGCCCGACCCGAACCTCGGCACCGACCCGGATGCCTCGTGGGCGGACTACGACCGCATCCTCACCGACCTGCAGACCCATGGCATCCACGAGCTGGAGGCCGAGTGGCGCAACAGCCTCCTGCGACTGTCCGGCAACGACCTCACCGACCTGCACAGCTCGCTGTCCGCCGCGGTCCGCGAGATCAAGGAACGCATCGGCCCCGTCAACGACATCCTCGCCGGCCTCCCCTTTGCCGACGACCACCACCGCCTGCGCATCGACGCGAGCGACAACCAGTCCGCCGTCGTCGCCGGATTCCGCAAGGAACTGCGCGCCCTGCGCGAACGCCTCGCCCAGGACGCCGACGAGCCGGAACGGGAACGGCGCTACCAGCGCATGGCGAAGATCGTGGACCGCGTCCGCCGCACCGCACCCGACTTCGCCGACCTCGTCGACGTGCGCCGCCACGTGCGACTCAGCGCCGAGAAGGTCGATCTGGAGGGCAACCACGTCGCCCTCTACGACCACATCGGCGAGAAGTCCGGAGGCGAGTCGCAGGAACTCGTCGCGTTCATCGTCGGTGCCGCCCTGCGCTACCAGCTCGGCGACGCCGGCGCCGAACGTCCCCGCTACGCCCCGGTCTTCCTGGACGAGGCCCTCATCAAGGCCGACGCCCGCTTCACCGGACGCGCCGTCGGCGCCTGGCGCGGCCTCGGGTTCCAGCTCGTCATCGGTGCCCCGAACGACAAGTACAGCGCGCTGGAACCCCACGTCGACCTGAAGTACGTCGTCCTCAAGGACACCACCGGGCGCTCGCGGACCAAGCCGGTCGCAGGCCTGGACGAAACGGCCCCGATACCGTGAGCCCGCGGCTCGTTCCGCCTCTCGAGGCGGGTGAGCAGATCGCCGCACGCCTGGCGCGTCGCTGGGCGGAGGCGGTCTGCGCCGAGACCGAGCAGGAAGAGGCAGGCGGCTCCGTGACTGCCGGCGGTGCCGCGGCGGACAGGGAAACGGACGCGGCGGTCGAGGGCGGTGCCGCGCAGCGCGGAGCCGCTCCCGTGTTCCAGGCGTCGCTGCGGCTCCGGCCCGGCGTGAGCTCGGGCGCGGCGGTGGCGCGGCTCGGGTTCGGGGCGTGGCATGACTGGCGCACCGCCTGGGACGAGGCTGCCGCGGAACTCGGTCCTCCGGCCGGTCCGGAAGCCTCGGTGGTGTCCGCGCGGGTCTCCGTCGAAGGAGTCACGGAGGATGCTCCCGTGGAACTGCGTGTCGCCGGTGTGGACGCGGCGCTCGCGCTGATCCGGTATCTCGGCGCGACCGGACCTGAGGTCGACGTCGAACGAGCCCGCCGGATCGCCCGGGCGCTGTGCCGCGCGCGGGCGAACCTCACGCCGGCGAACCTGCGTGCGGTGATGCGCCTGCCCGATGCGGAGATCGAGGTGCTGCTTGCCGTCGCCGGGTGGCTCGCGGAGCACCAGGACCTCAGCGCGTGGACGCTGCGGCAACTCCCGATCCCGCGGGCGCACTCGAAGTGGGTCGAGACGCACGGCGGGCTGCTGCGGGACGTCGTCGGGCGGGACGTCGGGCGTGAGGTGCGGCCGCGGCTCGCCGTCGTCCATCTGACCTACGTCGATCCTGGCTACCTGCGAGGCCGCGGGCGGCGCCACGACGCGTGGACCACCGGTGACGTGCATGACCTGGCGTATGTGCCGCAGAGGGTGCTCGTCGTCGAGAACCGTGATTGCCGGCTGTGGTTCCCCGAGGCGGAGGGGACGGTCGTCGTCGAGGGCGGCGGGAAGGCGGCGGCGTCCCTGCTGGCCGGGATCCCGTGGATCCGCTCCGCGGGCGACGTCGTCTACTGGGGCGACATCGACGCCGACGGGTTCGCCATCCTGGACCGGTTCCGCGGTGCGATGGCCGGGCCCGACGCCGACGGCGTGCCCGGGCCGCCGGTCCGGTCGATCCTCATGGACGGCGTCGCGCTGGGCCGGTACGAGCAGCTGGGCGTCGACCGGGATGCCTCCGGGCGGCCGATCAAGCCGTCGTCGGCTCGGCTGACGCACCTCACCGAGGGTGAGACGGTCGCGTACCACGCGGTCGCGACGGCGGGGGAGGCGCCCGTGCGGCGGATCGAGCAGGAACGGATCCCGGAGCAGGACGCGCTGGCAGCCCTGATGGCGGCCGACCACCACTGACCCGGCCTGGCAACGTTCCTGGCCTGGCAACGGATCGGCCACGCCATTCCGTTCGACCACGCCGTTACGGTGGATGGTCGCGCTCCCACGCAACAGAATGGCGTGGTCGACGAAAGGGGGCGTGGACCGAGTTTCGGGATATGTCGGGTGTGGGCGGGTACGGTGGCGTCGTCGGTGCCGCCGCAGGTGTGCGGACCCAGGATCGAGTGGTCGCGTCCGCGGGTTCCGGGGCGCGGCTGAATGCAGGAGTTTCGCGAGGGGGATTCATGATCCGTGCTGTCCGTGGGGCCCGAGGGGTCGGCAGTGCCTTTCTGGTGGCTGCCGTCGCTGTGGGCGTGGTCGGATGCGGGGTGGTGAGTGATGCGCCGCCGGCGGCGTCGCCGGTCGCTTCGGCGCCGTCCTCGCCCTCGTTCTCGTCGACGGTCTCGCCGACCCCGACCGATCCCGCCGAGGCGGCCGCGCAGGAGCGCATCGCCGACGCCGTACAGCGGTACAAGGAGTTCCGGGAGATCTACGACCGGCACCAGCGTGCCGGGACCAACGGCTTCTCGGAGCTGAACGACAACGGTTACCTGGCGGGTATGGATCACAGGGCTCGGTTGAAGTCCGTCTGGGACCAGTATGGCGAGCACAAGCTGAAGCTCATCGGTGAGGGTGAAGGCCTCGTATCGGTGGAGAACGCCGAGTACAAGAAGGGCGATCCTCTCGAGGCGGAGTTCACGGGCCATCAGATTGTCTTCGAGGCGTGCATCGACAACACAGGGACAGACGTCGTGACGCCAGACGGCACGTCAGTGCTGCAGGAGGGGGTTTCGCAGCGGGTGCGCATGCACGTGGTCATGGAGGGATTGCCGGCTCAGGTGTGGGGTGTCCGTGAGGCCGACGTAGTCAAGGAGGACTGCTGAGATGTGGCGTCCGGCAGCGGTGATCGTCAGCACCTGGCTGGCCACCATTGTGGTTTCAGCGCCGAGTGCTGGCGAGGCGTTTCAGTCCCGGTCCGCGGATGTTGACTGCGCCTTCTTCGACGAGAACGGCAGGTGTATCACTGTTGTCGACAGTGAGCCCGACGAAGTCGAGCACGACATCCCGGTGGGCGATCCAGGGAGCACGGCTCCGGCAGATCGACGCTGCTTCTCCGGAGAAGAGAGCGTTCCCTGCACAAGTGTGCTGGGGCGGTGGAACGGTTCGTGCTACGTGCAGCGCGTCGACCCGCAGCCGCCGAAGGACGATGCTGTGTGGGACGGGCATTGGGAGGACGACGACGGCGTCGTGATGCAGTGCACGCCCCATCTTTGCCTGCCTCAGCGGGGTGTGAAGCTCCCGGATGAGGATTGTTTGGGCAGGGAGTTGTACTGGGCCCCGTCCGAGGCTGCCGCTCCCGATCCTGTCGATCTTGCCCGTCGTGCGGTCTCGCGGATGGATTTCGCGGCGGTCGACATCGGTATCGTTCCTCAGGATGATCCCGATCATGTCGGCGTCGTGGGGATGCCGGTGTGGATGTGGGTGGAGAACCCGGCCCCTGCGACGGTGGGCCCGTTGGCCGAGTCGGTGTCGGCCGGGGGCGTGACCGTGACGGTCGAGGCCCGGATGGAGCGGGTCGTGTGGGACATGGGTGACGGCAACACGGTCTCGTGCACGGGACCAGGTACCCCGTACCGGGAGTCGTTCGGTGGGGAGGCCTCTCCGGACTGCGGTTACCGGTATGAGACGCAGGGGAACCCGTACACGGTCACGGCCACCTCCTACTGGACCATCCGCTGGGAGAGTGACGGTGAGGCAGGCTCGCTCCCGGTGCAGGAACTCACGGCCTCCACGCAGATCACGATCGGCGAGGTCCAGGTGCTACGCCAGTAGAGCCGCCGACGGGCGGCGGGATTGGACGCAGTGGTCGAGCGGTGGTTGGTCGGTTGCCCGAGGATGTCGGACACCGCCCGTTCGTGGGCGGGTCCGATTACTCGTCTCGTGGTGTGCCCGGGGCTTCGCGGCGTTTGATGTCGTCGGGCGTGTACTCGACCGTCACGTCGGGTTGCGGGTCGAACAGGCCGATCTTGGCATCGGCGAGGGAGCACATGCCCTCGTCGTCGGAGCGGGGGCGGACCGGGTCGACGGCGGCGGCCCCGAACTTCTTCTCGACGGTCTCGAGCTCCGTGTATCCACCGCCCCACTCGACCTTGCGCTGCCCACCTTCGATGGTGACGATCCGGTTTGCGAGACCGCCCCGCAGATCGGCTGGCGGTTCTGGGTTCTCGGGCGAGATCAGCCAGCTTCCCATGGCGACGGAGCAGATGGTGACCGTGGCGCTCTGACCGTCGGGTGCTTCCTCGACGTGCACCGGAATCATCGGCGTGGGGCCGGGTGGGTAGGCCCACTCCTCGTCGAGCGCCCTGTCTTCCACCGTGCCGAGATATATCGCCACGCTCTGCAGCGTTCCGTTGTCGTAGAGGGCCGGATTCGAGAAGTCTCGGGTGGCAGAGGCGATCTGCGCTTCGCTGTCGGCGGCTCGGACGGCCTGTACCCAGGGGTTGTCGTCAAGAGGGCTGTCGGGTGTGCCGTCGGGCCAGGCGATCTCGGGTCGTTCGGCGGGCGGTACCGCGCCGCTGCACCCCGCCAGGGTGAACGTGGCGGCCAGTGCACCGGCCAAAAGCCGGCGGGTGGGGTCAGTCGTCCTCAATTGGTGGGCTCCCGTCGGAGGCTCGTGCGTAGAAGTCGTTGTAGGTGCTCCAGTAGTCCGCGGCCACCTCGCCCGGCAGGTCCGGGTCGGTGACTCCCAGATCGTCGGCCAGGGTCTCGGCCGTCCGCTGCACCTCGGCACGCAGGTCGTCGTCCTGGGCGCTGTGCTCGGCCTGGGCTCGGGCCAGGTGCTGCGCCCAGGTGCTGCGGGCATAGTCATCGCCCTTGTCGACGACGGCTCTCAGGACGCGGTTGATCACGGCGCCGCGCGGGCCCTTGGCCTTGTAGGAGGTCGCCAGGTCTTCGATCCGGGCGACGACCCTCTCGACCGCCTCGTCCTGGCGGCGCGCGGTCTCTGCCTCGCCGCCGTGCCTGGCGCCGTCGATCACGGCCTGCAGGGAGCCCGCGCGCCGGATCGCCTTGTCCGGCTCGATGGTGCCGTCGCCTGCCATGTCGATCAGGGCGTCCTGGTAGCCGATCGCCGCGTTCCGTAGGAGTTCCGAGGACTCCGGTGTCGCGGCTGCCGCCGCGAACAGCTCGGCCGCCTCCGCGCGGGACACCTTCGGGATCGTCCGTTCCCCGGTGAAGCCCGGCAGGTGTTGCCCTTCGTGGTAAGGGTCCTCCCGTGGCGCGATGTCGCCCTCTGGTGACACGGTGCCCTGATCGGCAAGCCTCCCGATCGGAATGTGCGCCAGCTCGGGAAGCGACTGCACCAGGCCGCCCGACAGCTCGGCCGCTCCGAGAGCGGACATGTTCTCCGGCAGGAACGCGGGATTCGCTTCCAGGCCCTCGGCGACACGAGTCGTGACAGTAGCCACCTGCGTCCACGTGTCCGGATCGTAGTGGTCCCCGTCCAGCGGGCCTCCTTCGGCTCGCTGCGTGCCGGACCACAGGGCGGCCACCCCCTCGAACCCATCCCCGGACGAGGCCCAGTCCCGTGTCTGGAAGTAGTACCGCAACCGGGCCTCGCCAGCCGACCGCTGCGGGTCCCACTCATCCAGACCCTCGTCGCTCAACCACCCCAGCGCCGCCTCCGGATACTCCCCCAGCGTCCCCAGCACCCGCCCGGTCGGATCGTTGACCCGTTCGGAGTGCCTGCCGTGCCCCTGCTCGACGAGAATCTCTCGCAGCGGAGACATCGGCGGCTCGTAGTAGGCGGCGGGACCCTCCAGGTCGCCCCGTTCGAGCCGGTCCAGCTCGTCGGCCATCGCGAGGGTCAGGTTCTTGCCCATCGGGTGGTCGTGCTGGTCGGCGAAGAGGTAGCCCAGCTCCGGGCGCACGTACCAGCCGACGTCCTCCATGTCGCGCTCGGCGGCGAACTCGCGCGCCGTGGCCATGTCCCAGCCGGCCGAGACCTCCGACAGGCTCTCCCGCAGCTCGGACAGGACGGACAGCTTCTGTTTGCGTCGAGCTGGAGTCATGTCGCGCGGGCTGCTCACGCCGGCGACCCCGTTCAGCGCGGCACCGAGGCCCGCGATGCCCAGCCCGGTGAAGGCGTACTCCATCGCGGCCTTGTCCTGCCCGAACACCTGCAGCACCGCGTCCAGGGTGGCGACGTCGTCGTACCCGTCGGGGCGGTCGGTGACGTCCCGCAGCGCGTCGGCGATCCTGCCGCCTGCCACCGACGTATCCAGGTCCATCGCCTCGACGGCGTCACGCGCCGCTTCCTGCTCCCACGGAGCCAGCCCTCGCCACCACCGCAGGAACTCCTCGTCCGACGCGTTCTCGAACCACTTCCGGTCGGGGACGAACCCGCCGCGCGCGTCCCGGCCGACGGCGTCGATGCGGTCCAGGCCGACGGGCGCACCGCCCCGGCCGCCGACGTCGTCGGCCAGCAGCAGCCGTTTGGCCAGTTGTGCCTCGGCATCCCGGATCTGTTGCGTCACCCCCGCGATCTGCGCGACCAGCACCTGGTTCCGTTCGATCGAGGGACGGTGCTCCCGCCAGGTCAGCGTCTCGAACGCCGCCCCGAGCGCCGGCCCCACGCCGAGCCGGGCCGCCGGCGCGAGACCCGGGACCCGGACGAACGGCAGGTCCTCGACCGGCACCGGGATCCCGCACACCACCCCGTTGCGGAACGACGCCGCGTCCGCCTCCACGCTGCGGAGCCGCTGCTCCAGGGAGGCGCGGTCCTCGATGTAGGCGTCGACAGCCCTGACGGCCGTGTCGCACACCCTGGCCTCGAACATGCCGTCGCGGACCACCGGACTCATCGCACCGTGCAGGGCGGGTGCCTCAGGAGACTCGTACACCCCCTGTTCGCTCAGGCCGGCCCATGTCCCGGCAAGATCTTGAGTCAGCTCGCGTGTCCCAGCCCCGATCTGCCGGATCGTGGTGCGCATCTCCTCGGCCCACGGCAGGTCCGGGCGCCCGGGCCGGTACGGCCAGCACTCAGGATCGACGAGACCTTCGACGTCGGTGAACTCCGACCTCTCGGTCACGGCTCACCGTCCGGTACCGGCTGCGTACCTGCCCCCGCGGCAGCGATCGTGGCCTGCGCCATTTCCTCGTCTCCTGCCTCATAGGCGGCGAGTGCCTGTCGTGCGGCGTCGGACACCGACACCGCGCGATCGCGTACGGCGCGCAGCGCCGTGCGGCGCTCTGCGAGGAACCCTTCGAACGCGCCTGCCACCACGGGTGACACACCACGCGGCGCGTCACCCGCTGCCGCGTCGTCGATCGGTCCTCTCAGGTCCAGCGCACGTTCGGCGGCGGCGTTGATCACCGACTTCGCGCGCACCGGATCGATCTCGTACCGGGCTCCGCGATCGGGTTCGCCCGGCACGGGACTCATCGAGAACCTCACTCTGTCCCCCTGCGCTTCCACCCCTCGACCGTCCACCCGAGTAGACCTGCTCCGACACCCCAGGTCAAGGAAAGTCCCCGGCTCCGTCGCGTGCTACCCGGCGGTCACCACCGGGCTCCAGCCGGCACGGGGTCGCGCGCGATGGCTGGACCAGACGGCTGTCCCCTCGGTCGCGACCAGGGCCGCACCGCGTCGGCCGAGGGCGTTCGTCACCCTGGGCGAGGGGTGCCACGGGTCGGCGTCGGCCGAGCTCACGATCGCCGTGGTCGACGTATGGGGATCGTCCTGGGCGCCGATGAGGCGGTCGAGCAGGGTGGGGGACAAGCTGCGGCGGCTGCCGTGATGGGGCACCTGGAACAGGCTGATCGGTACGGTCCGGAATGTTCCGAGCAGGTTCTCGTAGTGGTCGGCGGCGGCGCCGAGCCCGCGGAGGCCGGCGTCGCCGGTGAACAGGAGCTGCCGGCCGTCACTTCGAACGAGGGTGATGACGGAGGTCTCGTCCCGGGCGCTCGTCTCCACGTCCTCGGCCAGACCCTCGCTCGGATATCCCCAGGCTGCCACGTTGCGCAACAGGTCACGCAGGCCGCCGGCCGCGAGAGTCATCGCGTGTCCCAGCGCGCCCGTCCGCGCCTGGTCCAGTTGTTCCGCGAGCAGGGACTCGTACAGGGTCTCGGTGGGTCCCAGGACGGTCAGTTGTCCACCGAACCGGGACTGCCCCAGGAACGGCTCCGCGACGGCGGTTCCCCGCGTTCGCGCGGTGTCGAGGAGAGAGTCGACCGCTCGGATGTCGACGAAGTGTTTCTGGACGTCGCGTGGCGAGGCGTGTCTCTTCGGCAGGTGTACGAGGAGCTCGGCGACGTCGAGCTCCTCGACGACCACCTGGAGGCCGTCGATGTGACTGGCGTCGGGGTGGGTGCTGATCGCCAGATCGACATGACTGGTCCCGTAGAACTTTCTGACGTGCTCGACGACCTGGTGCCCGACGGTCGCGAAGCCGGCGTCGATGACGACGACACGCTCGGCCTGTGTCGCGTCCTCGATGAAATGAATGGTGATGGCGTCGCCGTTCTCGGTGTTCGGCTCGCCCTCTGTGGCATCGACAGGCAGGAAATCGACCTCGTACACGGCTACCTCTTGGAGTTGTTGGTCGCCGCCCCCGCAAGGTTCAGAGTCGCATCCGGCAGGTACGTGTGCACGCCCGAATAGGGTGAAGACGGAGTCTTGCCCATTAGGGGCTGACTATTGGGCCTTACGGGGTGGAGTGATGGCCTGCCGATGGTCCGTGTTGTGGCCGGGAATCCTGGCTCAGGCACCGATGAGGCGAGCGACCTCCTCGCGCTCGTCGGGCAGCCCGACCTGCCGCCGTGCGCGGCGTGCGTTCCCGTCGCGCGGGTCCCACAGCGCGTCGTTCTCGACGAGCGCGCCCAGCACGGCCCGCTGAGGTTCGTCGAGGCTCGCGGGCGGCTCGGGCCGCGCACCCGGCGGGGCCACGACGCCGGGGAAGGTGGCTGCCAGGATCGGCCCCCAGGTCATGTCCGACCAGATCCCTCCCCGGGCGACGCGGATCGCGGCCAGGCACGCGGGAAGGACCTCGGCCGGCGTGATGTCGCGCGCCAGGAGGTTCGCCAGCAGGTCGAAGTGCACGCGGATGTCGAACCTGGACGGGGGAGAGTCGAACCACTCGTCCGCGGCCAGCGGGTCCTGGAGCAGGTCGACGAGGATCGCGGTCGCCTCGGGCGAGCGGGGCAGGGCCATGGCGGCGCAGGCACGGACCGCGGGGTCGTCGTCGGACAACCAGGCGGTCGTGTCCCCGGCCAGGTCCCCCAGGCCCAGGACCAGCCGGGCACGCTCGTCGCGTGCGGTGGCGGCCTTCAGGGCCTCGGAGAGCGGGGCGGTCATCGCTGCCTTGTCCTCCTGCAGCGCGGCGAGGCGGACGTAGGCGTCGAGCGCGGCGAGGCGCACGTCGTCGTCGGCATCGGTCAGGAACGGGCCGACGGCGGGCAGCGCGGAGGCGCACGCACCGGGCAGGGCCGCGGCTGCCTGCGCCTCCAGGTACTGGCCGACCTCCGGCGACCAGTCGTCGTTCTCCAGGTCGCGGAAGTACGCGGCGAGCTCCTCCTCCGACGGTGCGGGGACGTCGGGGAACTCGAGGTCCTGGCACCAGGAGGCGCTCTCGGCCACGGCGTCGATCCAGCCGAGCAGGCCGGCCAGGCGAGAACTGGAGTCGGGTGCCGGGCGGCGAGCGATGTCCTGGTCGAGCATCTCCGCCACCGCCCGCAGCGAGGGGGCGGTCGCCGGGTAGACCGTTCCCTGGTGCAGCACCGCCGAGTACAGGTAGTCGAGCGCGAACCCGAAGGCCTCGTCGTCGTCCTGCACCAGCGCGCGCAGGGATCCCGGGGCGTCGGTGGCGACCCCGTAGGCATGGGTCAGCCGGGCCCAGTTCACCTCGTTGATCAGGGACGACGTCGTGGAATTCATGCCGGGACCCTACCGGAGCCGGGATGTCGGCGAAGACGCTGTCCGGGCGGCTCGCGGGCCCGTGGCGCATCCACCCGCGGTCTGCGATACCGCTCCCTCGCCCTCGCGTGCCACGATGTCCTCCGTTCAATCGGCTGAGCTGGGATGAGGGGCGCGGGTGGCGGGATACGCGGTCGTCGACGTCGAGACCACCGGTCTGTTCCCGGGAGGGCGCGACCGGGTCGTGGAGATCGCCGTCGTGCAGGTGGCGCCCGACGGCGTCGTCGAGGAGACGTGGTCGACGCTCGTCAACCCGGGACGTGACCTCGGGCCGCAGCACATCCATGGCATCAGGGCGGCCGACGTGCGACATGCCCCGTCCTTCGCCGACGTCGCCGACCACGTGGCCCGGCTGCTGGAGGGCCGGGCGTTCGTGGCGCACAACGCGCAGTTCGACCGCCGTTTCGTGTGGCACGAGTTCGCACGCCAGGGGGTGGACGTGCCGCTGATCGAACCCACCTCGCTGTGCACCATGCGCACGGGACAGTTGCTCTCGCCGGACGCTCCGCGGTCCCTGGGCGGAAGCTGCCGCCATCACGGCGTCGAACTGCGCGACGCTCACGAGGCGATGTCCGACGCCAGGGCCGCGGCCGGGCTGCTGCAGGTGTTCCTCGACCGCGGATCGCGGCGGGTGGTGCCGGGCTGGGACGACGTCGTCGAACTGGCGGAGACCACCCCGTGGCCGGAGGTTGCGGGCGGGTCCGCGCCGCCCGTGGGCCGCGGCGTCTCCGAGCTGCGGGACGCGCACTTCCTCGCGCGGCTCCGTGCGGCGGGGGACCGCCCGATCGGCGCCCGGGCGAAGGAGCGGTACCTGGAACTGGTCGACCGCGCACTCCTGGACCGGCACATCTCGGCCCGCGAGCACGACCAGCTCGCCGTCCACTGCGCCGAGGCAGGAATCGGGCGGGCCGAGGCGGACGCGCTGCATCGCGAGTACCTCGCGTCACTGGCCGGCACGGCGTGGGCCGACGGCGTGCTCGCCCCGGAGGCTCGGACGGACTTCCGGGAGGTGGCGGCAATGCTCCAGGTGCCCGACGACGACGCGGAGCGGCTTCTCGCGGCGCCGCCCGGGACGACGGTCACGAGGCGCGGCACGACGGGGGCCGGACGTGCCGCGGCGGCTGCCGTGAGTGGCGCGACGGATGTCCGACCTGCTGCGGCGACCGCCGTGAGCGGCGCGACGGCGAACACCGGGCGCGCTGCGACGGCGAATGCCCGGGGTGGCGCGACGGCTCCCGAGCGCGGCGCCGCGACGACGAACGTCGGCGCGGCGGGATACGCGACCCGGCGCCCGTATCTCGCCCCGGGTGACCGGGTCGTGTTCACCGGCGCGATGCGTGAGCCGCGCGACGTCTGGGAGGGGCGGGCCCGAGCCGCCGGGCTCGTCCCGCATCCGACGGTGACCAAGGCGGTGCGACTGGTCGTAGCGGCGGACCCGGACTCGTTCTCGGCCAAGGCACGCAAGGCCGAGGCCTACGGAATCACGGTGGTGAGCGAGGCAGGCTTCGAACACCTGATCCAAACGCTGGCACGTTAGGGCTCGCCACCACCCGCCCCTCCGCCGCGCGACCACGACATCTCAGCTGGTGGTTACGCTCCCACCGACGAGAATGTCGTGGTCGGCGTCGGATCAGGGCCGGATCAGGGTCGGGGTCGGAATGTGCGGGGGTGGTGCTGTCTCTTATACACATCTCCGAGCCCACGAGACGGAGCTACATCTCGTA
>NZ_JABBYC010000044.1 GCF_016742955.1 Myceligenerans indicum | reverse complement strand
AAAACAGACAGGGTCGGGGTGGCGGGGCGGGACAAAGGTCAGGACCAGTCCGACGGGACGTGACCGAGCCGGACCCGCTGCGGATGGTCGCCCACCGGTGTCGACGCGATCTTCTCGCCGGTGCCGAAGTCGATCGAGGTCACCTGGTCCGCACCGGACTCCGAGACCACGCAGGCCCGTCCGTCTCCCGTCACCGTGGCCCAGTAGGGCTTGTCGATCCCCACAAGAGGTCCCTCGTCGAACGTCTCGCGGTCCACGATCACCGCGTAGTCGTCCATCGTCCCGGCGACGCACAGCCGGTCGCCGTCCGGCTGCATGGCCAGCCCGTGGTGCCGTGAGTCGTTGACCATGTCGGTGCGGCTGCCGTCGAACCTCTCGGGGAGCGTGTGCTGCCGGGTGATCCGGTCCGCCGCGACGTCGTACTCGAAGAACCCGTTGTAGAACGAGACCTGGAAGTACAGCGTCGACTCGTCCGGGCTGAACGCGGCGGGCCGGACGGCGTCGGACCATCCCTCGCCCGCGGGCAGGCCGAAGGCGTCCAGCCGGTCTCGCATGTCGATCTCCCGCACGACGTCGAACGTCTCCGCGTCGGCGACGGTGATGACGCGGTCGCCCTTGGTGAAGTCCAGCCAGGGCTCGTCCAGGTCGTTGTTCACCTCGCCGATGGACATGTTCCAGATGCGGCCGTCTGCGGTGAACACGTTCTCGTGCGGCTTGTCACCGGTGGGGAACGACCCGGCCTCCTCGCCGGTGGCGAGGTCGAGCACGTGCACGCGGTTGGCGGTCGAGGCGGACACGGCGACGCGCGTCCCGTCCGGGGACAGGGCCATGTGGTCCGCGCGGTAGCCGTCCACGCGGAACCTCCAGTTGATCTCGCCGGTGCGTACGTCGATGGAGACGACGTCGGCGAAGCTCGGCCGGGAGACGACGACGGCGGACCCGTCCGGGGTCGAGTACATGTCGTCGGCGAACTGGTCGTGTCCCTCGCCGACCGATTCGCGGATCCCGAGGAAGAAGGCCAGCCAGATCGGGTTCCAGCGGATCTCGGTCATCCGCTCGTCCCGGTCGGGGATCAGGTTCAGCTCGCCGACGGGTGACAGCGAGGCGTCGGAGGTCACCACCGAGGCCGTGCCGTCCCAGTTGTTCGCGACGAACAGGACCTCTCGTGGCGGCGGTTCGGCGTGAGCGGGTGTCCCCGCGCCGGTGAGCAGCAGCGTCGCGGCGGCGACGGCGGGCAGGATCCGTGAGCGCGTTGCCATGACGGCATCTCCTCGGCGTTGAGGCGAGTGGTCGGGAACACGCTACTGGAGTTCCGTTCAATAAGAAACGGGCAAACAGGCCCATTCCGCTGTGGCGCGTCGCCGCTAGCTGTGACCCAGGGACTCGTCGCCCGTCGTCAGGCGTTCCTCGACGCGGGCGATCTTGCTGTCGATCTGACCGGGCGCCGCCCCGGGCCGGATGTCGGCCTTGACGACGAGCGAGGTGCGATGGCCGCCGGCCGCGACGGCGTCGGTCGCGGCCTTGATGACGGGCATCACCTCGTCCCACTCGCCCTCGATCTCGGTGAACATCGAGGTGGTGCGGTTCGGCAGGCCGGACTCCCGCACGATGCGGACGGCCTCGGCCACCGCTGCGGAGACCGAGTCGCCGCCGGTCATCGGGGCCACGGAGAACGCGAAGAGAGCCATGCCCCCATCGTGGCACGGCGAGACGCCCCGGCGGTCCGCCAGGCCGTGAGATGGCGGGACACCGCCGCCGCAGGACGCCGGCCGGGGCAGGACGCCGGCCGGGGCAGCCGCGCACGGCGCATAGGCTCGGGGGCGTGGAACGAGTGACTCTCCTGGCCGGCGGGGTCGGCGGCGCCCGCCTCGCGCACGGCCTCGACCTGGCCCTGCGACCGTCCGACGAGCCGATGCCGATCTCCGGGAATCCGGCACCCCGGCACCCCCTGACCGTCGTCGTGAACGTCGGCGACGACACCGAGCTGCACGGCCTGTGGATATCCCCCGACATCGACACCGTCCTGTACACACTCGCCGAGCTCAACGACGAGGAACGAGGCTGGGGCCTGCGCGGGGAGACCTACGCGACGCTCGAACAGCTCGCCCGGCTGGGCGAGGACACGTGGTTCACGCTCGGCGACCTGGACCTCGCGACGCACATCGTCCGGACGGCCCGGCTACGCTCCGGCAGCCCGCTGTCGGCGGTGACGTCCCAGATCGCGGAGTCGCTCGGCGTGCGTCCGCGCATCCTGCCCGTCACGGACGACTCCCTGGCCACGATGGTCGACACCCCCTCGGGACGGCTCGGCTTCCAGGAGTACTTCGTGGGCCACCAGCATTCCGACGAGGTGCTCGGCCTGCACTTCGAGGGCGCGGAGGCGACCCGCCCCGCGCCCGGCGTGGTCGACGCGCTGCGCGAGGCCGAGCTGGTGCTGCTCGCGCCGTCGAACCCGTTCCTGTCGATCGACCCCGTCCTCGCCGTACCGGGGGTGCGCGACGCCCTGACCGGGACCGCGGCGCGCCGCGTCGCCGTCAGCCCGATCGTCGGCGGGGCCGCGATCAAGGGACCCGCCGCGCAGATCCTGGAGTCGCTGGGCCACGAGGTGTCGGCGCTGGGCGTGGCCCGGCTGTACACCGAGCTGGCAGACGTGATGTGCATCGACGAGCGCGATGCCCACCTGTCCGGCCCGATCGCCGATCTCGGGTTCGAGGTCCTGGTCACCGACACGATCATGGGCGGGCCCGACGGTCGCGAACGCCTCGCGCGAGAACTGCTCGGGCTGGGCACGTGAACGGTCCCGGCGCGGCCCGAGCCACCGGTACCGGCGCGCCCGCGACCGGTATCACCGCCGTCGTCCCTCTGCGCGACGGTGTCTCCGGCAAGTCGCGCCTCGCGACCGTCCTGGACGACGACGCGCGCCGTGCCCTCATCACCGCCCTGGCCCAGCACGTGACCGGCACGCTGCTGGCGACGCCGCAGGTGGACCGGGTCGTCGTGGTCACCGCGGATGCTGGTTTCGCCCGCTCGGCGCTCGGTGAGCTGTCCGACGTCGGCGACCTGACGTTCCTGGCCCAGTCACCGGAGCGGCCCGGACTGAACGCCGCACTCGACGCCGCCCGGGAGTACTGCGGCGCGGGGGAACCGGAGCACGGCGGTGCCGACGAGGCGACACGTTCGCTGCTCGTCGCCCATGCGGATCTTCCCGCCCTCACTCCCGCGGACCTCACGGACCTGGTCGCTCGGGCCGCCGACGTCGTGGTCGCGACCGACCGAGCCGGGCGCGGGACGAACCTGCTGCTCCTGCGCGGCGGGGCGGCACCCGGGTTCCGCTTCCGGTTCGGGCCGGACAGCCGGGGCGCCCACGAGGCCGAGGCCGCACGCCTCGGGGTGCGGGCGGTGACGGTCAGGCGCCCCGGCACCGCCGTCGATCTGGACACGGTCGACGACTGGAACGAGCTCCCGGCCGAGGTCCGCGCGGCCGTCGGCCGGTTCGCCCGGTTCCCCTCAGCCTGACCGTTCAGCCGGCCGGGCGCGTCAGGCCCGGCTCGGCAGGCGCTCCGCGATCAGCTCCACCAGCGCCTTGCCCTGGACGTCCGCGAGATGGTCCGCCTGGGTGCGGCACGAGAACCCGTCCGCGAGGTAGACGTCCCCCGGCGCGGCCTCGCGCAGCGCCGGGAGCAACGCGTTCTCGGCGACGGCCACCGACACGTCGTAGTGGCCCTTCTGCATCCCGAAGTTCCCCGCGAGCCCGCAGCATCCCGCCAGCTCCTTGACCGTCGCCCCCGCAGAGGTGAGCACCTCGCGGTCGGCGGCGAAGCCCATCACCGAGTACTGGTGGCAGTGCGGCTGCACGACGGCGGTGACGTCCTCCAGCGACGGCATCGTCCAGTCCGGGCTCGGGGCCGGGAGCGCGATGCCGTCCTCACCGCGCTCGCCGGACAGGAGCTCGGCGACGGTCACGACGGCCCGGGAGACGGCGAGCGCGCGCGGGTCGTCGGGGAACAGGTCCACCAGGTCGGACCGCAGGACGGCGGTGCAGGAGGGCTCCAGCCCCAGGATCGGGATCCCGTTGACCGCGTACGGCCCGAGCACGCGCAGGAGGTTCTCCAGGCGCCGCTTGGCCCCGTCGAGCTGGCCGGTCGAGATCCAGGTGATGCCGCAGCAGGCACCGTCGTCGGGCACCACGGCCTCGTAGCCCATGGCGGTGAGCACGTCGACCGCGGCCTGCGGGACCGACGGCGAGATCGTGTCGCTGAAGGAGTCCGCCCACAGCACCACCGTGGGCTTGTCGGCGAGCCTGGCGGCGGTCTCGGCCTCCCGGCCCGGCGCACCGCCCACCCGCAGGCCGGGCACGCCCGCGGTAGCTCCGCCGCGGCGCCACCACTCGCGGAACGGGACCTCGGCGAACCGCACCATCTTGCGCCGCGGGTCCATCCCGCCCGCCCACAGCACGGCCTTCTGCACCCAGCGGGGCCTCAGAACCTTGTTGACGAGCCGGGCGAACGGCCCCGCGAGCCGGGCCCAGCGCGGCAGCCAGCCGAGCACGTAGTGGTCGATCGGCCGGAGCCGCCCCTGGTAGGTACGGTGCAGCACCTCGGACTTGTACTGCGCCATGTCGACCCCGGCCGGGCAGTCCGACGAGCACGCCTTGCAGCTCAGGCACAGGTCGAGGGACTCACGCACCTCGGGTGCCGCGAGGCCGCCCACCAGGGTGCCGTTGACGGCCTCCTGCAGGACGCGGGCGCGGCCGCGCGTGACGTCCTTCTCGTCGCGTGTGGCCTGGTAGCTCGGGCACATGAAGCCGCCGGACGGGCCGTTGTCGGCCCGGCACTTCCCGACACCGACGCAGCGGTGCACGGCGGAGGTGAGGTCGTGGTGGTCGTGCGCGAACCCGAAGCCGGTGTAGCCCGAACGGGTCGCGGGGCCGCCGAGCAGCAGACCGACCGGTCCGGGCAGGGGCTTGCGCGACGACGTCGGCCGGGCGGCGGGCCGGCGCAGGTCCTGGTCGATGCCGCGCGGGCGCACCACCACGCCGGGGTTCATCCGGTCGTCCGGGTCGAACAGGGCCTTGAACTGCTCCATGAGCCGGATCGCCTCGGGCGAGTAGATCAGGGGCAGCAGCTCGGAGCGGGCACGGCCGTCGCCGTGCTCGCCGGACAGCGAGCCGCCGTGCCTGGCCACGAGCTCGGCGGCGTCGTGCATGAACGTGCGCAGCACCGAGCCGGACGCCTCGAGCGGGATGTCGATGCGCAGGTGGACGCAGCCGTCGCCGAAGTGGCCGTACGGGAGCCCGTCCACGCCGTAGCGGTCCATGAGGGCCTGGAGGTCGCGCAGGTAGTCGCCCAGCTTCTCCGGCGGGACGGCGGAGTCCTCCCAGCCGGGCCAGGCCTGCTCTCCCGCGGGGGTGCGGCCGGCGAGGCCGGCGCCGTCGGCCCGGATCTGCCACATGCGGGCCGCGTCCGCGCCCGCGGGCAGGACCGCGCTGCCGAGGGCCGACGACGCGTCCGCGATCGCCTGCGCCCGCCCGAGCGCTTCGTCCTGCGTCTCGCCTCCGACCTCGATCATCAGCCAGCCCGCGCCGTCGGGCAGCTCGGGTACGGACTGCGCGCCCTTGGCGCGGCGGACGACGTCGACCAGCCGGGCGTCCAGCCCCTCGACGGCGAGCGGGTCGAAGCGGAGCAGCGCCGGGACGTCGTCGGCGGCCGTCGCCATGTCGGGGTAGCCGAGCACGACGAGTGTCGGCGCGCTCGGCAGGGGCACCAGATCGAGCGTGGCCTCGCACACGGTGACCAGGGTGCCTTCCGTGCCGACCAGGGCCCGGGCGAGGTCGGAGCCGTTCTCCGGGAGAAGGTGCTCCAGCGAGTATCCGCTGACCTGGCGGCCGAACCGGCCGAACTCCGTGCGGATGAGCGCGAGGTTGTCCCGCACCAGCTCCTTGAGGCCGGGGACGGCCGTGAAGTCCGGGTCGCCGGAGCCCGCCACGAAGCGGCGGCCCTGCCCGTCGATCACGTCCAGCGAGACCACGTTGTCGGCCGTGCGCCCGTAGGCCACGGCGTGCGGGCCGCAGGCGTTGTTCCCGATCATGCCGCCGAGAGTGGCGCGGTTCTGCGTGCTCGGGTCCGGTCCGAAGCGCAGGCCGTGCGGCTTCGCGGCGGCCTGCAGCTCGGACATCACCGTGCCCGGCTGCACCCGCGCGGTGCGGGCGTCCGGATCGATTTCGATCACCTCGCCGAGGTGACGCGAGAAGTCGATCACCACACCTGTGCCGACCGAGTTCCCGGCCACGGAGGTGCCGGCGCCTCGTGCGGTCACCGGCACGTCGAGCTCACGGAGCACCGCGAGCGCCGCGGTGACATCCTCGATCGAGGTGGGGAAGAGCACCATCTCGGGCACCACGCGGTAGTTCGAGGCGTCCGTGGAGTATTCCGCGCGCCGTCGCGTGGAGTGGTCGACGTCGCCCGCGACGACGGTGCGCAGAGCGTGCGCGACCGCTTCGCGGGCGGAGGCCGCCGCGTCCTGGGCCTCGGCCTGGGCGGCCAGCCGGGCCTCCTCCTCGGTGATCCGGGCGGCGGTCGTGGCGTCGGTGTCGGCAGGGACCTGGGCGCGACGAGTCTGCGGGGGCACGACGGTGATTGTCCCACTCCGGGCCGCCAGGTGCTGCGACGTCCGTGCGGCGATGTTCGTGCAGCGACGTTCGTGCAGCGACGTCCGTGCGGCGACGTCCGTGCGGCAATGTTCGTGCGGCGCTTCTCCGGCAGTCCGCGGTCTCGCCGCGGTGGGCCTCGCACTCGTCCCCGGCAGGTCGTGCAGGATGTCCCCCATGGAGTTTCAGGAGGTCGTCCGCCGGCGTCGCATGCATCGCCGGTTCACCGCCGAGCCCGTCGCGGCCGAGGCGGTGGACCGGATGCTGCACAACGCGGTCCGGGCGCCAAGTGCGGGGTTCAGCCAGGGGTGGGCGTTCGTCGTGCTCGACGAGGAGGAGGACCGGGACCGGTTCTGGTCGGCGGCGGCGCCGTCGGGGGGTGGGGCCGGGGCAGGCGGTACGGGCGAACGGTCCGCCCGCGACATGTCCTCCTGGCTGGCCGGGATGCGGACGGCGCCCGTCGTGGTCCTGGTGCTCACGTCCAAGGCCGCCTATCTGGAGCGGTACGCCGAGAGGGACAAGGGCTGGACGGATCTCGACGAGTCCCGCTGGCCCGTGCCGTACTGGCACGTCGACGCGGGGATGGCGTCCCTCCTGATCCTGCAGACCGCTGTGGACGAAGGACTTGGCGCCTGCTTCTTCGGCGTCCCGCCGGATCGGGTGCCCGCCGTGCGAGGCGAGCTCACCGTCCCCGAGGAGTTCGAGATCACGGGCGTGGTGGCGGTCGGACACCCGATGTCGGGTGGCGCGGCGGGCTCACCGTCCCGCCGCGCCCGCAAGCCGCTGGACCAGGTGGTCCACCGGGGCCGCTTCACGCGGCGGTAGCGGTGTCCGTCCCGGTCCCGGACCCGGCGGCTCGGGAGGGCGCCGTCAGCCCTCGAACGTGACGTCCAGGGTGATCTCGTCCACCCCGGTGAGGGCCTTCGAGACGGGGCAGCCGGCCTTGGCGGCCTCGGCCGCCGCCGTGAACGCCGCCTCGTCGACGCCGCTCGCGTAGCCGCGTACCGTCAGCGCCACGGTCGAGATCCGGATCCCCCCGGCGGGGTCGGGGACCACGGTGACGTCGGCGCCGATCTCCACCTGCTCCGGCGTGCCGCCGACCTTGCCGAGCTCGCCCGAGAACGCCATGGCGTAGCAGGAGGAGTGCGCGGCGGCGATCAGTTCTTCGGGGCTCGTGACGCCTTCGGCCTTCTCCGCGGTGCGGCGCGGGAAGGACACGTCGAACGTGCCGGTGCCCGACGACGTGAGTTCCACCTGCCCCTTGCCCTCCATGAGGGTGCCGTTCCAGGCGGTGCGAGCGGTACGGGTAGCCATGAGGTCTCCTTCGGGTCGGTGATCGCGCAGATCGAACCTATCGCCGTCGTCACCGCCCCGCGAAGTCCAGGAAGTCGTCCGCCACGGCGACCACCGACCAGGCGCCGCCGTCGCCCGTCAGCTCGTACGCGGGAATCAGCGCCACGGCGCCGTCGTCCAGCACGTGCTGCGCCACTCCGAGCCGGGCGTCGGTGATCGTGACGTCACGCACGGGCCAGGACAGGGGTGCGCCCGGTTCGAGGGTCGCGGGCGGCCCTTCGGGTGCCGGGGCGTCCGTCGTCGAGGTGCCGGCGTCCCCGGACGCCGCGGCGAGCGGCCGGATGTTCCCGAGCGAGGCACTGAAGCGCAGGTCACCGAGCCGCTCGACGGCCTCCCGTTCGGAGACCACCGGGTAGGTGCCCAGTTCCTCGACGGGTGCCAGGAACCCGTTGAGCGAGACGAAGCGTGTCTTGGTCCCGGTGCCCGAGAGGGTCGCCGACCACGACAGCCCGGTCCGGCGTCCGTCGATCCGGTGGTAGGCGGCGACGGTGGTGCCCATACCACTGGGGCTCGCCTCGAAGTCGAACGCCTGCACGTCGACGTCGAGCGCCTCCATGAGCCGTCGCAGCTCGGCGATCGCCTCCGTCGCCGGTACGGATCCGGTGTCGGTACCCAGGCAGGGCGGCGCGCCGCCCTCCTTGGCGTCAGGCGCCGTGCCCGCGGAGCTCTGCCCCTCGAGGCCGTCGTCCGCGCCGTCCTGGGGCAGGGCCGGCTCGATGTCGGTGCAGCGCCACGTGTCGGGCTGCGCGTCGGTGTACCAGAGCGAGGTGCGGCCGTCTGCGGCGAGGCGCACGCTCGCGCCCGTCCCGTCGTTCGCGCCGACCACCCACGCGCCGCCCTCCTGCCGCGCGTCGGCACGCACGCCCAGGGCGCGAGCCGCCGCCTCGGCCGTCTCCTTGGTGTAGGACGACTGCGCGTCGAGGGCGTAGGCGGCGAGCTCGCCGCCGTCGTCGGACAGGCTCGCGCCCGGGTGGAACACCGTGCGCGACGGGCCGGGGTAGAGGTACGTCCCTACCATCGGCTCGCGTCCCACCTCGTCCTGCGCGTCCGGCGCGACCTCCTGAAGGCTCTCGCTCTCCGCCCCCATGGCGGGCGCCTGAGCGCCCTCGGGGGCGTCCGCACGGTCGAGGGTGATCGGGGGTGCGGCCTCGGACATGGTCGCCGCCCCGCTCCCGTCCGACGCGTCGGAGGCCGCGGAGAGCAGCCCGTTCGACCCGGCCGCGTAGCCACCCCCGCCCACGGCCACGATTCCGGCCACGGCGGCCGCCAGCAGCCATGGCTGCCGGCGCCGCGACCGTCGCCGGGCGAGTTCGTCGGCGCCCGGTCCGCCTGCCGGCGTACCGTCGTCGGGCGTACCCGCTGCCGGGGCTTCCGCCCCGATCAGCGCATCGACCTTGGCCCGCAGCACTCCGGCGGCCGGCTCGGGCACCTGGTGCGCGGGGTCGGCGGCACGGAGGCGGTCGAAGGCATCGTGATTCATCGCTGTCCCTCCGCTACCCGTTCGTGGTCCAGGGGTTCGGTCTCCGCGGGCAGGCTCCTGGCCGTCCTGCCCGTCACCCAGGTTTGTGTCGTCATGCGTCATGGGCTTGCTCGCTTGTGAGCCACGCCTCACGGAGGCGGGAACGGGCACGGGACAGCGCGGCGTCGGCACCACCGCGCGAGACACCCAGGACCTCGGCCAGCGCGTCGCCGTCGAGCCCGTCCCAGGCGACAAGCAGCAGGATGCGCCGGTCGCGCGGGCTGAGCGACGCCAGCACGGTCCGTACGGCGTCGTCGTCGACGGCCAGGGTCTCCGGGTCGACGTCGTCCGGTTCGTCCGGGACGATCGCGACCGGCAGGGCCCGGATCTTGCGCCGGTGGTTCGCCAGGACGAACCCGCAGGTGCGGTAGAGCCACGCCAGTTCGGCGCCGTCGGGCACGTCGTCGCGGCGGCGCCACGCCGTGGCGAGAACCTCGGCGGCGAGGTCCTCCGCGTCGCTGGTGCGCGCGCCGCCGGTGGCGGGCAGCCGCCGGACGAAGTAGCGGAACAGCGCCCGGTGGTGCGCGTCGAAGAGCGCGGCGAACCAGGCGTCGTCATGCGGTGGCCCTCCGCCCCCGGGCGTCGGCGACCTGTCGGTGTCCTCCATACTCCCCACTATGTCGGCTTGGCCCGATCCCTTGCACGCGCCGTGCGGAACCCCGAGACCGGACGGTGGTGCGGGCCGGGTTTCCCTCCGGCGGCAACGAGCCGGCCGGCCGTTCCGTGGTGGAACAGCCGGCCGGCTCGCTCGTGGGCCGGGCCGAGGCCCGGCAGGTCAGCAGGGTCCCAGGTCCTCCCAGGGGCCCCACTCGCCGACACCCGGCGTGTCGCCCTGCGTCCACCACTTGGCGCGCCAGGCGTCGCCACCGTAGGCGACCTCGTCACCGCCCGTGTACGCCACGGTGCTGTCCCAGGCCGCCGGGCAGTCGCCCGTGCCGGGCCCGCCGGTCGGCTCCGGGTCGGGCCCGCCGGAGCAGGTCCCCAGGTCCGCCCAGACGTCGGCGCTGCCCGGGGTCTCGCCCTGCGTCCACCACTTGGCCTCCCACTCGTGGCCCTCGTACGAGGCGGTGTCCCCGCCCGTGTACACGGCCGACGCGTCCCAGGCCGCGGACGTGCAGTCCGACGGCGGGTCGGACGGCTCCGGGCTCGTCGGGTCGTCCGTCGGCTCCGGGCTCGTGGGGTCGTCGGTCGGCTCCGGGCCCGGGTCACCGTTGCCGAACTCGGCGGCCACGGCGCCGGTCAGGTCTCCCGACTCGTCGCCCGACAGCTCCCACCACATGGCACCGCTGAGGCCCTGCGCCTTGATCCACTGCGCCTTCTGGGTGACCGACTGCGGCGTGTCCAGGCTCCACCACTGGGTGCCGTCGTACCGCCAGGCCGCACCGACCTGCTCGTCGAAGTACTCGGTGCCGAGGTTCTTGAGGATGTCGTAGTCCTCGTTGCCCGCCTCGTAGGTGCCCGGCGCGGCGCCGGTGGCGCTGCCCCACGGCTCGGACTGGGTCACACCGGTCCAGCCGCGACCGTACATCGCCATGCCGAGGGTGAGCTGGGCCGGGTCCACCCCGTTGCCCGTGTACTCCGCCAGGGAGTCGGCGATGCTGAACTGCCGGGCCGGCTCACGCGGGTCCGCCGGGTCGTGGTACAGGTTCCCCTGGTGCCCGGTGAGACTGGGGTTCCAGGCGCCGTGCAGGTCGTAGCCCTGCAGGTTGCCGAAGTCGAGCGAGGTGAAGATGGCCGGGTCGTTCCATCCCCCGGAGGCGATGTCCGCCGGGTTCGCCGGGAGAAACGCCGACAGCTCGTAGTGCTTGCCCGTCTGCGCGCCGTAGGCGTCGAGCTGGCTGCGGAACTCGGCGAGGAGCGCCCTGAAGTTCGCGGCGTCGTTCTCCGGGTCGACGTAGTTGCCCTCGTTGCCGTTCGGCGAGCCGGGCCACTCCCAGTCGATGTCGAACCCGTCGAACACCCCCGCCGCCGCGCCGTCGCCGCCTCGGCCGTCGATCACGGGCAGGTTGCCCTTGATGTACTGGTCGATGCAGGAGGAGACGAAGTTCGTGCGGGACTGCGGCGTCGCGGCGGCCCGCGAGAAGTTCTTCGACCAGGTCCAGCCGCCGATCGAGATCAGCACCTTGAGGTCCGGGTTCTGCGCCTTCAGCTGCTTGAGCTGGTTGAACGAACCCGCCAGGGGCTGGTCCCAGGTGTCGGCGACGCCCGACACCGAGTCCGCGGCGGTGTAGGACTTCCCGTAGTCGGCGTAGGCGTCCCCGGCGCCGTCGGACCCGTTCGGGCCCTCGCCCTGAGCCTTGTTCGCCTCGAAGCACTCGAGGGTCTCGTGGTGGATGTTGCCGAACGCGTAGTTGATGTGGGTCAGGTCGTCGGCGACACCCGCGTCGACGATGTCCTTGACCTGGTAGTCACGCCCGTACACGCCCCACTGCGTGAAGTAGGCGACGTTGCGGTAGCCGTTGACCGCCGCGGTGGTGGTCGTCAGCTCCTCCGCGTTCGCGGTGGTCGCCAGCGCGGTGAACGCCCCGGCCCCCGCCACGGCGAGCGCCGTGAGGCTCGCGGCGACGGTGCGCCGCTTCCTGCGTCTCGCGTCCGGCGACGGCCGGCTGTGCTGCAGCTCCATCAGGGGTCTCCTTCGTCCTCGTTCCCGGCCCTGGGCCGGCTGGTCCTGTGATTCCGGCCGGGTTCTCCGGCCCGGCCGGGTGACTCGCTCCGTCGTCGGCTCCTGACGTCCGCCGCAGGACCACTCACGGGTCGACGACGGTCACGCCTCGCGGGTGGTCGTAGGTGGTCGCGTAGTCGGTGCCGTCGATCGTGACGACCACGTTGGAGAACTGGGCCACGGGCAACGCCCACTTGAGGTTGTTGGTGAGCGACCCGCCGGCGGGGATGCCGCCCGCCGGGACGGTGAACGTGGCCGTGTGGAAGTCCGCGCCGAGCCCGCCGACGTTGGGCCCGGAGCGCCCGGGGGTCGTCGTGGTGCCGAGCCCCGACCAGTCGCTCATGGCCCCGGTGTCGGAGGTGGCGTACTGGAAGGTCACGGTGGCCCCGGCGGGGATGTCCGTGCCCCCCTGGTTGTGGAACAGCACCTTCGGCGCGATCGGGTAGTTGTTGTCGCCGAGGGCGAACGCGGTGTACTCCAGGTCGAGGTCGAGCGCCTGGGACGGCGCCGGACCGTTCGCCTTGGTGCTGCCGTAGGCGGAGACGCCCGACAGCTTGGAGTGGAGCAGGTCGGTGAGCGTGGAGCCCATCCCGTACTGCCCCGTGTCCTGGTCGTAGCCGTAGTCTCCGGCGAGTTCCCAGATCATCACGCCGCCGAGCCCGGTGTCGGTCACGTAGTCGGCCTTCTCGCCGATGGCCCACTCCGCGTCGCCGGACAGGAACGTGCTGGTCTCGGCGTTCCACCACCACTCGTTCTTGGTGACGGCGTCGGTGTGGTGCGTGTAGCTGCCCTCGATGGTGCCCGGTACGCCGTACGCGTCGGTGTAGTCCCCCACCACGCCGTCGGCGAGGTTCTTCACGTGCCAGATCGGGTTGACGCCCGCGGGCACCGGGCCGCCGGTGGGGTCGGTGTCGTACCAGAGGTTGTCGATGCCGTCGGCGCCGTACCCGCAGGCGTTGTTGGTGCCGGGTGGGCAGGTGTAGCCCGGCGGCGGCACCGCGGTCCCGCCCATGCCGTAGGTCCCGCCGGTCACGCCCTGGAAGCCGCGCGTGTAGTAGGGCACGCCGAGGTTGATGCGGCCGGCCTGCATGGCTCCGCGGAAGTAGTGCGCCGCCCAGTCGCCGTTGAGGTAGCCGATGCCGTCGTACGCCGTGTAGACGCCGCCGGCCGCGAGCTCCGGGTCGTTGCCGTCGTCGAACAGCGCGGCGTTGCCGCCCACGTACTTGTTCCAGGCTCCGTGCAGGTCGTACGTCATCAGGTTGACGTAGTCGGCGTACTCGGTGATCTGGTAGGCCTCCATGCCGCGCAGCAGCCAGCCGGAGGAGGGCGTGGCCGTGGTGAGCAGGTAGTACTCGCCGTCCTCGGCGCCCGCGGCGTCCAGGTGCTCGCGGAGCGTCCTCATCAGGGCGACGTAGCCGTCCATCAGCTCGCCGCGACGGGCGTTGGAGAATCCGAGGTCGAGCGGGTTGCCGGCGTCGTTGTTCGACGTCGGGTACTCGTAGTCGATGTCGATGCCGTCGAACCCGTACTCGCGGACCAGGTCCACCACCGACTCGGCGAACGTGTCGATGCGGTCCTGGGACTCGGTCATCGTGTAGAAGCCTCCGGACGCGACGCGGTCGCCGTCGCCGTCGAAGTAGCCGCCGGTCTCGGCCCAGCCGCCCACGGCCGGGAGGATCTTCACCCCGGGGTGCTGCTCCTTGTACCGGTGCAGCAGGTTGAAGTGCCCCGTGTACGGCAGGGCGGGGTCCATCTCGGCGCCCGCGACGCCGGGCCAGGTCAGGTCCGTGGCGGGGTTGCCGGGGACGTCGGCGTTGACCGACACCCGATAGTCCTCGCCGACGTGCGCGAACGCGTAGTTGATGTGGCTCACGGAGTTCCACGGGATGTCGCTCGCCAGGTAGGCGGGCTGGTCGCCGGCGCCCGTGCGCCAGCTCGTGAAGTAGCCGATGACGCGGCGGTCGAGGCCGCCCGGCAGGATCTCGCGGCCGTCCGTGTCGTAGACGTCGCAGTACGGGGTGTCGACACCGGCCGTGGGTGCCATGCCGTCCGGCCGGCAGACCTCGTCGGGGTTCGTGCCCGATGGCGGGGTGGTGGGCCCACCCGTCGGGTCGGGGGTCGGGTCCGTGGTCGGTTCGGCGGTGGGGGTCGGCGTCGGCTCGGGGACGCCGCACTCCCCCTGGTCCTCCCACGGCCCCCACTGCGCGGCGCCGGGCGTCTCGTTCCGGGTCCACCACTTGGCCCGCCAGTCATGGCCGTCGTACGAGGCGACGTCGTCGGCGACGTACACGGACGACGACGACCACGGGGTGGCGCACTCCAGGGCCTCGGCCCGGGGTGCGGCGGCTGTCGCGGCGACTCCGCCGCCCGCCACGGCCAGCGCGGCGGCGAACGCGATCCCGCGCCAGGTGCGACGCCGTGGTCGCGTGTGTTCGGTCTTCATTGCCCCTACCTCTCCTCGTCCCCCTAAAAGTAAGGAAAGGTTCCTTTTTAGGAATCCGTGATCCCCACAATGCCGGGCGGTGAAACCGCCCGGCCATACGGGAAACCCCGTACGGCCAGGCACCGAAGGACATGTCCCGACACCGCGGCCGACACCCCCGGGCGGTGTCGCCGGGCAACATCGCCGGGCGGTGTCGCCGGGCAACATTGCCGGGCAGCACGACGCCGGAGAGCGCGTCGCCGGAGAGCGCGTCGCCGGAGAGCGCGACATGGATCAGGCCGATCGGTGTCTCGCCCGGGCCGGACGGGCAGGAAGGCCCTCAGGCCGTGCGGTGGGCCAGGACCGCCAGCTCCGTCCGGGAACGCACGCCCAGCTTCCGGAAGACCCGGCCCAGGTGCACCTCCACGGTGCGCACCGAGACGTAGAGCCGCTCCGCGACCTGACGGTTCGTCCGCCCCTGCGCCACGAGCCGCGCCACGTCGAGCTCACGCTCGGTGAGCAGTTCGCCCCAGTGCGCGAACCGGTCCAGGACCGCCTCCGCCACTCGCGCACCGCGCTCCTGCCGCTCGACGTCGAGACGTGTCACGTTCTCGGCGACCTCCTCGGCCGGCAGGCCCGACCCGGTGGCCTGCCGCGCCGGACCGGACCTGACGCGCCCGTCGCCCTGTGCGCCCGCACCTGCCGGGACCCGCGAGTCCGGGAGGAACGCCAGGGCACCGGACTCCGCGAACAGCGCCCGTGCGGCCAGCAGGTGTGCGGCCGCCTCGGCGTCCCGCGCGTGCCGTTCGAGCGCCCGCGAGATCACCACCTCCGTCAGGCCACGCTCGAACGTCGACCCGACGGCCTGCGACACCTCGACCGCTCGTTCCGCCGCACGCTGCAGCGTGCTCGGCTCCGCGAGAGCGACCTCGGCCCGTGCCAGGTCGAGGGTCATGCGCAGGCCCGCGGCACGCGGGGCCGGACCGAGGACGGCACCGCGCAGCTGGGCCAGATGGCGCCGCGCGGCACGCTGCTGCCCCGCGCGGACGAACAGCTCTGCCGGGTCCGGCGTCGGGAGCCACCACGCGCGCAACTCCGCACCACCCCGCTCGGCCGCGAGGCCCAGGAAGGTGGCGGCCTGCACGTCACGCCCGGCGTGCGCGGCCTCGACCGCCTTGTCGCCGAGCTGGGCCGCGCGCACGACGCCGGCCGGCATCCCCGCCGAGGATTCCTCGAGCGCCCGCGTCGTCGGGCTCACCGCACCGGTCCGGACCAGGTCGAGCCGCCGCGCCAGGGCGACGCCGAGCCCGCCGAACGCCAGAGCCACGGGTAGCCGGCGCGCGGCGTCATCGAGCACGGCCGCGGCGCGGTCGAGCTCGCCGGAACGCATGGCAACCAGCGCCTGCACCACCCGGAGGTGGGCCTCGACCAGTGGGGTGACACAGCCCGGGCCCTCGAACCAGCACCCCGACCGCGGCGCGGGGGCGACGTCGGGCAGCACCTCGGTGAGGATCGCCGCGGCCTTCGGCGCGCTCGCGTGCACGACGGCGAGCGCACGGACCGCGGCACGGAGCGCCGACCGGTCGTGCGTGGACTCGACGACGTCCGCCAGCCCCGGGTCCGGATCCCCGTCGCGCAACGCCAGGGCCGCGGTGAGCGCCGGGCCGGCGTCGCCCGCCTGGCGGGCGAACGAGACGGCATCGTGCACATGTCCGCCCAACAGGGCCGCCCGGCTCGCGATCGCGCCCGCACGGCGGTGGGTGTCTCCCACGCCCTGGCTCACCGCCTCGCGCGCCACCTCCTGCGCACGAGCGGTGTCACCGCAGGCCAGGTGCCATTCGGCGAGCTCGACCAGCCCGTCGGCGAGCAGGGCGTCCCCCTCCATGGTGCCGAGCGCGGTGTGCCAGAGGGCGACCTCGGCGCGTCCGGAGGCCCGCAGCACCCTCGCCAGCTCGAGGTGGGCGGACGTGCGGGCGGCGAGATCGGCGTCGTCGTGCACGATCTGCCGGGCCCGTTGGTCGCGGAAGGAGAACCGGCCACCCACCAGATGCAGGTGGTCACCGGCAGGCCCCGAGACGAGGTCGTCGATGCCGGCGCCGGCGGCGGCGAGCAGCACCTCGGCACGATCGATCACGGCCACGGCGGCGACGAGCAGGATGCGTCGCGCGTCCTCGTCCAGGCCGCCCAGCCCGGGCTGGGCAGCCCGGGCCGCCGGAACCGCGGGCAGCGGGTCCGGGAGCAGTGCGGCACCGGTCAGTTGTTCGGCGGTGAGAACCTTCTCGAGCTCGGCTTGAGCCTCCCGGTCGCCTTCGACCTTGTCGGACAGGGCGACCGAGACGTGTGGCGCGACGTTGCGGCACCGCGTCCCGGTCGTGGAATCTTCCGTACGTGCGGATGTGGCGGAAGCCATCGAAACGCCTCCCGATTTTGTTCACGACGGGAACAAGTATGCACCTCAGGCATTTCACCCGGGTGAACCCGGCTCCGACGTGCGGATCAGGCCTCCAGCAGGATCGTCACCGGTCCGTCGTTCACGAGGTCCACCGCCATGTCCGCACCGAACTGCCCGGTCGCGACCTCCAGCCCGCGGGAACGGAGGTCCTCGACGACGGCGTCCACCAGTGGCTCGGCGACCGGCCCGGGGGCTGCGGCGCTCCACGTGGGGCGCCTGCCCTTGCGCGCGTCCCCGTACAAGGTGAACTGGCTGACCACGAGGACCGGCGCGCCGACGTCGGCGGCGGACCTCTCGTCGCGCAGGACGCGCAGTTCGGCGATCTTCCGCGCGATGGTGGCGACCTGGTCGGGACCGTCGTCGTGCGTCGCCCCGACCAGTGCCAGCAGTCCCGGGCGGTCGATCTTCCCGACGGTCTCGCCGCCGACGGTCACGCTCGCGCGCGTCACGCGCTGGATCACGGCTCTCATGCGGGCGATCCTAGGAGGCCGGGACGGCCACGGCCCCACCCGAGCCCATCTGCTCCGCGGATCCTCCGCGGATCACCGGGCCTCGGAGAAGGCGACCTCCACGCGCCCCACCGGGTGCCCACCACCCAGGATCGGGGTCTCGCCCACGGCGTCCAGGGCCGTCAGGTCGACGCCCGGGACCGCGGCGACGCCTGCCGCCCGGAGTGCGGCGACGAGAATCGCGGGCCGCGGCCGGGAACCGCCGTCGAGCACCTTGAACGCGACGGCCGAGCCGTCGGGCAGGCCCGCGCCGTAGACGCCGTCGGCGCCGTCCTTCGCGACCAGCCCTGGGACCGCCCGCATCGCGAGCGTCGCCTCGCGCCCCTCGCCACCGACCATCTCGGGGTGCGCGTTCATCGCCCGCGCCACGCGCCCCTCTGGTCCGTCGGGCGCGCCGGCGATCCGCCCGAACGCCCGCGCCAGACCCGACAGGGTGGTGCTGAACAGGGGCGCGCCACAGCCGTCGACGGTGGCGTCGCCCGGCGTGACCCCGGTCAGCTGTGCGATCCGCTCGCGGATCGCGACCTGGAGCGGATGGTCGACGTCGAGGTATCCCTCGCGCGGCCAGCCCGCCGCCACGCAGGTCGCGAGCATGCCGGCGTGCTTGCCGGAGCAGTTCTGCGCGATCGGCGCCGGGCCGGGACCATCACCCTCCTCGATGTGGTCCGCCACCTGCCAGGCGAAGGCCGACGGCGCGTGCAGCGGCATGTCGGGTGTGTTGCCCAGGTCGTGCGGGGTGAGCCCGGCACGGTGCAGGATCTCCCGTACGCCCGCCCGATGGAAGGGTTCGCCGTTGTGACTGGCCGCGACCAGGGCGAGCAGGGAGTCCGGCAGGTCGAGACCGTGGTCCAGCATCGCGAGCGCCTGAAGCGGCTTCACGGACGACCGCGGCCAGATCGTCGCGTCCGCGTCCCCGACCGCGAGCCGCACGGCCCCGTCCGGGCCGAGCACGACCAGATGGCCGAGATGCACGGACTCCACGAGCCCGCCCCGCACGACCTGCGCGAGGGGGGCCGCCGCGTCGGCGACGGTGTGGCCGTCCGCACGGGCGGCGGGCGAGGACGAGGCGCCTGAGGGCACGGCCGGCGCCTGGGTGTGCGTCACCATCCGCCGCTGCCCCCGCCGGGACGCTGCGGGCCGTTGCCGGTGCCGTACCGCAGCAGCCGCGGGCGCACGTCCACCCAGTACACGGCGGCCGGGATGACGGCGACGAGGTTGAGGAAGACCCCGATCATGCCCAGGGCGCCGAGCAGGGCGACCACCCCGGCGAACCCGAGGATGAGCGTCCACTTCGTCTTGTCGAGCTTGCCCTCGGCCCGGTAGCCCTGATCGGGCCGCCGCGCGGCGTCGACGAGCGCGATCACGAGCGCGATCAGGACGGCCCAGCCGATGATCAGCGTCACGAGTCCTTGGAGGGAGAAGATCACGTCCCTGAGCCTACGGCAGGACGGCGGCGGAACCGAGTGCCTGCCGGCGCACCGGCGCCACGGGTGCCGGGGCGTCAGGAGTCCCCGGGCGTCGGGGGTCCCCGGGCGCCAGGAGTGCCCGGGCGCCGGTCAGTACATGAGCGCCTGCGCGTCCGGGCGGAGGATCTCCTCGACGAACGCCGGCGCACCGGCCACGCGGATCCCCGGCACCACGTCGCCGGGCCCGATCTCACGCCGCGCCGCGCACTGCGTGCAGAGGGTGACGGTGCCCGCCGCGAGGACGACCTCCAGCAGGTCCGGCAGCGGGGCGGCATGCTCCAGCTCCAGCTCGGCCGCCCGTCCGGGCAGGGCGAGCCACGAGGCCTCGCCCGCGAGCCAGAGGCTCACCTCGGCCCCGGCGGCCACGGCGGCGGCCGCGACCGTGAAGGCCTGGTTGGCGGTCTCGGGCCGGTCCAGGCCGGAGGTGGTCTTGATCACGAGCGGCCGGTGCGTGTCGGTCATGACGGCTAGGATCGCACCATGCATGACTACCAGGCCCTCGAAGGCGTGTTCATCGGCCTCCTCCTGGCCGCCGCAGTGACCATCACCTGGTTCGCCGGGTACACGGTCTACAAGCTCTTCTCCGGCCAGCGCTGATGCCCTTCGCGTTCCCCGAGGGCCTCGCGCCCGAGGTGTACCCGCTGGCCTGGCTGGTGGGCACATGGAGCGGTAGTGGTGTCATCGATCACCCCGCGGTCGGCCGCAGGGCGTTCACGCAGGAACTCACGTTCGACCACGACGGCGGCCCGTACCTGCGCTTCGAGTCGACCTTGCGCGTCGGGTCCGCAGAGCCCGTGACGGACCCCGCCGCTGACGGTGAGGCCGCCGCCGGCCCGGCGGAAAGCGTGTGGTCCACCGAGACCGGCTACTGGCGCGTCTCGACCGACCGTCCCGACGGGCTCGGCGAGGACCGGCACCCGCTCGAAGTGATCGTCGCCGACGCGGCCGGCCGGATGACGCTCTTCCTCGGCGCCGCGGGCAACGGGCGGATCGACCTGGCGAGCGACGCGATCGCCCGCACGTCGACGTCGTCGGACGTGCGCGCCTCGAAGCGCATGTACGGGCTGGTGGACGGCCGCCTGCTGTGGGTCGAGGAGCTGGCCGCGTTCGGGGAACCGTTGCGCTCCTACGCCTCGGGCGAGCTGGACCGCCGGTAGGGCCTGCCGCGGCCGCTCCGGAGGGCCCTTCGGCACCATCCGTCGACGACCGCACGACGAACACGACGACGGCGGGAATGAGCGCCCCCGCCAGGGCGCTGTGGAAGAGGTGAACGACGTGACCTACACGAGCCCCCTGCTTCAGCGAGCCGGCGCCGTCGCGGCGACCGGCCCCGACGAGGGAGTGGCCTGGCACTACGGCGATCCCGTGGCGGAGCAGCGCGCCCTGGAGCGCGGCGGCGGCGTCGTCGACCAGTCCCATCTGGGCGTCGTGCGCGTGGCCGGACCGGACCGGCACGGCTGGCTGCACTCGATCACCTCGCAGGACCTCGAGCATCTCCGGCCCCGGGAGTCCACCGAGCTGTTCGTCCTGTCTCCTCAGGGGCACGTCGAGCACGCGGCCGGCGTCGTCGACGACGGTGAGGCGACCTGGCTGATCACCGAGCGGGCCTCCGCGCCGGATCTCGCGGCATGGCTCGAGCGCATGAAGTTCATGATGCGCGTCGAGATCGAGGACCTCACGGGCCGCTACGTCGCGATCGGCGAGGCCGTCGCTGCCGAGGGCGCCGAGGACGAGCCCGTCACCTGGCACGACACCTGGCCGCACGTGGTCGGAGGCGGCACGCGCTACGGCCCGCCCGAGGACCGGCACCCCGGGGCGGACCGCCAGTGGCGGCTCGTGCTGATTCCGGCCGCCTCCCTCGCCGACGAGGTCGCGGCCCGCGAGGCCGCCGGCTGGCGGCTCGCCGGGACCTGGGCCACCGAGGCGCTGCGCATCGCGGCATGGCGGCCACGCCTCGGCCGCGAGGTGGACGAGCGGACCATCCCGCACGAGCTCGACTGGCTGCGGACCGCCGTGCACCTGTCCAAGGGCTGCTACCGGGGGCAGGAGACGATCGCCCGCGTGCACAACCTCGGGCGGCCCCCGCGTCGCCTGGCGTTCCTGCACCTCGACGGGTCGGGGCACGTGATCCCGGAACCCGGTGCGGAGGTGCGCCTGCGGCCGGAGGGCGAGAACGCGCCGGGCAAGGTCGTCGGGAGGCTGACGTCGGTCGCGCGGCACCACGAGCTCGGCCCCGTCGGGCTGGCCGTCCTGAAGCGCGGTGCGCCCGCGGACGCGGAGCTGCTGGTGACCTCCGAGGCCGGCGAATCGTCGGTCGAGGTGGCGGCCGCGCAGGAGGTGGTGGTTCCGGGCGAGGGGGTGTCGGCCGACCGCCCCGAGGCGCGCGGACAGCTCACCCCGGGACTGCGCGGCGGCGACGGACTCCTGTGACGCCAGGAAGGGCGCGGTCTTGAGCGCACTGCCCGGGCCCGCCGACGCCATGGTCCGGCGCGCGTTGCGGGTCCTGGTGCTGCGTGCGCGCGCACAGCAGGGGTGGACGCGCGTGCGGTCCGGCGTCCTGCCGATCGGGCAGGCCGCAGTGGCGGCCGGGCTCGCGTACCTGATCGCGACGCGTCTGCTGGGTCACCAGGACCCCTTCTTCGCGCCCGTGGCAGCTTGGCTCTGCCTCGGGTTCTCCGCACAGCGCGACGTGCGCCGGGTCGCGGAGATGGCGGTGGGGGTCGCCGTCGGCGTCGGCATGGGCGACCTGATCGTGCATCTCATCGGGTCCGGCTGGTGGCAGCTCACGGTGGTGCTGTTCATCTCGGCCGTGCTGGCACGCTTCATCGACAACGGGCCGTTGCTCGTGATGCAGGCAGGAGCGCAGGCGATCATCGTGGTGGGCCTGCCGGCGGTGGCCGGCGGGCCTCTCGGGCGCTGGACGGACGCGCTGGTCGGAGGCGCCGTCGCCCTGCTGATCGCGGTTCTCGTGCCGGGCGATACCCGGCGCCGGCCACGCGCCCTCGGCGAGCGTGCGCTGACCGAGCTCGCCGAGACCCTCGAAGGGCTCGCGCGCGGGATGCGCCAGCACGAGGCTCCCGAGGCGCGCGCCGCCCTCGTCCGCGGGCGTGCGTCGGAGCCGGTGCTCGAGGAGTGGCTGACCGCCGCGCGCAGCGCTCACGATCTCGCGCGCGTGAGCGTGGGGCGCCGGCACCGGGAGGAACTGGGCCGGCTGGAGGAACAGGCCGTGCTCACCGACCGCGCGATGCGCTCCGTGCGCGTTCTGGCGCGCCGTGCCGCCGCCGTGGTGGCGGCCGAGGAGCCGCACGAGCTGAACCCGGTGGCGGACCGGATCGAGCGGTTCGCCGCGGGTGCGCGGCTGCTCGCGTCCGACGTCGGACGCGGCGGGGCGGGCCTGCGTGCGCGAGGGGTGCTGGAGGAGACCGCGGCCATCGCGGATCCCCACGCCGTGGGCTCCGGGGACTGGCAGGTGCAGTCACTGGTCATGCTGCTGCGCTCGCCGCTGGTGGACGTGCTGGAGGCGACCGGCCTGGGACCGGAGAAGGCGCGCGCCGCGCTCCCCGAGCTGTAACCGAGGCGGAGCACCGTCACAGGATGACCAGGCGCCCCACGACGAAGACGAACATGCCGGTCACGGTCACGGGAACCGTCGCCGCCGACAGGCCGGCAAGCCGCCCGCTCAGGGCGGGCAGGCGTTCGAGCAGCAGATGGAGGCCTCCCACCACGACTCCCGCCACGGCACCGGTCCAGGCACCGCTGACCGTGTCCATGGAGGGGAGCACGGTCGCGACGCCCCCGCCCGTCACCACCGCCGCGATGACCGCCAGCGCGAGCGCGCGCCACCCCTTGAGGGGCAGGGCCGCCGACGCGGCGGCGATGGCCAGCGCGAACGCGGCGGTCGCCACGAGCATCGCACCGGCGTCGGTACGTGCCGCGGCGACCCAGCCCGAGGCGCACACGGCGACGACGATCCCCGACACGGTCCCCGTCACGGACTCGGTCAGGCGGCGGCGTCCGTCGCGCCGCATCATCTCGGCGAGGAAGGCCAGCACGAACGCGATCGCGATGATCGTCGGCAGGTGCCGCAGCACCGGCTCGCTCGGCGTGTACCAGGTCGTGGCGACGGCGCCGAGACCGCCGAGCAGGACCACGAGCCGGGAGCCTCCCGGGGCGGGGAGCCGCAGCATCCGGGGCCAGCCGAGGGAGACCAGGACCACCAGCAGGCCGGCGACCCCCACGAGGGCGAGCGGGCGGGGTTCGACGTAGGCGCCGGCTGCCACGGCCGCGGCGAGCACGGCGGTCGTCACGGCACGGGATGACACAGACACGCCCCAGAGTGTTCCAGATGGCCGAGTCGCACCGCATGGACACCCCGGACCGAACCTCACCCCATTTCACCCCGCGTGGCCCCGCGCGCTCCGGCCGTGTGGCGTGCAACGCTTGCTTCACAACCTGGTCACGTGTCATGACCTCGCAGATCGTGTCCAGGAAAAGGACGTGTAACATGCACGCAACAAGTAACAAGGCAGACTTCCGCAGAGCCTGACCGGCGAGAGGAGGTGCGTCGATGGCAGAGTTGTTGATCCTCACACCCGCCAACGGCGGATCGGCTGATGTACTCCCGGCCCTGGGGCTTCTGTCTCATCGGGTCCGCGTGCTGCCCATGGAACCGTCCGCTCTCGTGGACGCCCCGGATGCCGATGTCGTTCTGCTTGACGCGCGCCGCGACCTGGTCGCCGCCCGTACGACCTGTCGTCTGCTGCATGCCACGGGCCTCACCGTCCCGCTGGTCCTGGTCCTCACGGAGGGCGGCCTCACCGTCGTCACGCACGAGTGGGGCGCGAACGACCTGTTGCTGGAGTCCGCCTCGCCCGCCGAGGTCGAGGCCCGGCTGCGGCTGGTCGTCGAGCATTCGGCACGCGGTCCCGCGGAGGAGTCCCAGCAGGAGATCGCCGCGGGTGATCTCGCGATCGATGCCGGCGGCTACACCGCACGCCTGCGCGGCCGTCCGATCGACCTGACGTACAAGGAGTTCGAGCTCCTCAAGTACCTGGTCCAGCACCCCGGTCGTGTCTTCACCCGCGCGCAGCTCCTCCAGGAGGTCTGGGGCTACGACTACTACGGCGGCACCCGCACGGTGGACGTCCACGTGCGCCGCCTGCGCGCCAAGCTCGGCCCCGAGCACGAGCAACTCATCGGCACCGTCCGCAACGTCGGCTACCGGTTCGACCCACCCAAGGAGCGCACCGCGGAGGCGGACGACGCCGACGACACGACGCCGGGCGACAAGGCCGCCGAGACGGACAAGCCCGCCACCGACGCCAAGGAGGCCAAGCCCGCCGGCGACGCCGGTGCGGCGGCCGCGAAGCCCGCGGCCGGGTCCCGCCGGACGTCCTCGCGCAGCACACCGCGGTCCCCGCGGTAGGCCCCGGGGACGCGCCCACACCTGCTGACCTCTTCTCGACCGGGCAAGTTCACCCCACGACCGACCCGCGGCCCGACCACGGAACGGATAGGTTCGAACCGTGACCGTGGCGTCCCGGACTCCGAGCACTCCCCCGAGCGATATCGCCGTCGCGCTGCCCGATGGGCCGTGGCGGCACGAGATGGTGGCCTCGGGCGGGTCCCGGTTCCATGTCGCCGTCGCGGGTCCCGCCGACCGGCTCGCGCCACTGGTCGTGCTCCTGCACGGCTTCCCGCAGTTCTGGTGGGCGTGGCGTCATCAGATCCCCGCGCTGGCCGAGGCCGGCTACCGCGTGGCCGCGATGGACGTGCGCGGTTCCGGCGCCTCGGACAAGCCGCCCGGCGGCTACGACGTCCTGGCACGTGCGAGCGACGTCGCCGGCGTGGTGCGCTCGCTGGGCCGGGAACGTGCCATCGTGGTCGGACACGGCACCGGCGGGGTGCTCGCCTGGGGCGTGGCCGCCCTTCATCCGCGCGTCGTCGCGGGGGTCGCCGCACTGGGGGCCCCGCACCCGGCGCGCGTCGTGGTCTCCGGGCGCGCGGCGCTGACCCCGCTGGCACTGCGGCATCTCGCCTTCTACCAGCTGCCGACACTCCCCGAGAGGGCGCTGACCGGGGGCTCCCTCGTCGCCCAGGTCCTCGCGCACGGCGCGGCGGTGCCGTTCGCTCCGGAAGCCGTGGCCAGGTACCGCGACGTCCTGCGCATCCCGTTCGCGGCACACTCCGCGATGGAGGCCCTGCGCTGGGCGGTCAGGTCCGCGTCGCGCGCCTCGGGACACCAGCTCCGCGCCGCGGTGCGCCGGCCGCTCACGGTCCCGGCACTCCAGGTCCACGGGTCCCTGGACGGCCTGGTCCGGCCGGAGAGCGCGGACCTGGACGCCGCACGCCTGGCGCGCGACTTCCGGTACGACGCCGTCGCGGGCGCGGGCCACTTCCTCCCGGAGGAGGCTCCCGCCGAGGTCACGGAGATCCTGCTGAGCTGGCTCCGCCCGGTGGCGGAGCGTCACGCCCTGGGCCTCGTGGCGCGCTGAGCCGCCGTCGGGGCGGCACGGGCGTCAGCGGGGTCCGGAGGTCCGCACGAGGGCGGCCGCGGCGACCGGGTCCTGCTCGCCGGTCCCCGACGACGGGCACCAGCGCGCCACCGGGCACGCTCCGCAGGCCGGCCGTTTCGCGTGGCACACCCGGCGCCCGTGCCAGACGAGATGGTGGCTGAGCATGACCCAGTCCTTGCGCGGGAACAGCTCGCCCACCGCGTGCTCGACCTTCACCGGATCCTCCTCGGCGGTGAACCCGAGGCGCCGCGCGAGCCGCCCGAAGTGCGTGTCGACGGTGATCCCCGGCACACCGAACGCGTTGCCCAGCACGACGTTCGCCGTCTTGCGCCCCACCCCGGGGAGCGTCACGAGGTCCGCGAGGCGTCCGGGCACCTCTCCACCGAACCGTTCCGCGAGCGCCTTGCCGAGCCCCATGACCGCCTTGGCCTTGGCCCGGAAGAACCCGAGCGGCCGGAGAATCTCCTCCAGCTCCTCAGGGTCCGCCGCCGCGTAGGCCGCGGCGTCCGGGTACCTCGCGAACAGGGCGGGCGTGGTGGCGTTCACCCGCACGTCCGTGGTCTGGGCGCTCAGCACGGTCGCGACGAGCAGTTCGAGGGGCGTGGTGAAGTCCAGCTCGGCACGCGCCTGGGGGTAGGTGTCGGCCAGCACCCGGTCGATCCGCCGGGCACGGCGCACGAGCGCGAGCCGGCTCTCCCCGGTCGGCGTGGTCTCCGGCAGGGCGGCGGTGTCCGACGACGCCACGCACGCCAGACTACCGACCGCCCTGCCCCGCGCGTACGGCAGCGGGGCCGTGGATCCGCGCAGGCGAAGTTCGCGCAAAGTTCCGTGGGGTTGCAGGAACCATCACGTCAGATTCACGGCATAGGCTGGACGACGCTACGACGTCGTATCGGGATTGCATCGGGAGAGCACAGAATGCCGTACACCCATCACCTCCGCGTCTACAAGAGTGCGGAGAACCTCGAGCGCACGGACCAGCTCGCGTGGAAGCTCGCGCAGCTGGCGACCGACCAGGTCGCGCCCACGCCCGAGGTCACGGACATGGTCGTCAACCGCGTCATCGACAACGCGTCGGTCGCGGCGGCCAGCCTGACCCGCCCGCCGGGCGTCGCGTCCCGCGCGCAGGCGGTGGCTCACCCGTACACGCCGGGTGCGACCGTGTTCGGCCTTCCCACGGACCGGACCTTCAGCCCCGAGTGGGCTGCCTGGGCGAACGGCGTCGCCGTGCGGGAGCTCGACTTCCACGACACGTTCCTGGCCGCCGAGTACTCCCATCCGGGCGACAACATCCCGCCGATCCTCGCTGCCGGCCAGCATGCGGGCGCGGACGGTGCCGCTCTGCTGCGGGGGATCGTCACCGGCTACGAGATCCAGGTGGACCTGGTGCGGGCGATCAGCCTGCACAAGCACAAGATCGACCACGTCGCCCACCTCGGGCCGAGCGCGGCGGCCGGTATCGGCACGATGCTCGGTCTCGACACGGAGACGGTGTTCCAGGCGATCGGCCAGGCGCTGCACACCACGACGGCCACCCGTCAGTCCCGCAAGGGTCAGATCTCCACGTGGAAGGCGCACGCGCCGGCGTTCGCGGGCAAGCTCGCGGTCGAGGCGATCGACCGCGCGATGCGCGGCCAGACCTCCCCCGAGCCGATCTACGAGGGCGAGGACGGCGTGGTCGCGTGGCTGCTGGACGGCCCGGACGCGGCGTACGACGTCGTGCTGCCCGGCGCGGGCGAGCCGCGTACCGGCATCCTGGACACGTACACCAAGGAACACTCGGCCGAGTACCAGGCGCAGGCGATCATCGACCTGGCGCGCGCCCTGGGCACCGAACGGCCGGACCTGCGCGACCCGGCGAACATCGAGAGCATCGTGCTGCACACGAGCCATCACACCCACTACGTCATCGGCTCGGGCGCGAACGACCCGCAGAAGTACGATCCGACCGCCTCCCGCGAGACGCTCGACCACTCCGTGCCGTACATCTTCACGGTCGCGCTGCAGGACGGCGGCTGGCACCACGTGGACTCGTACGCACCGGCGCGGGCACAGCGTCCCGACACGGTCGAGCTGTGGCGCAAGGTCACCACCACCGAGGACCCGGCCTGGACGCGCCGCTACCACTCGACGGACCCCGCCGAGAAGGCGTTCGGCGGCCGCGTGGAGATCACCACGGCCTCGGGGGAGAAGATCGTCCGGGAGATCGCCGTCGCCGACGCGCATCCGCTCGGCGCCCGGCCGTTCGCCCGGGAGAACTACGTGGCCAAGTTCCGCACCCTGGCCGAGGGCGTCCTGGAGGACGCGGAGATCACGCGCTTCCTCGATCTGGCCGAGCGTCTGCCGGAGCTCACGCCGGCCGAGGTCCGGGAGCTGACGATCGTCGCGCGCCCGGGGCTCCTGGAGGGCGTGGAGTCGCCGCGCGGGCTGTTCGACATGGCCGGCGTGCCGGCCGCCGCCGGAGCGGAGGCGCGCTGATGCTCTTCAGCCGCGAGACGCCGGCGGCCAAGCGCCGGGCCTTCCGCGAGGCGCTCACCTCGGGTGAGATCCTGCGATTCCCCGGCGCGTTCAATCCGTTGTCCGCGCGCCTGATCGAGGACAAGGGGTTCGACGGCGTGTACGTCTCGGGCGCCGTCCTGTCGGCGGACCTCGGGCTGCCGGACATCGGGCTGACCACCCTGTCGGAGGTGTCCGGCCGCGCGGGCCAGATCGCGCGGGTCACCGACCTGCCCACGCTGGTGGACGCCGACACAGGGTTCGGCGAGCCGATGAACGTCGCCCGCACCGTGCAGACGATGGAGGACGCCGGTGTCGCCGGCATGCACCTGGAGGACCAGGTGAACCCCAAGCGCTGCGGGCACCTGGACGGCAAGGAGGTCGTGGAGCTCGGTGAGGCCGTGCGCCGGGTGCGAGCGGCCGTCGACGGCCGTCGCGACCCGGACTTCCTCATCATGGCGCGCACCGACGTGCGCGGCACCGAGCCGGGCGAGCGCGGGCTGCGTCTCGCGATCGACCGGGCCAAGGCCCTGGCCGACGCCGGCGCGGACGCGATCTTCCCCGAGGCCATGAGGGACCTGTCCGAGTTCGAGGCCGTGGCCTCGGCCCTGGACGTGCCGGTGCTCGCGAACATGACCGAGTTCGGCAAGTCCGAGCTGTTCACCGTGCAGCAGCTGGGCGATGCCGGGGCGCGCATCGTGATCTACCCGGTGACGCTCCTGCGGATGGCGATGGGCGCGGCCGAGCGCGCCCTGGACACGCTGACCGTGGACGGCACGCAGGACGCCGTCGTCGGCGACATGCAGACCCGGGCCCGGCTGTACGAGCTCGTCGACTACGCCGGCTACAACCACTTCGACTCGGCGGTGTTCACCTACGAGCCGGGACAGAACCACCAGCACTGAACCGCTCTCCCCCACCAGCACCTCACGAAGGAGTGACAGCATGACCGCAACCCCCACCAGCGAGATCCGCAAGGGCCTGGCCGGCGTGGTCGCCGACCACAGCGCGATCTCCAAGGTCAACCCAGAGACGAACTCCCTGCTCTACCGCGGGTATCCCGTGCAGGACCTGGCTGCGCGCGTGAGCTTCGAGGAGGTCGCCTACCTGCTGTGGCACGGCGACCTGCCGACGTCGTCGCAGCTCGACGAGCAGACGACGGCAGAGCGCGCGGCCCGTGCCCTGCCGGAGAACATCAGGGCGGCGATCCTGGAACTGCCCGACGACTGCCATCCCATGGACGTGTGCCGCACGGCGGTGTCGATCCTCGGTGCCCACGATCCACAGGCCGAGGATTCCTCCGTGGAGGCCGAGCTCGGCAAGGCGCTGCGGCTGTGGGCGGTCATGCCGTCCGTCGTGGCGCTGGACCAGCGCCGCCGGCGCGGCCAGGAGATCGTGCCGCCGCGCGACGACCTCGGCTACTCGGCGAACTTCCTGTGGATGGCGTTCGGCGAGGAGCCCGAGCCGGCCGTCGTCAAGGCGTTCGAGGCGTCGATGGTGCTGTACGCGGAGCACTCGTTCAACGCCTCGACGTTCACGGCACGTGTCATCACCTCGACGCTCTCGGACCTGCACTCGGCCGTGACCGGCGCGATCGGGGCGCTCAAGGGCCCGCTGCACGGCGGCGCGAACGAGGCCGTGCAGGAAACGTTCGACGAGATCGGGACGGCCGACAAGGCCGTGGCGTGGCTGGAGGACGCCCTCGCGTCGAAGCGGAAGATCATGGGCTTCGGCCACCGTGTGTACAAGCACGGCGACTCGCGCGTGCCGACCATGCGCGCGGTGCTCGGCGACATGGTGGAGCACTACGGCAAGCATGAGGTGCTCGACCTGTACGACACCCTCGAGCAGGCGATGGCCGAACGCAAGAACATCAAGCCGAACCTGGACTACCCGGCCGGCCCGGCCTACCACCTGATGGGCTTCGACACGAACATCTTCACACCGCTGTTCGTGGCGTCGCGCATCACCGGCTGGACCGCGCACATCATGGAGCAGCGGGCAGCGAATGCCCTGATCCGTCCGGTGTGCGAGTACAACGGACCCGAGGAACGTCAGGTCCCCTGACCCTGTCGTGTGCCGCGCCACGCCGCGGAAAGCACCTCGATCGAGGTGTTTTCGCGGATCGTGCGGCACACTGGGTACTGGAACAACCCACGGACCGCAGGATGCCGCGCCGGTGATCACCACGCGCGCAGGCTCCTGGTCCCCGACGAGTGAGGACATCACTGGTGGACGACGAGGTCGTACTCTCAGCACCCCTGTTCGCGGACATGGAGAGCGGTGAGTCGCGCGCGCTCTTCGAGTCGATGGTCCCGGTGGACCTGGTCCGTGGCGACGTTCTCTTCCGGGAGGGCGAGCCCGGAGACCGGCTCTATGTCATCGCCTCGGGCAAGATCAAGCTCGGCCGCCGCTCCGCCGACGGCCGCGAGAACCTGTTGTCGATCCTTGGCCCGGGCGAGATGTTCGGGGAGCTGTCGCTCTTCGACCCGGGCCCGCGCACGGCGTCGGCGTCGTCCGTGTCGGACGCCCTGGTCTACGAACTGCGCCACGACGCGCTGGTGAAGTGGATCGGCGAGCACCCGACCGTCTCGATGCAGCTGCTCGGCGCGCTCGCGCGGCGCCTGCGCCGCACCAACGAGACCCTGGCGGACCTGGTCTTCTCCGACGTGCCAGGCCGCGTGGCCAAGGCGCTGCTGGACCTGTCGACCCGTTTCGGCGAGCCGAACGACGACGGCGTGCGCGTGGCTCACGACCTCACGCAGGAGGAGCTGGCCCAGCTCGTCGGCGCCTCACGCGAGACGGTGAACAAGGCCCTGGCGGACTTCGCCACCCGCGGCTGGGTCCGCCGCGAGGGACGCGCCGTCGTGCTGCTGGACATGGACCGGCTGGAGCGGCGCGCGCGCTGAGACGTCTCCCGCCGATTGCACCCGATGGCCCGGACCTGAACGGTCCGGGCCATTGTCGTCGGCGGGCTCCTTCTCACGCGCCCTCGAACCTGTACCCCAGCCCCCGGACCGTGTGGATGAAGCGAGGGCTCGCCGGGCTGTCGCCGAGCTTGCGCCGGACGTTGGCCACGTGCACCTCGACCGTACGGTGATCCGCCTCCGAGACCCGGCCTCCGTAGCGGTACTGGTCCGGCCAGAGCAGGGCCGCGAGATCACCCTTGGCCACCGTCCGCCCGTGCGCGTCGTGGAGGGCGGCGAGGAGCTCGAACTCCGTGCGCGTGAGCTGGACGAGCTCGCCGCCCAGCCGGACCGTGCGGCGTGCGGTGTCGACCTCGAGCTCCCCGTTGGACGCCCCGGACGCGGGACCGTTCGACGGTTCCGGAGCCGACGTCGTGGACCGGCCGGCACGGCGCAGGAGCGCGTCGACGCGCGCGCGGAGCTCGCGCGGCCGGAACGGCTTGGTGACGTACTCGTCGGCGCCCACCTCAAGACCCATGAGCGTGTCGGGTTCGGCGACCCGGCCGGTGAGCATGACCACGACGGTGTCGGAGAAGGTCCGCAGCCGCCGCACGACCTCGAACCCGTCGATGTCGGGCAGGGCGACGTCGACGGTCGTCACGATGGGCTCATGGGCCCTGACCAGTGCCACTCCCTGCGCACCGGTGGTCGCGGGATGGACGGTGAACCCGGCCTGTCGCAGCGTGAACTCGATGAGTGCGCGGATGTCGTCGTCATCCTCCACGACGACCGCAACACCTCGATCACCGGTCTCGTCCATCTGTCGAACGTAGCAACGACAGCGCCGCGCCGCCGTCCCAAGACGGTGCCCACGGCGTTGTCCACAGGGAGATGAGGCGACGTCATGCGCTCGGCCTTCGACCACGATGCCACACGGAAGGGTGCTTGCCACGATGATGACGGTGACAAGCACCCTTCCGGTGCGCGGAGATCACGCTTCCCTGCGAGGAATGATCCGTCGTACGGCTACTCCGGCTGCGACCAGCGCGAATGACGCCAGTCCGATCCACAGCAGGTTCTCGGGACCGGTAGAGGCCAGGGCTGCTGCACCTCCACCTCCAAGCGTGCCCAGTGCTGCTCCGTTGTACATTGTCACCATCTCCTCTCTCGGTTCATCACAGAGTCCAGATACGCCTTCCCATGACATACCTGAAGAAACATGTCGAACGGCAGTTCGTAGAGCGTTCCTGCGATCATCTGCCTGACCGGTCCTCGGTCCCGCAGAGTGATAATGCGCTCCAGGGCGAAAACTCCGGTCAGCGCCAGCCAGAACGGGTGGATGTGCAGTGATCCATACGCTGCGAGGGACCAAATGATTGTCCCCAGATAGGCCAGGGTCACCAGGATTCCCACCATGGTCAGCAGTTGCCGGCCCCAGTAGGGCGCGGTGACACGCGTCAGGCCGTACTGGACGCAGTTCTCGATCGCGCCTCGCTTCCAGCGGAGCCGCTGGTTCCAGAGCTCCCGCCAGGTCGGCATCACTTCGGTGGTCAGCGTGCAGCCCTTGGGCGACAGGATCTTGTAGCCGAGGTGCATCAACGCGAACGAGATCTCGTTGTCCTCCGTCAGCACCGTCGTGTCGTAGATGCCGCCGCGCCCGTCCCCGGCGGGGATCTCACCCGACAGCCTCGCCGTCTGCACGTCCCGCAGCGTCGAGGCGCGAAACACGGCCGCCGTGCCGGTGACGACCAGACACTTCCCCTTGAGGCGCCGTACGTCGCGCGCGTATCGCGCATACTCGTTGCGCTGCAGATGACCGACGAATCCTCCGCCGTCCTGGCCGCGGAACACCCCTCCGGCCGCCCCGAGCCGGTCGTCGGCAGCGAGGTGAGAGAGTGCGCTCTCGATGAACTCGGGGTCCAGCACGCTGTCCGCGTCCTGCACCAGCACGAAGTCATCTTCCTGGAGCCGAGGAAGCACCGTGGACAGGGCCTGGTTGAGCGCTCCGGCCTTCTTGTGGCTGTTCCCGACCGTTTCGGTGACGTTGGCGCCGGCGCGCTTCGCGAGCTCGACCGTGTCGTCCGTCGAGTTGTCCGAGACAACGAGTACCTCGTCGGGCGGCCGGGTCTGGCGGCTCAGTGCCGTGACGGTCTCGGTGATCCCCTCCGACTCGTTGTGCGCGGGGATCAGGACCACGACGCGGCCATGGACCGAATGCTCCGGCGAGGGTTCCGCGATCACGGCCGCGTCGTGCGAGCCACCGTATTCGCCGGAAATTCCCTCGCTGCGGGCGGGAGCCTGCAGAATGGCACTCGAGTAAGGCATGACGGCATTCACCGAGCGGCTTTCCGAACGCCCGGGGCCGAATGACCACGAATGTATTTCCGAGTGGTCGGAAGAACGCGCGAGTCCGTACGGCTCGTCAAGAACGCCTTGGCACCTGCTCAGCTCGCAGGAGCGTTGGATCTCCGCCATGGCGATGCCTCTCGTGAGTATCTGAATGGCTGATTCCAGCCTGCGATCCAGAACTCAACGCCCAGCCGAAGATCCTCAAGAACGGCTCAAGGTTTCCCTTGAGGCTCTTGAGGTTGTTGAGGCATTTCAGAAAACCCGTGGAGCAGGTTTACCCGGCTCTCGTCCGGGCTTTTCAGAACCGTCTTCCACGACCAGGGAACGCATCGACACCGCACCCGCCCGGCGGGTGATCAGAGCGGCAGGCGAGCGGGAACCCGCCCCGTGTTCTCTCGCCGCCTGGCCCGACGGGCCCGCAGGCTCCGAGGCGTGCCGGGCGAGCTGTGCCAGGCGAGTTGTGCCAGGCGAGTTGTGCCAGGCGGGCTGTGCCAGGGCAGCGCCGACTGCGCGCATGTCCTACGGCGCGCATGTCTTACGGCGCCGTTCGCGGAGATCACGACGCCAGTCGTGACCGCCTTCGGCAGCTACGGCCTCGCCGAGGCCCTCGCGTCTCGCAGGCCTAGGGTCACGCCGCCCTGGCGGTGAGGGTGAGGAGCGTGGCCTCCGGTCGGCAGGCGAAGCGGAGCTGCCAGTACGGGGACGTTCCGGCACCGGCGGACACCTGGAGCCAGGTCGAGTCCTCACCACCTGGCTCGTCCGGGCGCGGGCCCGGCCAGCCGTGCAGGCCAGAGGCGCGTCCGCGGTCCAGGTCGCAGTTCGTGACGAGCGCGCCGATACCCGGAAGGCAGAGCTGGCCGCCGTGGGTGTGCCCGGCGAGGATCAGGTCCGCGCCGTCGGCCCGGAGCTGGTTGAGTACGCGCAGATATGGCGCGTGCACCACTCCGAGGCGAAGCAGGGTGTCCCGCTCACCACGGACGCCGTCCGAGCCGGTCGCACCACGCGAACGTGAGGCGTCGGCGTCGGCGGAGATCGGGCCCGCCGCTCGCGGCTCCGGCATGACGTCGCGGTCCAGGTGCGGATCGTCCATGCCCACCAGATCGAGCTCCCGGCCGTCGCGCAGCGTGATCGTGTCGCGACGGTTCGTCAGGTCCGCCCAGCCGGCCTCGCGGAACGCCTTCGCCAGTGACTCCGTGGGGAGCGGCACGAGATCGTCGCGTTGAACACGGGCGTCGGGCAGCAGGTAGCGCGCCGGGCTCTTGAACGTGGGCGCGAAGTAGTCGTTCGAGCCCATCACGAACGCACCCGGCACCTCCATGAGCGGCCCCAGCACGTCCAGCAGCGGCGCGAGTGCCCGCAGGTGGCCGAAGTTGTCGCCGGTGTTGACCACGACGTCCGGCGCAAGGCCCGCGAGTGAGCGCACCCAGTCCTGCTTGGTGTGCTGCGACGGGGTGAGGTGCAGGTCGCTGAGGTGCAGCACCCGGACGGGAGGCTGCCCGGGCGGCAGCACCGGGACCGTGCAGCGGCGCACCGTGAACAGCTTCGACTCAAGATGTGCGTAGGCGAGACCTGCGGCGCCTGCTGCGCCGACGGCCGCGAGGGCGGTCAGCGCGGTGCGTGCGGCCACCGGTCAGCCGTCCGACCCGGTGCCACCACCGTTGTCGGCGCCACCACCGGCGTCACCGGCCGGTGTGGTGTCACCGGATCCGCCGTTGTCACCGCCGCCCTCACCGGTGTCGCCGCCGTCGTCCGCAGGCTTGGGCGGCGTGGGAGCCCTGCCGACCAGGCTCGGGTCCGGGCCGGGGAAGTCCAGCGGCGCCAGGTCGGCCGTGGCCTCCGACATGTACAGGTCCCAGGCGGGAAGGGCGAGCGAGCTGCCGTACAGCACGGAGTACGGCTGACCGGGCTTCTCGTAGTTGTACTTGCCACCGTTGACCATGATCCCGAAGTGCTGCACGTTCCCCCGTGCCTCTCCGACCCACACGGACGTGGAGAGGTTCGGGGTGTATCCGGTGAACCAGCTCTGGAACCCCTTCTGCGTGGTTCCGGTCTTTCCCGCCACCGGACGAGTCGCGGCGAACCGGTCCTTGACCCAGAATCCCGTCCCCCACGGCTTGCCCGTGAAGACCTTGGTCATGGCGTACGCGACCGTGTTCGCCACATTCGGCTCGAGCGTCTGCTTGCAGCCCGCCTTGGGCACGTCCAGCTCCTCACCACGACGCGTCTTCACCGACAGCACGGCGATCGGCCTGCAGTACACCCCCCTCGCAGCGAACGTCGAGTAGGCCGCCGCCTGGTAGAGGGGCGTCGTCTCCTGGGTGCCCAGCGTCATGGCGGGGTTGACGAAGATGTCCACCGGACGGGCCTCACCCTCGATCGGCGTACCGTCCTGCTGCTGCGACGGGCGGTAGCCGGCGTCGTAGGCCGCCTGGCGGACGCCGCAGAGATTCATCCGCTGGGACATGCGTGCGTACACGGTGTTCACCGACTGGTAGGTACCCTGCGCGACCGTCATCGAGCTGCTCGACGCGTTCTCCGCGTTCTGCACCGACCAGTCCGCACCCGAGAGCGAGGAGTTCTCGCACCCTCCCGAGAACGAGGACTGGGGCAGGGTGACCGCGGTGGCAGGAAGCACGTCGTTCAGGTGGTGCCCGCTCCGCAACCACTCCGTGAGCACGAACGGCTTGAAGTTCGATCCCGGCTGGAACCCCTTGGAGCCACCGTGGAGATAGTCCGCCGAGAAGTTCAGGGCCGTGTGCAGCGGCTTGGGGTCCCCTGACGCGTCGTACGGCTTGTTCTGCGCCATGGCGAGGATCTTTCCGGTCCCCGGCTCCACCGAGGTGATCGCCGCGTCCAGACCGCTCGGGTCATCTGTCGGAACCACCTCGACGATGTTCTTGGCGGCGGCCTTCTGCTTCTTGATGTCGAGGGTCGTCACGATGTCGACCCCGCCTTGGTAGAGAAGCTTGTACCGGTCCTCCCGCGTCTCGCCGAACTCCTTGCTCTGCAGGAACTCCTTGATCACGTAGTCGCAGAAGAACGCCGATCCGGCGGGCGCTTCCTCGCAGCCGAGCTGCAGCTTGCGCGGCTTGAGCGTGTCCTCGACCGGAATCACCTTCGCCTCCTGGTACTCCTTGTCGGAGATGTACCCGAGACCCCACATCTTGTTCAGGACGATGTTGCGGCGTTCCTCGTTGGTCTCCGGGTTCGACAGCGGGTCGAACCGGCTCGGCTCCTTGGTGATCCCGGCGATCGTCGCGGCCTCCACGACGTTCAGGTCAGCCGCGTCCTTGTTGAAGTAGCGCTGCGCGGCCACCTGGACCCCGTAGATGCTGACGCCGAACTGCGCGACGTTCAGGTACCCCTCGAGGATCTCGTCCTTGCTCATCTTCTTCTCGATGGCGATCGAGAGCTTCGCCTCGCGGATCTTGCGCTGGACCGAGTCCTCCCGGGCATCGAGGATGCCGAACGGGTCGCCCTCCTTGAGGGCCTCCTCGATGAGCGAGTTCTTCACGTACTGCTGCGTCAGCGTCGACGCACCCTGCTGGGCGGCACCGGAGGCGTTGCTCACGGCAGCGCGGGCGATGCCCTGCGGGTCCACGCCGTTGTGCTCGTAGAAGCGCTCGTCCTCGATCGCGATGGCCGCGTGCTGCATGTCCGTCGAGATCTTCTTGAGCGGCACCACGATGCGGTTCTGCTCGTAGACCCGGGCCAGCAGCGTCTTCCCGTCGCTCGCGAAGATGCGCGACTGCTCGGACAGCGGCGTCAGCTCCAGCTCGTCGGGCACTTCGTTGAACAGCTCCATGCCGGCGTCCACCGTCGTGTCGGTCCCCGCAGCGAGCGGGATGAGCATCCCGGCTCCGATGAGCCCGCCGGCACCGGCGGTGAGGACGAAGGCGAGAAGCAGGGCTATCAGCTGCGTGGCGGGGATCTTGCGCGTGATCCGCCGCGGCTCGGAGCTCAGGGGGTGGGCCGGCGACATGGTCCCCAGGGTAGTGGGCGAGGCTGCGATCACACGCTGAACAGGGACCCGTGTGGTGTGGGGGTCGTGTGTACGGTGCCCGCCCTCACGCCGGGCTACCATCGGCCCCATGGCAACCACGTGGGAGTACTCGACGATCCCCCTCCTGATCCACAACACCAAGGCCGTCCTCGACCAGTGGGGCTCGGACGGCTGGGAGCTCGTCCAGGTCGTTCCCGGTCCCGACGGCACCGGGCTCGTCGCCTACCTCAAGCGCCCGACGGGCGAGCAGTGAGCGCGGAGCAGCGGCTCACCGATCTCGGCATCGAGCTGCCCGACGTCGTTCCGCCGGTCGCCTCGTACGTCCCCGCGGTCCGCACGGGGCAGTACGTGTACACCTCCGGCCAGCTCCCGATGGCCGACGGCGCCCTCCTCGCGACCGGCAAGGTCGGCGAGGGCGAAGGTCTCGTCGATCCCGCGCGGGCCGCGGACCTGGCCCGCACGTGCGCCCTGAACGCCCTGGCCGCCGTCCGGTCGCTCACCGGCAGCCTCGACTCCGTGGCACGCGTGGTGAAGGTGGTCGGCTTCGTCGCGAGCGACCCGTCGTTCACCGCGCAGCCCGCCGTGATCAACGGCGCCAGCAACGTCCTGGGCGAGATCTTCGGCGACCCCCACGCACGCTCCGCCGTCGGTGTCGCCGTCCTTCCCCTGGACGCCCCGGTCGAGGTCGAGATCGTGGTCGAACTCGCCTGACGGAGGCGTGATCCGGCTCACCGCTATTTCGGTTTCGTGCCTGGCCCTCGCGTCGGCTATGCTGAGCAGGCTTCCGGGGCCTGAGGGCTCACGGTGAGCAATCCGGGGTGTGGCGCAGCTTGGTAGCGCGCCTCGTTCGGGACGAGGAGGTCGCAGGTTCAAATCCTGTCACCCCGACCTTTGTGATGTCGCAGGACATCGGAATGGCCTGAACCCACGTTTGTGGGTTCAGGCCATTTGTCATGTGCGGGGTGGGTTGCCGCGTGGCTGGTAGTCGCGGGTGAGGTCGATGGTGAGTTCTCGGAGGA
>NZ_JABBYC010000043.1 GCF_016742955.1 Myceligenerans indicum | reverse complement strand
AGATGTGTATAAGAGACAGGGTGAGGGACCTGGCCCATGTCCCGAGCACGCCGAACCGTGCCCGTACGCTGCCTGCGGGCAGGTGCGCCACGTCGCCGAGGGTGCGCAGGCCGAGCCGGTGCCACAGGTCGAGGAGACCGGACAGGTCCGGGTCGTCGGGGCGGGCGTGCCGCAGGTCGGCGACGGGGCGCGGTGCCAGCCACGCGGGTGACCCGTCCGGGGGCACCACGGTCTCGTCCCGGGCGGCGAGCACCGCGGCGAGGAAGCCGTCGGCGACGCCCACCTGGCACTCGTGGCCCGTGCCGGCCGCCACCGCCTCGACGAGCTCACGGGCCAGGTCCTGCTCGGAGCCGTGGTAGCGCGCGGCGCCGTCGGATCCCAGCAGGAGCAGCCCGGGACGGGCCACCTCCACGCCCGCCACGACGGTCTCGGCCGCGACGGCGACGGGCTCGAACAGCGCGGCGTCGCGGGCGTCGTCGGCGGGCAGGACCACGAGTTCGGGGCAGTACTGCTGGGCGGTGCGGCGGCGCATGCCGCGCCCCACCCCGGCTGCCCGGGCGGGTGCGCTGGCCGCGACGATCCGCTGGGAGCCGCCCAGGACGGCGGCGGGTGCGTGCGCGGGGGTGTCCGCGGCCGCCATCGCCGCCACGACCGGCCAGTCCGGTGCCCACAGGGCCGCAGTGCGGGTGGGGGCGGTGCGGGTGGGGGCGGTGCTCATGCCAGCACGCAGTACAGGTCGGCCTGGCGGGCCGCACGGCCCCGGCCGGTGCGGTGCACGGTCAGGGTCCGGCGGCACAGGCTGCCGGCGCCGTGGTCGATACCCTCCCATCGTCCCGGGCCGGCCGCGAGCACCACCTGGGCGCCCGGCCAGGTGGTGCTCGACCGCGTGGTGTCCTGGGCGACGACGAGCACGGCGCCCCGTTCCCGGGTGCGTGCGGTGAGCCGGCGGCGGTCGGTGTCGAGCAGTGCCGCGCCCGGTCCCACGACCACCAGGTCCAGCGCGTCCAGCAGCGCCGCCAGGACGGCCGGCGCGTCCGGTCCGGGGTCGGGGACGCAGACCGTGCGCTCCAGCTCGCACCCCGCCTCCGCGGCGGCGGCCATACCCACCTGGGGGTGCCCCACGAACGCGGTCCATGCCCCCGCACGCGACGGGGCGGCGAGCAGGGTCAGCAGCAGCGTGGTCGACCCGGAGACCACCACCGTGGTCCCCGGCGCGAGTCCGCCGCCGGGCAGCAGCGCGGCCACCTCGGGGCGCACCGGGCGGAGCCCGGCGTCCGGGGCCGTCTCCCGTTCGAGCGGCAGGCGAGTACGGACGCCGGTACGCGCCTCGACGGCGCGCAGGGCACCGAGCGCCCTGCCGTGGCGCGTGGCGTGCGGCGCCTCGTCGTACTCCGGGACGGCCTGAGGGGTGGTGGTCATCTGCCCTCCAGCGATGGTGCTGCCGGAACGGGCCGGTCGAGCAAGACTGATGTTGCACGGCATCGAACGCATGTTCGATTCCTTCATCAGTACACAGTGGTCTCGACACCACTGTCAACCGCACTGGCCAGGGGCCCGGGGTGGGGCGAGCCGCGCGCCGCCTCAGCGGCCTTCCGGCCCGTCCGCCTCCGAGAGGGACCGCGCGCCGCGCTGCCGCGCCCGCTGCCGCTGCGCCCACGCGTCGAACTCGGCCTGGGTCTCCATCTCCCCGGCGCTGGGCCACGCCGCCGCGACGATGAGCAGAGCCAGCGTGCTGACAACGATCCCGGTCATCAGGGGGACCAGGAGCTGCGTGGCCGGCAGGCCGACCGGCAGGTCCGTGATCGGCGCGCCGGGGTGGTAAGAGGTGACCCGCATCGCGGCCATGCCCGTGTAGTGCATGCCGGACACGGCCAGGCCCATCACGACGGTCGCCGCCGCCCCGGCGCCGGCGCCGCGCACGCGCATCGACAGGCACAGGGCCGCGGTGGCGGCCGCGATCCCGATGGCGACGGAGGTCACCACGAGCCGCGGGTCGTAGGCGATGTCCACCCCGACGTGCATCGCGGCCATGCCCATGTAGTGCATGACGGCGATGCCGAGGCCCGCGATGGTTCCGCCGGCCACGAGGGCGCGGGCGCCGCCCGTCTCGCTGTGCACGAGGAACAGGCCGACGGCGACGACGGCCACCGCCAGGAGCATGGAGGCGATCGTCATGGGCACGTCGTAGCGGATCTCGGCTCCGGCCACGGAGAACCCGAGCATCGCGACGAAGTGCATGACCCAGATCCCCGTGCCGCCGATCGCGAGGGCCCCGAGCAGGAGCCAGACCGTGCGCGCACTGCCGGTGGCGACGCGGGCGCGGGCCGTCAGGGACAGACCCACGGCGCAACCGGTGCAGGACAGGACGAAGGACAGTATCGGCGTCAGGGCACCGTAGGTGAAGTGATCGATCACGCGTCGTCAAACCCTCTGCCTGTCCGGCCCTCGGCCTCTGGGTAGCCGAGTCGATCGGGCGTCCGGATCAGGCACTCGCGCAGAGACTAGAGGCGATGTTCGGGCAGTTCCTGGCGACATGCGGGCTGTGTGACAGATGTCCGCAAGAACCTCGCGGCCCGCCCCGTGGACCGGTTGCGGACAGGGGCAGAAGTTAGGTTAGGCTCACCAGCGTGACGACCCAGAACGTTTCGACCGCACGCCAGCACGAGCGCGGGAACGAGGCCGCCCCGGCACCGACCCCGTACCGGATGTTCGACGTCGAGGTGGCCCGCGTCACGCGCCTGTGTCCCTCGTTCGTGCGGGTCACGTTCACGGGCCCGGACCTGGACCGCTTCGCGGACAACGGTCACGACCAGCGCATCAAGCTCCTGCTCCCGGACCCGTCCGGCGGCTGGGACCACCTCCTGCGGGACGACCCGGACTGGTTCACGGCCTGGCGCGCGCTCCCGGCCGAGCGCCGCAACCCGCTGCGCACCTACACGGTGCGTGCGGTGCGGCCCGAGCGCGGCGAGGTCGACGTGGACATGGTGCTGCACGGCGACGGCGGCCCCGCCTCGCGCTGGGCCACGGACGCCCGAGCCGGTGAGCCGCTGGTGATCATGGGCCCGGACGCACACTACGAGGGCCCGCACGGCGGCCGCGAGTTCGCCCCGCCGGAGCACAGCCACGCCCTGCTGCTCGCGGGCGACGAGACCGCCGTCCCGGCCCTCGCGGCGATCTGCGAGTCGCTGCCCGCGAACGCCGTCGGCGAGGTCTTCCTCGAGGTGCCCCACCCCGAGGACGGCTGGGTGATCGCGGCGCCGCAGGGCGTGCGCGTGACGTGGCTGGGCCGTGACGGCGCCGCGCACGGCGACCTCCTGGTCCCCGCGGTGCGCGCCGCCGCGGACCGGATGCTCGCGATGGGGGTGCGCCCGTCGTCCGAACCGGGTTCGGGCCCCGCCGTCGTCAACGAGCCGGCCGACGTCGACGTGGACTCGGAGATCCTGTGGGAGGTGCCCGTCGACGACGCCGGTGCGCCGCTGGTGCAGGACACCGTCCTGTACGCGTGGCTCGCGGGTGAGGCCGGCGTCATCAAGACGCTGCGGCGCTACCTGGTGGGCGAGCGCGGGGTGGACCGCAAGGCCGTCGCGTTCATGGGCTACTGGCGCAAGGGACGCTCGGAGATCTGACCCGGCCCCCACCTGCCCTGCCCCTCACCTGCCGTAGGTGGCGGTGAGCGTCGCCCGGCCCAGCAGGTGGAAGAAGATGCTGACATGCACCTGGGCGTTCGTGCTGCCCGGGCCGGGAACGAGCCGGCCCGGGGCGGCGTCCAGGGCGTGCACCGCGAAGACGTAGCGGTGCTCGTGGTCGCCGCGCGGCGGGCCGGCGCCCTCGAAGCCCGGGTAGCCGCCGTCGCCGCGCACCTGGAACGCCCCGGCCGGCAGAAGCCCGCCGTCGGCACCACCGGCCCCACGGGGCAGGGACGTGACCTCGGCGGGCAGGTCCACCAGGTTCCAGTGCCAGTAGCCCGACGGCGACGGCGCGTCCGGGTCGAAGCAGCTCACGGCGAACGAGCGCGTGCCCGCCGGTGCACCCGACCACTCCAGAGCCGGCGAGAGAGCCTCCCCGTCCACGGTGTACGCGACGGGCAGCCGTTCACCGTCGACGACGTCGGGACCCGTCAGCGTGAAGACCGCGGGAGCGGGCAGCAGGGAGTACGGGTCGGCGGGAGCCGGTCGCGTGAAGTCCATGGGCAACACTCTGCCGAGCGGGGGCGGGAGACGCCAGAGGTGTGGCTCGCGCCGGCGCTCGTCACACGGAGACGATCACCGGCACCGGTACGGCTCCCGGCGATGCCTCTCGTCTCGGAGCGGCAGTCCCGGATCACCGACGGTCGTCCGAGACACTCGAGGAACGCAGCTGCTCCAGATGATCCTGCAGCGTGTCGAACCGGGCGTACGCCTCCTCGAACCAGTCGTCGTCGAAGCTCACCACCCCGCCCACCACGAGACCGACGCCGTACGGCTTGACCGTCACCCACGGCTCGACCCCGACCGTGTCGAACACCGTGTGCTCACGCAGCTCCACGTCCAGTTCGGCGGACTTGGGCGACGGCTCCCACGTGGCCGAGCGCCCCCGGTCGAGCTCGTCGAGGAACCCCTGGAAGGTTCGAAGCTCCTCGGCGTCCAGGAGCTCCGTCAACGTCCCGCAGGTCAGACCCTCGCCCTCGATCGCGATGTCGGCACGGACATGGACGGCCTGATCGGACGAGATCCACTCCAGTTCGGTGACCTCCAGGGCGACCCGGATCGAGTCCCCCCGGAACACAGCAAGCGTGTACGGCAACGACAGTGTCACGTCACTCCTCTTCTCTCCCTGACGACTCCCCGGAACCCTAGGTGCACACACTGACACCCCGTTCCGGGACCGAACACGGCGGACGTCGCCCGGGAGCCGTGATACGCCCGGTTCGGACGGTCGTGTCGGTGTCCGGCAGTACCGTCCAGGCATGACGGACGCCGACGACACCGACCGAGACGACACCGACCGAGAGACCGCCATGGCGGACGAACTCGACGACGTGCGGGAACGCCTCCGGGCGATGGTTCGTGCAGGCTTCACACCGCTGCGCGACGTGGTCAGGGCGGCCACAGACCTCCTCGAGCCCGACGTCGGCGCGGCGCCGCGCGCCGCCGCCGTGGACGCGGCCTACCGTGAGTGGCATCGGCGCGTCCAGGAGGAGGAGTCCTGGACGGACGAGGGCGACTACGCCAAGCTCGCCGCGGCGTTCGGCGAACTCGCGTCAGCGGGCGTCGTCGCACGGATGAACTTCGCCTGCTGCAACTCCTGCGGCACCACCGAGATCGCCGGCGAGACCGACGACGTCGACGTGGTCCCACGCGGGTTCACGTTCTTCCACGGCCAGGAGGCGGAGCAGCTGGGCGAGATGCCGTCCACCCTCTTCCTCTCGTTCGGGGTCCGGCCCGAGCACCTCGTGGCCTGGCACTCGGACGACACGCCTGTCGCCCTGCGGCCCGAGACCCCCGACGAGGCGGTGCACGTGGTCGGCCGGATGGTCGCCGACGCCGTGGCGCGCCACGGGCTTCCCGTCCGCTGGGAGGGCGACCCGGCGCGCAAGATCGAGGTGTCCGTCACGGACTGGCGGAAGAAGCTGCCGCTATGACCGAACCAACGCTGCGTATCGTGACGGATCGCGGGCTCGTCCAGGACGATCCGTCAGCCTTCCAGCTGCTCGTCCTGCTCCAGGAGATCCGGCGTGGCAGCGAGAACTTCCTCGTCGCCCACCGCCTGTCCCGCCCGGAACACTACTTCCAGACGGTCCGCGCGGACGCCGTGCGTGGCCGGGCTCAGGACTGCTACGGCACACGTGCCGCCTCGGGCTACCTGATCGAGTACCGCGACGGCAGCCCGGACCGCCACTACCAGGCAGAATGTGCGACGCACACCGAGGTCCACGACGCCGTCACAGGATGGGCCGAAGGCCGGGACGGATGGCACGAGCCCTACGCGTGGACGCGCCTCGACCTCGGAGCCCGGTGAGAAGAGCCCAGACCGCCGCGACCACCAGCCACGCGGGGACTCCGCCCGCGGTGATGCCGGCCGACCAGGCCAGGGCTTCGGTCGTCGGCATCGCGGGCTCCCGCACGGCGAGCACCATCACGCCGGCTCCCACCGCGCCGACCAGCAGCACGATGCTGACCACGGCGAAGATCAGCACGCGTCGCTCCGACCGTGAGCCGACAAGCGTCGAGACCCCGAGCACGGCGTAGGCGAGGAGGGTGTAGCCGATGCCCGCAAGCGTTGCCACGACGAGCAGGAACGGCAGAGCCAGCGGCCCACCCATGGGAGCGTCCGTCGCGATCGCCACCACGACCAGGACCACGTGAAGCACGAGCGCCAGCGCCGGATAGACCAGAACGGCGACGGCCCCACCGCCGCCGAAGCACGCCAGCGAGACCAGCAACGGCACGAGCTTCCTGAGAAGCCGACCTCCACCCGAAGCAGCTTCACCACTCGAAGGAGGTCCCCGGAAGCTCATGAGCAGACCTTAGCGGCCGCCCTACCGCGAAAATGAGGCGAGAGAGCTGCGCTTCTACAATCTGAGCATCCAGACGAGCCCGTCCCGCAGTTCGATCCCACATGGATTGACCGAGATCTTCGACCAGGTGACCCCGTTCCCAAACTTTTCCGGCAACGGCCAGGCCGCAAGCCGGTCGCCTTCAAGCACGATCGAACCCTTGGAACCGGTCGACCAGTTGTAGTAACCGTCTTCCACCGATTCCGAGGCCGGACATCCGGCCTGCTCCGCAAGAACCCTGGCTCCCACGACCCGTATCCGGCCGTCTCGCTGAACGATGATCTCGGAGAACCCACCCCCAGGATGTTCGTCGAAGCGCCAGACGCCGAACGACGGAGTCTCGACCGCTCTGCTGTTGAGAAAAATGTTCCCACTACAGGAAGCGAGTGCGAGGCAGGCTCCGATCATCAAAGTGGCCAGGAGAACCACCCCCGCGACGAGGGCCAGGAACCTCCGGTTCGGCGCTCCGCGACGCCCGGACGGGTACGGGTGGTTTGACGGTTTCATCACGAGAAGCGTACCGGCACCCAGCCAGCGGCTCCCCGGCACCGCCGCCGATCATGAGCCCCGCAACACGGTGACCACGGGCATCGAACCGACGTCGCGCCGAGGCGAGCACGCTGGGCGCACGACCCGCCGTCGCCCAGGCCTGCGGCCACGACGACCGCTGTACTGCTCCCGCCTGTTCACCCCGCACCCACTGATCTCACAGACGGCGCACCGGGCGCGGATGGTGTGAGAACGGCTCCGCGAAATCCCCGGTCCGACCGGCCCGGCGACCTAGACTCTGCGCCATGGCGAAACACCCGCTGGCGCACCTCGACGCGTCGGCCTTCGGCCCGTTCGGCAAGCTCGACATACAGCTGGCACCCGGTCTGAATGTCGTCGTCGGCGACAACGCGACAGGCAAGTCCCAGCTCCTCAAGCTGCTCTACGCGGCCACGAAGGCGCTCGCAGAGGCCGATGCACTCACCAAGAAGGACCTCGGAACGGCTGTCGCCTCTAAGCTCGTCGGCGCGTTCCGACCGGAGAGCATCGGCCGTCTCTCGCGCCGCGTTCGCGGCACGAGTGCGACGGACATCAGGATCAAGTACGCCGGTATCGGCGAACCACTCGGGGTTTCCTTCTCATCGCACGCAAAGCGTGAGGTCGCTGTCTCCAGCGTCCCGAACCGCGAACTCGAGGACGAACCCGTCTTCCTGCCGCCGTACGAACTGTTCTCACTCGGCGCCTCATTCGTCTCCTTGTACAACACGCGCGAGACGAATTTCGAGGAAACGTGGAAGGACACCGTCGACCTCTTGCTGCGACCCGCCCTGCGCGGCCCGCGCGAGCAACGCGCCAGCAACCTCCTGAAGCCGTTCACGGAGATCCTTCAGGGCGGTACCGTCATCGAGAAGGGCGGGCGCTTCTACCTCAAGCAACCGGGCATCGGCAACCTTGAGGCACCACTGCTTGCTGAAGGCCATCGGAAGCTCGCGATGATCGTCAGGCTCATCGCCTCGGGCGTCCTTCTCGAAGGCGGTTATCTGTTCTGGGACGAGCCCGAGGCCAACCTCAATCCCGCGTCGCAGAAGGCCGTGGCCGGCGCGCTCGTAGAACTGGCGTCACAGGGATCCCAGATCTTCGTCGCCACCCACAGCATGTTCCTGCTGCGGGAACTGCAGATGGCAGCCGGAGGGATCGACACGCGCTACATCGGTCTGGCCCGGCGCCAGGCCGACGACGCCGAGGGCCGGGCTCTCGCCGAGGTCATCGCCCAGACGAGCCACGACCTCGACGAGATCGAGTACGTCGCCGCCCTGGAGGCCGAGGCCGAACAGGCCGGCCGCTACCTGGCCTGGTGACGCGCCATGCCATCCACCACCGCGCCCACCGAGGTGCTCGTCGACGGCACCTGGTTCAAGTTCCCGGCCGACTGGCGCACCGAGATCTTCGACGAACTCCCCCAGTACAGGAGGGCAACGCAGCTGGGACTCGAGGGATGCGACGTCGTCGCGCTCGACGAGCTCGATCTGTGGCTGATCGAGATGAAGGACTACACCTACCCCGGAGCGCAACAGCCCGACGACCTGGCGAACACGGTCGGCCGGAAAGCAGCCGGCACCATGGCGCTGCTCTACGCCCTCGCACGCTCTATGTCCGACAGCCCGGCGCGAGAACTCGCCGTTGCCTGCTCCGCGGCCGACCGGATCCACCTGGCACTCCACATCGACGTCAAGGACGCCGGGCGCGGCGCGAAGCAGGTCCAGCCCGTGCTCATGCCCCTGCAGGACAAGCTGCGCCGCGCACAGAAGGCCCTCGGGATCCACAAGGCATACGTCACCTCGACGCTGGCACCGAACCCCGCAACACACTGGACCGCCCGACGAGAACCCAGCACACGTTCTCAGCACGAGGACCGCTGACGGAGCACGGCGGTACGAAGGGGGTCATCCCAGGAACGAAGTAGCCAGCCTCCTTGAGAACGGACCCAACCCCCGCCCCTGAATAGCGTTCTCGCATGCGGACGAGAGCCGCGATGTGCAATCTGGAGTTCTGCCGCCTGGCCAGCTGAATAACGCTGCAAGTGCTCAATGACACGACGCTCGCCTCGGCAACGCGGTTCGGATACAATATTCCCGGAGTTGACCGAGTCAAGAATGTCATCACCGAGGGCTCATTTGGAGGGCGTGTATCTCAAGAGTTTGTTTGGCACGAGAGGTATACCTACGATTATTCCGGGAAGCAGGATTCAGTGGGACTAGGTTGTGTGCGGACAATGGTCCTCGCTCCTCTCGTAGCGGTTTTTCTTGCGGGATGTGCACCCCTGGACTATCCGGTGGATCTCGGGAGCCCGACCGAGGTCGCAGCAAAGGACTTGGCCGGCAATTGGTCTGGGCCTGAAAATTCGGAGGGATTTCCGATTCTTCGATTTGGTCCGGACGGGTCGTTTTCTGCATGCCGGTTCCCGTCGGCGTACCTTACTCATGAATCTATGTCCTATGACGGTAAGCCCGTGAATTTCCATGGGCGATATCTGATAGACCATACTAAGATTCATGCGGGAACGAATGCTCCGTTGGCCGGGCCGGGTGAAGAATTGATTATTATCTTCCCTGCAGTCGTTGGCGGCGTGTCGAAGCTGCTTATTCAAGCAGGCGGAAATCCAGATTCATCGGATGTGGTGGCTTTCAAGAGAGATGGTCAAGTCAAACCGACCGAATTGGCCAATGGTTGCGCGGCCACATAGCCTCGAGTAGGGAAGATCGGTCGGGGCGGCGAGGTCGGACTTGTGCGGTGACCGGCCCGATCAGCGGCAGCAGGTAGCGCCAGATGCGCGAGACGGTGGCCTGCGCGATGCCGAACAGTGAAGTCCGCCAAGACATCCGAACCCCTGACCTGCAAGGACCCCGCGTTGATCTCCTATCGTGCCAGTCTCGACGTGCCCGCGACCACTTTGGAGGCGGTGACCAGGTGGCTCATAGCGCATCGACGTCGTGCAGGTGCCCGTCCCGTCCAGCGTGCGGCGTCCGCGCGCGTCCAGGCGCTGCTGGTGCTGCGCTGGTTCAAGGAGGCCACCACGTTGAAGGTCCTGGCCGCCGATGCGGGCATCAGCGTGGCCACGGCCTACCGGTACGTGCACGAGGCGATCGATGTCCTGGCCGCTCGCGCGCCGCGTCTGCCGCAGGTGCTGGCGACCGCGCGGGCCGAGCAGCGGCCATATGTCTGCCTGGAGGGCACCTGATCGAGACCACGAAGACGGCCGCGCCCGGCCAGAGGGCTGCGGATCTGTGGTGGTCGGGAAAACACGACCGGCGCGGCGGGAACATCCAGGTCCTGACCGGCCCGGACGGGTATCCGGAATGGGTCTCGCCCGTCGCGCCGGGATCGACCCACGACATCACCGCCGCGCGCACCCACGTCCTGCCGCCGCTGTACCCGGCCGCCGCGGCCGGGCTGCCAGCAGACACGGGTCCTGTCGCCGGCATGACGTTGCTGACAATGCGACGGCGGGTCAGGCCGAGGCACAACTGCTCGAACGGGTGGTGCGCGTTGGTCTCGCCCAGGGTCTCGAGGTGGAAGCGGATCTGCGTGGCGAGTTGTGCTGGAGAGTTCAACGGCGAGTGCTCCCAGGCTGGTGAGGATTCCATTGTGCCGTGCAGTTGCGGTCGAGCACGGAGCCTGGCCTGGCGTCAGGCGGCTCATGCGCGCCTGCGGCCGACCCAAGCCAGATGGCGGTCGGCGACGAAGCTCTCTTGGCGACGGCGACCACGCAGAATGCCTACCCTCGTGCGCCCCTCGATGAGCTGGAGCCCCTGCGCACCTGGTCCCAGCAGCACCCGGGTCCAGGACCAGAGGCCAGCGCTTCCAGGTGCCATGGACGTCCCGCATCTCCGCCACACCCATGTGCTCACGACGTCGCCGAACAGCGACCCAGTGCTCCGGGTCTCTCGCGAAGTACTCGATCACATCGCCATCGGACGGTCCAGTCGGCATCTCCATCAGGAGATCTAGTGACAGCGCTTCTACCTGCCAGTCGATCCGAGAGAGGTCAACCAGCCCGTAGTCCTTGTGGAAGGACGCATTGTCAGCATGGTCGTAGAGCCACTGCTCAACGACGTCGTCAGGCCAGTGCAGTCGAGCGACCTGATCGAGGCGCAGGAACTCCGTCAGCCCACCACCGTGCTCGCCACATCGGGATGCAGGCTCAACGAAGTCAGCCAGGAACAGGCTGTGATGAGGACGGGCCGCATGAGCATGGCCACCGTCACCGCGTCGCATAGAACGTCACCGCCGACGCCGCCGCGACGTTCAGGGAGTCCACCCCGCCCACCATCGGGATAGTCACCCGCGCATCCAGCAACCGATCAGTGTCCGACCTCATGCCGTGCCCCTCGGTCCCGAACACGAGCGCCAGATTCTGATGCTCCTGAGCGACCAGCTCGTCCAGCGTGATCGCACCCTCCCCCAGCGTCATCCCCGCCACGAAGAAGCCAGCCTCCTTCAGCACCTCGATGTCGGCAGGCCACGACTCGATCCGCGTCCACGGCACCTGGAATACCGTCCCCATCGACACACGCACCGACCGCCGGTACAGGGGATCCGCACACCGTGGCGTCACCAGCACCGCATCGACACCAAGAGCTGCAGCCGACCTAAAACCAGCACCAAGATTGGTATGGTCCACAAGATCCTCGAAGACCGCGACCCTTGACCGCCGCGGCGGCTCGCCGACCTGGGGCTCCGCAGTCTCCGGCGTCCGCAATTCGCGACACCCCACGTTCGTGTGGTCCACCAGATCCTCCAGCACGGCCACCCGCCGCGCTCCCGCACCCCCGCGCGCGGCCGCCAGCACCTCGCCCGCCGGGACGAGCGGCGGCCGGTGCATCGCCGCGAGCGCCCCCCGGTGCAGGTGGAACCCGGTGATCTCCCGCAGCACGGGCTCGGCGGCCACGTAGACCGGCACGCCCGGGCATGCCTCGATCGCGTCGGCCATCGTGTCCAGCCACTTGGGCGCCATGAGGAAGGACCGGGGCCGGTGGCCGGCCTCCAGCGCCCGGTGGATCACCTGGGTGCTCTCGGCGATGTAGAGGCCCTTGGCCGGTTCGTGCTTGCTGCGCAGGGCGACGTCGGTCAGGCGGGTGTAGTCCGCGAGCCGCTCGTCGGCGGGGTCGTCGAGGTGGACGACGTCGGAGGTGGTCACGGTCCCCGATTCTGCACCCATGGCTCGTTATTTCCCCGTTATCACTCTCAGCGAACTTCTGGGCCTTCCCAGGAAGCCCAATGGTTCGCTAATGTCCCCACCAAGGTAACTTCGTACACGACGAAGGAGATCAGTGATGAGAACCGCCAGAGCCTCCCGTTCGCGCCGCTCCCGGAGTTCGGGCGCGCATCCCGCGCTCCCCGCCTCCTACCAGGAGATCATCGAGCGCACGCCGTCGCTCGACCCGGACCAGGAAGCGGCGCTCCTCGAGCGGGCGGCCCTGGGTACCGCCGCCGCGCGCACCCTCGCGAAGCACGCGGTCTCTCCCTCGCTGCGCGCCGACCTCGAAGCCAGGGTCAAGTCCGGGCAATACGCGAAGGAGCGGCTCGTCCTGGCCTACCTGCGCATCGTGCCCGACGTCGTGGCCGTCTACACCGGCCGCCTGCCGTTCATGGACCTCGTGCAGGAGGGCAACGTCGGCCTCGTCCGCGCGGCCGAGAACTACGACCCCGCCCACGGCACGTTCGCCGCCTTCGCCACCCGCTGGGTGCGCCGCTCCGTGGTCCGCGCGATCGCCGCCGGCATGCGCGCCGAAGGTCCGGACGGCACCTCCCCGCACGACGGCACGCCCAGCGCCGAGCAGTCGGTCCTGCGCCGCCGCGTGCGCCAGGCCCTGACCCACCTGGACGCCGTGGAGACGCGCGTGCTGGAGCTGCGCTTCGGTCTCGTGGACGGCACCACCCGGACGCTGGAGGAGATCAGCCGCCGGCTCGGCGTGACCCGTGAGCGCGTGCAGCAGATCCTGAACCAGGCCCTGCTCCGTCTCCGCGACGTCGTGGCACCGCTGCCGGCCGTGGCCTGAGCCACCGCCGCGCGGATCCCGCAAGACCCAGAGACTCCCCCGAGGGCGCACACACCGTGTGCGCAAGCCTCGCGGGCCGGTGACGCGACAACGGCGTCACGTCACCGGTCCGCGAGGATCACATGCGTTCCAGCCGCGAGACGACCTCGTCGAACGCCTCCTGGTAGGCGGCCGTGCGCGGGTAGCCGCCGTGCAGGGCGATCTCGAACAGGTACGCCGACCGGTCCACCTCCTCGGCGCCGCGGTCGATGTCGTTCGGCTCGTACCCCACCACCGGGAACCCCAGGAAGTCCGTGCGCCGCCAGAGGTTGACCCAGGCGGGCACGCCGTCGTGCCCGGACCCGTCCACGGCATCGCCCGGATGCCGCTCCGGCACCAGCAGCCCGCGCAGGTTCGGCTCGGAGACGGGGCCTGCCGCCGGACCGTCGTCGTCCGTCCGCCACGGGTCGCCCGACCATGCGGGCGGGCCGACCGGGGGCAGGCCCAGCACCCCCGGTCCGAGCAGTTCGGGGAAGAACCGTCCGAAGTAGGGCCGCAACTGCACGCCGTAGGTGAGCAGGCCGACCCGGCCCGCGGCGGGAACCTGCCGGTACACGGGGTTCCCGGATCTGATCAGCACCACGGCGGCGGCGATGACACCGCCGATGGAGTGCGCCGACAGCACCACGCGACGACGCCGTGCCACGGCCTCGCGATAGGCGTCGTCGTCGACGTCGACCGCCGTGAGCCACGAGTCCACGCGGCCGCGCACCTCAGGGACCACGCGCTCGGCATAGCTCGGCGGGCCGAAGGGGTGGGCGCTGCGGGGCAGGAAACACAGGACGTCCCACAGCAGCCCCCAGGGGCGGCCCGTGTTGTCCACCGCTCCCACCAGAGCACTGGCGACCAGGGCGAACGAGAGCGTGCCGAGCATCGGCACCGCCAGGTCGGTGAGCCAGGACGGCACCGCGAACAGGCCGGACGCGTCGCCGAGCAGGCTCGGCAGCGCCGCCACGCCGGCACCGTCGAGGCTCTCGGGCGGCACGGCGAGCGGCACGGTGGCCACCAGGGCGAGCCAGGACGCCACGGCCAGGGCCGCCACCGCGAGTTCCGAGCGGTGGGTCATCGCGGCGAGCTGGCGGGCACGCAACGCGCGACGGGCGGCCATGGTGAGCAGTTCCGGGTTGATCAGGTCGCCGGGACGCGCACCGGGAAGCCCGCGGCCGGCCGCTCGTGCGGCGCGGGCCCCGGGGCCACGGCTCGGCCCGGACGTGTCGGGCGCCGGCGGGATCCACAGGGTGCCGCTGCGCACGGCATCCACCACCGCCGGTGCCACCAGCGCCGTCAGGAGGACCAGGGACACCACCACGATGACCGCGACGCTGGCGCCGAACTCCGTGTACACCGGCGGGACGGGCACCATCTGGCGCGGGTCGGCGTCCACCACGACGTCGACGAAGAGCCCTCCGCGGGAGCCGGGGACGACGGCGCCCGTGGGAGCGGCCCGCAGGTACCACTGGACCCCCACGACGACAAGGCTGGAGAAGACCGCCGCGGACGCCGTCGACAGCAGCAGCAGAACCCCCGGCCCGGCACCCGCCCAGCCCTCGGCGCGGAAGCCCGCCACGCGGCGCCGCGCGACCGCCCACACCGCGGGGACCGCGAGCACGGCCACCGCCACGGACAGCAGGACCGCCCGCGCCGTGACCGGGAGCGGCTGCCCGCCCGGTGCGGCGAGCGTGGCCACCGCGGTGCACGCCGTCGCGGCCACCGGCGGGAGGAGCCAGACCATGACCCGCACGGGACCGGTCCGCCGGGCCCGACGCCAGACGAGGGCCGACGACGCGATCCCGGTGAGCACGACGACGAGCAGACCCGGCGTCGCCTCGATGCCGATCAGCCGCGGCGCCTGCGCGGGCTGGCCGGACCGGGCGAGCGCGACCCACGCCCCGGCCCAGACGACCATTCCGCCGATGAGCAGGGCGAACGCGGCTCGCGGCTTCCAGCGGGGCACCTGGGCCTGGACGCCGTCGTCGTCGGTGCGCAGCGCCACGACCCAGATCGCGACCAGCACGACGACGAGCCCCGGGGCGGCCGCCCAGGCCGTGCGTTCCGACGTCCACAGCATGAGCGCCGAGAGGAGACCGAGCGCCGCCGCCAGGTGGCTGTTCAGGGTTCCCGTCCCGGTCCGGCGCGTCCAGAAACCGGGGCGCCGCATGGCGGGACCGTCGGTGGCCGGCGCCGTCTCGCCGGCCATCAGCGAGGAGACACGGGACTCGAACTTCACGCTGCCGCTGTGCGCGATGAGCACGAGGACGGCCACGGTGGCCACCGGAATCAGCGACAACCAGCCCAGCCGGTCTCCGTGGTCGGCGCGGGCCAGCCAGTACAGCCCGTCCGGGATCCGCGCACAGACCGAGACGGTGTCGCCCGTGACCAGGCCCATGCACTGCGTACCGATCGTGGACAGGGCCACCGTGGCCGTCGTCGCCGTGAACAGGAGCGTGAGGAACAGGGCGAAGACCCTGGTCATGGCCGCCGAAGGATCAGGCAGGACGCGGTCGGTCCCCGGCTCGCGGCCGGCCTGCGGGATACGCCGGGCCCAGTACCCGACGTTCGCCAGCCCGAACGGCACGATCGCCACCCACATCACCCGGGTGGCCACCGCGCCGACGACGCCGAGCACCCCGCCGAACGGCAGCCGGCCCAGACGTGACATCGCGCCCCAGGAGTACGCCTCGCGGCGTACGTCGTTGCGGATCTCGTGCGGGTCACCGGCCGGGACCTCCCGGTCCCGCACGTCCCCGGGAGCCGGCTCGCGGTCGCGTGCATCGGCCTGCGGGGTCGGCACCCAGAAGCTGCCGAGACCGTCGCCGTCGGTCTGCACCACCTCCTCGGCGGGCAGGTCGAGGATGCGGTACGGGGGCGTGTTCGCCACACCGTGGATCCGCAGTTCGAGGATGTCCTGGCCGGGGGCGACCGGGACGTGCCGGCCGACGGGCTCCTCCCGGCGGACCGCCTGCGTCTCGGGCGTCCGCCCGCCGGGCGGCCCTGCGGGCTGCTCGGCGGACGGCTCGGCGGGCGGTTCGGGCTGGGTGGCGGGCTGCGGGTCCGGCTCGCGCATGTCGCTCATGCGTGCCTTCCATGACACGTCGGGGACGAGAACATTCCCAAACTAGGACGGACGCCGCATTTACGCCAACGCTCAGGCCGGAGCCGGGGTCCCCTCGTCCGCCAGCGGCGCCTCCTGCACCCCCACCGGAGCCACGAACTGGCTCTCGTAGAGGCGCGCGTACGCCCCTCCGGCCTCCAGCAGCTGCTCGTGGGAGCCCTGCTCCACGATGTCGCCGTGCTCCATCACGAGGATCACGTCGGCGTCGCGGATCGTGGACAGCCGGTGCGCGATGACGAACGCCGTGCGCCCCTGGCGCAGCCGGTGCATCGCCTCCTGGACCAGCACCTCGGTACGCGTGTCCACGGAGCTCGTGGCCTCGTCGAGCACCAGGATCTCCGGGTCCGCGAGGAACGCCCGGGCGATCGTCAGGAGCTGCTTCTCCCCCGCCGACAAGCTGGAGCCCTCGTCGTCGATCTGGGTCTCGTAGCCGTCCGGGAGGGTGCGCACGAACGGGTCCACGTGCGTGGCCCGGGCAGCCTCCAGGAACTCCTCGTCCGTGAGGTCGCGCCGCACGCCGTAGCGCAGGTTCTCCTCGATGGAGCCCTTGAACAGCCACGTGTCCTGAAGCACCATGCCGATGCTGCCGCGCAGCGCGTCACGCGTCATCTCGCGCGTGTCGACGCCGTCCAGCGTGATCCGGCCGGCGTTCACCTCGTAGAACCGCATCAGGAGGTTCACCAGGGTCGTCTTGCCCGCACCCGTCGGACCGACGATCGCCACCGTCTGCCCCGGCTCCGCCGTCAGGTCCAGACCGGTGATCAGCGGCTTGTCAGGCGTGTAGGAGAACTCGACGCCGTCGAACACGACACGGCCCCGCACCGGCCCGCCGTCTCCCGGCGCCACCGGGCGGGCCGGGTCCGGCTCCTGCTCCGGGGCGTCGAGCAGGTCGAAGACCCGCTCGATCGACGCCACGCCCGACTGCAGCAGGTTCATCATCGAGGCGACCTGCGTCAGCGGCTGGGTGAACTGGCGCGAGTACTGGATGAACGCCTGCACGTCACCGATGCTCAGCTGCCCGGACGCCACGCGCAGACCACCCACCACGGCGATCACGACGTAGTTGAGGTTGCCGATGAAGCCCATGGACGGCTGCATCGTGCCCGAGATAAACTGGGCCTTGCGGGTCGCGGCGTGCAGGTTCTCGTTCTCCTGCGCGAACGTCTCGGCCGCCGTGCGCTGCTGCCCGTACACCCGCACCAGCGAGTGCCCGGTGAACATCTCCTCGATGTGCGCGTTGAGCTTGCCCGTGCTGGACCACTGCTTGATGAACTGCGGCTGGCTGCGCTTGGCGATCTGCATCGTGACCACCACCGACAGCGGCACCGTCACGAGCGCCACCAGCGCCAGGATCCACGAGATCCAGAACATCATGGCCAGCACGCCCACGACGGTCAGCAGGGACGTGACCAGCTGCGCGAGCGTCTGGGTAGCCGTCTGGGAGGCGTTGTCGATGTCGTTGGTGACGCGCGAGAGGATCTCACCGCGCCGCTGCTTGTCCACGTAGGACAGCGGGATGCGGTGCAGCTTGGCCTCGACGTCGTCCCGCAGCCGGCGCATCGTGTTCTGCACGGCGACCGCCGTGATCCGCGCCTGCAGCCAGCCGAACACGAAGGCTGCCGCATACACGGCCACGGCCCAGGACAGGACGGTGACCAGCTGTCCGGTGTCGATCCCCTGACCGACCACCACGCCATGCATGCCCGAGAGCATGTCGGCCAGCTGGTCCTCGCCGCGGGCCCGCAGGCCCGTCACCACGTCCTCGAGCGGCGTGCCCGCCGGGACCTGGCCGGCGAGCATGCTGCCGACCACGCCGTTGAAGATGATGTTCGTCGCCGTGCCCAGGATCTTGGGGCCCGCGACCGTCAGCGCGACCGAGATCACGCCGAACAGCGTCAGGACGATGACCCGGGCACGCTCCGGACGCATGACCGCGACGAAGCGCTTCAGGGATCCGGAGAAGTCGAGCGCCTTCTCGGCAGGCATGCCCATGCCGCCCATCGGGCCGTGCCCGGGGCCGCGCCGGGCTCCGCTGCGCGAGGCCTCACGCATCGTCTCCTCGTCGGACGTCTCCGTGGAGGTCGTGCCCGACGGCGTTCCGTCCTGCGCGCTCATGCCGCCAGTGTCGGTCATGCCGCCTCCTCCAGTGTCATCTGGCTCGTCACGATCTCCTCGTAGGTCTCGCTGTACCGGGGGTGGTCCCGGTCGAGCAGCTCATGGTGCATCCCGCGTCCGACGATCCGTCCGTGGTCGAGCACGAGGATCTGGTCGGCGCCCCGGATGGTCGCGACCCGCTGCGCCACGACGATGACCGTGGATTCCTGGGTCCGCGGTTCCATGGCGGCCCGGAGCCGCGCGTCGGTGGCGTAGTCCAGCGCGGAGAACGAGTCGTCGAAGAGATAGACCTTCGGCTCGCGGACCACCGCACGCGCCATCGCCAGGCGCTGTCGCTGGCCACCGGAGAACGTGCTGCCGCCCTGGCCGACCGGCGCCTCCAGCCCCTCGGGCAGCGCCTCCACGAAGTCCCGCGCCTGCGTGATCTCCAGGGCCTGCCACATCTGCGAGTCGGTCGCGTCCGGCTTGCCGTACCGCAGGTTGCCGGCGATCGTGCCGCTGAACAGGAACGCCTTCTGCGGGACCATGCCCAGCAGCGACCCCAGGTCCTCGGTGCTCAGGTCCCGCACGTCGACGCCGTCGATCAGGACGCGCCCCCCGGTCACGTCGAACAGCCGCGGCACCAGGTTGAGCAGGGTGGTCTTGCCCGCTCCCGTCGAACCGATGATCGCCGTGGTCTCGCCCGGGCGTGCCGTGAAGCTCAGCCCGTGCAGCACGGGCTCCTCCGCTCCCGGGTACCCGAAGGTCACGTCCTCGAACGTCACCAGGCCGCGCGGGCCGGCGCCGCCGGACAGGCTGCTCAGCGATGCCGGGGCGTCCGGTTCACGGACCGACGTCTCCGTGCCGAGCACCTCGGCGATGCGACCCGCCGCGACGGCCGCGCGCGGCAGCATCATCACCATCATCGTCGACATCATCACGGCCATGAGGATGAACATCAGGTACGCGATGAACGCCGTCAGCGCACCGATCTGCATCTCGCCCGAGCTGATGCGCCCGGCACCGAACCAGAGCACGGCCACGCTGGACAGGTTCATGATGAGCATGACCATCGGGAAGGCCATCGCCATGAGCTTGCCCGCCCCGAGCGACGTGTCGTAGAGGGCCCCGTTGGCGACGTCGAACCGCTCGGCCTCACGCCGCTCGCGGACGAACGCCCGCACCACGCGCAGGCCGGTGATCTGCTCGCGCAGCACACCGTTGATCGTGTCGATCCGGCCCTGCATGGCCTTGAAGTAGGGCACCATGCGCCACATCAGCAGCCCCACGGACACCCCCAGCACCGGAACCACGACCAGCAGCAGCAAGGACAGCTCGGCGTCCTCCTGCAGCGCCATGATCACGCCGCCCACCAGCATGATCGGTGCCATGACCATGATCGTGAACATCATGATCAGCACCTGCTGGACCTGCTGGACGTCGTTGGTGGTGCGGGTGATGAGCGTCGGCGCGCCGAACTGCCCCACCTCACGGGAGCTGAACGTCTGGACGCGCGAGAACAGGTCCCGCCGCACGTCGTGGCCGAACGCCGTGGCCGCCTTCGCGCCGAGGTACACGGCACCCACCGCCGCGACGGCCTGCAGCAGGCTCACGCCGAGCATCCAGCCACCGGTGTGCCAGATGTAGGCGATGTCGCCCTGCGTCACGCCGTTGTCGATGATGTCGGCGTTGAGCGAGGGCAGGTAGAGGTTGGCCAGCGTCTGCAGGAGCTGGAGGACGAGCAGCAGGGCCACCGCCGCTCCGTACGGGCGCAGGTACCTGCGCATGAGCATGACGAGCATTCAGAGTTCCTCGCTGTGGTGGGAGGCCGCCTCGGCGCCGACGTGCTCGGCAGGGGGCATGTCATGGTTATCAGGAACTTCCGGGTCCGGCGAGCGCTTTTCGCCGACGATCCCGTGGACCAGGGCATCCGCGACGACGGACGCCGGCGGAGGATCGGACAGGTGGTCGCCACGGGCGTGCGTGCCCGCGATGGCGGCCTCCAGCAGGGCGACGACGACGTCAACCGGGAACCGCAGGCGGTCGGCGTCCGGCGCCAGGATCGACCGGAGGCCCTCGATCGTCATGGCGCGCTGCATCTCGCGCTGCGCCATGAGAGTGCTGCGCATCTCGTGCATCGTCTCGTGCTGCTCGCGGGAAGCCTCCCGCAGCCGCTCGTGATCGGGGGTGAGCCGGCGCAGCAGGCGCATCCAGTGCACCGCCTCCGACATCCGGGCCCGGCCCACCTCGATCGTGCGCTCGATCCGCTGCTCCAGGGGGAGCGAACGATCGACCGCGGCCAGTTCGTCACGGGTCCCCCGCGGATTCGACGCGCGGAACATCCCCTCCATCGCGACCGCGCACAGGAGCGTGGTCTTGTCGCCGAAAGCGCGGAACAGCGTGCCCTCGGCGACCCCGGCCGCCTCGGCCAGCTCTCGCGTGGAGACGTCGGAGCCGTGCTCGGCGACCAGGCCCATGGCCGCGTCCACGATGGCAGCGCGACGTGCCTCCGGTGACATCGGGGCCGCACGTCGGCGGCCGTCGTCGGAGGGGGCCAGGAACGGTCGAGCTTCGGGTGACACGACGACGAGCGTAAATGAGTGAGCACTCACTCCGCAACCCGGCACGTCGTCTCCCGCACGGGCACGGCCGTCGCCGGACGACGAAAGACCGCCCCTCCCGCGAGGAACGCGGGAGGGGCGGCCGGTGGCATCGCGGGGCTACCGCTGCGGCGGGGCCGGAGGCGGCGGCACCTCACCCTCGCCGCCGTCGACCGGGCGCGGGCTCGGACGGGACGGCGTCTGGCTCGCGCGGGTGGAACCGCCCGGGCGCTGCCCCCGCTCGGCCGACGGGTCGAACGGCGCGCCGGAACGGGTGCCGGACTCGGTCGCGTCCGCCGTGGCGGCCTCCGCCTGACGCTGGGCCTCGGCCAGGGCGTCGCCCGCGCTCGGCAGGATGCTGCCCCCGGTGAGGTAGTCCGTGGTGGGCGTCACCGGCGGCGTCGGGCCCTCGCCACCGCCGGACGGCGCGCCACCGCCGAACCCCTTGGCGATGCTGGACATCGCCGCGGTGAACTCGGTGGGGATCACCCAGTTGGTGTTCGACGTGCCGTTCGCGAGCTGCGGCAGCATCTGGATGTACTGGTAGCTCAGCAGCTTCGGGTCCGCGTTGCCGCGGTGGATGGCCTCGAACACCTGGAGGATGGCGCGTGCCTCACCCTCCGCCTCGAGGATCCGGGACTGCGCCGTACCCTCGGCCTTGAGGATCGCCGACTGCTTCTCACCCTCGGCCGTCAGGATCTGGGACTGCTTGACACCCTCGGCCGTGAGGATCGCGGCACGCCGGTCACGCTCGGCGCGCATCTGCTGCTCCATCGCGCCCTGCACCGAGGCCGGCGGGTCGATCGACTTGAGCTCCACCCGGTTGACGCGGATTCCCCAGCGGCCGGTCGCCTCGTCAAGCACGCCACGGAGCTGGCCGTTGATCTGGTCGCGGCTCGTGAGCGTCTGCTCCAGGTCCATCGAACCGATGACGTTACGCAGCGTGGTGACCGTCAGCTGCTCGATCGCCGTGATGTAGTTCGCGATCTCGTACACGGCCGACCGCGCGTCGGTCACCTGGAAGTAGATGACCGTGTCGATCTCGACCACCAGGTTGTCGCTGGTGATCACCGGCTGCGGCGGGAACGAGACGACCTGCTCACGCATGTCGACGCCGGCGCGCACCTTGTCGATGAACGGCACCAGCAGATGGAAACCAGGCGTCAGGGTCGTATGGAACTTACCGAGCCGCTCGATGACCAGCGCCACCGCCTGCGGCACGATCCGCACCGCGCGCGACAGTGCGACGAGCACGACGATGACGAGTATGAGGAGGACTATCAACAGTCCGATGTTCTCCACGAGCCTCTCCTCCTGCGGGCGCACCCGCTAGAACGATGTGTGAATGCCGGTTCCGCGGCGCCGGCGGTCAGGCGGACCGGTCTGCCGACGTCGGCGCGACCACCGCGGTCGCGCCGTCGATGCGCACCACCTGCACCGTAGACCCGACCGGCAGCGGAGGCGAGCCTTCCGCCGCGCGTGCCGTCCAGACCTCACCCATGAGTTTGACCAGCCCGCTGGCCTGGGTGACCTCCTCGACGACCGACGCCGTCCGGCCGATGTGGGCCTCGGCGTTGGTCAGGGTCTCCGCCCCGCCCCTGGACAGATAGCGCTTCAGCGGCGGGCGCAGGGTCAGCAGCAGCACCGTCGCGACGACGGCGAACACGACCACCTGAACCCACAGCGGCTGTCCCGCGGCGTCGACCGCGCCGGCCGCGAGTGCACCCCCGGCGAACATGATGAAGACGAAGTCGAGAGTCGTGATCTCGATCAGACCGAGCAACAGGGCCGCGCCGACCCACCACAACCACTCCATCACAATCCCCTCCCCGAGGCTTGACGCTCACCTGGCGCCTTTGCCCGAAGATTACCAATCCATCACACGGTGGGCCAGGAAAATCGTGGGGTTCTCGCCTGGTTTCGCCGAGCGACGCGCCGCCCCTGGTCAGCGCGCCGCGCGTGCCAGCCAGCGGCCCCCGCCGTGCGCGACGACGAGCGGCAGGCCGAACGCCGCCGACAGGTTGTCCGCCGTGAGCACCTCGTCGATCGGCCCCGCCGCGTGGATGCGGCTGCGCCCCATCAGCAGCAGGTGCGTGAAACCCTGCGGGATCTCCTCCACGTGATGTGTGACCAGCACCAGCACCGGCGATGCCGGGGAGGAGGCGAGCTCGCTCAGCACCCCCAGCAGCTCCTCGCGGCCGCCCAGGTCCAGACCCGCCGCGGGCTCGTCCAGCAGGAGCAGCTCCGGGTCGGTCATCAGGGCCCGCGCGATCTGCACGCGCTTGCGCTCGCCCTCCGAGAGGGTGCCGTAGTGCCGGTCGGACAGCTTGGCGACGTCGAACGCCGCGAGCAGCTCGCCGGCCCGCTCCTCGTCGACCTCGTCGTACGACTCCTGCCAGCGTCCCGTCACGCCGTACGCCGCGGTCAGCACGACGTCGCGCACCGTCTCCGAGCCCGGGATGCTGTCGGCGAGCGACGCCGAGGACAGCCCCACGCGCGGGCGCAGCTCGAACACGTCGGTCCGGCCGAGCCGGGAACCCAGCACCGAGGCCGTGCCCGCCGTGGGGTGCATGCGCGCCGACACGATCTGCAGCAGCGTCGTCTTGCCGGCGCCGTTCGGTCCCAGCACGATCCAGCGCTCGCCCTCGTTCACCTGCCAGTCCACCGAGTCGAGGATGGTCGTGGTGCCGCGTCGGACCGTGACGCCCGAAAGGTCGAGAACCGTGCTCATGGTCCACAACAGTAACCGACATGTCTCATACTGTGAGGGCGATGAACACAGTGCCGGACCTGCCCCGCAGCGTCGTCCTCGCCCTCTGGGTGCAGGGCGTCGGCGACACGTCGGAGGCGGCCGACGCCGTCCAGGGTGACGACGAGCCGCACCGGGTCCACGGCCTGCCCGGCGTGTGGGACGGCACGGACCTCGGCACGCTGCTGACGACGTGGACGCACGGCCCGCGCACGGTGGCCGCCCTGCTGCCCGTGGCGGGCGACCCGGCGGGCGTCCCCGCCGCGGCGAACCACGACGCGACGGAGTCCGGGGAGTGCCTGGTGGTCACCACGCCGGACGGAAGCTGGGCCGCCGTGCCGCGGATCACCCCGTTCGGCAGCCACCTCGAACGCGGCCACCTCGTGGAATGGCACGTCCGGCCGGTGCCGGACTGGAGCACGGGCCTGTTCGGCACGATCGGGTCGGTGGCCGACGCCGAACGAGAGCTACGCAGCAGCCTGATGACCGCGACCGACGCCCTGGACTCGCTCGACGTCGCCCGGTGGCGCGACGACGCGGCCGACGCGATCGAGCGGCTGCGCGCCGCGAGCACCGCGGACTGGCCGGTGCCGCACCTGGACGGCCGCCGGGCGCGCGTCCTGCAGCTGGCCGCGCGCCTGCGCGCGATCGTGGCGCTCGGGGCGGTGGACGACGGCGGCGCCGTCAACCTCTGGCAGGCCGACCAGCGCAGCACCGCCCTGCGCGAGGTCGACCGCACGGCCCGCCACGCGATGAGCGCGGCCACCTACGGCGTGATCCCCTGACGGCAGGAGGTGAGCACCACATGGCCGGGCGCACGGAAGCAGGTCACTGGTATGACGGCCCCGTCTACGCCGCCGTCGTCGACCGCATGCTCGACGGGGTGCGGAACTACGTGGCCGGCCACCTGCCGGCGGGCGAACGGGTCCTGGACGCCTGCTGCGGCACGGGCGCGCTGTCGCGGCGGCTGGCCGAGGACGGGCGCACGGTGGTGGGGGTGGATCTGTCCGCACGGCACATCCGGTACGCGCGCTCGCACGCCGGCTCGTCGTCGGCCCGGTTCCGCGTGGGCGACGTGGCCGAGCTCACCGTGCCGTCCGCAGGACCGTACGACGTCGCCACCATCGTGCTGGCACTGCACGAGATGCCCCGGGAGCTGCGCGGCCCGGTGCTCGACCGGCTGCTCGCCGTGGCACGGCGGGTGATGGTGGTGGACTTCGTGGCGCCCATGCCCCGAAACGTCGCGGGGCTGCGCAACCGCGCCACCGAGCTGGCGGCCGGGTGGGAGCACTTCGCGGCCTTCCGCGACTGGCAGGCACAGCTGGGGCTCGGCGCGCTGCTCGAACGCACCGGCGCCACCGTCGAGAGCGACCGCACGATCGACGCCGGCACGCTGCGGGTGCTCACCCTCGCCCCGCGCGGGGCCTAGGCCGGTCGCCCGAGCGCTACGACAGCGACCGGGCCCCGGCGTCCAGCAGCTCCAGGACCTCGTCCAGGCGCCCGTCGACCGCGAACGGGGCCTGGTCGCGCACGACGGGCTTGGCCCGGAACGCCACCCCGACGCCCGCCGCGGCGATCATGTCCAGGTCGTTCGCGCCGTCGCCCACCGCGACCGTGGCCTCCAGGGGGACGCCCTCGGCCGCGGCCCACTCGCGCAGCGTGGCGGCCTTCGCGGCGCGGTCGACCACCGGGCCGACCGTGCGGCCGGTCAGCACGCCGCCGGACACCTCCAGGCGGTTGGCGCGGACCAGACGGATCCCCAGGTCCTCGGCGATGGGCCGCACGATCTCCTCGAAGCCGCCCGAGACCAGGCCGAACGCCCAGCCACGCTGCTGACAGGCCGCCACGAGCTCCGCGGCACCCGGGGTGAGCTCGACCGCGTCCCGGACCTTGTCCAGCGCACCGGCCGGGACCCCCGCGAGGGTCGCGACCCGCTCGCGCAGCGATCCCGCGAAGTCGAGCTCGCCGCGCATCGCGCGCTCGGTCACCGCCGCGACCTCCTGGCGGGTTCCCGCATGGTCGGCGATGAGCTCGATGACCTCCTGCCGGAAGAAGGTGGAGTCGACGTCGGACACGATCAGGCGCTTCACGCGCACCAGTGTGCCCGACGACGCGGCGCCGCCGCCCGGCGCTCCGCCGTGCGGACAGGCCCGCCGCCCGCAGCTACCCGACCACGCTGCCCTTGGGCACGACCGTCAGCCCCGACGCGGTGACCGTGAACCCCCGCGCGCGGTCCTCCTCGCCGTCGACGCCGACCCGGGCCCGCTCCGACACGATCACGTTCTTGTCCAGGATCGCGCGGTGCACCTGCGCGTACCGGTGCACCTGCACCCCGTCCATGAGGACCGAGTCGCCCACCGACGACCACGAGTGCAGGTGGGTTCCGGGCGACAGCACCGAACCGACCGCCTGCGCACCGGAGATCAGCACGCCGGGTGAGACGATCGACTCCGCGGCGTGCCCCATCCGGCCCGGCCCGGCGTGCACGAACTTCGCCGGCGGCAGGCCCGTGTACCCGGTCAGCAGCGGCCACTCGTCGTTGTACAGGTTGAACACCGGCTGGACCGCGATCAGGTCCATGTTCGCCTCGAAGAACGAGTCGATGGTTCCCACGTCGCGCCAGTAGTCGCGGTCCCGATCGGTGGAGCCGGGCACGTCGTTGCGGATGAAGTCGTAGACACCCGCCTCCCCGGCGTCGACGAACGCCGGGATGATGTCACCGCCCATGTCGTGCCGGGAACCGCTGCTGGAGGCGTCACGGGTGACGGCCTCGACCAGGGCGTCGGCGTCGAACACGTAGTTGCCCATGGACGCGAGCACCTTGTCCGGGGCGTCGGCCAGCCCGGCGGCGTCGGACGGCTTCTCCAGGAACTCCCGGATCCGCGTGGGGTCGTCCGGCTGCACGTCGATGACGCCGAACTGGTCCGCCATGGACAGCGGCTGGCGGATCGCGGCGACCGTCGCACGCGCCCCCGAGGAGATGTGGGCGTCCACCATCTGGGAGAAGTCCATCCGGTACACGTGGTCGGCACCGGCCACCACGACGATGTCCGGCCGCTCGTCCTCGATGACGTTCAGGCACTGGTAGATCGCGTCCGCGCTGCCGAGGTACCAGTGCTTGCCGACGCGCTGCTGCGCCGGGACCGGCGCCACGAAGTTCCCCAGCAGCGGTGACATCCGCCATGTCTTGGAGATGTGCCGGTCCAGCGAGTGGGACTTGTACTGGGTCAGCACGACGACCCGCAGATAGCCGGAGTTGACGATGTTGGACAGTGCGAAGTCGACCAGGCGATAGATCCCGCCGAACGGGACGGCGGGCTTCGCGCGCGCCGCGGTGAGCGGCATCAGGCGCTTTCCCTCGCCTCCGGCAAGGACGATCGCGAGGACACGGGGGGAGGCCATGTCTCAGACGATATTGCCTCGGGCTGCATCCCGGAACCCGCGCCGGGCAAATGGCGGAGACGAATCCTCGGTAACGTCTGAGGCGTGACCGCTCCGCAGCCGCAGCCGCCGTCGTCCCGCCTCACCGTCGACCTCCTGACCCGCGAGTACCCGCCGCACGTCTACGGCGGGGCGGGGGTGCACGTCACAGAGCTGGCGGGCGTCCTCTCGCCGCTCGCCGACGTACGGGTGCGCCACTTCGGCCCGGAGGAGCCCGGGACGGAAGCCGTCGGCCCCGCACAGCCCGCCCCCGCGGTCACCGGCTATCTCACCCCCGCCGGGCTCGCCGGCGCGAACCCGGCGCTGGCCACCCTCGGCACCGATCTGGAGATCGCGCGGGACTGCGCCGGGGCCGACGTCGTGCACTCCCACACCTGGTACGCCAACCTGGCCGGACACCTGGCCGGGCTGCTGCACGACGTGCCGCACGTCGTCACGGCGCACTCCCTCGAACCGCTGCGGCCCTGGAAGGCCGAGCAGCTCGGCGGCGGCTACGCCGTGTCGTCGTGGGCGGAACGGACGGCCTACCTGGGCGCCTCGGCCATCATCGCGGTCTCGGGCGGCATGCGCCGCGACATCCTGCGCTGCTACCCCGACCTCGACCCCGCCCGGGTGCATGTCGTGCACAACGGGATCGACCTGTCCGGATGGCGGCGCCCGGCCGGCCACGCCGTGGACGAGGCCGAGCGGACGGTGCGGGGCCTCGGGATCGACCCGGACCGCCCGGCGGTCGTGTTCGTGGGGCGGATCACGCGCCAGAAGGGGCTGCCGTACCTGCTGCGGGCCGCGGCCGCGCTGCCGCACGACGTGCAGGTCGTCCTGTGCGCCGGAGCTCCGGACACGCCGGAGCTGATGAACGAGGTCAGGGGCCTGGTGGACGGGCTGCGGGAGGCGCGGGGCGCCGGCGACGGCGACGGCGACGGCGGGATCGTCTGGATCGAGCGGATGCTGCCGCGCGAGGAACTCGTGGCCGTGCTCGCCGCCGGCACCGTGTTCGTCTGCCCGAGCGTCTACGAGCCGCTCGGCATCGTCAATCTCGAGGCGATGGCCGTCGGCCTGCCCGTGGTCGCCACGGCGACCGGCGGCATCCCGGAGGTCGTGGACGACGGCGTCACGGGCGCGCTCGTCCCGATCGAGCAGGCCGACGACGGCACCGGGACGCCGCTCGACCCCGACCGGTTCGTCGCGGACCTGGCCGCGACCCTCGACGCGGTGGTCTCCGACCCCGCGCGCGCCGCCGCGATGGGCGAGGCCGGCCGCCGCCGGGCCCGGGAGCACTTCTCCTGGGCGGCCATCGCCGAGGACACGATGGACGTGTACCGCGCCGTGACGGCCGCCTGACCGGACATCGGGAGTCGTCCCGGCAGGCCGGCGGAGGTCACGAATTGATATTGTCGGAACCCCACAACGGGCGGTGCCCGGCGCGTGGCGCGTCGCGCAGCGCCGTCCGGCGTGTCGCACGGGTAGCGTCGCAACCATGACCGAGAACCAGGATTCCGCCGCCGGCCGCGTCGTCGTCGTGACCGGCGCCGCACGCGGCATCGGCCGCTCCATCGCCGAACAGTTCGTCGCCGGCGGGGACCGTGTCGCGACCCTGTATCGCGGGGGCGAGCTGCCCGAGGGTGTGCACGGCTACAAGGCCGACATCACCGACACGGACGCCGTGAACGACGCCTTCACGCAGATCGAGCAGGACCTCGGGCCCGTGGAGGTCCTCGTCGCCAACGCCGGCGTGACGAAGGACCAGCTCCTGATGCGCATGTCGGACGAGGAGTTCGAGCAGGTCGTCGACGTGAACCTGACCGGCACCTTCCGCTGCGTGCGGCGCGCCGCCAAGAGCATGATCCGCAAGCGCTACGGCCGGATCGTGCTCATCGGCTCCCTCGTGGGGCTCTACGGCGTCCCGGGCCAGGTGAACTACGGCGCCTCCAAGGCGGGCCTGGTCGGCATGGCCCGTTCCATCTCGCGCGAGCTCGGCGGGCGCGGCATCACCGCGAACGTCGTCGCCCCCGGGTTCATCGAGACCGACATGACCGCCGAGCTTCCCCCCAAGACGCGGGACTTCTACCTCGACGGAATCCCCGCCGGCCGCTTCGCCCGGCCCGAGGAGGTGGCCGGGGTCGTCGCCTTCGTCGCGTCCGACGCCGCCGCCTACATCACCGGAGCCGTCATCCCCGTCGACGGCGGCATGGGCATGGGGCACTGACCAGACACCCCCGCCCGGAAACATCCTCCACCAGCCGCGCGACCCGGGGAGTTTTCCTCGCGCGCGGTCACACCGTTACGCTCACACCCAGTGCGGGCACGGCGCGAGAGCGCGCCGCACATTCACCGGAAGGACAACATGGGTCTCCTCGAAGGCAAGAAGCTGCTCATCACCGGAGTTCTCACGGACTCGTCGATCGCGTTCCACACGGCGCGTCTGGCGATCGAGGAGGGCGCGGACGTCGTCCTGTCGTCGTTCGGCCGGCAGATGAAGCTCACGAGCGCGTTCGCGAAGCGCCTTCCGGGTGACACGCCACCCCCGGTGGTCCAGCTCGACGTCACCAGCGAGGAGGACCTCGCCGGTCTCGCCGACGCCGTCCGCGAGGCCGGGTTCGACCGGCTCGACGGCGTCGTGCACTCCATCGGCTTCGCCCCGCAGAGCGTCATGGGCGGCAACTTCCTGTCCGGCGAGTGGGAGGACGTGGCCACCGCGCTGCAGATCTCGACCTACTCCTACAAGGCGCTCGCCGTCGCCGCCAAGCCGCTGATGACCGACGGCGGCGCGATCGTCGGGCTGACCTTCGACGGGCAGTTCGCCTGGCCCGTGTACGACTGGATGGGCGTGGCCAAGGCCGGCCTGGAGGCCGCCAACCGCTACCTGGCCCGCGACCTGGGCCCGCACGGCATCCGCTGCAACCTGGTCTCCGCCGGGCCGATCAAGACGACCGCCGCGAAGTCGATCCCCGGCTTCGAGCAGATGGAGGCCAACTGGCCGCAGCGCGCACCGCTCGGCTGGGACCAGACCACCGCGGAGCCGACGGCGCGAACCGTCGCGGCTCTGCTCAGCGACTGGTTCCCGGCCACCACGGCCGAGATCGTGCACGTCGACGGCGGCGTGCACGCCATGGGCCAGTAACCGCCGGATCCCCCACCGGGGAGGCACCGCAAGAACCGGAAGGAGACATCGTGGCCAGGCATCGCGAGGAGGTGTCGCCCGTGACGCCGATGCGTCGGCTCGTCCTGTTGCGTCACGCCAAGGCCGAGCCGGCCACGGCCTCCGACGACGCGCTGCGTCCGCTCGCCCTGCGCGGGCGGACGCAGGCGGCGGGGCTGGGAGCGGCGCTCGTCGCGCTCGGCGCCGCGCCCGACGTCGTGCTCGTCTCCTCCGCGCTGCGCACGCGCCAGACGTGGAACCTGGCCAAGGGCGGGCTGAACGGCAGGCGTAGCGGCGTGCCCACCGTCGTGGTCACGGACGCCCTGTACAACGCCCGGGTGAGCGACGTGCTCGGGCTCGTCGCCGACCTGGACGAGAGCGCACGCACCGTCCTGGTGATCGGTCACGAGCCCACGATGGCCGCGACCGCCGCCTTCCTGGCCGGTCCCGGCTCGGACGACGCGGCGCTGGCCCAGGTGCGTGTCGGCGTGCCGACCGCCACCTACTCCCTGCTGGAGGCTCCCGCCGAGGTCCCCTGGTCGGCCTGGGAACGCTCCTCCGCCGTGCTCACGCACGTGGGCCGGCCACCCGGCTGACGCCCGGGCGCGCGTGCCGGCGGCACGAGCGGGCGGCACGGGCCGGAGCGGAGGGCTCGTAGACTGGGGTGATGAGCAAGGCTCCCCGTTCCGCCGAGCCCGAGGTCCAGTCGATCACGTCGGTCCCCGAGTCGCTCGACGACGACCAGGCGCGGCGCGCCAAGGTGTATCTCATCCAGATGGGGATCCGCCTGTTGTGCTTCGTCGGTGCGATCCTCTGCCTCACCACGGGGCTCACCTGGCTCGGCTGGACGCTCGCGGTCGGGGCGGTGGTGCTGCCGTACACCGCGGTGGTCTTCGTCAACGCCGGGCCGAACCGCACGCCGCTAGACGCGCAGGCCTACGTGCCCGGGGACCCGGTCGCCCTGCCGCCGGGCGACGACGGGGACGACTCCCCCGGCCGGGACGACGAGGCCGCCGGCCACGCCGTGATCGACGGCGACGCCCTGCTCGACGACGTGCGTGACGAACCCGTGGAGAAGAAGAACTGATGGATGTCCTGGGAACGGGCGGCTCCGTCCCGGCGCCCGACGCGGTCGGCGAACTGGTCTGCAGCGCCAAGGGCTGCCGTGCGGAGGCCGGCTGGGGCCTGCTGTGGAACAACCCGCGCCTGCACACCCCCGAGCGCCGCAAGGTGTGGCTCGCGTGCGACGACCACCGCGAACACCTCGGACAGTTCCTGTCCGCACGGGGCTTCCTGCGGCACACCGTGCCCGCCGGTGAGCTGGACCGTCAGGAACCCGCGTGAGCCCAGCCGGTCAGGCGCGCGCCCCCCGCACCACCAGGCAATGGGTGATCCTCGGCGTCGCCGCGGTGCTGCTGGCCGCGCTGTGCCTGGTCGCGGGCCGCTGGCAGTGGAACCGGTACGAGAACCGCAGCGCCCAGATCGACCTGATCGAGACGAACTGGTCCGCCGATCCGGTGCCGGTGAGCGACATCCTCGACGGCCCCGGCGCCGTGGTGCCCGACGACGCGGTCTGGCAGCCCGTCACCCTCACCGGGCACTACGAGACCGGGGCGACCGTGCTGCTGCGCAACCGCCCCGTGCACTCCACGCCGGGCTACCACGTGCTCGTGCCGTTCGTCGCGTCCCACCCGGCCGCGCCGGACGGGATCGTCGTCGTGATCGACCGCGGGTTCGTCCCCCTGGGCACGGACGGGAGCGCCCCCGCGTTCGTGCCGGAGCCTCCCCGCGGCGAGGTCGAGGTGACGGCATCCCTGCGCGGCGACGAGCCGCCCTCCTCCCGCGGCGCACCCCCCGGTCAGGTCCAGGCGATCTCGACCGCCCAGGTCCTGGCGGCCGGCGCCGACGGCGCGGGCTGGGCCGACGGCCGCACGGTCGGCGCCTACGGGGCGCTGCGCACCGAGTCGCCCCGCCCCGCGACGGCACCCGCCGCACTGCCCGAGCCCAGCACCGACCCCGGCTCGCACCTGAGCTACGCGTTCCAGTGGGCGGTGTTCTCCGTCGGCGCGATCGCGGGGTACGTGCTCCTGTGGCGGCGCGAGCGCGGGGCGTTGCGGGGCGCGACGGTGTCGGCCGGGGACCTGCTGCTGGCCGCTCCGGACGTCGACGCCGCCACGGGCGGGACGACGTCGCGCGCCCGGCGCCCGGACGGTGCGCCCGGCGCCCGCCGTGGCCTGCTGTCCCGTCCCACGGCCGACTCCGACGACGAGGACGCCCTCATCGACGCCCAGCTCCACTGACGGCCGGCCACCCGTGAGCAGGCGGCCCGGCCGGCGCGGGCGCGACGTAGCTCACTGCGTCCGCCCGTGACGACTGCGTAGACTGGCCCGGCCCCCGTTCGGCTCGGCCGCCATGGGCCCTGCACTCCCGCGAACACCGCACTCCCTCGAACACCGAAGGACCCTCATCCCGTGATCACCGCCCATGGCGTGGAACTGCGTTTCGGCGCCCGCGCACTGCTGAAGCCCGCGACGTTCCGGGTCTCCCCGGGCGACCGGATCGGGCTGGTGGGCCGCAACGGCGCCGGAAAGACGACGCTCACCAAGACCCTGGCCGGAGAGACCCTCCCTGCCGCAGGCCAGATCACGCGCGGCAACGAGATCGGCTACCTGCCCCAGGACCCCCGCACGGGCGACCTCGACGTCATCGCGATGGACCGCGTGCTGTCCGCCCGCGAGCTGGACAAGCTGATCACGCGGATGCGGCAGGCCGAGGGCGAGATGGCTTCGGCCGACCCGGACACCATGGCCAAGGCCCTGGACCGCTACCCCAAGCTGGAGGCCCGCTTCCTCGCCGCGGGCGGCTATGCCGCCGAGGCGGAGGCGCAGGTCATCACCGCGAACCTGGGACTGGACGAGCGCGTGCTGTCGCAGCCGCTGCACACCCTCTCGGGCGGCCAGCGCCGCCGGATCGAGCTGGCGCGCATCCTGTTCTCCGGTGTCGACACCCTGCTGCTCGACGAGCCCACCAACCACCTCGACGCCGACTCCATCGCCTGGCTGCGCGACTACCTCAAGACCTACAGCGGCGGCTTCGTCGTCATCTCCCACGACGTCGACCTGCTGCGCGCCTGCGTCAACAAGGTGTTCCACCTGGACGCGAACCGCGGTGAGCTGGACCAGTACGCGATGGGGTGGGACAACTACCAGAAGCAGCGGGAGACGGACGAGCGCCGGCGCCGCCGCGAGCGCGACAACGCGGAGAAGAAGGCCGCGGCGCTCATGTCCCAGGCGAACAAGATGCGCGCGAAGGCCACGAAGGCGACGGCCGCGCAGAACATGATCCGCCGTGCCGAGCAGATGCTGGACGGCGCGGAGGGCGTGCGCCAGACGGACCGCGTGGCCAAGCTGCGGTTCCCGACGCCGTCGCCGTGCGGCAGGACGCCGATCACCGGGTCGGGTCTGTCCAAGTCGTACGGGTCGCTGGAGGTGTTCACCGGCGTGGACCTGGCGATCGACCGGGGCTCGCGTGTCGTGATCCTGGGCCTCAACGGCGCGGGCAAGACGACGTTGCTGCGGATCCTCGCGGGCGTCGAGCAGCCGGACTCCGGGACCGTCGACGCCGGTCACGGCCTCAAGCTCGGCTACTACGCCCAGGAGCACGACACCCTGGACATGAACGTCACGGTCGTGGAGAACCTGCGGCACGCCGCCCCGGACCTCACCGACACGCAGGTGCGCAACGTGCTCGGCTCCTTCCTCTTCTCCGGGGACGACGCCGACAAGCCCACCCACGTCCTGTCCGGCGGCGAGAAGACGCGGCTGGCCCTGGCGACGCTCGTGGTCTCCAGCGCCAACGTGCTGTTGCTCGACGAGCCCACCAACAACCTCGACCCGGCCTCCCGCGCGGAGATCCTCGGCGCGCTGAAGACGTACGAGGGCGCCGTCATCATGGTCACCCACGACGACGGCGCCGTGGACGCGCTCGAACCCGAGCGCGTCCTCCTCCTGCCCGACGGCGACGAGGACCTCTGGAACGAGAGCTACGCGGAGCTCGTCAGCCTCGCGTAGCGCCGGCCGGGCCGGTCAGCTTCCCCTCCAGGCAGTCCGTGAAGCGGCCGAGCATCTTGTTGGAGACCTCCTGCACCAGGCCTCGGCCCATGCTCGCGACCTTGCCGCCGATCTGCAGGTCGGTCCGGACCTCGACGTCGGTGGCCGGACCACCCGTCGTTCCTTCCCCGGGCGTGAGGACGACGACGGCCTCCGCCCCGGCCGTGCCGTTGCCGCGCTTGTCCTTGCCCTTCGCGGACAGGACCATGCGTCCCGAGCTGCCGTCCTCGGCGAGCCGCCTCTCCCGGAACTCGCCCACGCCGTTGAAGGTGAGCGCGATGGGGCCGAGCTTGATCTTCACCGAGCCCGTGAACGAGTCGCCGTCGACCGAGGTCACCTGCGCGCCGGGAAAGCACTCGGCCACCGACTCGACGTCGTCGAAGGTCGCGAACGTCGTCGCGACGTCGGCGGGCACGGTGAACTCGTGGATCAGTTCCATGTGTCGCCGCCTTCCCGTGCGGCGGGCGGCCTCACGCCGCTCCCGCCGCCGCGAGCACGGCGCGCCGGGCGAGCACGGTCGCGAGGTGGCGCCGGTAGTCGGCGTCCCCGTTGAGGTCCGACGGCGGGCTGGTGCCGTCGGCCACGGCGGCGCACGCCGCGCCCACCGCCTGGGCCGTCGGCTCCACGCCGACGAGCGCCTCCTCCACGGCACGCGCCCGCAGGGGCGTCGGCCCCATGTTGGTCAGGCCGATCCGCGCCGCGGAGATCGTCTTCCCGTCGGCCATGTGCACGCACGCGCCGACGGCGACGATGGGCCACTGCTGGGCGGTGCGCACGAACTTCTCGTACCGGGACCCCCATCCGGGGTGCACGGGGAACCGGACCGCGACGAGCAGTTCGTCCTCCCCGACCGCCGTGGTGAACAGGTCCTGGAAGAAGTCGGCGGCGGGGACCACCCGTTCGCCGGCGGGCCCGGCGATGACCATCTCGGCCTCCAGCGCCAGCGCCACCGCGCCGCAGTCCCCGGCGGGGTCGGCGTGCGCGAGCGACCCGCCCAGGGTGCCCCGGTGCCGGATCTGCGGGTCCCCCACCGACGCGACGGCGTCGTGCAGGAGGCCCAGTTCCGTGCGGATCTCGTCCGACGCGAGCAGCTCGTGGTACGGCGTCATCGCGCCGATCTCGATCGCTCCGCCGCCCCCGGCCACGGCGCCGCCGCCGGCGACGTCGCGGATGCCGTGCAGCGCGGGAATGCGGCCGATGTCGACCACCAGCTCGGGCGCGTTCAGGCGCATGCGGAGCACCGGCAGGAGGGACTGGCCCCCGGCGATGACCTTGGCGTCGTCGGACCCGGCGAGCAGGCCGAGCGCCTCGTCGACGCTGGTGGGCCGGGCGTACTCGAAGGGTGCGGGGATCATGACGCGCTCCCGTCCTGGATGGCGCGCCAGACGCGCGCGGGCGTGCAGGGCATTTCGACGTCGTGCACCCCGTAGGGTCGGATCGCGTCGACGACGGCGTTCACCACGGCGGGCGTGGAGGCGATCGTGCCCGCCTCGCCCACGCCCTTGGCCCCGAGGGAGTTGGAGGTGGCGGGAGTGCTGCGGTGGGCCGTGTCGAAGCTGATGAGGTCGGCGGCGCTGGGCACGAGGTAGTCGGCGAGCGTGCCCGTGAGCAGTGTGCCGGACTCGTCGTACACCGCCTCCTCCCACAATGCCTGGGCGATGCCCTGCACGAGCCCGCCGTGCACCTGCCCGGCCACGATGAGCGGGTTGATGACGGTTCCGACGTCGTCCACGCACACGTACTTGCGCAACCGCACGGCGCCGGTCTCCGTGTCCACCTCGACGGCGCACAGGTGTGTGCCGTGCGGGAAGGAGAAGTTCACCGGGTCGAACGTCACCTCGGCGTCGATGCCGGGCTCGATGCCCTCGGGGTAGTCGTGGGCGGCGAAGGCGGCGAGGGCGATCTCCTGGATGGTCTTGCCCTCACCGGTGCCGGACACGGCGAACGTCCCGCGGGAGAACTCGATGTCCCGGGGGTCGGCCTCCAGCAGGTGCGCGGCCCACGGCTTGGCCTTGGCCACGACCTTGTCGGCGGCGAGGGCCAGTGCCTCCCCGCCGACGGTCAGCGACCGGGAGCCGTAGGTGTCCAGGCCACGGGGGGCGACCTGGGTGTCGCCGTGCAGCACCTCGACGTCCTCGAAGGGGACGCCGAGCCGGTCGGCGACGATCTGGCTGAAGGCGGTCTCGTGGCCCTGCCCGTGGGCGCTGGCGCCGGTGACGACCTCGACCTTGCCGGTGGGAAGCATGCGGATCTCGGCGTGCTCCCAGCCGCCGGCTCCGTAGTCGAGGCTGCCGAGCACGCGGGAGGGGGCCAGGCCGCACATCTCGGTGAAGGTGGAGACGCCGATGCCGAGCTGGACCGGATCGCCTGCCTCGCGCCTGCGGGCCTGTTCGGCTCGCAGGTCCTCGTAGCCGAAGGCATCGACCGCCTGGGCGGTGGCGGACTCGTAGTCGCCGGAGTCGTAGGTGAGACCGGCGACGGTGGTGAAGGGGAACTCGTCGTGGGTGATCCAGTTCTGGCGGCGCACCTCCAGGGGGTCCCGGCCGAGTTCGGCGGCGAGCTCGTCCATGAGGCGTTCGATGGCGAACGTGGCCTCCGGGCGTCCCGCGCCGCGGTAGGCGTCGGTCCAGGCCTTGTTGGTCAGGACGGTGCGGCAGTCGAACCGGTAGGCCGGGAACTTGTAGATGGCGTTGAACATGAACGCGCCGAGGACGGGCACGCCGCCGCCCACGAGGGCGACGTAGGCGCCGAGGTCGGCGAGGAGTTCCACCTTGAGGCCGGTGACGGTGCCGTCGTTCGTGGCCGCGAGGGTGAGCTTCTGCCACTGGTCGCGGCCGTGGTGGGCGGACTGGAGGGACTCCGAGCGAGTCTCGGTGTACTTGACGGGCTTGCCGAAGCGGCGCGCGACGGCGAACGCCGCCCACTCCTCCGGGGTGGTCTGGAGCTTGCCGCCGAAACCGCCGCCGACGTCGGGCGCGATGTAGCGGATCTTCGACTCGGGCACGCCCGTGGTGGCGGCCAGGAGGAAGCGGGCGATGTGCGGGATCTGGGTGGCGGACCAGACGGTGATCTGTTCGCCCGTGGGGTCCACGACGACGGAGCGGGGCTCCATGAACGCCGGGATGAGGCGCTGCTGGCGGTACTCGCGCTCGATGACGATGCCGTCGGCGCGCGCGGCGGCGATGGCGTCCTCGACGTTGCCCCCGGTGCCGGCCTGCGCGGAGTCGAAGATCCACTGGGCCGAGTTGTTCGTGCCCAGGTCGGGATGGGCGATGGCGCCGCCGTTCTCGGGCGTCGCCGCGGCGGCGGTCCTGAGGTCGAGGGCGGCGGGCAGCTCGTCGTAGTCGACGTCGACCAGGTCGGCGGCATCGGCGGCCGCGGCGGCACTGCGGGCGACGACGACGGCGACGATCTCACCGGCGAAGGCGACACGGTCGACGGCGACCGGCTTGTGCTCGGGTGTCACCTGGTCCGGCGTGATGGGCCAGGCGTTGGCGAGCACTCCCTGGGTCGCGGCCAGGTCGGTGCCGGTCAGCACCGCGACGACGTTCGGGGCCTGGGCGGCGGCCCGGGTGTCGATCCCGGTGATGTTCGCGTGGGCGAAGGGGCTGCGCACCATGGCCAGGTGCAGCGTGCCGGGCAGCACGATGTTGTCGGTCCAGTGGGTGCGCCCGGTGATGAGGCGGCGGTCCTCCTTGCGACGCCGGTCGCGGCCGATCTCGTCCGCGGGGGCCGCGGGGGCTTCTTCCGTCGTGGTCATGCCGCACCTCCGTCGATGGTCCCGGACCCGGCCGCGGGCTGTGCCGCGGCACCGGTCCCGGGGGTGGCGGACGTTCCGTTCGCCGCGTACTGCACGGCGCGCACGATGTTGTGGTAGCCGGTGCACCGGCAGAGGTTGCCCTCCAGTCCCTGGCGGATCTCGTCCTCGGTCGGGTGGGGGTTCTCGGCGAGCAGGTCCGCGGTCTGCATGATCATGCCGGGTGTGCAGAACCCGCACTGCAGGGCATGGCACTCGTGGAACGCCTCCTGCACGGGATGGAGCTGCCCGTCGGCGCCGGACGCCTCCCCGTCCGCGGCGAGTCCCTCGATGGTGGTGATCTCGGCGCCGTCGGCCTGGACGGCCAGGACGTTGCACGACTTCACGCTGCGGCCGTCCAGATGGACGGTGCAGGCACCGCAGCTCGCGGTGTCGCAGCCGATCACGGTTCCGGTCTTGCCGAGCCGTTCGCGCAGGTACTGCACGAGCAGCAGGCGGGGTTCGACGTCGTCGGACACCTTCGCGCCGTCGACGGTGAGTTCGATCCTGGTCATGGACACTCCTCAGCCACTGCGTTGTGACGGTGTGACACGCATCACGGTACGCCGGGGCGACCATCCTCCGCCACACCTTGGCGGCGACGCCGCCACCCGTTCAGGCGAGCACAGCGCCCTGGGAGTCGCAACTCATGGGAGGGGTCCTCAGGCATCGTGGTGGATGCGGCCGTCCGTCTCCGTCAGGGCATGGCCCGAACCTCCCCAACGGGCCGAGACGATCTCCGCAGCAATACTCACCGCCGTCTCCTCCGGAGTACGCGCCCCCAGATCCAAACCGATCGGACTGTGCAAACGCGCCAACTCATCCTCCCGAACCCCCGCCTCCACCAGACGAGCCAACCGATCCTCATGCGTACGACGCGAACCCATCGCCCCCACATACGCCACCCCCAAACCCAACGCAAGCTCCAACACCGGCACATCAAACTTCGGATCATGCGTCAACACACACACCACCGTGCGCCCATCAACCCGCCCCCCAGCCACCTCAGCCGCCAGATACCGATGCGGCCAATCAGTCACCACCTCATCCGCATCCGGAAAACGCGTCGCCGTCGCAAACACCGGCCGCGCATCACACACCGTCACCCGATACCCCAAGAACGAACCCACCCGCGCCGTCGCCGCCGCAAAATCAATCGCACCAAAAACCAACATCCGCGGACGCGGCGCATACGACGACACAAACACCCGACACCCCTCCCCACGCCGCTCCCCACCAGGACCATAAACCAACGTCTCACTCAACCCCCCAACCAACAAACCAAGCCCATCATCAGCCACCGCATCCGTCAGACGCCCCACCCCCAAACTCCCAGACACCCCCACCCCCGAACCCGACGGACGAACTGTCTCTTATACACATCTGACGCTGCCGACGATAAGG
>NZ_JABBYC010000042.1 GCF_016742955.1 Myceligenerans indicum | reverse complement strand
GACAACTCAAGCCCGCCAGTTCACGCATCAGTGCAGATTTTTTCAAGCAGAAGACGGCATACGGGATGTAGCTCCGTCTCGTGGGCTCGGAGATGTGTATAAGAGACCGGGCAACGACAACCGATCGACGAACCCCCGCCGATGCCCCACCGACAAGCTGGCGCCTGGAGGGAGCGGTCACTCGGGCCGGAAACGCGGCGGCTCCCGCGTCGCAACCGTGATGCGACCGTGATTGACGCCCTTCCGCAAGGCGCCGTACGATCGGCGAAAGCCCATCGGTGATTAGTTTTCGCATGGCGAACGCACCGGAGGGATACCTACGAGGAGGTAGGCATGTCTGCACACACACATCGAGCAGGCCTGGTCGCAGTCGCCGGACTGGCGGCCACGGGTCTCGTGCTGGCGGGGTGTTCCGGAGGCGGAGAATCCGGCGACGCTCCGGCCGAAGGGCCCGTGACGCTGGAGTGGTTCCAGGGGTCGGGCGTCGAGACCAACATCGCGACCGCGGAGGCGCTCGCGGATGCCTTCAACGCGTCGCAGCCGGACGTCACCGTCGAGGTCGACGCCTCGGGGCCCAGCGACTCCGCTGAGCTGGACAACCTTGTGAAGACCCGCCTGGCGACAGGCGAGATGCCGGACATGTTCTGGTACAACAGCGGGTCGTTGCTGCAGGCGCTGAACCCCGACCAGACGATGCTCGACATCTCCGACGAGAGCTTCGTCGACGGCCTCGACGACTCCTGGATCTCGGCCGTGTCGACGGACGACGGCGTCTTCGGCGTCCCCGTCCAGACGGCGGGCGGCGGCGGGATCTTCTACAGCATCCCGATCTACGAGGAGCTGGGTCTGGAGGTGCCGACCACGTGGGACGAGTTCCTGGCGAACTCCGACGCGATCCGCGACGCGGGCTATGTCGCCGTCGAGCAGACGCACGGGGACGCCTGGACGGCGCAGATCCTCGTCCTTGCCGACTTCTACAACGTGTGGGCGAGCGATACGGACTGGGCGAGCAAGTACACGGCGGGCGAGGTCAACTTCGCCGACGACCCGGTCGCGGTGCGGGGCTTCACGAAGCTCCAGGACGTCTACGAGCGGGACTACCTCAACGAGGACTACGCGTCGGCGTTGCTCAACGACGGGCTGGAGGCAGTCGCGACCGGCAAGGCCGCGCACTACCCCATGCTGGGGTTCGCGCAGGCGACCATCGCCACGAACTGGCCGGACCAGGCCGAGGACGTCGGGTTCTTCGGCGTTCCTGGTGAGGCCGCGACGGAGCCCGGCACGACGATCTGGATGCCGCCTGCGCTCTACGCGCCGGCGAACACCGAGCACCCGGACGCCGTCAAGGAGTTCATGGCCTTCGTCGCCAGTCCCGCGGGTTGCGACGCGATCACGGAAGCGCTCGGCGCGACCGGTCAGTATCTGGTGGAGGGGTGCACGGTACCGGACGAGGCGCCGCGCATCGTGGCGGACTTCAGCCCGTACTTCGAGGCGGGCACCGTGGCGCCGGCGCTGGAGTTCCTCTCGCCGGTCAAGGGGCCGAACCTCATGCAGATCGCCGTCGAGGTGGGGTCGGGGGTCCGGGACGGGCGCAGCGGCGCCGAGCTGTACGACGCGGACGCCGCCAAGCAGGCGCAGCAACTGGGCCTGCCGGGCTGGTAGGCCCAGCCATTTCCACGTGGGGCCGTCGGCGTGCCGGCGGCCCCGCCTCACCAAAGGTCTCAAGATGGCGACACTCGCACCTTCTGACGCGTCGGACACCGCGGCGGCACGAGCGCCCGGACGCCGCGCGTCCTCCCGCAGCTACGCGCGGCGCATGTATCCGCACTGGTTCCTCCTTCCGGGCGCCGCGGTCTTCGTCGTGCTGTTCATCGTGCCGACCTTCGCGTCGTTCTACTACGCGTTCACACGATGGACCCTGTTCGACGTCGAGTTCATCGGGTTCGACAACTTCGTGACGTTCTTCGGCGACCCGCAGCTCAGCAAGGGGTTCACGAACACCCTCATCTTCGGCAGCCTGACATCCGGCCTGAAGATCGTGCTGGGACTGCTCATCGGTGTCCTGCTCACCTCCGACATCTGGGGGCGTGGGTACCTGCGCGCCGTCGTCTTCTTCCCCGTGCTGGTCAGCACCGTCGGCGTGGGGATCACCTTCCAGGCGCTCATGGACCCGTACGACGGCGTCATCAACAAGTTCCTGGCCGTCTTCGGCATCGACGGTCCGGGATGGCTGACGAACCCGGACCTCGCCCTCTACTCGATCATCCTGGTCGACGTGTGGCGCGGGGTCGGTCTGGCGGCACTCATCTACATGGCGGGACTGGTCGCGATCCCGCAGGAGTACTACGAGGCGGCGAGAGTGGACGGCGCCGGGGGCTGGCACCGCTTCTGGAGCGTCACGGTGCCGCTCGTCCGCCCGGCGACCACCACGGTCATCATCCTCTCGCTCATCGGCGGGCTCCGGGAGTTCCAGCTGATCTGGGTCATGACCGGCGGCGGACCCGGATTCGCCAGCGACGTGCTCGCGTCGGTCATCTACAAGCAGTACGCCTACGGCTTCTTCGGCCTGTCCACCGCGGGCAACGTCGTGCTCTTCGTGGTCGTGAGCGCTGTCATCCTGCCACTGTTCTGGTGGCTCAACCGAAAGCAGACAGAACTGTGAGCCGCACCGTCTCGCGCCACGTCTACGGCGCCGTCGCCGTGCTGTTGTCGGCGGCCATCTTCCTCGTCCCGTTCGCGTTCATCGTCGTGCAATCGCTCAAGACGGGTCCGGACTCGGCGAGCCTGCAGTTCTCCTGGCCGGTCGACATCGCCTTCTGGGAGAACGTCGTCGCCGTCTTCCAGGCACGTGACTACATGCTCATCACGGCGTTCATCAACAGCGCGGTCCTGACCGTGCTCGCGGTGACGATCATGGTGGTGCTCGCCGCCATGATCGGCTGGGTGCTCGCCCGGCGGCCGTCACGGTGGAACGGCGTGATCACGTTCTTCGTGCTCGCGGGGCTGATCGTGCCGCCGGCGATCGTGCCCACCGCCCGGCTCATGCAGACCCTCGGCATCTTCAACACGATCGGCGGACTCGTCCTCATCGAGGTCGCCTTCGGCATGTCGTTCTGCGTCCTGCTCTTCCGTGCGTTCGTGTCGAACGTCCCGCGGGAGCTCGACGAGGCGGCGACGATCGACGGCGCCGGCCCGGTCCGTCTGTTCTTCCAGATCGGCTTCCCGCTGATGAGGAGCGTGATCGTGACCGCCGTGGTCGTGCAGTCGGTGACGGTGTTCAACGACTTCGCGAACCCGCTGTACTTCGCTCCGGGCCAGGAGAACGCGACGGTCCAGCTGACGCTGTTCAACTTCCAGAGCCAGTTCCAGACGACCTGGAACCTGCTGTTCACCGACATCCTGCTGATCACGATCCCACCGCTGGTCATGTACATCTTCTTCAACCGTCAGATCGTGGCCGGGATGACTTCCGGCGCCGTCAAGGGGTGAGCACCACCGCATGAGACACCGACATCTCGGCAGCTCCGGACTCAAGGTCTCGGAGATCACGCTCGGCAACTGGCTGACGCACGCCTCCCAGGTCGAGGACGACGCGGCGACCGCGTGCGTGCACGCGGCCCTGGACGCCGGCATCACCACCTTCGACACCGCCGACATGTATGCCGACACCGCGGCCGAACGGGTCCTCGGCGATGCCCTGCGGGGGCAGCGCCGCGAGTCGCTCGAGATCCTCACCAAGGCCTACTACCCCGTCGGCCCGCGCGGTCCGAACGACGTCGGGCTGTCCCGCAAGCACCTGATGGAGTCCATCGACGGATCCCTGCGGCGACTCGGGACCGACTACGTGGATCTGTACCAGGCCCACCGCTGGGACAACGCGACGCCCCTGGAGGAGACGATGGTGGCCTTCGCCGACATCGTCCGTTCGGGCAAGGCGCTCTACATCGGCGTGAGCGAGTGGACCGCCGAGCAGCTGCGGGCCGGGGCCGCGCTCGCCCGCGAGCTGCGGATCCCGTTCGTCTCGAACCAGCCGCAGTACTCGGCGCTCTGGCGCATCATCGAGGCGGAGGTCGTGCCCACCTCGCGTGAGCTCGGCATGTCGCAGATCGTCTGGTCGCCGGTGGCCCAGGGCGTCCTGACCGGCAAGTACCGGCCCGGCCACCGGCCGCCGTCGGGCAGCCGTGCCACCGACGGCAACGGTGGGGCCGAGATGATCACCCGCTTCCTGCGGGACGACGTCCTGGAGCGTGTCGAGGCGCTGCGCCCGGTCGCCGACGAGCTCTCGCTCACGATGGCGCAGCTCGCCGTGGCGTGGGTGCTCCAGAACGACAACGTCTCCGCGGCCCTCATCGGGGCCTCGCGCCCCGAACAGGTCCGGGAGAACGTCGCGGCGTCCGGCGTCGTCATCCCCGCCGAGCTCATGGCACGGATCGACGAGGCGCTCGGCGACGTGGTCGAACGCGACCCGGCGAGGACCGCCGCGGAGTCCCCGGTGCGGTGACGCCGCACCAGAGCGCGCCCGTCGTCCCCGCGACCGGGGCGACGGGCGCACTCCTGCGTGCTCAGGCCGACGTCAGGCGGTGGACGCCGCCGACGACCTCCTCGACGCGGCCGTCCGGCAGGACGATCTCGGCGGGGAGCCCGTCGGGCAGTGTGGTCTCCAGGACGAAGCGGTCGCCGTCGCGACGCCACGCGACCGCGACGCGTCCGTGCCGGGTCTCGTACGAGGTCTCGGCCCAGTCGATCCCCGGTCCCGGAACGGGCTCGATCCGGACGCGGTCGTAGCCGGGCGCGGCGGGACGGAGACCGCCGACGACCTGGTAGATCCAGTCGGCGACCGCGCCGAGCGCGTAGTGGTTGAAGCTCGTCATCTCGCCGGAGTTGATCGACCCGTCCGGCAGCATCGAGTCCCAGCGCTCCCACACCGTGGTCGCGCCCATCCTGACCGGGTACAGCCACGACGGGCACGACGTCTCCAGCAGGAGCGCGTACGCGTCCTCGACGTGCCCGGTCTCCGACAGTGCCCAGGTGATGAACGGCGTGCCCGCGAACCCCGTGGTCACCGTGTAGCCCGCCGCGCGTACGAGTGCGGCGAGGCGCTCGCCGGCGGCGGCACGGTCGTCGGCGTCGAGGACGTCGAACGCGATCGCGAGGGCGTACACCGTGGTGCAGTCCGACCGGATCACGCCGTCCTGGACGTAGTGCTCGGTGAACGCCGTGCGGGTGCGGGCCGCCAGCCGCGCCCAGCGTTCGGCGTCGGCCGCCTCGCCGGCGACGGCGGCCGCCTCGGCGGCGAACCGGGCCGACCGGACGAGGCAGGCCGTGGCGACCACCGAGGGGTCGGCCTTGGCGGCGTCCGGCTCCCCGGGCGGGGCGTCGGGGTCGAGCCAGTCGCCGAGCTGGTTGCCGAGGTCCCACAGGCCCGTGGGGGAGACGTAGGGCTCCACGGACTCGAGGTGCAGCTTCATCGCCGGGTAGTGCTCGGCCAGGCGCCCGGCGTCGCCGTACGCGGTCCACAGTGCCTGGGGAACCCAGATGGACGCGTCACCCCAGATCGCCGTGGCGGCCCACGGCGGCAGGCTGAAGTCCGCAGGCCAGCGGGCATACTTGAGCACGTCGGGAACCACGAGCGGCACGCCGCGATCGGGGGAGTGCTCGGTCTCGGCGTGCAGGTCGGCCAGCCAGTCGTGCAGGAAGTCGGCAGTGTCGAACTGGAAGGCCGCCGACGCGGCGTAGGCGGCGATGTCGCCGGTCCAGCCCAGCCGCTCGTCGCGCTGGGGGCAGTCGGTCGGGACGGAGAGAAAGTTCCCCTTCTGGCCCCACACCGAGTTGTGCACGAGCTGGTTCACGTCCGGGTCGGAGCAGGAGAAGGTCCCGGTGCGGGCCATCTCGGAGTGCACCACGACCGCTTCGAGGCTGTCGGCGGTCAGCTCGCCGGGCCATCCGGCCACGGAGGCGTAGCGGAAGCCGTGGAACGTGAGCGTCGGCTCGAACGTGTCCACCCCGCCCGAGAGCACGAACACGTCCCGGGCGGCGGCGCCCCGCAGCGGCCGGGTACCGAGCTCGCCGTGCTCCAGCACCTCGGCGTGCCGGATCTCGATCTCGGTGCCGGCGGGACCCTGGACGGTGAGCCGGAGCCAGCCGACGAGGTTCTGGCCGAAGTCCACGAGCGTGGATCCGCCCGGTGACTGCCAGATCTCGACCGGACGCAGGGTCTCCTGTCTCCGGACGGGAGGGCGCGTCGTGGCCACGAGGGTCGAGCGGTCCACGTCCACCTCGTGCACTGCCAGCGGCGAGGGGTGGCCGCGCCGACGCGCGTCGATCGTCTGGCCGTCGTAGAGCGAGTTGCGCAGGATCTCCGTCGTCTCCGCGGACCAGCCCTCCCCGGTCACGACACGCTGGGTCGAGCCGTCCCGGTAGGTGAGGTCCAGGACCGCGGCGACGGCGATCTCCTCGCCGTAGTTCGCCCGCGCTCCGGCGAATCCCAGGTCGCCCCGGTACCAGCCGTTGCCCAGCAGGAGGTCGATGCGCAGCGGCCCGGCGCCACCGGCGACCAGGGCGCGCACGTCGTGCTCCTGGTACGCCAGCCGCCACTCGTAGGAGGTCCACCCCGGGTCGAGCACCGAGTCCGAGACGGGCGTGCCGTCGAGGCGGGCCTCGTAGACGCCGTGGGCGGTGGCGCGCAGCACCGCACCGGTGACCTCGGTGCGTGGCCGGTCGAGGTCGAGCTCGACCCAGAAGCGGGTCGCGGCGGCGCGCTCGGCATCCGATCCGAGGAAGCGTGCGCCGTCGAGGGGATCGTTCGTCATCGTTCTCTCCCTGGTGCTGGAGCGGTCGTGGCAGGAGTGTTCAGTCGGAGGCTCGTGCGGCCGCCTCGACCGCTGCCGGTGCCTCCGAAGCATCGGGAGCGGGCGGCTCGACGCACACGTCGACCGCGACGGGCAGGTCCTCGACGGAGAACCCGGCGCGCGCCACGTAGGTGCCGGGCTCGGTGCGCCAGCCCTCGTCCCAGTGCTGGAAGGCTCGTGCGGCGACCGGCACGTCGACCACGACCGTCTCGCCCGGCGCGGCCGTCGCGGTCGCGAAGCCGCCCAGCCAGCGTACGGGCCGGTCGATGTCGGACGGCGTGGCGCGCTCGAGGTAGACCTGCGCCACCGTCTTGCCGGTGCGGTCGCCGTGGTTGGTGAGCCTGGCGCGCAGCACGGCGTCCTCGCCGGCCGGCAGCGTGGCGGGAGCCTCGACGTGGTCGAGGGTCCAGGTCGTGTAGCCCAGCCCGTGACCGAACGGGTACGCCGGCGCGACGCCCGCCCGCAGCCAGGCGCGGCTGCCCACGTGCACGCCCTCGGTGTACCGCAGGACACCGTCCACAGGACGCGTGTCCGACACCGGCACCGTGTCCTCGACGTCCGGCCACGTCACGGGGAGGCGGCCGCCCGGCTCGGCGTCACCGCTGAGCACGTCCGCCAGGGCGTCGCCGAAGGCCTGGCCCGGGAACCAGGTGACCAGCACCGCGGCCACGTCCTCGCGCCAGGGCAGCAGCACGGGCGCCCCGGAGTTGACCACGACGACGGTCCGGGGGTTGGCGGCGGCCACCGCCCGCACGAGGTCGTCCTGCCGCCCCGGCAGGGACAGCGAGGTGCGGTCGAACCCCTCGGACTCGACCTCGCCGGACGTCGAGACGACGACGACGGCGACCTCGGCCGCAGCCGCCGCGGCCGCCGCCTCGGCGATCAGGGCGTCCGCGTCGCGCGAGGTGGGCGGCACACCGACACCCAGGGTGAGGGCGTCGGGGATCCCCTCGGAGAAGGGCCGGAAGGTGACCGTCACGAGGGTGTCCGGTGCGGGCGTCGGGACCTCGACCGCCTCGCTCGGGGGGTGCAGGACCGTGGCCGCCGGGTCGTCGCCGGGACGCAGGTGCTGTTCGCCCGCGGCGACCTCGACGCCGTCCGCGGTCACGGTGTAGCCGGCCACACCGACGATGCCGAGCCGTGTCACGGCGTCGTGGGTGCGCCAGCGGAAGCTCAGCTCCACACGGTCGGCCCGGACGACCGGCGAGTCCCGGGCGAAGCCGACCACGCGCGACGCCCGGCGGTTCTCCTCCAGCGTCACCGTGCCGTCGGCAGCGAGGTACCGCACGGTCATGCCCGGGTCGCCGTCGGGCGTCGTGACGTCCTCGCCCGGCAGGTCCGCCGTGCCGCGCTGCATGACGGCGCCGAGCGACCACGTGACGTCGGCGTCCGGCCAGCGCCGCGCGACGCCCTCGACCGGCGTGCTGACCGACGTCGGGATCACCGTCGCGCTCCCGCCGCCCTGGGTGCGCGCGACGCGCGCACCCTCACCGATCAGCGCGACCGAGCGCGGCGACGCCAGGGGCAGGAGCCCGTCGTTGCGCAGCAGGACGGTCCCGGCGACCGCGGCGGCGTGCGCCGTCGCACGCGCGTCCTCGGCCGGAGGCCGCGACGGGGCGGGCAGGCCGGTGAGCGCGCCGACGCGCGCCGCGAGGGCCAGGAGCCGGTCGATCTTCCGGTCGACGGTCTCGACGGGGACGCGTCCTTCCTCGACGGCGCGGACCAGCTCGGCACCCCACGGGCCGTCAGGGCCGGGCATGACGAGGTCCTGGGGGTGCCGCGCGCTCTCGAGCGTCCGTACGGCCGTCCAGTCGCTGACCACGACGCCCTCGAACCCCCACTCGTCGTTCAGCGGGGTCGTCAGCAGGTCGTTCTCCGACGCGGTGCGGCCGTTGACCGAGTTGTAGGCGCTCATGACGAGCAGGCTGCCGCCCTCCACGACCGGCCCCTCGAAGGCCGCGAGGTAGACCTCGCGCAACGTGCGGTCCGTGACGCGCACGTCGACCGTGAACCGTTCCGTCTCGGAGTCGTTGGCCACGTAGTGCTTGACGGTCGCGCCGACGCCGAACTCCTGGATGCCGCGCACGTAGCAGGTCGCCAGCTCGCGCGTCAGCAGCGGGTCCTCGCTGAAGGCCTCGAAGTGGCGACCTCCGTAGGGAGTCCGTTGGATGTTGATCGTCGGGGCGAGGACGACGTCGACGCCCTTGCGTACCGCCTCCCCGCCCAGGCCCCGGCCGACACGCTCGACCATGCGGCGGTCCCAGGAGGCGGCGACCGCGGTGGGCGAGGGGAAGTTGACCGAGGGGGAGCGCTCGTCCCACAGCTGGCCGCGGACTCCCGCCGGGCCGTCGGAGAGCACCATGGAGCGCAGGCCGATCGAGGGCAGGGCAGCCGTGGACCAGGAGTCCCTCCCCGTGAGCAGCCGCACCTTCTCGTCCAAGGACAGCGACTCGCGCAGTGTGCGCAGGTGTGTCCTGGTCTGGTCGTCCATCGTCGTCCCCGCTTCATCGAAGGTCCGTAAAACCGATCAACGACATACTTTCATAGATCCGGCGCCGCTACTATGGCGGCATGGCAACCCGTGGTCCCTACGCGAAGGGTCTCGCCAAGCGCGAGGAGATCCTCGACGTCGCTCTCGAGGAGTTCGCGCGCCGGGGCTACGACCGAACCTCGATGCGGGAGATCGCCAGGCAGTCGGGCCTGAGCCAGGCGGGCCTGCTGCACTACTTCAGTGCCAAGGAGGAGCTCTTCCTCGCGGTTCTTCGTCGACGTGACGACCGGGCGATCGAGCCGGAGGAGTTCAGCCACGTGCACTCGGTCAGCAGGTTGCTCGGGGCCGTCGAACGGAACGCCGACGAGCCCGGCCTCGTGCGGCTGTTCGTCTCGATGTCGGCCGAGAGCGCCGTCGGCGACGGCAGCGTCGCCCACGACTTCTTCGTGGAGCGTTATCGGTGGCTCATCGAGGAGATCGCCACTGACATCCGGGCCCAGCAGGACGCAGGGGAGTTCTCGTCGGCCATCGGCGCCGAGGACGCCGCGTCGATCCTGGTCGCCGTGGCCGACGGCCTGCAGCTCCAGTGGCTGCTCCGTCCGGAGTCCGTCGACATGGGGGAGCGGATCAGCAAGCTCTGGGCGGTCCTGAAGTCGGGGAATCTCCCCACCACCGACTCGTGAGGTGAACTCCTCGGCCGACCCATGAGGCGGTTTCGGGCGCGGCGTTCAGAGATGCTTGCCGAGCCAGGCCAGGGTGGGGGTGAAGCGGTACCCCTGGCCGCCTTCGTGTCCGTTGTAGGGGTAGACGTCGATCTCGCGTTCCACCCCTGTGGAGGCGGCTCCCCAGGCGTTGTATGTCGCGTAGACGGTGGACGGCGGGCAGATGTCGTCCAGGAGTGCCACGGAGAAGAGGCCCGCTGCTCGTGCGCGGCGTGCGAAAGACATCCCGTCGAGGTAAGAGAGCGTGCGCCACGCGGCGTCGGCGTGCTCGCGGTGTACCGACAGGTATCTCGTGATCTCGCCGTAGGGGAGGGTGTCGGAGATCTGCACGGCCCGGCGGTAGTGGCACAGGAACGGAACGTTCGGCGCGGCCGCCGGGAGGTCCGGCACGAGGCCCGCGACCGCGATGGCGATGCCGCCGCCCTGGCTCGTGCCCGTGACGGCCACGCGAGCCGGATCCACGCCGTCGACCTGGCGCACGGCGTCGACCGCGCGGACGCCGTCGGTGAACACCCGCCGGTAGTAGTGATCGGCCGGGTCGAGGATGCCGCGAGTCAGGAAGCCGGGGAATGCCGGCCCGCTGCCCACCGGGTCCGGCGTGTCGCCGCCGGAGCCTCCGGCGGATCCCTGGCCGCGCGTGTCCATCACGAGGTGGGCGTACCCGGCCGCGGCGAGGCCGAGCCACTCGTGCGGCAGCCCGCGACCACCGCCGTACCCCAGGTACTCGACCACCGCGGGCAAGGGGCCGTCGGCGTGTGCGGGGCGAGCCAGCCAGCCCTTGACCGGGTGTCCGCCGAAGCCGGGGAACGTGACGTCGTCGACGACGATCTCGGTCAGGCCGGTGTCCACTCGTCCCAGCTCCGGGCCGCCGCCGTGCTCCCGTGCCTCGGCGACGGTGCCCGCCCAGAACGTGTCGAAGTCGGCCGGCTCGTCGACGTCGACGCGGTAGGTCTCGAGCTCGGCGAGGGGAAGGTCGAACTGGGCCATCGGGTTCCTCCCGTGGGTGTGGGCGTGTGATGCGCGGCACCCTACCCCTGGAGAAGGTCCGGGAAGCGGCACTCGGCGACCCGTCGCAGCTCGCCCGCCTTGCCGGCGAAGGGCTGCTGCCCGCGTGGGGGGACGGCCTAGTGTGCGCGCTGCCGGAACGCGGTCGGCGACAGGCCGTGGGTCCGGGTGAACTGGCGCGTGAAGTAGAGCGCGTCGTCGTAGCCACAGCTCCGGGCGATCGCCGCGACCGGTTGGTCGGTGGTGTCCAGGAGCTCGCGTGCGCGAGCCATGCGCAGATCGCTCTGGTACCGCAACGGCGGGACGCCGACGTGCTCGCGGAACAGGGCGGAGAACTGTGAGACGCCCAGGCCGACGAGCGCGGCGAGCGCCTCGACCGATGTGCGCTTTGGGGTTGTCGCGCGCAGATGCTCCACCGCGCGCTCGACCGAGCTGGGCTCGGGGCCGCGGACACGGCGCCTGTTCGCCGCGACCAGCGCGAGCGCGTGCCAGGCCGCACCCGCCGCACGCAGCGCCCCTCCGGCGGTCCCCATGTCGAGCGCGTCGACCGTCTGCGAGATGAGGCTGGCCACCGGAGCCGGGTCACGAAGGTGGGACACCGGGCCCGCGGCGGAGGCGTGAGCGGTCTGGACGAGTTCGGCGGCGTCGATGCCGATGACGTGCATCCACCACAGCGTCCACGGGTCGCTCGCGGACGCCGCGTACTCGTGCGCCGACCCCGCGGGGATCAGCACGGCGTCACCCCTTTCGACCGTGTGGCGGCCGCCAGGCATCCGGCACCAGCCCGAACCGTCGGTGCACACCATGAGGATGTGCTGGTGCGCCCCGTCCGGCCGTGACCGACCGTGCCGTGCCGCGTGCGGGAAGAAACCCGCGTCGGTCACGAGGAGACGAGAGGTGACCGGCTGGGTGAGCGTCTCGCGGACCACGGGCCGCGGCACGACGACCATGCGCTGGCCGGCGAAGCCGTCGCGGATCCTGTCCTCGTCGCTGATCGTGGTTTCGTCCATGTGCTGAATGGAATCGCCTATGGTGGCCCGGCGTCAAGCCGATCTACGGTCAAGCATGCTCACCGAAGAGTCCCGGATCGTCCTTCCGCTCGCCCCGGCGGAGATCGCCGATCGTCCCGTGCGTGCGTGGCGGGAGCCCGTCACCATCGACACCTACGACGTCGGGGAGCCCGACCGTTTCCCCGCCTACCTCGATCAGCGGGTCTACCAGGGCTCGTCCGGTGCCGTCTACCCGATGCCGTTCATCGACCGGGTCGCGCAGGAGAAGAAGCCCCGGTCGTGGGATGCGATCCACATCGAGAACGACTACGTCCGCCTGATGGTCCTGCCGGAGCTCGGGGGACGGATCCACGTCGGTCTCGACCGCACGCGCGGGTACGACTTCTTCTACCGCAACGACGTCATCAAGCCCGCGCTGGTGGGAATCCTGGGCCCCTGGATCTCCGGAGGCGTCGAGTTCAACTGGCCTCAGCACCACCGTCCGGCCACCTACCTGCCGACCGAGGCGCGCATCGAGGAGGACGAGGACGGATCGGTGACCGTCTGGTGCTCCGACCACGACCCGTTCCGGCGCATGCAGGGCATGCACGGCGTGCGGCTGCGCCCGTCGAGCGCGCTCGTCGAGGTTCGGGGACACCTGGTCAACCGCACCGACGACGTCCAGACGTTCCTGTGGTGGGCCAACGTCGCGGCCGCGGTCAACGACGACTACCAGTCCTTCTTCCCGACGGACGTCGACGTCGTGGCCGACCACGCCAAGCGTGCGGTGACGACCTTTCCGGCCGCCACGGGGCGCTACTACGGCGTCGACTACCCCAGCCGGCGCACCGAGCAGCGCCCCGACGGCGACAGGCTCGACTGGTACAGGAACATCCCGGTCCCGACGTCGTACATGTGCCTGGGAACCCAGGACGATTTCTTCGGCGGCTACGACCACGGCGCCCGGGCCGGATTCGTGCACTGGGCCGATCACCGCATCGCGCCCGGAAAGAAGATGTGGACCTGGGGCAACGCGCCGTTCGGCTGGGCATGGGACGCCCAGCTGACCGACGGCAACGGGCCGTACGTCGAGCTCATGGCAGGCGTCTTCACCGACAACCAGCCCGATTTCGCGTTCCTTCGGCCCGGCGAGACCAAGACCTTCTCCCAGTACTGGTATCCGATCCAGGAGATCGGACCGGTGCACCAGGCCACGCGGGACGCCGCGGTGCGACTGGACGTCACCGACAGGACGGTGCGGATCGGTGTCGCCGTGACGGAGCCCCGGCCGGCCGCACGCGTCCGGCTCCGACACGCCACCGAGGTGCTGCTGGACCAGGAGGTCGACCTCGCGCCGGGGCAGCCGTTCGTCCACGACCTGCCCGGGGCCACGGACAGCGACCCCAGCGCGTACGAGCTGATCATCGAGCACGACGGCGCCGCACTGCTGACCTGGCGACCCCGCACCGCCGAGACGGACCTCGCCGAGCCGCCCCAGCCGGCAACCGAGCCGCCCGCGCCCGGGGACGTCCCGTCGGTCGACGAGCTGTACCTGACCGGTGTCCACCTCGACCAGTACCGGCACGCCACGCGCTCACCCGAGCCCTACTGGCTCGAAGCACTCCGCCGCGACGGGCAGGACGCACGCTCGAACACGGCACTGGCCGCGCGTCGCATGCACGACGGGCGACTGGAGGAAGCCGAGCGGATGCTGCGCACCGCGATCACACGCCTGACGCGGCGCAACCCCAACCCGCGCGACGCAGAGGCGCACTACCGCCTCGGGGTGGTCCTCGCCCGCCGAGGGCGAGCCTCGGAGGCACGCACGGCGTTCGGCACCGCCCTGTGGGACCAGACCTGGCACGATGCCGCGGTGGTGGCCACCGCACGGATCGACCTCGCCGAGGGACGCAACCACGAGGCGGCAGAGCCGCTGGAGGAGCTCGTCCGTGCCACGCCCGGGCACGTCCAGGCCCGCAACCTGGCGGCGATCGCCGCCCGGCGCACGGGGAACCTCGCACGCGCCCGCGAACTCGTGACCGGGACCCTGGAGTCAGACCCGCTCGACGCGTGGGCGCGCGACCTCGGCGCCCGCGCCGGACTCGACGTGGACCCCACCGGGGACGCCACCATCATGCTCGACGTCGCACTCGAGTACGCGTCCGCCGGTGAACGGCGCACGGCCATGGAGCTGCTCGACCAGGTCGCCGCGACACCCACCGCCCCCGGCCGGCGCAACGTGCAGCCGCTCGCCCTCCTGCACCGCGCGGACCTCGAACTCTCCCAGGACAGGCGAGAGCGGGCGGCCGGCCTCGTCGACCGCGCGCGCACGGTCTCACGGACCTGGTGCTTCCCCGCGGCGACCGACAACGACATGCTCGCCAGGCTGCGCCACCAGTGGCCCGGCGACCCGCTGCTCGCAGGCCTGGCAGGGCACTGGCTGTACGCGGCGGGACGCCGACAGGAAGCGATCGACGCATGGGAGACCTCCGCCGCCGGCGACGAGACCGACCCGGTCGTCCTGCGAAACCTGGCCGTCGCGGTCCACAACGTGCTCGGCGACGCCGAACGCGCGGCCCGTTACTACGAGCGTGCCCGCAAGGCAGCCCCGGACGACGCACGACTGTTCTACGAGGCCGACCAGCTCGAGGGACGCCGAGGAGCAGACCCGGCCCACCGCGTCGCAGCTCTGCTCGAGCGCCCCGACCTGGTCGGGGAGCGCGACGACCTGACGGTCCAGCTCGCCGAGCTGCTCACCGCGATCGGGCGTGCCGACGAAGCCCTCGACGTGCTCCGGGCCCGATCCTTCCAACCGTGGGAAGGCGGCGAAGGGCGAGTCCTGGCCGCGTGGGAGGACGCTCACCTGGTCCTCGGGCGCACAGCGCTCGACGCAGGCGACACGGACGCCGCGCTGGCCCACGCCAACGCCGCACTCGAACCGATCCCCACCCTGGGCGAAGCCCGCCACACCCTCGCGAACACCGCCGACCTGCACCTGCTGCTCGGCGATGCGCTCGCGGCCTGCGATCGCAACCAGGAGGCTCGCGAGGCGTGGACCGTGGCCGCGGCCCAGCAGGGCGACTTCCAGGGCATGCAGGTCCAGGACTACTCCGAGCGCACGGCCGCGTCCATCACGGCCCTCTCGCGGCTCGGGCACGACGACGAGGCCCTCATACTACGAGAGGGACTGGCCCGTTACGTCGAGGACCGGTCCGCCCAGGTGGCCGAGATCGACTACTTCGCGACCTCGCTCCCGACGATGCTCCTGTTCACGCACGACGTGCAGCAGGCGCACGACATCCGGGTCCTCGTCCTGAGGGCCCAGCTCGCCGCCCTGGACGATCAGCCGGCACGTGCCACCTCGCTCGCGCGCGACGTCATCACGACCGACCCCCTGAACACCCCGGCGGCCCTGCTGCTCGGGCCGGCCCCGCGACAGCCGCGACGACCCACCACGAAAAGCCTCGAAGGAGAGGAATGAACGACATCACCACCACAGCACTGCCCCGGGTCCGAGCGACGGCTCCGCCCCCACCTCGTCGAGGGCACCTGAAACTGGGAGAACCTGCCGGTGCGACCGACCGCATCGAGGTCACCAGCCGCTGGCTCGAGCGCGCCGGGCGACCCTGGTTCCCGATCACCGGCGAGATCCACTACTCGCGCATACCCCGAGACCGATGGGCCGAGGTCCTCGGCCACGCGCGCGCCGGCGGACTGGACACGGTCGCGACCTACGTCTTCTGGCAGGCCCACGAGCCGGAGCCGGGGCAGTTCCACTGGGACGGCAACCGAGACCTGCGTGCCTTCGCCACACTGGCGGGTGAGCTCGGTCTGGACGTCATCGTCCGGATGGGCCCCTGGGGTCACGGGGAGGCGCGGTACGGCGGGTTCCCCGACTGGCTCGTCGAGCTCGACCTCCCCACCCGGACGAACGACCCGCACTACCTCGAGCTCGCCCGACGCCTGTACGCCGAGACGATCGCCCAGCTTGCCGGGCTCACCCACGCCGAGGGCGGCCCGGTCGTGGGTGCGCAGATGGACAACGAGCTCTACGACCAGCCCCAGCACCTCGCCATGCTGCGAACCATCGCGGAAGACCTCGGCCTGCACGTGCCGATCTGGACGGCGACCGGCTGGGGCGGCGCCCAGGTTCCCGAGACACTCCTGCCGTTGTACAGCGCCTACTCGGACGGTTTCTGGGAGGAGACCACGACCGAATGGCCACCCTTCGCCGCGTTCCACTTCCGCTACAGCGAGGTGCGCGACGACCTGACTGTGGGCGCGGACCTGCGCGAGGCCCTCGACGGGATCGTCCTGGGGTCCACGACCGTGCCGCTCAAGGATGACGACGCCCTGCCGTTCGCCACCTGCGAGCTCGGCGGCGGCATGCACGTCGCATACCACCGCCGCCCCCTGGTCACGGCCGAAGACGTCGCCTCGCTCGCGCTGGCCAAGATCGGCAGCGGATCGATCTGGCAGGGGTACTACATGTACGCCGGAGGGACGCAACGGGTCGGCCCGCACGGCACCGAGCAGGAGTCGCACGCCACCGGATACCCGAACGACGTGCCGACCCTGAGCTACGACTTCTACGCACCGATCGGTGAGCACGGCCAGATCCGGCCCCACCACCACCTCCTGCGCCGTCAGCACCTGTGGCTCGCCCTCGAAGGGTCCCAGCTCGCGACGATGAGCACCACGGTGGGCGGGGGAAGCGACGACCCCGCCGAGCTGCGCTGGTCCGTGCGCTCCGACGGCGCTCGCGGATACGTCTTCCTGACCACCTACCAGGCGGGCCGGCGTCCGCTCGAGCCCCAGGATGCCGTCCAGCTCTCCGTCGAGTTCGACGACGCGACCGTGACCGTGCCGTCACGTCCGACGAACCTCCCCGCAGGCGTGTCCGTGGCCTGGCCGTTGCGCTACCAGCTCACCGGCGAGCTGCGACTGCGCAGTGCCACGGCACAGCTGATCACGCGCGTCGCCGACGAGCGCGGCGAGATCGTGGTCCTGGGTGCCACGGACGGCGTCCCGGTCGAGCTCGTGGTGGACGGCGAGGTCGACGTGCGCGGAGCAGGCACCGGACAGGTGATCGACGGAGCAACCGTCATCGAGCTCGACGACCCTCCTGGCCCCCGGACCGTGGTCGAACTGCCGGGAGTTCGCGTGCTCGTACTGGACGAGGACTCCGCCGACCAGCTGTACCGGTTCGAGATCGACGGACGGCAGCGGCTGGTCCTGTGCGAGGCACCCGTCCATGTCGGACGGGGCGGGGAGATCGTCGCGTACACCACCTCGGCGTCGGTCGACATCTCGATACTTCCGCCGCCGAGCGCACTGACCACGAGAGACGCGGAGATCACCGGACCGGCATCCAGGTCCGGTCTCTGGGGAACCTGGAGCGTCACCGTGCCGGGTGCCGGCGTGACGACGGTGGCCGGTGATCTGCGGCCCGAGGCGCCGGCGCCGCCGGCCCCGGCCACCGGCGGGCCGATGAACCGGCTCAGTGCTCCGCGGGACTACTCCGGCGCGGCCAGCGTCACCGTCGACATCCCTGCCGAGGTCCTCCACGGCGCCGACAGGACCTTGCTGCGGATCGACTGGACCGGGGACGTGGGCCGCGCCCGCGTCGGATCCCACGTCATCAGCGACCACTTCTGGCACGGGCGCACCTGGGACATCGACCTGACCGACTGGCGTGAACGGGTCACGGACGAAGGTCTCACCCTGGACCTTCTGCCGTGGCGGCGTGAGACCGGCGTCTGGGTCGACCCCGCCGTACGGGACATCCCCGACGGCATCACGATCTCGACCGCCGAGATCCTGCGCGTCGCACGCGTCGCGCTTTGCGCGGGCGACGCGGCGTCTACCGCATCGAGCTGAGCCGCAGCAGCCACACCCCCCACTCCATGGGCCGCCCCGGCTCGTGGCACGAGAGATCAATGGAGAGCATCGTGAAGCGCACATCCATCGCGATGACGGCCGCCGCCGTCCTCGTCACCCTGACCGCCTGCAGCGCCGGCGCAGACGGCTCCACCGGCACCGCCGCCGGCGACGAGCCCGTCACGCTCGTCGTCTGGGAGTCGCTCGAAGGACGCAAGGACTTCATCGAGCAGGCCGGGGAAGCCTTCCAGGAAGAGCACCCGAACGTCACCGTCAAGTACCAGAACGTCGAGCTCGGTGACGCCCTGGGCCAGATCGCCCTCGACGGCCCCGCAGGTGTCGGACCCGACGTGTTCGCCGGGCCCAGCAACACCACAGGGGACCTCGTGACCGGCGGGCACATCCTGGCAGTGGAGAACCCTGACGCACTGACGTCGGCGCTTGTCGACGGCGCCGTCCAGTCCGTCATGTACGACGACATCATGTACGGGGTCCCCGTCACCGTGGACACGTTCGCGCTGTTCTACAACAAGGAGTTCGTGACCGAACCTCCCACGACGTGGGAGGACGTCAAGGCGTTCGCGGCCGGTTTCAACGACGCCAACCCGGGCAAGTACGGCTTCGTGATCAATCCGAGCGCCTACTACGCGGCGCCGTTCGCGTTCTCCGCGCCGGACAACCTGCTCTTCGGCCCGGACGGCACGGATGTCGACACGCCGAACACGAACAGCCCGGCGACGGTCGCGGGCATGGAGGAGTTCGCCGGTCTCCGCGAGATCCTGCCGGTGCCCGCGGCCGACCTCGACGCGGCCTCGGTCGACTCGATCTTCGAGGGCGGCGAGGCGGCCCTGCACATCACCGGGTCGTGGAACATCCCGGTGTTCGAGGACGCCGGGCTGGACTTCGGCGTCACCACCCTGCCGGCCATGCCCGGCAGCGACGAGCCGTCGGGCGCGTTCGTCAACTCGCGGACGATGTACGTCTCGGCCTACACGGAACACCCCACCGAGGCGCAGGAGTTCGCCGCGTTCCTCGCCACGCCGGAGATGCAGGAGCTCGCCTTCGAGGTCACGGGGTCGGTCCCGTCCATCGACATCCCCGTCGAGAGCGAGGCGACCGCAGGGCTCATCGCCCAGGCGAGTCACTCCTTCGCGACTCCGTCCATCCCGCCGATGACACAGTTCTGGACCGCGATGGACGCTGCCGTCCAGAACATCTGGAACGGAGCCGACGTCCAGACCGAACTGGACACCGCCACCGACGTCATCAGCGGCAGCTAGACCAACACATCACTGCCGCGGCGTCCCGGCCACGTACCGGGACGCCGCGGCGGACCTGGAAGGAACCACCATGGCGGTGATCACTGCACCGGCAGAACAGGACACCACTTCGCGCTCCCACCCCGCGACGTCGCCCAGCGAGAGGCACGTGCGGATACTGGCGGCCACATTCATGGGCCTCGCTCATCTCACGGTCCTGCGGCAGAGACTCAAGGGCGCCCTGTTCGCTCTCGTCGAGGCGATCTTCCTCGCCTCGATCCCCACGATCGCCGGCAACGTCGCGGGCCTGATCACGTTGGGAACCCCACAGCCGGACCTCCCCACCAAGGACCGCGACCACTCCACCTTCCTCATGATCGACGGTGTCGTCACGCTCGCCGTCGTCGCCGTCTTCGCTGCCGTCTACTACATCTCGGTACGGAGCGCCCTGACCGAACATCGTCTGGGTGGCGCCGAGCGGCCGAGGACGATCCGTGACCAGTTGTCGGCCCTCACCACGCGTGCGTTCCCGATCCTGGGCCTCTCGCCGATGCTGGTCCTCATCCTCTTCTTCGTCGTCGTGCCGCTGGTCTTCTCCACCCTCGTGGCGTTCACGAACTACTCCTCGCCGGAGCACGTTCCGCCGGCGAACACCGTCGACTGGGTCGGGCTGGACAACTTCGCCACGATGTTCGGAGGCAGCGCCCTGTGGACGGGGGCTCTGACCCGCGTGTTCGTCTGGACCACCGTCTGGGCGGTCCTCGCGGTCAGCACGACCTTCTGCGGCGGGATGCTGCTCGCGATCGTGCTGCACGAGTCCAACATCCGGATCAAGCCGGTCTTCCGCGCGATCTTCATCCTGCCCTACGCGGTGCCGGCAGTCGTGACGATGCTGATCTGGCGCAACATGCTCAACGGAGCCTTCGGCGCCGTCAACAAGACACTCATCGGCCTCGGCATCGTGGACCAGCCCATTCCCTGGCTCTCCGACCCCTGGCTGGCCAAGTTCGTGGTCGTGGCGATCGGTCTGTGGGCGGGCTTCCCGTACTTCATGCTCCTGACGATGGGGGCGATGACCGCCATCCCGCGGGATCTCCTGGAAGCAGCAGCCCTCGACGGGGCGACGAAGAGCCAGAGGTTTCGCCACGTGATTCTTCCCCTGGTGCTCTACCAGACGGCGCCGCTGATCATCATGTCGCTCGCGATGAACTTCAACAACTTCGGCGCGATCTTCTTCCTGACCGCCGGAGGACCGACCGTGGCCGACACCACCGCCACCGGCGCAGGCGCGACCGACATCCTCATCACGTGGATCTACAACCTGACCGTCGGCCTCATGCACTACAACTACGGCTCGGTCATCGCGGTGATGATCTTCCTGGTCCTCGCGCCCTTCGCCATCTTCAACTTTCGTCGCACCAAGGCGTTCAAGGGAGAACTCTGATGGACATCCTCAAGGCCAGACCATGGATGGGGAACCTCATCGTCCTCGTCGGTCTCTCGCTCGCCGCCGTCGTCGTGATCTGGCCGATCCTCTACACGCTCGGCGCTGCCTTCGCGCCGGGCAACTCGATCGGGGGGCTGTCCGCGGTCCCGTTCGCCGACGGCTTCACGGTGGCACACTTCCTGCACCTGGCCTCCGGTACGGGTTACCCGCGCTGGTTCCTCAACTCGTTCCTCATCGCGTCGGGGACGACCATCGGGACCTTGGTTCTCGCGTCGCTCGCCGCCTACGTGTTCTCCCGTTTCACCTTCGCGTTCAAACGGTCGCTGATGACCGCCCTGCTCGTCCTGCAGATCTTCCCGTCATTCGTCGGGATGATCGCGGTCTACGTGGTCCTGCTGCGAATCAACGGACTGGACACCCTGTGGGGCCTCGTCCTGGTCTATCTGGCCGGGAACATGCCGTACACGATCTGGCTCGTCAAGAGCTATCTGGACACGATCCCCAAGGGTCTGGACGAGGCGGCGCGCCTCGACGGAGCGTCCCACCTGCGCATCTTCGCCACCATCGTCATGCCCATCGCGCGCCCCATCCTGATCTTCCTGGCGATCACCACCTTTGCCGCCCCCTGGATGGACTTCATCTTCCCCAAGCTCGTGCTGCGCAGCCCGGAGCAGCAGACGCTGGCACTCGGGCTGGTCAGCTTCGTCTCGGACAAGAACAACGACTTCACCACGTTCGCTGCCGGGGCGATCGTCGTGGCGATCCCCTTCATCGTCTTCTTTCTCCTCACCCAGAAGTCCCTCATCTCGTCGATGGCCGGAGGAGCGGTCAAGGAATAGACGCACGTATCCATCGTCTACAAGGAGGTAGATCAATGTCGATCCTGAGAAGGTCCCGGCGCCCGGTGGCGGCTACCGCCGCCGGGGCGCTGTGTGCGACCGGGCTGGCGGTCGCGGTGCCCGCGCCCGCGCAGGCCGCCGACCCGGTCCCGGTCCCCAACGCAAGCTTCGAGGAGTGGACCGGCCCGGACAGCTGGGTGGCCTCGAGCTGGTCGATGACCTCGACGGTGTGGGTGACCTCCGCCGCGGCGCGAACCGGCACCTACTCGCAGGCCGTGGACCAGTGGAACGACGCCACGACCCTGTCGCAGACACTCACCGCCCCCGAGGGCACCTACGACGTGTCGCTCTTCGTGTGGGCCAACGAGGACCTCGGCACGAGCGCCCTGGTCGCCAACGGGACCTCGGTCGCGATCGCGAGCGGCGGCGCCACCCAGATCGACGGCACGAAGACATGGGACGAGATCCGGGTGGAGGACGTCGCGGTCGGGACCGACGGCGCTCTCGACATCGAGATCGTCATCCCCGAGCTCACGTCCGCAACCCTCACGGGGTTCATCGACGACGTGTCCGTCACCCCCGCGGTCGCGGCGCCCGACGAGCCCGGCCCTGCCGACTCGGTCCTCGTGGATCCCGGGTTCGAGGACGGCGGCACGGCGTGGCAGATCGGCGGCAAGCTGCAGCGCGGCGGCCACGACGGGTCGTCGCACTCGGTGCGCCACACGAGCCGGAACGCCCAGACCACCTCCCAGGTGGTGGAGAGCCTGGAGGACGGCTACTACCGGCTGACGGCTTGGGTGCAGAACGACGGCGGCTACGACGAGGCCTATCTCTTCGCGTCCGGCGGGGGAGAGTCCGACGCCACGACCGCGGTCCCCCGGACGAACTTCGCGTACGACGCCGCGGGCACGTGGAAGAAGACGACGCTTCGGGGCGTCCACGTCACCAGCGGGCGCCTGGAGGTCGGACTGCGCACGTCCGGGACCGGTCAGGGCACGGTGCGCATCGACGACCTGGCGCTCGTCAAGGACGCCGCCCCCTACGAGATGCTCGTCGGCGGGGACATCTCCATGCTGACCTACGTCGAGGACCTGGGCGGGCGGTACGCCGACGCCGCAGGACGTGAGCGGGACCCGCTCGAGACCCTCGCAGACAGCGGGTGGAACATCGCCCGAATCCGCGTCTACAACGACCCGGGGAAGGGCCACGGCGACGGCGCCTACTACGTGCCCGCCGGCTACGTGGACGCGGACGATGCCCTCTCCCTGGCGGCGCGCGCGAAGGCCGCCGGACTGCAGATCCAGCTCTCCTTCCACTACAGCGACTACTGGACCAACCCCGGCATCCAGCTGGTCCCTCATGCCTGGCAGGAGCTGATCGCCGGGAAGGATGACGACGACGCGGTCACGACCCTCGAGACCCAGGTCCACGCATACACGAGGGACCTCCTGGAGCGGATGGCCGACCAGGGCACCTCGCCCGAGTACGTGTCGATCGGCAACGAGACCCGATCGGGGATGCTGTTGCCGTTCGGCAGCACGAGCAACTGGCCCGACCTGGCGCGCTTCTACAACGCCGGTGCGGCCGCCGTGCGCGAGGCGGACCCGGGCGCGAAGGTCATCATCCACCTCGACGACGGCGGCAACACGAGCACGTACCAGACGTACTTCACCAACGCCGACGATCTCGGTGTGGACTACGACGTCATCGGAACCTCGTACTACCCGTTCTGGACCAACAAGTCCGCACCACGGTTCGCGTCGTTCGCGACGACCATCTCCCAGCAGTTCGGCAAGCCGATCCTGATCATGGAGACGGGCTTCAACTACCAGGCCGAGATGGGCGAGGGCGGTCCGGGACAGCTCGGTGACAACGGCCCCTACGGTGACGCCGACAGCAGCTCCCCGGAACTCCAGCGCGACTTCATGATCGAACTCTTCAACGAGATGCAGGGCGTGCCGGGAGGCACCGTGATCGGCGACCTGTACTGGGATCCGGTCCTGATCCACGCCGGCGGTCGCACCGGCTGGGCCTACTTCGAGTCGACCGACAGGGCCGACGTCAACGCCGTCGACAACACGACGCTGTTCGACATGGACGGCAGGGCCCTGCCCGTGCTGGACGCCTACCGTCTGAACACGCGCGGCACGGATGTCGGCGTCCTCGCCGGTCAGGTGACGGACGGCGCCGGACAGCCCGTGGCCGGGGCGACCGTCACCCTGGCCGTCGCGGGCGACGCGGACCGCACCACGGTGACGAACGCGTACGGTGACTACCGCTTCGCCAGGTCGGCGCCCGGCGAGCACACGGTGCGAGCCGAGAAGGACACGCTCGGCGAATCGGGCACTGTCACGGTGTCGGTCTCGGCGGGGGCACGTGCGGGCGCGAACCTGCGGCTACCGGAAGAGCAGGTCCTCCGGTCGTTCTCCGGAACGGTCCAGGATCAGGGCGGATCGCCCGTTCCCGGAGCCTCGGTCAGGATCGAGGGGGAGCAGTACACCTCGACGATCCTCACGCAGTCGGCCGGGGAGTTCGAGTTTCCCGCGGTTCCGGACGGTACCTACACGCTCTCGGTCATGAAGGACGGGTACGTCACCGCGCCGGTCTCGGCCGAGGTCTGCGGATCGGACGTGGTCCGTGCAGTGGAGCTCGTTCAGGACGTCGGCGCGGTCAGCGGGCACGTGTTCGCCCCTGACGGCCGGCCGCTCGGCGGGGCGGTCGTGACCGTCGGCGGGCAGGAGACGGCGACGAGCGGTGACGGCTCCTACCTGGTGGAGGGCGTCGGCTCGGGGACCGGTCTGGTCGCGCAGGCGGGCCTGCCCGGCTACCTCGACACATTCTCTGCCGCGTTCACCGTGGAGCAGGGCGTGACGACGTCAGGGGTGGACGTCACTCTCCCGCTTGAGGTCGCCGTGACGAACGGAAGCTTCGAGACCGCGGGGGAGGGCGGGGAAACCACGGCGGCAGGCTGGACCTTCGCGAGCGATCCCGCCGGCGCCGTCGTGCGTCAGGACCGCGAGTACTTCGGCGGCACCGTCGACGGACGCTATGCCGCCACCTTCTGGCTGGACACGCCCTACACCGCAAGCCTGGAGCAGTCCGTGCCGGCGGCGTCGCCCGGCATCTACTCCGCTCGCGCCCAGGTTCAGGCAGGGGTTACCGGCACGTTCACGATGTACCTGAAGGACGACGCGGGGAACGTCCTGGCGGAGAAGCAGGTCGCGAACAGCGCGTCCGCGCGCCAGGTCGAGCTGTCCGCGGAGGTGCCGAGCGGGTCCTTCACGATGGGATTCCGCGTCGAGGGCTCCGCGGGCGACTGGGCCGTGGTGGACCTGGCGACCGCCGGATACCTCGGCGCGACGACGGCGGGGAACGAGCCGGCCGTGGCTGCGCCGAGCGATGCGTTCGCCAGGTGGTCGGGAGGAGCCGGAGGGTGCCACGGTCGTCGTGACGCGATGATCTGACGGCCGGGCCGAACCTCGACCGCCTGACATGAACCCGGGCGCCCCGGAAGCACGGGGCGCCCGGGTTTCACCGGCCCGGGACGCACTGCGCCGTTGACGGGCAGGGGAGCGCCGGCACGTCCATCACACCGAACGGGATCGCGTCACCCTGCGTGACCTGCAGCGATATTGTGCTGACTTCGCCGAAATTATTCGTCACCCTTGCGCAATGCCGGTGAAACGAGCCGCCTCTACCTTCAATTCCAGGCCCGCACCGAGTGGGACCGAAATCGCTACTAGTCAGCACAATGTGTTTGCCTGGCCCGGTCTTGCCGGCCCTCGCGATAGGAGCCCCCCATGACCCGTTCCCGACACGCGTCTGCCCGGTTCGCACCCGGCGTCGCCCTCGTCGCTGTTCTCGCCCTCACCGCCTGTGGCCGCGGCGCCGAGTCCGCGCCGTCCTCCACCTCGGCCCCCGTCGACGACGAGCCCGCCACGGGCACCGTGGAGCTGTGGGCCCCGGACGGTGACGCTGCCGCGCTCGACGACGTCCTGGCTTCCTTCCGCGAGGAGAACCCCGACCTCGATCTGCAGGTCACGCTGGTCCCGGCGGACGAGTACACGACCAAGCTGCAGTCGGCGGTCGCCGGAGGCGCCGGGCCCGATGTCGCGCAGCTCTACACCGAGTCCCAGGCCCAGTTCCTCGCAGGCGGGGCCTTCGCGCCCGTTCCGGAGGGCCTGGTCGACGGCGGCTCGTTCTTTCCCGGCGCGTGGGAGTCCGGGGTCCTGGACGGCATCGCCTACTCCGTCCCGTGGTACTCCTACACCTACGCGCTGGTGTACCGCTCCGACTTCGCGCAGGCGGCAGGTGCGAAGCCCCCGACGACCTGGGACGAGACGATCCCGTTCTTCGAGGCCCTCCAGGGCGGCGGCGCCGGCAAGGGCCTGGGCGCGGATGTCGGCTGGGACATCTACAACGGCCAGGACGTCACGCAGTACCTGTGGCAGGCCGGAGGCCATCCGATGTCGGACGACGGCCTGGAGTGGACTCTGGACACCCCGGAGATGGTCGACGCGCTGACGTACAACCGGTCGTTCTTCACCTCCGCGATCGCCGATCCGGACGCGCCGGGCTTCCTCGACTCCCAGCCCTACTTCGTCGAGGGGCGTACGGGCGCGATGATGACGGGCCCCTGGGTGATCGGGCAGCTCGACGACGTCGCCGGCGAGGACGGCTGGACGAGCGAGCACGTGGCGACCGCGCCGCTGCCGGCCGGGGCAGGCGGCAGCGTCGGCGCGATCGCAGGCGGTAGCTGGGGCGTGGGTGCCGACAGCGACAACCCGGAGGCGTCCTGGAAGGTGGTGCGCCACCTCGCCGAGCCCGGGACACAGGTCGCGCAGTACGAGGCGCTGGCTTCGCTCCCCGCGGTCCGGTCGGCCTGGGACGACCCCGCGATCGCGCACGAGCCGCTGCTCGACGCGTTCTTCGAGCAGCTCGAGGACGCCGAGACCTACCCGCAGGTGGAGCCGTGGGCGCAGATCGCGACGCAGCTCGGCGCCGAGATGGAGGCCGTGGCCAAGGAACGCCAGACGCCTGAGGAAGCCGCGGCGGCCATCCAGGCCTTCGCCGAGAGCCTGGGCACCGGGACGGAGTAGGCCGTCATGACCGCAACCACCATGTCGGGGAGCCCGCCGGCCGTCCGGTCCGCATCACGTGCGCGAGGGTCCGGAGGGCTTCGCCGGTCGATCCTCGCCTGGGTGTTCCTCGCCCCGTTCCTCGCGGTGTTCGTCACCTTCACGGCGGTCCCCACCGTCGCCGCACTCGGCTTCAGCCTCACGGACCTGCGCGGCACCGACCTGCGTCATCCGTTCGCGGTCGACGTCGTCGGGCTCGACAACTACGCGTGGCTGTTCTCCGACGGCCGGTTCGTCCGCGACCTCGGGAACACGGCGGTCTTCGTGGCGGTCGGGGTACCCCTGACGATGCTGACCGGATTCGCCCTCGCCCTGGCGCTGAACACCGGGATCCGCAGGCTCCGAGGCGTGTACCGGACGGTCTTCTTCGCCCCGGTCGTGACCAACGTCGTGGCCGTCGCGCTCATCTGGCAGTACGCGTTCAACACGAACGGCACCGTCAACCAGGTGGCGGCGAGCATCGGGTTCGCCGGGCCGAACTGGCTCGGCGACCCGGGCCTGGCGATGCCGGTCGTGATCCTGCTGGGCGTGTGGCGCAACTTCGGCACCGCCATGGTGCTGTTCCTGGCCGGGCTGCAGGCCGTGCCGGAGGACGTGCACGAGGCCGCCGCGCTGGACGGCGCCGGGTGGTGGCGCCGCCTGTGGCACATCACGATGCCGCTGCTCATGCCCACGATCCTGCTCGTCTCCGTGCTGCTGACCGTGTTCTACCTGCAGGTGTTCGACGAACCGTACCTGCTGACCGACGGCGGGCCGCTCGGGTCGACCGAGTCGGTGGCGCTGTACACCTACCACCAGTTCGGCTTCGGCCAGTTCGGGCTCTCCTCGGCCGCGTCGCTGGTCATCCTCGTCCTGGTGGCCGTGGTGAGCTTCGCCCAGTTCAGATTGTTGAGGCCTCGCACATGACCGTCATCGCACCGACCCAGGTCCCCCCGGGCGACGCCCGCCCGGGCGACGCCAGGGTGCGGCAGGAGGCACGCCCCGCGACGCGGCGGCGTCGCGGGGCGCAGGCTCCGCTGCAGGCGGCTCTGGCCGTCGCCGCGGGGTTCACTCTGCTGCCCTTCGTGTGGGTGGTGAGCGGATCGCTGCGCAGCCTCGCCGACATCCGGGCCGCTCCCGGCGCCTGGCTGCCGGGCGAGGTGACCGCGGACAACTTCGTGAGACTGTTCCAGGCGCAGGGGTTCGGCACGTTCCTGATGAACAGCATCGTCGTGGCGGCCCTTGTCGTCGCGGGCAACGTCGTGGCCGCGTCGGCGGCGGGGTACGCGCTGGCCAAGTTCGACTTCGCGGGAAAGCGGCTCGCGTTCGGCGCCGTGATGGCGGCGCTCATGGTGCCCTACACCGCCACGTTCGTCCCGCAGTTCGTGGTCACGATGAACCTCGGCCTCGTCGACACGCTCGCCGGGATCGCGGCGCCCAGCCTCGCGCTGCCGATCTCGATCTTCATCGTGCGGCAGTACGCGTCGGCGGTCCCCGACGAACTGCTCGAGGCGGCCCGCATCGACGGCGCCGGGGAGTTCCGCATCTTCGCCAGGATCTTCCTGCCGCTCGCGGGCCCCGCTCTCGCTACCGTCACGATCATGTCCTTCCTCACCTCCTGGAACAACTTCATCTGGCCGCTCGTCGTGGCACAGAGCACGTCCACCTACACCCTCCCGGTCGGGCTGGCCGCCACGAGCCAGGCCGCTCCCAACGTCACCGACTACGGGCTGATGCTCGCCGGAGCGATCGTCGTCATGCTGCCCGTGCTGGTGCTGTTCCTCCTCCTGCAGCGCCACTTCGTGCAGGGCATCGCCGCCACGGGGCTGCGATGACGCGGGCGGGCCTGGACCAGAGCGGGATCCGGCGGCTGAACACGGGGGTGGCGTTGCGGGCGCTCGCCGAGGCCGCCGAGGACATGACGATGATCGAGCTCGCCGGGCGGACCGGCCTGTCGCGGCGCACGATCGAGCTCATCCTCGCCGCACTCGTCGAGGCAGGATGGGTCGAGGAGCTGGACCGCATCCCGGTCACCGGTGGCGCGGGCCGGCCCCCGCGGCGGTTCCGGCTGCGGGCCGAGCACGCCCTGCTCGCCGCGGTGCGGGTGAACACGCTCGAAGGCTCCGCGGTGGTGTCCGACGTCCGGGGGAGCATCCTCGGCCGGGCCCGCCGCCCGCTGCGGCAGTACCACGACCCGCGCTCCACGCTCGACGACGCCGCCGACCTCGTGCGCGAGGCGCTGGTGGCCGCCGGCGGAACGGCCGACCGCCTGCGCGCCGGAGCCGTCGCCAGCGGTGGTGCCATCGACGCGGACGGCGTCGTGCGCCGCCTGGTCTTCACCGAGCACTGGGAGGGCGTCGACCTGCCCGCCGAACTCGGCTCACGCATCCACATCCCCTGGTTCGCCGACAACGACGCGAACCTCGGCGCCCTCGCCGAACGCTGGCGAGGCGCGGCCAGAGACCACGAGGACGTCGTGTGGGCGCAGCTCGGCAGTCGCACGGGCCTGGGCATCCTCATCCACGGCAGGGTCCATCGCGGATTCCAGGGCGCGGCGGGGGAGATCGTCGAGGCCGCCTCGATGTCCGCCCGCACCCTCGACGACCACCCCGTCGCGTGGCTGACGTCCCCGGTGCGGACCCAGCGAGACGCCGCGCGCGAACGGGTCGACGCCGCGCGGGCCATGGATCCGGCGGCCCTGGCCGAGGTGGACGAGTTCGTCGAGCACATCGTGTCGATCCTGACCACCCTGTCCTGGACCATCGCGCCGTCGCTCATCGTGCTCGGTGGCGGGCTGGAGGACGCCGCCGACGTCCTCCTGCCCCGCGTCCGGGAGCGGATGCGGGCCGCGCGTACCCCGGACATCGAGCTGCGGACCACCACGCTCGGCCCGGACGGCCCGCTCGTCGGAGCGCTCAAGTTCGCCCTCGACCACATGGACACCAAGCTCTTCGGTCCCGTCGTGCACGAAGCCTGACCGTCCGGACCCCACGAAGCCTGACCGCCCGGACCCCACGGGCCGCACCCGTCCCGCCCCGTGTCCGGGACATCCACCCACCCCGTCCCGAAGGGAGCAACACCGTGACCCACCCGCGCACCGCCGACGTCCTGATCGTCGGCGGCGGCCTCATGGGCTCGACCATCGCCCGACTGGTCCGTGAGGCCCGTCCGGGTGCCCGCATCGTCATGGTCGACGCCGGCAAGGCCATCGGAGACACGCCGGGGCTGCACCTGCACGACGTGCCGGACCCCGACCTGTGGGAACGCTACAACGAGCGCGTCGCCAGCGGGATCCAGGGCATGTACACCGGGAGCGGCACCGCACCGAGGCCCGCCCACGACGGCCGGCGCCCCCGCCCCGGGATGTTCCGTCCCGGGATGGTTCGCGCCGGCGAGTTCGGCGAGGACGCCGAAGCGATGCCGGCCGCCGCGATCGCCTGGAACGCCGGCGGCATGGGCGTGCACTGGACCGCCGCAACCCCCTGGCCCGCCGGCACGGAGGTGTTCGACGGCGGCGACCCTCACGGCTGGGCCGCGGACCTGCGGACCGCGCAACGGGTCCTGGGCGTCCACCCCAGCCCGATCGGCCCCACCGAACCCGGCCGCGTCGTGCTCGACGTCCTGCGCAAACACCTCGCCGGCGTCGGGCCGAGCGACCGCGCCCCCCAGCCGATGCCGATGGCCGTCCAACCCGCCACCCAGGGCCCGACACCCCGCACGGGACCCTCGCTGGTCTTCCCGCCGATCGCGGCCGGCGGCGACGACCGGTTCGCGCTGTACACCGAGACCCTCGCGACCAGCCTGCTCGTCGACGGCGGACAGGTGCGCGGCGCGCACGTCCGGCAGGTCGCCGACGGAACGGAACGGGACGTGCTCGCCCACACCGTGGTGGTGTGCGCGGACGCGCTGCGCACACCGCAACTGCTCTTCGCCTCAGGGATCAGGCCGTGGGCGCTGGGCCGCCACCTGAACGAACACGCCTTCATCACCGGGCGCGTCCTCCTGGACCTGGACCGATTCGGTATCGACCTGGCAACCCTCCCGCGACCGCGCCCCGGAGAGTTCTGCACCGACTCGCTCTGGATCCCGCAGAACGGCCCGGACCAGCCGTTCCACGGACAGATCATGAACACCACCTACGTCACCGGCACCGGCCACCCCCTCGCCCACTCCGTGGGGCTGTCCCTCTACTCCCCGGTGGAATCGCGTCCCGACAACCGCCTCGTGTTCTCCCGGACCGAGACGGACGCTGCCGGCATGCCCCGGATCGGCATCGAGTTCACCTACTCCCGCACCGACCTCGACCTGATCGACCGGGCGCTGGCCCAGGTGCAGGAACTCGCCGAGCTGTTCGGGCCCTTCGATCCCGCCACCGAAAGGGCGCTCCTGCCCCCCGGATCGTCGCTGCACCTCACCGGCACCGTCAGAGTCGGCCGGCACGACGACGGCACCAGCGTCGCCGACCCCGCCGGGCGGGTCTGGGGCTTCGAGAACCTCTACGTCGCCGGCACCGGCGCGGTGCCGACCCCCGTGGTCGCCAACGCCACCCTCACCGGCGCGGTGACCGCCGTGCACACCGCACGGGCCGTCGCGCGACGAACCACCGCGCCCGCACACTGAACCCGAGGGAGCCAGATGCTCATCCAGCACATCGCCACCACCTACCGCATCGACCTGCCCGCATGGCTGGGGGACGAACTCGCCCACGTGCCCGACGTCATCGAGGAGCCGAGCGACCGGATGCGCCTCGTGCACCGCCTCGCCGACCGCAACTGGCGCGAGGGCAGCGGGGGACCGTTCGCCGCACTCGTCGCCGAGCGCGACACCGGCCGCATCATCTCGGTCGGCGTCAACGTCGTACTGGCCGGCGGAGTGTCCAGCGGGCACGCGGAGGTCGTCGCACTGGGCCTGGCCCAGACCCGCCGGGGAACCTGGGACCTCGGCGCCGCCGGCGCACCCGCACACGAACTCGTCGTCAACTGGCGCCCCTGCATCCAGTGCTACGGGGCAACCCTGTGGTCCGGCGTACGCTCCCTCGTCGTCGCCGGCGAAGGGCCCGACCTCGAGGAGATCACCACCTTCGACGAAGGACCGCTCGGCGACGACTGGGCCGAACAGTTCGAACGCCGCGGCATCCACGTGGTCACGGACGTCCTGCGCGAGGAGGCGCTCGCCGTCTTCCGCGCCTACCGGCAAAGCATCGACCGAGGCGGACCGACCGTCTACAACGCACGCCAGGGCGACACCGAGGAGACACCATGACCCTGCACGCCGACCGAGTCGCCCTCAACCCCATCCAGTGGGCCAACCTCAAGGCCGACCCGTCCGACCCCGACAGCGATGACCTGTGGCTCTTCGCCGACCCGGACTTCCGGGCCGACTACCCGGGCGTGCTCGCCCAGGTGCGCAGCGCCGGCTTCCGGGCAGTGATGATGGAGGTCCTCGACACCCAGACCCTGCAGTCCTACGAGCGGATGGTGGCCGACGCCGGACTCGCCCTCGCACCCGGCTACGCGAGCATCGCGCTGCCCGAGGACCACGGCGTGCACCTGACCCCCGGAAGCCCTGACGAGGTGCGCTGGTACGACCGCATCCGCAGAGCCGCGGAGGAGTCGAACTACTTCGGCCTCGACACGATCTTCCTCGCACCTGAGATGAACTGGGCGCCCGGCACCCGGCGCACCCTGGAACACGCCGCCGTCGGGGCCGGTTTCGACGACTCGCGCCTGGACCGCGTCATCGACGTCCTCGGCACCGCCGCGGAGATCCTCGCCGCGGAAGGAGTCCGCGCCGGACTGCACAACCACGTGGGCACCTGGGTCGAGACGGAAGAGGAGATCGAACGCGTCCTCGCCGCGATCCCCGCCTCACTCCTGGGAGCCTCGTTCGACATCGGCCACCTCGCCTGGGCGGGGATCGACCCGGTGCGAATCCTGAAGCGGCACGCCGGCCGGCTGGTCGACCTGCACGTGAAGGACCTCGACCTCGAGGTGGCCGCGGCCGGCCGCAACCTGCCCACGCCCTACCGGACGGCCGTCGACCGCGGCCTCTTTCGCGAACCCGGGCTCGGCCACATCGACCTCGACGCGGCGCTCGCGGCCTTGCCGGACGCCTGGGACGGATGGGTGATCATCGAGGTGGACCGAGCGTCCATGGACCCGACGGCGAGCGCGGAGGTGAGCTGGGCCTGGGCCGACACCCGGTTCTCCTGAGCGGTGGAGCGGAGCACCCGGACGTCATCTTCCGGGTGCTCCGCTCCACCGGTCAGGAGGTGGCCGTCAGCAGCCCGCCCGTCGCGCTGCGGGCCTGCTCCAGCCGGCGGGCGACGTCGGCCCAGTTCGCCAGGTTCCAGAACGCCTTGACGTAGTCCGCCTTCACGTTCAGGTAGTCCAGGTAGAACGCGTGCTCCCACATGTCGAGCATCAGCAGGGGAGTGACGCCCAGCGGCACGTTCGCCTGCTGGTCGAAGAGCTGGAAGATCGACAGGCGCTCGCCGAGCGCGTCCCACGCGAGGACGGCCCACCCGGAGCCCTGGATGCCGGTGGCCACCGCCGCGAAGTGCGCCTGGAACGCCGCGAAGCTGCCGAACTGGTCGATGATCGCCGCGGCGAGCTCGCCGTCGGGCTCACCGCCGCCGTCGGGGGACAGGTTGTTCCAGAACACGGTGTGGTTGGTGTGCCCGCCGAGGTGGAAGGCGAGGTTCTTCTCGTGCAGGTTCACGGCCGCGTGGTCGCCGGTCTCCCGGGCCTGCGCCAGCGCGTCGAGCGCGGCGTTGGCCCCCGCCACGTAGGCGGCGTGGTGCTTGTCGTGGTGCAGTTCCATGATCCGGCCGCTGATGTGCGGTTCGAGCGCCGCGTAGTCGTAGGGCAGCTCGGGGAGGGTGTAAACCGGCATCGTGAGTCCTTGTCGCCGTCGATATCGCTGACCTTGCGAACGTAGAACCTCAAGCGCGGTTGAGGTCAACGAGACAAGCGTCACACCCGCGGCCGGGCCGGGCGGGTTGGACCTCAACCGTGGTTCAGGTCGTAGCGTCCGGTGGCGTGACCTACGTGATCGCCCAGCCCTGCGTGGACGTCAAGGACAAGGGCTGCATCGAGGAGTGCCCCGTGGACTGCATCTACGAGGGGCTCCGGACCTTGTACATCCATCCCGACGAGTGCGTCGACTGCGGCGCCTGTGAGCCGGTCTGCCCGGTGGAGGCCATCTACTACGAGGACGACGTGCCCGAGGAGTGGACGGACTACTACCGCGCCAACGTGGAGTTCTTCGACGGTCTCGGTTCTCCCGGGGGAGCGGTGCGCACCGGCCCGATCCCCCGTGACCACCCGGTGGTGCAGGCCGCGCCGCCCGGCGGGGAGGCGTGATGCCGGCCGGAGCGGCGCCGCTGACCGTCGCGGTGGTCGGCGCCGGGCCCGCGGGGATCTACGCGGCGGGGATCCTGACCGAGCTCGCGCCGGGCACGAGGGTCGACGTCCTGGACCGGCTGCCCACCCCGTACGGTCTGGTGCGCTACGGGGTGTCGCCCGACCACCCGAAGATCAGGAAGATCATCGACTCGCTGCACGGCATGCTCGAGCATCCCGATGTCCGCCTGCTGTGCAACGTGGAGATCGGCAGGGACCTCACCGTCGCGCAGCTGCGTGCCGGCTACGACGCGGTGGTGATCGCCACGGGGGCCGACCGCGACGCCCCGGCGCCTGGTCGTGCGGACGTTCGAGCGGTGGGCCCAGGTGCCGCCCGGCGAGCACCGTGCCTCGCGCCGCGTCCACCTGCACTTCTACCGCGCGCCGGCGGCCATCCTCGGGTCCGGCCGCGTCGAGGCGCTGCGCACCGAGCGCACCGTCCCGGACGGCTACGGGCACGTCACCGGCTCCGGTGAGTTCCAGGACCTCTCCGTCGGCGCCGTGTACCGGGCGGTCGGCTACGCGGGCTCGCCCCTGGAGGGCGTCCCGTTCGACCGGGAGCGTCACGTGGTCCCGCACGATCGCGGGGCGGTGCTCGACGACGGCGTCCCCGTTCCCGGGCTCTTCGTCACGGGATGGATCAAGCGGGGGCCGGTGGGGCTGATCGGGGCCACGAGGTCCGACGCGCGCGAGACCGTCGAGACCCTCCTGTCGGCCACCCGCCCCGCGGCGCCGCGCCCCGGGCGCGAGGCGATCGACGAGCTGCTGCGCGAGCGCGGTATCCCGGTGGTGGACTGGGGCGGCTGGCTTAGGATCGACGCGGCCGAGCGGGAGCTCGGCGCCCGGCACGGGCGCGCACGGACCAAGATCGTCGACCGGGCGGAGCTGACGGAACGGGGGAGGCCGAACGTCGCCGTGGCCGGAGGCGGGGAGGGCTGATCTGTCGCAGCCTTCGCCTCCACGGCGCGCGCCGGCGGCGCGTGTCCGGAACATGGCTACGGTTGGACAAGGGCGAAGTGTCGACTAACTTAGGGCAGGCATGCCTAACACTCCGTTCGGTGGGGGTGTTCGGGGCGTGCCGTCCTGTCCTGTCCTCCCCACCCGAGGAGCCTCGCGCATGTCCTCACCTCTGCCCGCCGCGACCCGCACGCCGGTGCCCGGAGTGCCGCACGATCCCGCTGCCCTGCTTCGGGGCGCCACCGCCACGCAGTACGCGCGCCTGACCCGGGCGGTGGTGGACGACGTCGCGCACCGTGTGGCCGCGGCCGACCAGCCGTTCAGCGGCGCGGGGCGCGCGGAGCTCGGTGAGCGCTGCGACGCGGTGGACCTGGAGGCTCCGGGGATCGGGGCCGCCGAGGCGCTGTCCGAGGCGGCCGCCCTGTACGCGGGCAACGCGGTGTGGTTCCACCACCCGGCCTACGCGGCCCACCTGAACTGCCCGGTCGCGGTGCCCGCCGTGGCCGCGGAGGCGATGCTGGCGGCGGTCAACACCTCGGTGGACACCTACGACCAGTCGGGGGCCGCCACCCTGATGGAGCGCCGGCTGGTGGACTGGACGGCGCGACGGATCGGTTTCCCGGTGGGCCGGGACGAGCGGGGCGAGGCCGCGGGCGCCGACGGCGTGTTCACCTCCGGCGGCACGCAGTCCAACCTGCAGGCGATGTTCCTCGCCCGCCAGCGGGCGCTCGAGGGGCTGCACGGCACGGAGCGCGCCGTCGCGCAGTCCCGCCTGCGGATCCTGGCCACGGCCGCGAGCCACTTCTCGGTCGCGAAGGCGGCCCTGCTGCTCGGCCTGTCCCAGGACGCGGTCCTCGCGGTGGGCGCCGACGGGGACGGGCGGATGGACCCGGACGCGCTGGGCCGCGCCCTGACCGACGTCGCCCGCACCGGGGACACGGTCATGGCGGTCGTGGTGACCGCCGGGACCACCGACCGTGGCTGCGTCGACCCGATCGTCCCGGTCGCCGATCTCGCCGACGCGACCGGCGCCTGGCTGCACGTGGACGCCGCCTACGGGTGCGGGCTGCTGGTCAGCCCCACCCGCCGTGGCCTGCTGGCCGGCATCGAACGCGCCCGCAGCGTCACCGTGGACTACCACAAGGCCTTCTTCCAGCCGGTCTCCTCCAGCGCGCTCGTTGTGCGCGAGGCGGCCGACCTGGCGCGCGGTGCCTGGCACGCCGACTACCTCAACCCCTCCCACGAGAACGGCGAGCTCAACCCCGACCCGAACCAGGTGGACAAGTCCCTGCAGACCACGCGCCGGTTCGACGCCCTCAAGCTGTGGGTCACGCTGCGGGCGCTCGGGGCGGACGGCATCGGGCGGATGGTTGACGCCACCTGCGACCTCGCGGCGGCCGTGCACGCCGATCTCGCCGGCGACCCGGAGCTTCGGGTCATCGGCCGCACGGACCTGTCCACGGTCCTGTTCCGCTACGAGCCGGACGGTCTCGATCCCGCCCGCGCCGACGCGCTCGTGCCGCAGGTGCGCCGGGTCCTGTTCGACTCGGGGCGCGCGCTCGTGGCCAAGACCGTCGCGGGCGGGCGGCCGTGCCTCAAGCTGACCCTGCTCAACCCCGACGTGACGCTCGCGGACGTGCGGGCGGTGTGCGACCTGGTGCGCTCGGCCGCCCGGGGGCTGCTGGCCGGTGAGGAGCTCGCCGACCTCGACGCGCCGCCCTGCCGCGGGATCCACCCCCGCCTGACCCGCGAGGAGGACGCCTGATGCGCACCTACGACCTGGCCGGCGTCGGCATCGGCCCCATGAACCTGTCCCTCGCCGCGCTCGCGGCCCCGCTGGAGGACGTCACGAGCGTGTTCCTCGACCAGCGCGACGGCTTCTCCTGGCACCCCGGAATGCTCGTCGAGGGCACCACCCTCCAGGTCCCCTTCCTCGCAGACCTGGTCACCATGGCGGACCCGACCTCCCCGTACTCGTTCCTGGCCTGGCTGAAGGAGACCGGCCGGCTCTACCCCTTCTACATCCGCGAGTCCTTCTACCCGCTGCGCGCCGAGTACGACGCGTACTGCCGCTGGGCGGCCGCGCGGCTGGCCGCGTCCGCACCCGGCATGCTGCGCTGGGGGCGGCGCGTGACCGCCGTCGAGCACGACGCCGCGTCGGACCTCTTCGTCCTGACCGCCCAGGTCAGCGGACCGGACGGGACCCGGGAGGAGAAATACTGTGCCAAGCACGTCGTGCTCGGGACCGGGACGACACCTCACGTGCCGGCGGTGCTGCGCGACCTGAGCGGCGCCGGCCCGGTGGTGCACACCGGGAGCTACCTTCCCGGGAGGCAGGCGCTCATCGACTCCGGCGCGGTGACCGTGGTGGGCAGCGGGCAGTCCGCCGGCGAGGTGTACCGCGACCTGCTCGACGCCGTCGGCGTGCACGACCCGTCCGCGGCCGGCGGAGCCTTCCGCCTGGACTGGGTGACGCGCAGCAGCCGCTTCTTCCCCATGGAGTACACCAAGCTCACCCTGGAGATGACGTCCCCGGAGTACACCGACCACTACGTCTCCCTCCCGCAGGACCTGCGCGACCGGCTCGGCCGCGAACAGCGCAACCTCTACAAGGGCATGAGCGGCGACCTCGTCGACGACATCTACGACACGCTCTACCGCAGGTCCGCCCTCGGCAGGCCGCTGCCGACCACGCTGCTGACCGACTGCGAGGTCACCGCCGCCCGCTTCGACCCCCACGGAGCCGGCGGCACCGGCGAGTACGTCCTGACCCTGCACCACGCCCAGACCGGTCAGGACGCCGAGCACCGCACCCGCGCCGTGGTCGCGGCCACCGGCTACCGGCACACCGTGCCGGACCTCCTCGCGCCGGTCCGTGACCGCATCGACCTGGACGACGCCGGCCGCCTCGCCGTGCGCCGCGACTACACCGTCGACACCGGCCGCCGCCTGTTCGTCGCGGGCGGCGAGGAACACACCCACGGCGTCACCGCCCCCGACCTCGGCTTCGCCCCCTGGCGCGCCTCCGTCATCCTCGCGCGGGTCACCGGACGCGAGCCCTACCCGATCGAACGCCGCACCGCCTTCCAGACGTTCGGGTTGCCCGCACACCCGGCCCCCGCAGACCCACCGGGAGGCCCGGCCACGCCGGGAACGCCGCAGCCGACGACGCCGGCGCCGGCGCCGCAGACGGCGGAGGTGACACCCTGATGCCCTTCACGACCACGACCCGGGTGGGCGAGCTGACGGTGGAACCCGCCCACGCCGCCCGCGACGCCCGGACCCTGCACGACTGGCTCACCCACCCCGCCTCCCACTACTGGGAGATGAGCGGCCTCACGAGGCAGCAGGTGCACGCCTACCTCACCGCCATGAGCGCCGACGACGCCCAGGACGGCTGGCTCCTGCGCCACGCGGGCACACCGATCGCCTACGCCGAGACCTACGACCCGTCCCGCACCGTCCTGGACGGCCTGCCACCGGGCACCCTCGACCACCGGCCCGGAGACCTCGGCATGCACCTCCTGGTCGCACCTCCACCCGCGCCCCGGGGCGACACCCCACGCATCCCGGGCCTCACCGACGCGGTGATGACCACCGTCATGCGGTTCTGCCTCACCCCCGCACCCGACGGCGGACGCGGCGCCCTGCGCGTCGTCGTCGAACCCGACACCCGCAACACCGCGATCCACGCCAAGAACGCCGCCGCCGGCTTCCGCGTCCTGGCCGACGTCGACCTCGCCACCGACGGCCACACCAAACACGCCCGCCTCAGCGCCTGCACCCGCGACGACTTCGCCGCCTCCCCCCTCGGCGACGACACCGGACCACTGAGCAGCCGGCCCGCCGCACACCTGCGCCCCGCGCTCGCCGAGGCCGCCCACCGGCACCTCGTGGCCAAGGCGCTCGCGGAGTTCACGCACGAGCGCCTCATCCTGCCGGAGCCCGACCTCGACCCCGACCTCGACCCCGACCCCGACCTCGACCCCGACCCGGCGCGAGGACCGGTGACGGGCGCCTCCCCGGCCGGCGGCGCGGCGCGGGAGGTGACGCACGACGACCCGCGCCCGTACGCGCTGGTGCTGGACGAGGCCCCGCACGGGGCAGGCGGCGGCACCGGCGGCGGGCGCGTCACCTACCGGTTCACCGCCCGCCGCTACCCGCTGGAGCACTGGGTCATCGACGAGGCGAGCCTGCGTCGCACCCGCACCCGCACCCGCACCCGCACCGGGCCCGGCGGGGTGGAGCACCCTGCCGGGCCGGACGCCCTCGAACTCGTCGCCGAGCTGCAGCCGCAGCTGCAGGTCCCCGACGACCTGCTGCCGGTGTACCTGGAGGAGCTGTCGTCCACGCTGGCCGGGGCGATGGCGAAACGGGAACGGGAGTCCTCGCCCCAGTCCTCGCCCCAGTCCGCGCCCGGCCTGGTGCGCGCCCTGTCCGGGCCCGACGTCGCGGGCGCCTTCCAGGCCGTCGAGTCCGCCATGACCGAGGGGCATCCCGGCTTCGTGGCGAACAACGGACGTATCGGCTACTCCCTGTCCGACTACCGCGCCTACGCGCCCGAACGCGGCGGCCGGCTGCGCCTGATGTGGCTGGCCGCCCGGCGCGAGCACACGCACCTGGCGCTCGGCGCCGGACAGACCGAGCACGGGCTGTACGGGACACCCTCCACGGCGGGGGAGCTGTCCGGCGCCGAACGCGCCGCGTTCGCAGACCGGCTCACCGCCCGCGGCCTCGACCCGGACGACTACCTCTACCTGCCCGTCCACCCCTGGCAGTGGGAGCACCGCGTGGCGATCACGTTCGCCGCCGACGTCGCCCGCCACGACCTCGTGCCCCTCGGCCCCGGCGCCGACGAGTACACCCCCCAGCAGTCCGTCCGCACCCTGTTCAACACCACCCGGCCCGGCCACCACTACGTCAAGACCGCCACCGCCATCCAGAACATGGGCTTCCTGCGCGGCCTGTCCCCGAAGTACATGCGCGACACCCCGGCGGTCAACGACTGGGTCGCCGACCTCGTGACCGGCGACGCAACCCTGCGCCGCGCCGGATTCGGCGTCCTGCGGGAACTGGCCGCCGTCGGCTACACCGGCGACGTCTACCACCGCACACCGACCGACAACCCCTACCGCAAGATGCTCGCCGCCCTCTGGCGCGAGTCACCCCTGCCGCGGCTCGCCGACGGCGAGCGCGTGGCCACCATGGCCGCCCTGCTGCACCGTGACGCCACCGGCACCGCGCTCGCCACCACCCTGGTCACCGCCTCCGGCCTGGACCCGGAGCACTGGCTGCGGTCCTACCTCGACGCCTACCTCTACCCGCTCGTGCACTGCCTGCTCGCCCACGACCTCGCGTTCATGCCCCACGGGGAGAACCTCGTCCTGGTCCTGCGCGACCACGTCGTGACCCGCGTGTTCATGAAGGACATCGGGGAGGAGACCGCCGTGCTCGGACCACGCCCGCTGCCCGCCCGGATCGAACGCCTCCGCGCCCTGGTCGGTGACGAGGAGAAGGCCCTGGCCGTGTTCACCGACATGTTCGACGGCGTCCTGCGCCACCTGTCCGGCATCCTCGCCGCCGACGGCGTGCTGCCCGCCGCACGCTTCTGGGCCGTCGTCGGCCAGGTCGTGGACCGCCACCGCGACGAGCACCCCGACCTCGCCGCCCGCCACGGACACGGCCTCGGCGTCGACCTGCGCGCCCGGACCTTCGCCCACTCCTGCCTCAACCGGCTCCAGCTGCGCGACACCCGCCAGCTGGTCGACCTGACCGACCAGGCATCCTCCCTCATCTACGCCGGACGCCTCACCAACCCGATAGGAACCACGGTCACCACGTGAACCACCAGCACGACCACCCCCGGACACCCCCCTTCGAGCTCTACCGCGACCCCCACGGCATCCCCCACATCCGTGCCGCCACGGAGAACGCCCTCGCCTACGGGCAGGGCTACGTCACCGCCCTCGACCGCACCGACCAGATCGAGACCGCCCGCCACCGCGCCGAGGCGCGGCTCGCCGCCCACACCGGCCCCGACGGCCTCACCTGGGACCGGTTCGCCGTACGCGTCCGCCTCACCGACACCGCACGACGCGTCACCGACGCCCTCGCGCAGCCCGAACGGGACTGGCTGACCGCCTACGCCCACGGGGTCAACGCCGCCCTCGCGGCCACCACAGACACCAGCGAACCCTGGAAGCCCTGGACCCCCGTCGGCGTCTTCCTCGCCGACCACGTCCTGTTCAACGGGTTCCCCGCCGTCCTCTGGCGCGACCACGTCACCCGCACCCTCGCACCTGTCTCTTATACACATCTCCGAGCCCACGAGACGGAGCTACATCTCGTATG
>NZ_JABBYC010000041.1 GCF_016742955.1 Myceligenerans indicum | reverse complement strand
GGGCTCGGAGATGTGTATAAGAGACAGGGGTACCCGGGGTCCGGGGCGTGAACGGGCTCTGCGGACCGGTCGGGCCACCAGCCGGATCCACACCACCACGACCAGGAAACGGACTCTGCGAACCCGTCGGACCACCAGCCGGATCCACACCACCACGACCAGGAAACGGACTCTGCGAACCCGTCGGACCACCAGCCGGATCCACACCACCACGACCAGGAAACGGCGACGGAGCACTTCCTGCCGGCGCGGCGCCGCCTCGTGGCGGGAACGCCGTCGGGGCGTCAGCCCCTGCCGCCCCGCCCTGCTGCTGGACGGGCGTGAGCCGGCCGGCGGCATCCACACCACGCGTGCCGGACGCCTGCGGCGGACGCGCGACCGGCGGGGGTTGCACCGGGAAACCGCCCGGCTGTGGCGCCCCGCCTCCTTGTGGCGGACCACCCGGGGCCGGGGCACCGCCCTCCGCGGTCGTCCGCGCCGCAGCCTCTCGCTCGCGGATCTCGCGCCGTGTCAGAGGCCGGCCGTTGTTGTCACTCATCCTGAAGACCTCGATACAGTCCGTGCTTCGCGATGTACTGGACCACGCCGTCCGGCACCAGGTACCACACCGGCAGCCCGGCGGCCGCACGACGACGGCAGTCGGACGACGAGATCGCGAGGGCCGGCACCTCCAGCGTGGTAACCCCATGCGGTGGCAGACCTTCCACGGTCAACCGGTGCCCCGGGCGTGTGACCGCCACGAAGTGTGCCATGTCCCACAGCTTGTCGGCATCCTTCCACGTGAGGATCTGCTGGATGGCGTCGGCGCCGGTAATGAAGTACAGGTCGGCGTCGGGTCGCTCGATCCGCAGGTCCCTCAGGGTGTCCACCGTGTAGGTGAGGCCCGGCCGGTCGACGTCCGCGCGGCTCACCGTGAACCGCGGGTTGGACACGGTGGCGATCACCGTCATCAGATAGCGGTGCTCGGGTTCGGTGACCTGCTGGTGGTGCTTGAGCCACGGCCGACCGGTGGGGACGAAGATCACCTCGTCCAGGCCGAGCTGGAAGGCGGCCTCACTCGCTGCCACGAGATGGCCGTGATGGATGGGATCGAACGTCCCGCCCATCACGCCGAGGCGAGGCCGCTGAGCTGACACCGGTACCGGTCCGACCTGTGCCCTCAGTGACCGGCGTCGTGGGTGGCCGGGACCTCGGCGTGCCGGTTGTTCACGTTGCGGAACGCGAAGGTGAAGAGGAGACCGGCCACGAGCGTGCCGAAGGCGAGCAGGCCGAACCCGATCGGGGGGAAGGGCAGCTCAGCGGCGTGCTCGGTGGTGGTCTCGGCGATCTGAACCGCAGTGTGCAGCACGGATGTCCTCCTGGTGGTTCGTGCTCAAGTGGGGCCTAGTGTCTCACGCCGGGCGCCGCCTACCGCATCCGGACCGTGTACGGGCCGGGAGAGATCCGGGGAAGACTACGGCTTGACGTGACCGTCGCCGTGCACCACCCATTTGGTCGTGGTGAGTTCGGCGAGTCCCATGGGCCCGCGGGCGTGCAGCTTCTGGGTGGAGATACCGATCTCGGCCCCGAGACCCAGCTCGCCGCCGTCCGTGAAGCGTGTCGAGGCGTTGACCATGACCGCGGCGGAGTCCACCTCGGCGACGAACCGTTCGGACGCGGCGAGATCGCGGGTCACGATGGCCTCGGTGTGTCCCGAGGACCACGTGCGGATGTGGTCGATCGCCTCGTCCAGGGAGTCGACGACCTTCACGCCCAGCTCCAGCGCGAGGTACTCGGTCGCCCAGTCCTCGTCCGTCGCGGGAACGGCCGTCGCGCCCTGCGGCGCGTACTCCAGCGCGCGCGGATCGCCGTGCAGCACGACGCCGGCTCCGGCCAGTGCCGTGAGAGCCGCAGGCAGGAACGCCGGGGCCGCGTCGGAGTGCACCAGCAGGGTCTCGGCCGCGTTGCACACGCCGACGCGCTGCGTCTTGGCGTTCATGGTGATGTCCACGGCCATGTCGACGTCAGCGGTGGCGTCGACGTATACGTGCACGTTCCCGACGCCCGTCTCGATCACGGGCACCGTCGACTCCGCGACCACGGTCTGGATGAGGTCGGCACCGCCGCGCGGGATCAGGACGTCGACCAGGCCGCGGGCGCGCATCAGGGCTCGGGCGCCCGGCCTGCCGTACGCGTCGATGGTCTGCACGAGATCCGCGGGCAGGCCCGAACGCTCCAGCGCGGAGCGCAGCACGTCCACGACGACCCGGTTCGACGACGCCGCCGCGGAGCCGCCGCGCAGCACCGCCGCGTTGCCGGACTTCAGCGCGAGCACCGCGGCGTCGACCGTCACGTTCGGGCGGGCCTCGTAGATCATCCCGACCACGCCCATCGGCACCCGGAGCTGCCGCAGCCGCAGACCGTTCGGCAGCGTCTGACCGCGAACGACCTCCCCGACAGGATCCGGAAGCCCTGCCACCTCCCGGGTGGCGGCGGCGATCTGCCCGATCTTGTCCGGGGTCAGCACCAGACGGTCCAGCAGGCCGGGCGACATGCCGCTGTCGCGGCCGCGTTCCATGTCCTGTGCGTTCGCCGCCACGATCCGATCCGCCTGGGCGATCAGGTCATCGGCGATCGCGCCGAGCGCAGCGTCCTTCGTGGCGCGGTTCGCCGTGGCCAGCGCCCGCGACGCGACCTTGGCGCGGCGCGCGATCTCACGCACGGCCGTGTCACCGTCCGACGACGCAGGCGCACCCCCGGCCGTACGGGCAGCGGACTCCTCCGCCTCGCGAGAGGCGGACCCCGTGTCAGGTGCAAGGCTCGTCATGTCCACGAGCCTACGTCTGGTCGCGGACGCGCGGCAGCGGCTATCCACAACCTGGTCGGCGGGCCGCGCTCCGGCTCACGGGGCGAACCCGTTGTCCTCCAGCACCAGGTCGTCGCGATGGACCACCTCACGGTCGTAGCCTTCGCCGAGCTCCTCGCGCAGGGCGTGCGTGGTGCGGCCGAGCAGGGCGGGCAGGTCGGCGGAACCGAAGGCCACCAGGCCGCGCCCGACGACGACGCCGTCGGGCCCCACGAGCTCGACGGGATCACCCGCGTCGAACGTCCCCTCCGCCTTCGTCACCCCTGCGGGCAGCAGCGAGGCAAGGCCTCCACGGACCGCGCGGACCGCGCCGTCGTCCAGGTGGATGCGCCCCTCGGTTCCGGCGGCATGCGCGATCCAGAGCCGCCGCGCCGTCGTGCGTCGGCCCGTGGCCGCGAAGAACGTGCCGGTGTCCTCACCGGCCAGCGCGGCGGCCGCGTCGGCCGCCCGCGTGAGGACCACGGGGATACCGTCACCGGTCGCGATCCGGACCGCCTGCAGCTTGGTGAGCATTCCCCCGGTCCCGACGGCGCTTCCCCGGGCGGTCACCTCGACGCCGGCGACGTCCGACAGCTGCGCCACGTGCGGTATCCGCCGCGCGCCGGGCCGTGAGGGCGGGCCGTCGTACAGCCCGTCGACGTCGGTCAGCAGCACGAGCGCGTCGGCCCGCACCAGATGCGCCGCGAGGGCAGCGAGCCTGTCGTTGTCGCCGAACTTCAGCTCCGCCGTGGTCACGGCGTCGTTCTCGTTGATGACGGGGACGACGCCGAGCGCCAGCAGCTTCTCCAGCGACCGCTGCGCGTTCGCATAGCGGGAGCGGCGCACGGTGTCCTCGGCGGTGAGCAGCACCTGGCCGACCCGCAGACCGTGGCGGGCGAAGGCCTCCGTGTAGCGGGCCACGAGCTGCCCCTGCCCCACCGATGCCGCCGCCTGCATGGTGGCGAGGTCGCGCGGGCGGACGGGCAGCCCGAGCGGGCCGATCCCCGCGGCGACCGCACCGGAGGTGACCAGGACGATCTGGCTGCCGTCGCGTGCGGCGACCGCCGGACCGTCGGCCGCGGAACCGGCCACCCGGGCGGCGAGCACGTCCACGAGTGCACGGAGCGCGCCCTCGTCGAGGTGCCCGTCCGGGCGGGTCAGCGAGGAGGATCCGATCTTGACGACGATGCGGCGTGCGGCGGGCAGCGCGGCACGGGACGAAGCGGGGGCCACTCCCCCATCATCACCGGCCACGCCTCCCCGACGCGCGCTCATTTCGCCAGGCGGAACCTGCCGCACTACGGTGAGCGCCCCCACTGCCACTCCCTGTCCCGGCCGCCACGGCCGGTCCGGGCCGCCGGAACCACCGCGGCCACAGGCGCGCTCGGGCCCCGGCGAGACCGGGCCCGGAGGCCCGGCAGAAGACCATCAGTCCTGGTCCGGGTCCGTCCAGATGCCCGACTCCCGTTCGGTCCACAGCTCCCGGCGCGCTTCCGCCTTCGCGTCCATGCGCTCGGTGAACTCGCGCCGCCGCTGCGCGCGGGTCGGGCGCGCGGTCTCCTCCAGGCGCAGGTCCGTCCCCCGGGCTCCGAGCAGTTCGGGCCCCGTGGTCAGCGTGGGCTCCCAGTCGAAGACCACGGCGCCCGCCGGATCACCGATCCGGACCTCGTCGCCCGCCACCGCACCGGCCTTGAACAGCTTGTCCTCCACGCCGAGCCGCTCCAGCCGGTCAGCGAGGAACCCGACCGCCTCGTCGTTGTTGAAGTCCGTCTGCTTGACCCAGCGCTCCGGCTTCGAGCCCCGCACCTCGAACCAGTAGTCGTGCTCGCCGCCCTTGCGGGCCACGGTGAATCCTGCGGCGTCCACGGGCTTCGGCCGCAGGACGATGCGCTGCGGCTCGGGCTCCGGCGCCGCGGCACGCGCCTCCTCGACGATCTTCGCCAGCGCGAACGTCAACGGGCGCAGCCCCTCGTGGCTCGCGGTCGAGACCTCGAAGACACGCAGCCCCCGGGCCTCCAGGTCCGGCCGGACCATCTCCGCCAGGTCGCGCGCGTCGGGCACGTCGATCTTGTTCAGGACCACGATCCGGGGACGTTCCGTCAGCGGCACGCGCCCGCCCTCGATGCCGAGGTCTCCCGCGTACGAGGCGAGCTCCGCCTCCAGGACGTCGAGGTCGCTGACCGGGTCACGCTGCGACTCCAGCGTGGCGCAGTCCAGGACGTGCACGATCACCGCCGTGCGCTCGATGTGCCGCAGGAACTCCAGCCCCAGCCCCTTGCCCTCGCTCGCACCCGGGATGAGGCCGGGCACGTCCGCGACCGTGTAGCGGGACTCCCCGGCCTGGACCACCCCGAGGTTCGGTACGAGGGTCGTGAAGGGATAGTCGGCGATCTTCGGCCGTGCGGCCGAGATCGCGGCGATGAGCGAGGACTTCCCCGCACTCGGGTAGCCCACCAGGGCGACGTCGGCGATGGTCTTCAGCTCGAGGACGACGTCGGCCTCCTCGCCCGGCTCACCGAGCAGCGCGAACCCGGGTGCCTTGCGCTTCGGCGACGCCAGAGCCCGGTTGCCCAGGCCACCCCGGCCGCCCTGCGCGACGACGTACTCGGCTCCCGCCCCGACCAGGTCCGCGAGGACCTTTCCGTCGCGGTCCTTGACCACCGTGCCGTCGGGAACCCCCAACGAGACGTCGGCGCCGTTGGCACCGTCACGGTCGTCACCCATGCCCTGGGTGCCGTTGGTGCCGTGGCGGTGCGGCGAGTGGTGGTAGTCGAGAAGTGTGGTCACCTGCGGGTCGACGACCAGCTTGACGGAACCGCCGTCACCGCCGTTGCCGCCGTCGGGGCCGGCGAGCGGCTTGAACTTCTCGCGACGGATCGACGCGACGCCGTGCCCGCCGTTGCCGCCCACGGCATGCAGGACGACACGATCGACAAAGCTGGCCATGGGTCCATCCTCTCAAGACAGGACGAGGGGGCGCGCCCGCCGGGCGCGCCCCCTCGTGGGTACCGGGATCAGGCCCCGGCGGGCTCGACGATGTCGATGACCTTGCGGCCACGGCGCGTGCCGAACTGCACGGCGCCCGCGGTCAGGGCGAACAGCGTGTCGTCGCCACCGCGACCGACGTTGTTGCCCGGGTGGAAGTGCGTGCCGCGCTGGCGCACGATGATCTCGCCCGCGTTCACGACCTGGCCACCGAAGCGCTTGACGCCGAGACGCTGGGCGTTCGAGTCACGACCGTTGCGCGAGGAGCTCGCGCCCTTCTTGTGTGCCATCTCTGCTGACCTCTTTCGGGGAGTTACTGGAAGTACAGACGCCGGAACGAGCCCGGCGGAAGCTTGGTCTCGTACCGACGCTCCTCGTGCTCGGCTCCGGGCGAGTGCCTCGTTCCTCGGCCCTCACCCTCCGTCGAGCACGTCGTCGCGTCAGTTGATCCCGGTGACCTTCAGGCGCGTCAGCGGCTGGCGGTGGCCCTGGCGCTTGCGGTAACCGGTCTTGTTCTTGTACTTGAGGATCGTGATCTTGGGGCCCTTCTCGTCCCGCACGACCTCGGCGGTGACCTTGACCTTGGCCAGCTTGGCCTTGTCGGTGGTCACCTTCTCCCCGTCGACCAGCAGCAGAGCGGGCAGCTCCACCGACTCGCCCGGCTGCGCCGGGACCCGGTCCATGACCACGATGGATCCGACGGAAACCTTCTCCTGCCGGCCACCGGCCTTGACGATCGCGTACACCACGTTGAACTCTTCTCCTCGTCTTGGCGTGCGCGCACGACGTCGGTCACCGGCTTTGCTGTAACTCTCACCGCCGCAGCGGTCGAGTGCGGTGCGCCATGGGCACGCGGGACAGGTGCGCAGAACGCGCACCGACGTCCAAGATTACGGGATGCGGCCACCCCGTTCAAACCACGCGGCCTGTGAGATGGCCGACGACGACCGTCCGGCCCCTCGGCGGGCGCCCCCGTCCGCCGGGACCCGTGACGGGCCACGGCCTACCCTGTGAGGTATGGCCGACGACACCGTCGCGCGCGCCATGCAGGCCGTGCCGCGCACCGGCTTCCTTCCCCATGGCCAGCGTTCCCTCGCCGGCTCCGACCACCCGCTGCCCATCGGGCACGGCCAGACGTCCTCGCAGCCCAGCACCGTCGCCGACATGCTGCGCCTCCTGCGCGTCCCGCGCCGCGCACGCGTGCTCGACATCGGGGCCGGCTCCGGATGGACGACCGCCCTCCTGGCTCACCTGACCGGCCCGAACGGCGAGGTGCTCGGCGTCGAGAGGCATCCGCGCCTGGCCGAGTGGGCGGGCGACAACGTGGCGGCGACCGGCATGGGCTGGGCACACGTGACGCGGGCGGAGCCGGGTGCGCTCGGCGTCCCCCGGCCCGGCGGCTGGGACCGGATCCTCGTCTCGGCGACGGCGAGCCGCCTGCCCCGGGAACTGGTGGACCAGCTGGCGCCGGGTGGCCTGATGGTGATTCCCGTGCGAGGCCGGATGCTGCTCGTGGAACGCCGCGGGGACGGCGAGGTACGTGTGAGCGAGCACGGCGGCTACCGGTTCGTCCCCCTGGTCGAGGACTGAGCCCGCGACGCCGCCGCACGGTTCCCGCCGCCGGGCACGCGTCCGTTCCCCGCTACCGCATGAACCCCGTGTTCCCGGCACGACACGGTTCCACGCCTGGCCACGGCACAGGGCCGCCACCCCTGGGCGGGGTGACGGCCCTGTGCGGGAGGTTCTCAGCGGCCCAGCAGCCTGGACCAGAATCCCTTCCTCTGCTGGTTCTCAGGCGACCTCGTCGCCGGCTCCTTTGGCCGGCTCGGACGCGTCACCACCGTCCGGCGTACCGTCCTCGGCCTGCTCGCCGGTGTCACCCGCCGAGCCGTTCGCGGGCACTGCCGCCGGCTCGGCCTTCAGCGACCGGTCCGGCAGCACGATCGCGTCGAGCGAGGCAGCGGGCATCGTCGTGGCCCGCTCGCCCGCGCCACTTCTCGGCTCCGGCAGGCTGATTTCGAACCTGTGCTCGGACCTGGGGGCCGGCTCGGGCTCGGCGGCCGGCACGGCGTCCGTGTCCTGGTCCGCCCGCGGCGCGTGGTCCGCACCGGCAGCCAGGTCCGTGGCGTCCTTGGCCTCCTCGCCCTCGCCCTCGTGGGCGTGCTGCGCGGCGGCGGCGATCGTCGCCAGCCGCGCCTTGACCTCCTCGCGCTGCTCGGAGCTCTCCTCGGGGAGTACCGCCGCGGCCGGCGACGCCGGCCCCGCCGACTTCGGCGGTGCCGCGACCTCGGGGCCACCGCCCGACTTGCCGCCCCGCTTGCGGCGCTTGCGTGCGCTGCCGCCGGAGCCGCCGTCGGACTGTTCGCCGCCGGACGGTCCGCGCTCGACGGGGTGGTCGTGGACCACGAACCCGCGGCCGTTGCAGTGCTCGCACGTCTCGCTGAACGCCTCCACGAGGCCCTGCCCCACACGCTTGCGCGTCATCTGCACGAGACCCAGGGACGTCACCTCGGCGACCTGGTGCTTCGTCCGGTCGCGACCCAGGCACTCGACCAGGCGCCGCAGCACCAGGTCCCTGTTCGACTCGAGCACCATGTCGATGAAGTCGATGACGATGATGCCGCCGATGTCGCGCAGCCGGAGCTGGCGCACGATCTCCTCGGCCGCCTCGAGGTTGTTCCGGGTGACGGTCTCCTCCAGCGTGCCGCCCGCCCCGGTGAACTTCCCGGTGTTGACGTCCACGACGGTCATGGCCTCGGTGCGGTCGATCACCAGCGAGCCGCCGGACGGCAGCCACACCTTGCGGTCCATGCCCTTGGCGAGCTGCTCGTCGATCCGGTGCTCGGCGAAGACGTCGCCGGCCTGGACCCACTTCGTCACGCGCTCACGCAGGTCCGGCGCGAGCTCGTCGACGTAGGAGGAGATCTCGTCCCAGGCACGATCGCCTGCCACGACCAGGGAGGAGAAGTCGTCGTTGAAGATGTCGCGCACCACGCGGATCGCGAGGTCCGGCTCACCCTGGAGCAGCACGGGCGCGGACTTCTTGGAGCGGTCCGCCTTCGTGGTGATGGCGTTCCACTGACCCTGCAGGCGTTCGACGTCGGCCCGCAACTCGTCCTCGCTGGCACCTTCCGCGGCCGTGCGCACGATCACGCCGGCGCCTTCGGGCACCACCTCGCGCAGGATCTTCTTGAGCCGGTTGCGCTCGGTGTCGGGCAGCTTGCGGCTGATCCCCGTCATGCCGCCGCCGGGCACGAACACCAGGTAGCGCCCCGCGAGCGTGACCTGCGACGTCAGGCGGGCACCCTTGTGCCCGATCGGGTCCTTGGTGACCTGGACCAGCACGGTGTCGCCGGACTTGAGCGCCTCCTCGATGCGGCGGGGCTGACCGTCCGCGATACCCGCGGCGTCCCAGTTCACCTCGCCCGCGTACAGCACGGCGTTGCGCCCCTTGCCGATGTCGACGAACGCGGCCTCCATGGAGGGCAGAACGTTCTGCACGCGACCCAGGTAGACGTTGCCGGCCATCGACACCTGCGACTGCTGCGAGACGTAGTGCTCCACGAGCACGCCGTCCTCCAGCACGGCGATCTGCGTGCGCCCGTCCTGCTCGCGCACCACCATCGACCGCGTCACCGACTCGCGGCGCGCCAAGAACTCGGCCTCGGTGACGATCTGCCGGCGACGACCCGCGTCCCGGCCCTCACGCCGACGCTGCCGCTTGGCCTCGAGCCGGGTGGACCCCTTCAGGGCCGTGACCTCGTCGGACGACCCGCGGCTGCTGCGAGCCGCCTCGGCACGCTCCGCACGGTTGCCGCGCCGACGACGACGCCGGCGACGGCTGCCCGGCTCCGCGTCGTCGTCCGCCACGTCCTCGTGGGTGTCGGAGGGCTCCTCCTCGGCCGACGTGTCGTCGGCCTGCTCGTCACCCTTGCCCTGCTCGCCCGGCTCGTCGTCCCCGCGATCGTCGCGGGTGCGCCCGCCCCTGCGGCCCCGGCCGCCGCGGCGACGGCGACGGCGGTTGCCGGAGCGCCCGTCGTCCTCGAACTCCTCGTCCTCGTCCAGGTCCGCCGGGGCCAGTTCGGTGAGCTCGACGCCCTCGGCGGCCAGTTCCTCCTCGATGACGCCGACCTCGTCCACGGCCGCGGCGTCGTCCGCGCTCAGCTCGGCGGTCTGGAAGCGCGGTGCGGGGACCGCCTCGTCGGCCACGCCGGCGGCATCGTTCTCGCCGGCGGACCCGGCCGGCTTCCGGCTCGGCGCCTCGGCGCCTCCGGGGGCGCGCTTCCCGGCGGCGGAACGGGTCGAGGACCGGGACCCCGCCGGGGCCGAGGACTCGGCGCTCTCCGGCTCGGCGACCGTCTCGGACGTGTCGACGTCCTTCGTTGCGGTGTCCGACACCGTCGTGCCCGCACCGGCCATCGTGAGTTCAGGCTCACGACGTGCACGCTGCACGGCCGTCAGGTCGGGCGCCTGGAACAGCAGCGCCGTGGTGGCCAGGCGCGGTGCGGTGCGGGGCTTGTCGTCCTTCTTCTCCGCCCGCCCGCCGTCACCGGCGTCCGGCGTCGTGCCCGACGACGCGGCGCGGGTGCGCCGAGCGGTCCGGGTGCGGGACGCGGGCTCCTGCGTGCTCGGGGCCGTGGAGGCGGCCGGCTCGCCGGACGCCGGCTCGTCCGGTGCGGTCCGCCCCCGTCGGGCACGCTCTGGGCGAGCCGGCTCGGGCGGCGCCTCCGCCGTACCGGAACCGGTCTCGGCGGTGGCCGCCCCGGCCACGACGGCGTCGCCCGCGGCAGCATCGGCCGCGACATCCTCAAAGGCGCCGGAGCCGGCGGCGGTCGCCGGCTTGCGACGCCCGGCCGTCCGCACGTTCTCCGCCGCACCCGCTGCCTTCGTGGCGCGGCGCGAACGGCGCTTCGGCGGCGCCTCCTGCTGCTCGGTGGCCTGCTGCTCGGTGGCCTCGGGACCGCTCGCGTCCCCGGCGGGGATCGCCTCGACCGGGGCCGGGACCTCGGCCGACTCGGCCACGGGGGCTGTCTCCGCCGACGAGGCGGGCGACGTCGCCTCGGGCGACGTCGCCTCGGACGGGGCCGCGTCGGACGATGCCGTCTCGGACGCGGTCACCTCGGACGCGGTCACCTCGGGCGCGGTCGCCTCGGGCGGCGTGACGGGCGCGGCCGAACCGCGTGTGGCCCGGCGCCGCGGGCGCATCGCGGAGCCTGTCCCGGCCGTCACGCCCGACACCGGCGCGGGAGCGGTCGACGTCTCCGTCGCCGGGGTGGACTTGATGACGATCGGCGCCGCCGCCTTGGCGGGCGCCGAGGTGGTACGCGTGGCGCGCCGGCGGGCGGGCTTGCCAGTCGTCACAGAGGCGGCGGCCTCGCCGTCGTGATCGTTCTGTGACCCGGCGGTCGGACCAGTGGTAGAGGGAGTCGTCACGGGGGTTGCTCCTGTGCTGGGGTCCGTCCCACATCGGCGGACCGCCAGGCGGTCGGTCGTCCTGTGACACGGCGCCTCGAAGCGCCGCGCCGGACAGAAGTCTCGGTTGCGGCCCCACGTGCCTCATCTTCGCGGACGCCTGCGACCGCGGATCCCTTTCAATCTCCGCCGTCGCGGCACCGCGGCGGACGCGGCCCTGCGGGCTCTGCAACCCTCACCAGGATGTGGTCCGGCAAGGGCAAAGCCATTATCGCACAGGGACTTCGGCCTTGGCCGGGCCGACGCGCCCGGAAGTTGCGACACTCTGACAAGTGGCCGATGTCACGCAACACGTCGTCAAGGGCGACTCCCGACGGGCATAGGCTGCTTGTGAAGAAAAGAACAAGCACCGATCCGACCCGCAGGAGCCCCAGTGGAAGCACTCGATCTGGCGCGATGGCAGTTCGCTGTCACCACGGTCTATCACTTCATCTTCGTCCCGCTGACGATCGGCCTCGCACCGCTCGTCGCGATCATGCAGACAGCCTGGGTCCGCACCGGGAACGAGCGCTGGCTGCGACTGACGAAGTTCTTCGGAAAGCTCTTCCTGATCAACTTCGCGATGGGCGTCGTCACCGGCATCGTGCAGGAGTTCCAGTTCGGCATGAACTGGAGCGAGTACTCGCGGTTCGTCGGTGACGTGTTCGGCGCCCCGCTCGCGATGGAGGCCCTGGCCGCGTTCTTCGTCGAGTCCACGTTCCTGGGACTGTGGATCTTCGGCTGGGACCGCCTGAACAAGAAGGTGCACCTGGCGTGCATCTGGGCCGTGGCCGTCGCCGTGAACCTGTCCGCGTTCTTCATCCTGGCCGCCAACTCCTGGATGCAGCACCCCGTGGGCACACGGTTCAACCCGGAGAGCGGGCGCGCCGAGATGGAGTCCATCTGGGCGGTCCTGGCGAACAACACCCTCTGGGCCGCGTTCCCGCACACCATCGCCGCCGCGTTCCTCACCGCCGGGACGTTCGTGGCGGGCATCGCAGCGTGGTGGATGGTCCGGCTCGTACGCACCGGCGAGGAGCACAAGGTGTCGCTCGCCCGCGACGTGTACCGGCCCGCCGTCGTTCTCGGCACCGTGACGATGCTGATCGCCGGGGTCGGCGTCGCCCTCTCGGGCGATGTCCAGGGCAAGCTCATGTTCCAGCAGCAGCCCGGCAAGATGGCCTCGGCCGAGGCCCTGTGCGACGGCTCGGAATCGGCGAACTTCTCCATCCTCACCATCGGCGACCTGTCCAACTCCTGCGAAGGGGTCCGGCACATCCTCGAGGTACCGGGCCTGGCCAGCTATCTCGGCACCGGCCACTTCAGCGGGCCGGAGAGCTTCCTGCCCGGGGTGAACGACGTCCAGGCGGAGTACACCGAGCGCTACGGAGACACCGACGCCGCCGGCAACCCGGTCGTCTACACCCCGAACCTCGCCCTGACCTACTGGTCGTTCCGGCTCATGATCGGCTTCGCCGTCGGCTCGGCCGCCCTGGCCGTGCTCGCCCTGTGGCTCACCCGGCGCGGACGGGTCACCGACAACAAGTGGTTCGCCCGCATCGGGATCTGGGCGATCCCCACCCCGTTCCTGGCCTCCTCGTTCGGCTGGATCTTCACCGAGACCGGCCGGCAGCCGTGGGTGGTGGCCCCGAACCCGACCGGCATCGACCAGATCCGCCTGCTCACCGAGCGCGGCGTGTCCACGGTCGTCAGCCCGAACCTGGTGCTCGCCTCCATGATCGTGTTCACGGTCGTGTACGGCGTGCTCGCCGTGGTGTGGGGCCGCCTCATGCACCGGTACACCATCGAGGGCGTGCCCGACGTCGTCCACGACGAGTCGCCGGAGGCACGGACCGGCGACGACACCGACCGCCCGCTCTCCTTCGCCTACTGAGGAACCGACACATGGATCTCGCAATCTTCTGGTTCGTGCTCATCGCGGTCCTGTGGACCGGCTACCTGGTCCTGGAGGGCTTCGACTTCGGCGTCGGCATGCTGCTGTCGATCCTGCCCCGCGGAGGCGCCGCACACGGCGGTCCGGAGAACCGCGACAAGGAGCGTCGCGTCCTGATCAACACGATCGGGCCGGTCTGGGACGGCAACGAGGTCTGGCTGCTCACCGCGGGCGGGGCGACGTTCGCCGCCTTCCCCGAGTGGTACGCCACGCTCTTCTCCGGCTTCTACCTTCCGCTGCTGATCATCCTCGTGGCGCTCATCGTGCGCGGCGTCGCGTTCGAGTACCGCGGCAAGATCTCCGACGAGACCTGGCGGCGGCGCTGCGACCTGGCCATCCAGGTGGGGTCGTGGGTACCGGCCCTGCTGTGGGGCGTGGCGTTCGCCAACCTGGTCCGCGGGGTCCAGCTGGACGACGCACACCAGTACGTGGGCGGCTTCTGGGCGCTGCTCAACCCGTTCGCCCTGCTCGGCGGGCTCGTCACGCTCGTGCTGTTCCTGCTGCACGGCGCGGTCTTCGTCGCGCTCAAGACCAGTGGTGAACTGCGCGAACGCGCGTGCCGCCTGGCCTCCGGGCTGTCCTACGTCGCTCTGGTCGTCGCGGGCGGCTGGGCCGTCTGGGCGCAGGTGGCGTACTCGGCCACGTGGACGTGGGCCGTGGTGGTGGTCGCGGCAGGGGCGCTGATCGGCGTCGTCGTGGCGACCCGGCGCTCGCGCGAGGGGCAGGCGTTCGCGCTGTCGGCAGTCGTACTCGTCGCGGCCGTGGCACTCATCTTCGGCTCCATGTACCCGGACGTGATGCCCGGGCTCGACGGCGGCCCGTCGCTGTCCATCGCCGACGCGTCGTCGACGCCGTACACGCTCGGCGTGATGACCGTGGTCGCCCTGATCCTGACGCCCCTCGTCCTCGCGTACCAGGCGTGGACCTACTGGGTGTTCCGGCGCCGCCTGTCCGTGCGGGACATCCCCGCACCCGCCGGCCTGACCTGGCAGCGGGTCAAGGACGCGGCGTTCTGACGCGGTGCCCTACGGCTCCCTCGCGCGTCCCGCCCGAGGGAGCCGTAGGAAGGATCACCGGCGGCCGCATGATCACGGGGCCGTGTCGAAGGTGACCGCCGCGATGCGCTCACCCACCACCCAGGGCGCGCCGATCGCGCAGTCGGCAGGCTGCTGAACGCAGTCGACGTACTCGTCGGCACGCTCGCCGTCGGACCTCTGGAAGAGCGGGTACGCGGCCACGTCCACGCGGAAGGTGCCGTCGTCGCCGGCGACGGCCGCCGTGCCGTACTCGTAGAGGCAGTCCGCGCCGTCGACCCCCGAACCGTCCGCGGCGGCGGGGCACTGCGACAGGTCGACGTCGGCCCCTGGCTCGAAGCCGCTGCCGCGGACGACGGCGCTGCCCGTGTTCCCCGCGACGTCGTAGGTCCACGACTCGATGGCCAGCCGGGGCGCATCGGGCAGCACGACGCCGTCGGGCAGCTCGTACGGGGCGACCGCCCGGACCGTCCGACCGCCGGTGACGACCCCCAGCACGCAGCCGGTGTCGCACAGCACCTCGTGCCCGTTGATCTTCAGGTACGGCTCGGGGTCGACGGTGGTGTCCAGGGTGCCGTCGGCCGATGTCCGCACGGCGACGCCGGCGTCCGAGTTGAACGAGCACATCGCGTCGGCGTCACTCCCACCCGCGCGCACGAGCCCGGCCGAGCACGGAAGCACCTCGACCAGCTCGCCGGCGGGCAGCCCCTGGGCCGTCACCCGGAGGCCTCCCCCGGCCTCCAGCACCTGGAGCCCGGCACCGCCCTGCGCCGTGGGCCCCGCGTTCGTCGGCGCGGTGCCGGTCGGCGCCGTGCTCGTCGGTGTCCCGCTTGTTCCAGGGGACGAGGACGGGTCCCCGGAGCCCTCCGCCGGATCGCAGCCCGCGAGCGCGAGGACGGCCGCCGCGGCCACGAGCGAGGTGGTGAGTCTCCGGGCGACCCTCACGGGTATCCGAGGTACTCGTCGATGGACCGACCCACCCGCCAGGAGTAGTTCTGCTCACCGATCAGCCAGTTCCTGCCCTTGCGCCAGGTGTGGAAGTCCATCTCCAGGTAGCACGCCACCGCGGTCGTGTTGTTCAGCTCTCCCAGGTTGGACCGGTAGGCACGCACGTCGTTGGTGCCCGGGCTCCCGGGGCCGAACCAGCGGACGAACGAGTCCGAGCAGCGTCGGCCCGCCTTGGAGACGTACATCATGAGCGTCCCGTGCTTGCTCCTGGTGGTGTCCCCGCACTTCTCGGTGCGGGCGTTGGAGTGGATCGGGATGTGCAGGTCGGCCCCGTAGTTGTTGGAGCTGTTCACGTTCTGGTTGAGCGTGCCCGTGCCCCGGCGCACGCGGTAGCCGCGCTCCAGCAGGTTCATCCTGTTGTCCCTGACGCCGTTGATCGCGTGCAGGGCGGTCGCGTACGACTGCGCGTTCTCCGAGTAGTCACGGCATCCGTGGTTCGTGATGCAGGAACCGCCGGGTACGCCGTCGTTCCCGTCGTGGCAGGCCTGGGACAGGTAGATGCGCTTGCCGTTCCAGTTCCCCGGGTTGTAGTCGGTGTCCGCGGAGGCGGGTGGAGCACCGGCGGCCGCGGCCAGGACGGTGACGATCAGGGCAGCGCCGGCCCTGCCGAGGAACGGCCTGATGCGAGCGGTCATGGTCACTCCTCGGCGTCGTCGGGGTCGAGCGCGACGGGAAGCGGCACCGTGGTGCACATGTCACCGTCGACGGCGGTCGCGTAGGCCAGGCAGTCACCGGCCACCCGGAAGCGGACCGAGTCCAGGGCGCCGTTGCTGTAGGCGGTGAAGATCAGGGCACGGTCGATCTCGTAGGCCGGCACGGGAGCGCGCGCCGCCGCCTCGGGGAAGCCTGCCGGAAGATCGACGACGGCCCGGCCGCGGGCCACCGACGTCCTGGCCGGCGCCATGTCGGCGCCCGGGATCATCTCGGCGAGGACCGTGTCGACGGCGGCACCGAGCGAGTGCCGCAGGCCTCCCCGGACGGACGCGGCGGCCGGCTCGTGCCCGGTGGCCGGGTCACAGCCGAGATAGGGCACGGTGGTACGGCCGTCGGTCCGGGCTCCCGTGGGCACGTCCGGGCACGACTGCGGCGCGACGGGCCGATCGCCCTCGGCGTCCGAGGCTGCCGCGTCGAGGGCGGCCCGCGCCTTGCCGTCCGGAGCGTCCAGGCCGGCGACCTCGATGGTCCAGCCGTCGAGATCCTTGCTCACCTCGTCCATCCAGGCGTAGACGGCATCCGGTTCACGCGACATGTCGACGGTCACCGTGCGGGCGGACGTGTCGACCCCCGTCACGAAGGACCGCGCGAGCACCGAGGTGGCGAGGCCCTCCGAGGAGCGCCCGGACAACTGGCCGGCAGGTGGTCCCTCGGCGGGCGCCGCCCGGCCGGAACCCGCGACGGCGCCCGGCCGGGTGGCCGTGAGCGTGCCGATCACTCCGGCGAGCAGCAGCAGGACGAGGAGGCCGGCCACAACACGAGGGGCGCGCCGCCGTGAAGGCGGCTCATGGGCCGCACCGGCCGGGGACGCCCCGAGAGGCATGAGAGCTTTCCTGAGAACCGTCATCTGTCACTCCGTCGTCGAGTTCACTACGTGCGGGAACGACGTGTCTGGGGTGGTTCGGTGTCGATATCTCGCTACCTGCAATGAAAGTGTGCACAGGAGGGGGTGAATTCGGCAAAAGATAGGCCTGTGTGGTCGGGGCCTCGGCGTGTGGTCGGTCGATCACTTGACCGACCACACGCCAAACCCCCGACCACACACTGCCGGGCAGCGATGGCGCGGGCAGCGGCGGCGCGGGGGCGGTCACGGGAGGGCCTCCGGGCGGCAGGCCAGGAACCCGGTGTGATTTGCGAGGGATGGGGTATCCCGTCCGGGGCCTCGACGCGCAAAGATGGACCCGTGCGTCCCCTCGATCCACGGCTCCGGCACATTCGGCCGGCCCGTTCCTACCTCCTCCTGACCGTCGGGCTGGGGCTCGCCTCGGCCGGGCTCGTCGTCGCGCAGGCACTGTTGATCGCGGCGCTGCTGGCCCCCGTGATCCAGGAGCCGGGCACGAGCCCTCCGGCCGCGCTGTTCGTCGGCCTCGGCATCGCCGTCGCGGGCCGCGCCGTGGTCGCCTGGGCCCAGGAGCGATACGCGGTGCGGGCCGCGTCGCGCACGATCGCCGACCTGCGGGAGCAGGTGGTCGCCGCGGTCGCGACGCGCCCGCCCCGTGGCGCGGGCGGAAGACCGGACGGCACCGGGGTGACCACCCTGGTCACCCGTGGACTCGACGACCTCGAGCCCTACCTGGTCCGCTACGTGCCGCAGCTGGTCCTGACCGCCCTGCTCACCCCGGCGCTCGTGCTCGTGGTGCTCTGGCTGGACTGGGTCTCGGCGGCCGTCGTGGCGGCGACGCTGCCGCTCGTGCCGCTGTTCATGGTGCTCGTGGGGCGCCTCACCGCAGGCGCCTCGCAGCGGCGGCTGGCGACGGTCGCGCGGCTCGGTGACCAGGTGCTCGATCTCGTGGCGGGGCTGCCCACGCTGCGTGCGTACGGGCGGGCGGCCGGGCCCGCCGCCCGGGTCCGCGCGCTCGGTGACGCCTCGCGGGCAGCGACGATGGGGACCCTGCGCGTGGCGTTCCTGTCGTCCATGGTGCTGGAGCTGCTGACCACGCTGTCCGTCGCGATCGTCGCCGTCGGCGTCGGGCTGCGCCTCGTCGAGGGTCAGATGGACCTGCAGCCGGCGATCGCGGTCCTGGTACTGGCGCCTGAGGTCTATCTTCCCCTGCGCCGTGTGGGCGCCGAGTTCCACGCATCGGTCGACGGCGTGGCGGCCGCCGGACAGGCGCTGGATCTTCTCACGTGGGCGGACGGCGGGACCCGCGCGCCCGGACCCGGTTCCGGAGAGCTGTCGGGCCGAACCGCCTCCGCGCTCGTGTTCACCGATGTGAGCGTCCGTGCGGGCGACCGCGCCGTGACCGCTCCCGCCGGGCTGACCGCACGCATCCCGCTGGGCACCGGACGCCCCGGCGACGGTCGTGTGGTGGCGCTCCGCGGGCCGAGCGGCTCCGGGAAGTCGACGGCCGTCCTGGTCGCGCTCGGCCTGGTCGAGCCCGACTCCGGACAGGTACTCCTGGAGCTCTCGGCAGCCGAGGATCCCGGGCACGCACGCGGATCGGGGGACGCCCCCACGGGGACGGTGACCGTGCCCCTGGGCGAGGCCGGCCTGGAATCCTGGTGGCAGCAGGTCACCTGGGTCCCTCAGCGGCCCGCGATACCTCCGGGAACGCTCCGGGACATCCTCCACGCACCGACCGGCGGGTCACGGGGGGCGGCAGACACCCCCGTCCCGCCGTCACGCACCGTGCGGGTCGCGAAGGCAGCCCGCAAGACCGGGCTCGACGGCGTGCTGCGGGTGCTGCCGAACGGGTGGGACACGCGGATCGGGCTCGGCGGAACCGGCCTGAGCGTGGGACAGCGACAGCGGGTCGCGCTCACCTCCGCCCTGCTGGACGACAGCACCGCCCGTCCGCTCGTGATCCTGGACGAGCCGACCGCGCACCTGGACTGGCGCTCGGAGGAGCAGATCCTGGATGCGGTGCTCACGTGGCGTGACGAGGGCCGCACGGTGCTCGTCGTCGCGCACCGCGCCTCCCTGCTGGCGATCGCCGACCAGGTGGTCGACGTCGAGTCCCGACCCGTCCCCGACACCTCTCCGACCGACACCTCTCCGACCGACGCCGACCACGGAGCCGCCCGATGAGCGCCGCACGCCGCCCACAGCCGCCGACGGAGTTCCCCCCGGGCGCCACGCTCCCGGCGGTGTCCGCGCACGCCGCATCCTCGCGGGCTCCGGCACCGGAACCCGCTCCTCCCGCCGGCGCCCCGCCCCGAGCGACGCCGGCCACCGCGACGTCCGGCACCGCGACGTCCGGCACCGCAACATCGGACACCGCGGCATCAGCCGCAGCGGCGTCGGACACCGCGGCATCCAGCACGGCGATATCAGGCACAACGACATCCGACACGGCAACATCCGACACGGGGGCGTCTGCCCGGACGACGCCGGACCCGGGCTCGCCGGGCGGTGCGCCGACCGGACGGGCGCTCCGTGCCCTGCCGCGGGGCGTCCGGCGTGACCCGCTGTGGCGGCTGCTGCCGCTCCTGGAGGTCCGGCCCCGACGCGTCGCGGCCGCGATCGGGCTCGGCACTCTCACCCTGGTCTGTGCGATCGGCCTCGCGGCGGTCGCCGCCTGGCTCATCGCGCGGGCCTCGCAGATGCCTCCCGTGCTGACCCTGTCGGTTGCCGTGGTCGCCGTGCGGGCGTTCGGCATCGGGCGCGGCGTCCTGCGCTACACCGAGCGCCTGGCGTCGCACGACGTCGCGCTGCGCGGCATGGCGGCGCTGCGGGCACGCGTGTACGCCGGGCTCGCGGACGCCCCGGGAACCCCGTCGGTGCGCCGGGGCGACCTGCTGGCACGACTCGGCGCCGACGTCGACTCCGTGGGCGACGTGGTGGTGCGGGCCGTGATCCCGGCGGGGGTGGCCCTGGTGACCGGCGCGGGATCGGTCCTCCTCCTCGCAGCCTTCCTGCCCGCGGCGGGCGGAGCGCTGGCGGTGTGCCTGGTCCTGGCCGGCGTCGTCGTGCCGTGGCTGGCGGCCCGGGCCGCCGCCCGGACCGAGGCCCACGGCGCGGCGGCGCGGGGACGGGTCAGCGGGCTTGCTCTCGAGCTCCTGGAAGAAGGCACCCAGCTGCGCGTCGCGGGCAGGTTCGACGACCGCGCGGCAGACCTGCGGGCCGCGGACCGTGAGCTCGACGCCGTGAACGACACGAGCGCCCGGATCTCCGGTCTCTCTGCCGGGCTCGCGTCACTGGCCCAGGGGCTCGCCGTCGTGGCGGCGCTGGCGCTGGGGATCCCCGCGGTGGCCGCGGGCAGGCTCGCGCCGGAGGAACTGAGCGTCGTCGTACTCACCCCGCTGGCCGTGTTCGAGACGACGTCCGGGCTCCCGGCCGCGGCCGTGCAGTGGCACCGGTCCCGGGAGGCCGCGCGGCGGCTGCTCGGCCTGCTGGACCACGGCTCGGGGGAACGCGTCGGGGAGACCCGCCCGGACCTGCCCGGCATGTCGCTCGACCTGACGCCCGGAACGGTGACCGTGGTGACCGGGCCGTCGGGCTCGGGGAAGACGACGCTGCTGATGCGTTCGGCGGGACTCCTGGCGGAGGCGCCGGCGGGCGGGGCGCCGGGGGTCCTGTTCGTGGCCGAGGACGGTCACGTGTTCGGGACCACCGTGCTGGAGAACCTCCGGGTGGCGCGGGGAGACGCCCAGGAGCACGAGGCCCGCGCGGCACTCCGTGCCGTCGGGCTCACGCCCTGGCTCGACGCGCTGCCGGACGGGCTGGACACCATGCTCGGGACCGATGCGACGAACGTGTCGGGCGGCGAACGGCGGCGCCTGCTGGTCGCGCGGGCGCTGCTGGCGCCGGCGCGGGCGCTGCTCGTGGACGAGCCCGCCGAGCATCTCGACGCGGACGCCGCGGACGACCTCGTGCGGCTGCTCGCCGAGCACGCGCGCCGGACCAGGACCGCCGTGGTCCTGGCGACGCACCGCCCGGTGCCACCCGGCCTGGCGGACCACGAGATCGCCCTCGCTCCGGGGGCCGGCGCCGCGCGGTGACCAGCGCGCGGTGACCAGCGCGCGCCGTCACTCCCCCGTCATGCCGTCGATCAGCTCGCGGGCCGCATCCAGGTGGCCCGCGTGCCGGGCGTACTCCTGGAGGACGTGGAACCCGATCCACAGCAGGGTCGGTGGCGTCTCTCCCGCGGGGAACCTGCCCCCGGTCGCTCCGCGCTCGGCCAGGTCGTGCGTGGCCAGCACCTGGCCCGTACGGACGCCGCCGTCCTGGAGCCGGCTGAGCCAGTCCTCGGCGTCCGAGCCGCCGGCCGGGACCTCCCACGGTCCTTGCGGATCCCCGCCGGCGTGGTCTCCCCACGGATCGGGCACGGACTCCGCCAGAAACCCCCACAGGAACCACCGCCGTTCCATGTGCACGAGATGCACGAGCAGCTCCAGCGGTGACCACCCCGACGCCAGGGGGCGTGCGTCGAGCCGCTCAGGCCCGAGACCTCGGATCTTGCGTTCGACAGCGCCCCGGTAATAATCCAGGTACGCCCGCAACTGGTCGGCGGTGTCGGTGGAGTCCAGGCGCGGTTCGACGTCGGAAAGAGGCATGTCGCCACCCTAGGAGATCTCCTGCCAGGGCGTGGTTTCGATAGCTTCACCTGCGATGACATGGCGTTTCCGGCACGCCTGACATGCGGGCGAAAACTGTCGCGTAACCAATTCGTGACATCCGGCGCGATCATCTGTACTGTCATCTCCGAGCCGCAGACCCAGACTGCGGCCTCAGGTCCGGCCGCCGAGCCCCGCCACCGGATCTGACCAGCGAGAACTTGGCGGGGACGGGGGAACCAGGTAGTACGGGCCACGGCCCTTGGGGTGAAGCCTCCTTCGGGAGGCCGGGTGATCTCCCATCCGAACCCGACAGCTCACCTCGCAGGCGTCGGAGGAGAAAGTGGCTACGATCACGCCCGAAACCCACCGCCCGTCCGGCCGCGGCCGCCACCGCGCGGAGCGCCCCGCCGTCACCCCGCTGTCCGGTGTGGGCGAGGCAGCCGCCAGGACCGGTGCCATCGCCGTCGTCACCGGCGGCATGCTCGCCTCGGTGTTCTCGTCGAGTGCGGGCGCCGCCCCCGCCGCCCAGACCAGCAAGCAGACCGTCGACTACGGCAACCCGAACACCACCTTCGCCGACGCCCTGGCCGACGAGCTGGTCGACCAGGTCCACGTCACCAAGAAGGCCGAGACCTCCGTCGAGTCCCACACGGTCAGCGTCACCCCGTACGCGGAGACCCCGGAGGGCAAGGCCGAGGCGAAGCGCATCGCCGAGGAGAAGCGCCAGGCCGAGCTCGAGAAGCAGCGCCAGGCCGAGCTCGAGGCCCAGCGTCAGGCGGAGGCGAAGGCCGCCGCCGAGGCCGAGGCCAAGGCGGCCGCCGACGCGAAGGCCGCGGCCTCCACCGCCACGACCACCACCTCGACGTCGAGCGCCTCCACCACGGGCCAGCAGGCGGTGAACCTCGCGATGGAGCTCGTCGGCACGCCGTACGTGTGGGGCGGGTCCACCCCGTCCTCGGGCCTGGACTGCTCCGGCCTGATCACCTACGTGTACGGGAAGCTCGGCATCAGCCTCCCCCGCACGTCGAGCGAGCTGCACTACGCGGGCACCGCGGTCTCGAACCCGCAGCCCGGCGACATCGTGTGGACCTCCGGACACGTCTCGCTCTACGCGGGCAACGGCATGATCGTCGAGGCGGTGCAGCCGGGCACCCCGCTGCGCTACACGACGATGTGGCAGTCCAACCCGACGTTCGTCCGCGTCGCCTGACGCCGCGCCTCCTCCCTCCCTGGCGCCGAACTGTCCCCGATACCCCGGACCCACCCGTCGAACAGCCGGCTGGTCCGGTTCAGCGGCCTCGAGGCCGGGTGCTGGTGACCGTTCGGCGCCTGGGCCGTGCCCAGGCGCCGATGCCGGGGGCCGACGCGGAGGCGTGCCCGGGAGTCGGTGGCCGGGTGGGAGTTAGAGTCCCCGCGTGAAGATTCTCGTGCCCGAGGTCGCGTTCGATCTCCGGTTCCGGCAGCTCCTCGACGACGACACACGACGCGTCGTGGCCGCGGGCGACGTCGTGCCCTACTCCATGCGCGAGCCCGTCCCCGACGAGCACGAGGACGCCGACGTGCTCGTCACCTGGGCCAACCCTCCCGAGCTCGTCGCGGACGCGGCACGCCGCCTCCCGCGGCTGCGCTGGGTCCAGACGCTGTCGGCAGGTCCCGACGTGGCTCTGGCCGCAGGTTTTGCGGACGACGTCGTCATCTCCTCCGGGCGGTCCCTGCATGACGAGACCGTGGCCGAGCACACCCTCATGCTGATCCTCGCCACCGTGCGGCGGCTGCCGGAGGCACTCGCCGCCCAGCGCGAGCATCGCTGGGCGGGAGAGATGGCGGCCGCCCAGGCAGACCCCGCCACCGACGGGCACTGGACGCTGTCCGGGGCTCACGTCGTGCTGTGGGGCTTCGGCTCCATCGCGGAGCGGCTCGCGCCGATGCTCGGCGCCCTCGGTGCGCGGGTCACGGGTGTCGCGGGATCGGCGGGTACCCGTGGCGGGTACGACGTCGTCGGCCCCGACGGCCTCGCCGGCCTGCTGCCCGGCACCGACCTCCTGGTCTCCCTGCTGCCCTCCGTGCCGAGCACCCGGCACGCGCTCGACGCCGCCGTCCTCGCCAAGCTCCCCACGCACGCGCGGTTCGTCAACGCCGGGCGCGGCTCGACCGTCGACGAGACCGCCCTGGTGGACGCCCTGCGGTCCGGCAGGCTGGCCGGGGCGGCCCTCGACGTCATGGAGACCGAGCCGCTTCCGGCCGACTCGCCGCTCTGGGACTGCCCCAACCTCGTCCTGACGCCGCACGTCGCTGGAGGGCGCCCGCGCGGCGCCGCCGGGTTCCTCGCGAACCAGATCGGCGCCTGGCTGCGCGAGGGGTCCTCCGGGCTCAGGAACGTGGTGCGCGCTGGCAGTCCGGGCAGAAGTACGACGAGCGGTTCATGAACTGCTCCCGCCGGATCTCCGTCCCGCAGCGGCGGCAGGGTTCGCCCTCGCGGCCGTACACGTTCAGGGACCGCTCGAAGTAGCCGGACTGTCCGTTCACGTTCACGTACAGGGCGTCGAACGACGTGCCGCCCCTCGCCAGCGCCTCGCTCATGACCTCGGTCGCGGCGTCCAGCACGCGAAGGACGTCCGCCTGCCGCATCCGGTCGGTCGCGCGGCGTCCGTGGACCCTGGCACGCCACAGCGCCTCGTCGGCGTAGATGTTCCCCACACCGGAGACCACCGTCTGATCCAGCAGGGCGCGCTTGACCTGCGTCCGGCGTCGGCGTACGCGCCGCGCCACGTCCTCGGGGCGAACGTACGGGTCCAGCAGATCGCGCGCGATGTGCGCCACGGGCTCCGGCAGGAGCGGCAGGTCACTGCCCTGGCCCGCCGGATTCCCCGAACCGTCCGGAACCAGGTCCTGGACGCTGAGATGCCCGAACGTGCGCTGGTCGACGAAGTCGAGGAAGCGGGCGGGCACGCCGTCGACGACGGGCGCCTCCTCCAGGTGGAGCCGCACCCGCAGGTGCGGGTGCCGCCAGTCGTCGGCGCTCACCCCGCCGCGGACCAGGAGCTGTCCGGACATGCCGAGGTGGGCCAGGAGCGCCTCCCCCGGAGCCCGGGCCGGATCGTCGGCCCGGTCAGGGGCCGCGCCGGGGCCGGCGTCGTCCGTCAGCGGCAGCCAGAGGAACTTGCCGCGACGGACCGCGGCGACGAGACGCTGACCGGCCAGGCGCCCCGCGAAGTCGGACGGGCCGGCCGCGTGCCGTCGCACGCTGTAGTCGCGGAAGACCTCCGCGCGACGTACCACGGCACCCACGACGAGACGTTCGAGACCGTCCCGGACGGTCTCGACCTCGGGCAGCTCAGGCACTCGGCGCGCGCCGCACCTGGTCGGCGGGGCCCGATGCCGGGCGCCGGCTTCCTCGACCGTCCGGAACCGGCTCGGTCGCTGCCTTCCCGGCCGGCTGGCCGGCACCCGCCCCGTCGGTCTCCTGCGCCGGGAACTGGGTGATCAGGGCCTTGTACGCCTCCTCGGCGGCCTCCTGCTCCGCGTGCTTCTTGGCCGAACCGGAACCCTGGCCGTAGCCGACGCCGTCGATCACCACCTCGGAGTGGAAGATCCGGGCATGCTCGGGGCCCTCGAAGGTCGCCAGGTAGTCCGGGGCGCCGAGGCCGCGCTCGGCTGCCGCCTCCTGCAGCGACGTCTTCCAGTCGAGCCCTGCCCCCAGTCCCGCGGCGACGTCGAGCTGCTCGTCGACCAGGCGGTGCACCAGCTCGCGCGACGCCTCCAGCCCGTGCGACAGGTAGGTGGCGCCGATCAGCGCCTCCACCGTGTCCGACAGGATCGAGTCCTTGTCGAAGCCGCGCGTACGGATCTCCCCCTTGCCGAGCAGCACGTAACGACCGAGCCCCAGCGTCCGAGCGATCTTCGCCAGGGACCGCTGGGAAACGGTGGCCGCGCGCATGCGGGCCAGGTCGCCCTCGCTGGTCCCGGGGTGACGGCGGTAGAGCGCCTCGGTCACCACGAGCCCGAGGACCGTGTCACCCAGGAACTCCAGGCGCTCGTTCGTCGGGATGCCACCGGCCTCGTGGGCGAACGAGCGATGCGTCAGGGCGAGCACGAGAAGCTCGGGGTCGAGAACGACCCCGAGCTTCTCCAGCAACTCGCCCGGCTCCGAGGGGGTCGGAGCGGCGCGGCGGGCCATCAGCCCGCGTTGACGGTCTTCAGGGCGTCGCGGTAGGTACGACCCTTGTAGGTGCCGCACGTGGGACACGCGGTGTGCGGCAGCTTGTCAGCCTGGCACGACGGGCAGGTGGTGAGGGTCGCCGCGGTGGTCTTCCACTGCGAACGGCGCGCACGGGTGTTGCTGCGCGACATCTTGCGCTTCGGAACAGCCACGGTCAGCTCTCTTTCGTCTCGTCGGACACGCTCGTGGATTCGAGCATGCTCTGCAGCGCCGACCAGCGAGGGTCGACCTGATCATGATGATGGCCGGGATCGTCGGCCAGGCGTGCACCGCACTCGGAGCACAGGCCCGGGCAGTCCGGACGACACAGCGGTTGAAATGGTAGTGCAGTGACCACCGAATCACGCAATGCGGGTTCGATGTCGGCGAGGTCTCCCTCGAGGACCGACTCCTCGTCCTCGACCTCCTCGTCGCCGGCAGCGGCCTCCGCCTCGGCCCGCTCGGGGTAGGCGAACAGCTCCTGCAGCGGCGCGTCGACCGCGACCCGGACCTCGTCGAGGCACCGGGCGCACTCGCCGACTGCCTCGCCGCGGACCGACCCGGAGATCAGGACGCCCTCCATGACGGCCTCGAGCCGGAGGTCGAGCTCCAGGTCACGGCCCTCGGGGACTCCGATCACGGGGGTACCCACCGCCGACGGCACCTGCACCGTGGCGCTGTGCGTGCGCATGGTGCCGGGACGCCGGGACAGCTCGTGCGTGTCGAGCACGAGCGGCGAGCGCGGGTCGAGTGTGATGGCAGGCTCCGGAAGGACGTGGCCGAATGCGGGAAGGTGATCCATACAGGACCAGCCTGCAATCTTACGGCATCGATCCGGTTCCTGTCGGCCTCGGTCGGGTGTGATCCGCCACGCCCGTCCCGCCCCCGCCCGTGCCGACCGGCTGGCCGCCCTGGCCGTGCCGCCGGTGCGGCCGGTGCCGCCCGCCTCGACCGGCCGCGCCGGCCGGCCGCGTCAGCGGACTGCCGCGCGGACCGCGTCCCCGATCCCGTCCGGCACCAGGTCGTCGATCTCGCCTCCGTGCCGGGCGATGTCCTTCACCAGGGACGACGCGACGTGCGCGTACGCCTGGTCGGCGACGACGAACACCGTCTCGACGCCCGACAGGTGCCGGTTCATCAGCGCCATGGGCAGTTCCGCGTCGAAGTCCGCACCACCGCGCAGCCCCTTGACGACGACGGTCGCGCCGACGTCGCGGCAGAAGTCGACGAGCAGTCCCTCGGCGATCCCGACCTCCACGTCCGCGGTGGCCGGGTCCGACGCGACGGCCGCACGCGCCAGGGCCGCGCGCGTTTCCGGGTCCAGGAGACCCGACTTGCCGGGGTTCTTGGCCACGGCGACGATCACACGGTCGTACATGCTCCGAGCCCGCCGCACCACGTCGAGATGGCCGAGGGTGATCGGGTCGAAGGACCCAGGACACACAGCGATGGTCATGGCCATCACACTAGCCCGGGGCGTGCACCGTCTCCGCCGGCTCGACAGGCTCCGCGTAGTGCACGACCGTCTCGCCGTAGGCCTTGCGCCCGAACGGCGACAGACTGTCCGGCCAGGCCGGCTCGGGGCTCCGGGCGGACCGTTCGACGACGACGACGGCTCCGGACGCCAGGACTCCCGGGGCGGCCAGGTCGCCCAGCACCTGGGCGAGATCATCGTCCGACAGGTCGTAGGGCGGGTCCAGGAACACCAGGTCCAGGGCGGTGCCCGACGCCGGCGGCGCGGTCGCGAGCGCCGCCGTGTACCGCTCCACGGGACCCGCGACCACCTGAACTCCGGACCCGAGGCCGAGCGTGGCGACGTTTCCGCGTGCCGCGGCGACGGCTCCGCGGGCGGAGTCCACGAGGGTCACGTGCTGCGCGCCGCGGCTGGCGGCCTCCAGGCCGAGGGCGCCGGATCCCGCGTAGAGGTCGAGGACGCGGGTTCCGTCGAGCACGTCGAGGTGGTCGAGACGGGAGAAGATCGCCTCGCGCACGCGGTCGCTGGTGGGCCGGGTCCCCTTCGGCGGCACCACGAGCGTCCGTCCGCCCAGCCTGCCCGCGACGATCCTCACGGGCCAGAGTCTACGGGCGCCGCGCCCGAGCCGGTCCGCCCGGCGGAGGCAGCACCCGCGGCGGTCCACCCGGCAAGAGCCACGCCCAGGGCAGCTACGACCAGGGCAGCTACGACCAGGGCAGGTCCACGAATGCCACGATCGGCAGGTGGTCGCTTCCGGTCCGGTCCAGCGTCCGGACCTCGGTGACGGCGGCCCCGCGGGCGAGCACGTGGTCGATCGGGACCATCGGGAACCGTGCCGGGAACGTGAGCCCGAACCCGTGCCGGGGCTCGGACACGAGCGCTGTCACCGGGTCCAGCGCCTTGTCGTCGAGAGACGCGTTCAGGTCTCCGGCCACGACGACGGCATCGGACTCGTCGGCCGCCAGCGCCTGGGCGAGCAGGCCGATGCTCTGGTTCCGGGCGGTGACGTCGAGACCGGTCGGGCTGAGCCTCGTGGAGGGCAGGTGCACCGCGTACACGGTCACACCCGGGTCGTCCCATGCTCGGAACACGGTGACGCGCATCCCGCGGCTCCAGTCCTCTCCGACGCCGTCGGGCCTCAGGTCCACCGCCGCGGCGTCGCGCAGGGGATGGGCCGACCAGACGCCGACCGTGCCCCGACGCTCCCGGTACGGCAGCGCGTCGCCGAACTCCCACGTGTACTGCGCGGCGAGCAGCGGTGTGACCTCTTCCAGGACGACGACGTCGGGCTCCGCCGCGAGGAGCACCTGCACCGTCTCTGCGAAGTCCCGGTTCTCGTCGCTGACGTTGTGCTGGACGACGGTCAGGTCGTCACGCACGACGGGCTCGTCCGTGAGACGCGGCCAGAAGGCCCACCCCCAGGCCGCGACCGGCAGCAGGAAAGCGAGCGCCGCGATCGCCGACCGGCGCACCAGCGCACCGGCGAGGAACAGCAGGGCGACCACTCCGAGCCACGGCAGGCCCGTGGACAGGAGACTTCGAAGCCCGTGGGCTCCCGGGAGCTGGTCGTGGAACAGCAGGGCACCCGCGAGCAGGAGCTGGAGGGTCAACAGCACGAGGCCGCGTGTCCACGGGGTGCCGGCCCGCCGCCGGGTGGAAGCACCGCCGGCCCGTCGGGTCGATGCAGCGTCGGCCCGCCGCCGGGTGGAGGTGGGGTCGGTCGACGGCCTGGGCACGTGGTGCGGCCCGTCGGCGACCACGTCGTCGAACGGCACGTGTGCGCCCGCGTGGACCGGGCCGGAGCCCGTGGGGCTCGGGCGGGCCGGGTCGGGGGTGGGGCGCGGGTCTGGGTCGGGCTGCGGCGAGACCGGCCGGCTGCCGTGGTGGTCGCTCACGGGCGCGGACTCTACCGGCCATCCGGCGGGCTGGGTCACAAAAGCTAGGCCCGTTCCAGGAACTCCTCCTGCTCGGCGTCGAGCTGGTCGGCGATCGCGTCCGCGAGCTCGGGGGCGTAGTGGAGTTCCGGGTCGGCCGTGACGATGCCGATCGCCTCGGTGCGGGCCTGCTCGATGAGCTTCGCGTCCTTGACCACGCGCAGCAGCCGCAGGGAGCTCGACCGTCCGGACTGGGCCGCGCCGAGCACGTCGCCCTCGTTGCGCAGCTCCAGGTCGGTGTTCGCCAGCTCGAACCCGTCCGTGGTCCGCACCATCGCCTCCAGGCGCAGGCCCGCCGTGCTGCCCGGCGGCGCCTCCGAGACGAGCAGGCACAGGCCCGGCGCGGCGCCTCGCCCCACGCGCCCGCGCAGCTGGTGCAGCTGGGACAGGCCGAACCTGTCGGCGTCGAGGATCACCATGACCGTCGCCTCGGGAACGTCGACGCCGACCTCGACCACCGTGGTGGACACGAGAACCGGGGACTCGCCGGACGCGAACCGGGCCATGGCGTCGTCCTTGTCGGGGGGCGCCATCTGCCCGTGCAGGACGCCGATCTCCACGCCGGCCAGCTGTTCCCGTCCGCGCAGCTCCTCGACGACCTCCAGGACGGCACGCAGCGGTGTCCCGGCACCCTGCTCGCCGGGATCAGGGACGACGGCGCCCGCCGCGGCGTCGCCGGGCTCGGCCGCGGACGCCGGGACGGTCTCCATCCCGTCCTCGCCGCCACCGTCGTCATCGGGGTTGATCCGGGGACACACGACATAGGCACGCCCGCCCCGGTCGATCTCCTCCCGGACCCGCGCCCAAGTCCGGTCCATCCACCGCTCGTTGCCCGCGGGAACCACGTGGGTGGAGACCCCCGCACGGCCCGCGGGCACCTGGGTGAGCGCCGACGTCGCCAGATCTCCGAACACGGTCATCGCGACCGTGCGAGGAATCGGGGTGGCCGTCATCACCAGCAGGTGCGGCGCCGCGCTCGCCTTGTCGCGCAGCCGGTCACGCTGTTCCACGCCGAACCGGTGCTGCTCGTCCACCACGACCAGCCCCAGATCCGCGAACCGGACGTTCTCCGACAGGAGTGCATGCGTGCCGACGACGATCCCCGCCGCACCGCTCGCGGCGGCCAGCAGCGCCGCCTTCTTCGCCTTCGCGCCCAGGGAGCCGGTGAGCAGCTCGATGCGGGTGGCGTTCTCCGCGCCGCCGAGCATCCCGCCTTCGGCGAGGGGCCCGAGGAGCGCGCGGAGGGTGCGGGCGTGCTGGGCGGCGAGCACCTCGGTGGGGGCGAGCAGCGCCGCCTGGCCGCCGGCGTCGACCACCTGGAGCATCGCGCGCAGGGCCACGACGGTCTTGCCGGAGCCGACCTCGCCCTGCAGGAGGCGCTGCATGGGACGCCCGGTGGACAGCTCGCCGGCGATCTCGGCACCCACCTCCTGCTGTCCGGCCGTCAGTTCGAACGGGAGCCGAGCGTCGAGCGCCGCGAGCAGGCTTCCCGCAGCCTGGGTGGCGGGCGGGCGGGGTGTCGCGGGCCGTCCCGTGGCGAGCGCTCGCCGCTTGGCCAGCGCGGCCTGCAGCACGAAAGCCTCCTCGAACCGCAGCCGGTGCTGGCCGGACCGGACGTCCGCCATCGTGTCCGGCCGGTGCACCTTGCGCAGGGCGTCGAGCCGTTCGGGCAGGCCCTCTCTGGCCCGCACCTCCACGGGCACCGGATCGGGGACGTCGTCGCCGGTCAGGGTGTCCAGTACCGTGCGCACCGCCTTCGCGATCCGCCAGCTCGGGACGGCGGCCACCGCGGGGTAGATCGGGATGGGCCGCGCCGCCGCGGCGAGCAGGTCCTCGTCCGAGTCCAGGTCCTCCTCGCCCATCATCATGAACGCCGGGTGCGTGAGCTGCCGTTCGCCCCGGTAGAGCCCGACCGTCCCGGTGAACAGGCCGGTGCTGCCCGGAACGAGCCGCTGCTCGTGGGCGTAGAGGGAGCCGCGGTGCTTGCCGAAGAACGTGAGGGACAGCCGGTGTCTGCCGTCGGTGATGACGGCCTCCAGCAGGGCACCCCGGCGGTTGCGCATGGAACGCACCGTGGCCTGGACCACGCGTGCCATCACCGTGACGTGCTCGCCCGCGCGCAGCATGCTGATGTCCGTCAGCCGTCCCGGATCGTCGTAGCGCCGCGGGTAGTGGCCGATCAGGTCGCCCACGGTCTCCAGGCCCAGCTTGGACAGCGGGTTCTTGCCCCGCGCCTGGCCCAGCGCGCGAGAGAGCGGCTCGTCCAGCCGTGCCCCCGCCGTCACGCGCCCTCCCGGGGAGTCCCGTGCTCGGCCCGGCCCGCCGTGACCGGCGTGCCGGGGTCCGCCGTCCCGTCCGGCGCCTCCGGGGCGGGACTCACGGCATGGGCGGGCTCGGCTCCGAGCCGCACCGCCGTTCCCGGCCGGCCCGTCGGGAGCACGACCAGTTCCGCGGCGGGCGCCTCCCGGGCGAGGGCGGCCGTGAGCTCGCCGGCGACGTGGGCCGCGTCGTCGTCCAGGAGTGCCGTGACGACCTCCGGCGGCTCCGCGGCCCCGGCCAGCCGGACGAGCGCCGCCACGGCCTCGGGCGCCGCGACCGGGCCGGCCACGCGCAGGCCGTCCAGTGCCGCGCGGACCACGTCGTGCGGGTTCGCGGTGTCCGGAGCGGTCCCGAGGGCCGCGAGTCCCACGACGACGTGCACGTCGGTGGGGGCGTCCAGCACGACGATCTCGTCGAGATCGCCGCCGTTGTCCCCGGAACGGGGTTCGAAGGTGTCCGGGGACGCCGGCGGGAGGTCGCCCAGGACCAGGGCCCGGCGGGCGCCGGTGGACGCCGCGGCACGCTGCACGTCGTCGGGGGTCACCGCGTCGAGCCGGGCGTCGAACCCGCCCGTGAGCAGGACCACCGCTCCGGCGTGCGCGAGGTCCGCGGCGAGCGCCGGGGCCGCGGCGAGCGCGACGACGCCCCACTCGTGCGGGTCGGCCGCCTCGAGGTTCCGCACGTGCACCTGGGCCAGCGTGCCGTCACCGGTGGAACCGGCGGCCACGGCCAGCGCGTCCGGCAGCCGGTCGGTGTGCACGTGCGCCTGCCAGACCGCCGTGCCGCCTCCCGTGTCCCCGCCGACCACGACGACGGAGTCGCCGACCTCCTCGAGCCGGCTCCGCAGGCGCGGTGCGACGTGCCCGGCACCCCGGACGTCGCGGGTGAGGACGAACATGAGCTCCAGCGCGCCCGGGCCCGCGCCCGGGCGGGGCGCCGAGGCGGCCGGTTCCGGTGCTGTGTACGCCGCGGCGCTCCGCGGCCGGACGACGAGGTCGAGACTCACGGGCTCCATCGTGCCCGGGCTGTCTGACACCGTGGCCGCGAGGAACGCGCCGAGCACGAGGACCAGGCCGCACGCACCGGCGTCGAGCACGCCGGCGGCGGCGAGCACGGGGTGCTCGGTCATGCTGGTCCGGGCAGCGGTCCGTGCCGCACCGACGGCCGCGCGGGTCACCGCTCCGGGGCCTCCCCCGGCGTCCTCGGTGGTGCGGCCCGCGGTCGCGGCGGCGTCGGCGGTGGTGAGGATGGTCCCGTCGGCGGGGCTCGCGACGGCCGCGCGCGCGGACCGGGCCGCCTCCTCGAGAACGGTGGCCGCGGTGGCGTCCTCGCGCGCCGCGAGCGCCGCGCCGCGCAGCCACTCGGAGAGGATGACGCCGGAGTTGCCGCGCGCACCGAGCAGGGCCGCGCGTGCGGCCGTGGCGAGCAGGTCGACGCCGCTCGCGTCGCCGGGTGCCGCGCGGACCGCGTGGTCGCTCTCACGGATCGTGAGGTACATGTTGGTCCCCGTGTCGGCGTCGGCCACCGGGAAGACGTTGACCCGGTCCAGGGCGGCCCGCTCCCGCCGCAGCGCGTCCGTCGCACCCCGGACCCACCTGCGCACGAGCCCCGCGTCGATCTGAGTCACCCCTGCCCCCGCTCGGTTCGATCCGCCGCACTCATCGCCGTCTCCTCACGTTCCGCTCCGGGGCGGACGGCTCGTTCCGCGGCGTGCATACTGCTGTGCGCACCGCGTCGTCCGGGCACCCGGTCGGCATCCACCGTACCGGCGCCGGTGCCCGGGAGGCGGCACGACGGCGGCCGGGATGTGACGCATCCCCGCTCGCGGAACGCCGGTACGGTTTGAGCGGCGAAGTACGGATCAGGTACGCTCTTGTGGTTGTCCGACGGCGATCCGCGGTTCCGGAGTACCGGATCAGCGGCCGGAGGGCAGATCTCTTTCAACGACCACTCACCACGTCCTGCTCGTGTGCACGGACGTGCACGACACTCAGGAGACACCGTGGCTGCCAACTGCGACGTCTGCGGCAAGGGCCCGGGCTTCGGGCACAACGTCTCGCACTCCCACGTGCGGACCAAGCGCCGCTGGAACCCGAACATCCAGCGCGTGCGTGCCGTGGTGAACGGCACCCCGAAGCGCGTCAACGTCTGCACCTCCTGCCTCAAGGCCGGCAAGGTGCAGCGCCGCGTCTCGGCCTGACGCCCAGCATCCGTAGCGGCGACGCCCGCCCGTGGTTCCGGCCACGGGCGGGCGTCGCCGTCTTCGTCGCCGGTCGCGACGGGGGCTCACGCCCGGTCGCTGACGGCGGCAGGCGGCGGGGCCGTGGTCGCGCCGCCATCGCATGAGTCCGCATAGGCTTTGCGTGGACCTCGGCCTTGACGTGTCGTACGAGGCCTGTTGCACTCACGATCCCGACGGTGAAAAGGTGAGGTCATGGCGGCTCAGCTCGACGAGGTGTCCATCCGCCCCGCGAGGGCCGAGGACGCCGATGACATCGCCCGCGTCGATATCGCGTCGTGGCGTGGTGCGTACTCGGAGATCCTTCCCGGCTCCTACCTCTCCTCCCTCGATGCCGAGGAACGCGCGACCCTGTGGCGTGATGCGGTCGCCACCGAGAGCACGCGGATCCTGGTGGCGGAGACCGACGAGGGCACCGTCGGATTCACGAGCGTGGGTCCGTCGCGTGACGAGGACGCCGATGACGGCGACCTCGAGATCTACGCGATCTACCTCCACCCGGAAGCCTGGGGCAGCGGCGTCGCCCGGGAGCTGATGCGCCAGGTCCTCGGAAGCGTGCCACGTGGCGCGTCGGTGACCCTGTGGATCCTCGAGGAGAACAAGCGCGCCCAGCACTTCTACCGTCGCCACGGCTTCGCGCCCGACGGTACCGAGCGCATCGACGAGATCGGCGGCAGGCCGATGACGCAGGTGCGCTACCGGCGCTGAGGCCCGGGGCCCGGGCGCCTCAGTCCGTCTCGTCGCTGAGCACCGTGCGGTCGCTCGGCTCCAGGCCGAACATCCGGACCGCCTGCGCCATCATGTCGTCGAACATCCCCTGGAAGTCGCCGTAGGCGAACGACAGGTGACCGAACGCGGCCATGCACATCACGCCGAAGAAGTTCCGCCAGGCGGTGCCCCAGAGGAAGGCCAGCCCGAGCGGGACGTCCATGTCCGGCGCGATCGTGCGGGCGTGTTCGAGGACCTGGTCACGCAGGGCCTCGGGAACCTCGTCGTCGGCCGGCATCCAGGATGTCGTGGCGGACCCCTCCAGGTGCCTGACGAATGCCGGCAGGTACGCCCCGCCGATGATCGCCGCGATGTCGCGGTCCGTCTGCTCGGCCCCCTCGCGGACCTCGTGGAAGTCCGGCCCCATGAGCAGCGAGAACTCGCCGGGGTGGGCGAGGGACCAGGAGAACACCGTGTGGGTGAGGGCATAGAGCTGCGCGCTCACGTCATCGCCCGGCTGCCGGTCCCGCGCCACGCCCATCCGCGCGGCCAGGTCCTCCGTCACCGCGTGGTGCACGGCTCGCAGCAGTTCGACCCGCCCGCCGGGGAAGTACCGGTAGAGCGCCGGAGAGGTGAACTTCAGCGCCTTCGCCACCGCCGCGATCGTGACGTCGCGGGTACCGCCCTCCCTGACCATGATCGCGCGGGCGGCGGCCACGGCCTGTCGCCGTGCCTCGGCGTGGCGGCCGCTCTGGACCGGATCGTTGGTCGGGGCGTCGACAGTGCTCACTGGCAGGTCCTCTCTGCTTCCACCAGCGACACGGCACCGGCGAGGTCGATGACGAACGCCGACGTGTGGTCCTTCATGACCGTGGGTGGCACCACGACCTCGACCGCGGGGTCGCGCCCGTAGGTCGTGAAGGACCAGGTTCCCTCGTCGTCCGTGGCCACGATCCAGTCGACCGTGGTGCCGTTCGCGCTCTCGACGCTCTGACACTGGGGTGACGGCCCGGGAGGCTCCACGCCGCATCGCAGGGTCACGGCGGCTCCGGGCGCACCCCAGGCCGCGGTGGCCTGCGAGTTCGTGTGGACCCGGGGCAGGTCCTGTGCCAGCTCGTCGGGCAGCGCCAGCACCACGGACGCACACTGCGGGTCTGCCGCGTCGGGAGCCACGGCGACGCCGATCGTGGGCGTACAGGCAGCGGTGGCGAGCACGGCGGCCGCCATCGGCAACGCGGTGACCAGTCGTGCCCATCGGCGGAAAATCACGCCGCAACGGTACCTGGTTCACGAGCCGTGTGTCGGCGGTACCCGGATGCCGGCCGTCCCCCCGGCGCGTTCCGGGCGGCGACACCGTCGCGACCCGTGGACGAGACCCCTGGTCAGGGCTTCGCGTGGCGGTGTATAGGGTTGTCCCCGTGACCGAGCGGGTGCGTGACGTGAACGAGGACGAGCTGCTGCGGCGCATCTTCCCTCTCCTGCCGGTCGGTGGATCGACGCAGGTCGGGCCGGGTGACGACGCGGCGATCATTGCCGCGTCCGACGGCCGCTTCCTGGTCTCCTCGGACGTCCTCGTGGAGGACCGGCACTTCCGCACCCGGTGGTCGTCGGGGGCCGACGTCGGGCACCGGGCCGCCGCGCAGAACTTCGCCGACATCGCGGCCATGGGCGGGCGCCCGACCGCCCTGGTCATCTCCCTCGTCCTGCCCGGCGACACCACCGTCGACTGGGTCGAGGGGCTCGCCCGCGGGCTCGCGGAGGCGAGCAAGCCGCTGCGCGCGGGCGTCGTCGGCGGCGACCTGGCGGGCGGCGACATCATCGTGGTGAACGTGACCGTCCACGGGACGCTGGACTGGCGCGAGCCCGTGCTGCGGACGGGTGCACGCCCCGGCGACGTCGTCGCGCACGCGGGGGCTCGCGGCCGCTCGGCCGCGGGGCTGGCACTGCTCGAGTCCGGCCTGGTCCGTCCGACGATCAAGCATCCTCTCGTCGGCGCCTACCTGCGTCCCGACCCGCCGCTGGAGGCGGGACGCAGCGCGGCTCGCGCGGGCGCCACCGCGATGCTCGACGTCTCGGACGGCCTGCTGCGCGACGCCGGGCGCATCGCCGTCGCCTCCGACGTGCGGCTGGACCTGGACGAGGAGGCGTTCGACGAAGACCGGCGCGCCCTGTCCGACGCGGCCCTCGTCGTCGCCCAGGCTGCCCTGCGCGAGGGCGACGCCGGCGACCTGGTGGGCGACCTCGGCCAGGCGGAGGCGGCCAACCGCCTCGTGAACCAGTGGATCTGGTCGGGGGGCGAGGACCACGGCCTCCTGGCGACCTTCCCCCAGGAAGCCCGCCTGCCGGAAGGATGGCTCCGGATCGGGCAGGTCCTCCCGCCCTCGGGCTCGGCACCGCGCGTCCTGATCGGCGGCCGCCGGCCCGCGGTCGCGGCTGGCTGGGACCACTTCGAGCAGTAGCACTCCCGGTGGCACGCCAGGCAGCGGTTCCGGCGCCGGGACGCCGACGCCGGCCGGTCCGGGGCCGCGTCACTTCACGATGTCGACGTCACTTCACGATGTCGACCTTGTCCGGCGCACCGCCGAGATCGCAGAAGTCGTGCGCGTTCTTCAGCAGCTTCATCGGCTCCGAGAACTCGTGCGACGCGTCACGGTGCCCGTACCCGACGGCGTCGCGCAGCCGCTCCAGCTCACCGTCCTCGTTGCGGGAGAAGACCCGGACCACGTAGCCCGTGCTGGACTCGATCTCCAGGCACGCGAACGGCGGGCAGGGTGCGCCGAACTGGCCGTAGGCGAGAAGCACGGCCGCGGCGGCGAGCAGCAGCGCCGGCCCCAGCCAGTAGAGCGGCTCGAGCAGGCCGAACAGCAGGAAGCACGCCCATGCCAGGGCGCACAGGACCACGACGCCCGCGGCCTGCCCGGGCCAGCCGCCGGGCATGCGGCGCCGGGGCTTGCCGATCCGGTGGATCCTCGCCCGCTCCAGGTTCCCGAGCGGGAACATGATCCCGCTGACCGTGAGAATGCCGCGGCTGACCCGCGGATTCCAGGTCGTCTCGCTCAGCCCTTCGAGCTTCCAGAACGCTGCCACGTTCTCGCCTCCCTCACGCTCGCACCGCGACGCAGGCTCGCGCCCGCGCCGTCCGCCCGCCATCTCGCGATCCGCGTCGCCTCGCCCAGCGATCCGCGCCAGACCGGTCCGTGTCCCGGCAGGACGACGTCGGCGTCCAGCCCGGACAGCACGTCGAGCGACGCGTCGGCGGCGCCCGGATCGTGCGCGAAGAACCCTGGGGACAGCTGCGGGCCGGTCAGGCGGCCCAGAGGGTGGGCGGTGATCAACGCGTCACCCGTGGCCAGCAGGCCACCCGGCAGCATGTAGGAGGTCGAGCCGGGGGTGTGGCCGGGAGTCGCGACCGGCACGGGCCCGCCGGGCAGGTCGAGCGGCTCCCAGGAGTCGCCCTCGGGCAGCGGGACCGCCCCCGGCAACGCCCGGCGCCGCAGCGCCCCGGCCCTGGCCACGTCGACGGCCCAGCGCGCGGCGCCGCGCTTGCCGAGCCGGCGGACGACGTCGCGGATCCTCGGGCGCTCCAGGTCCCCGTTCGCGGCGCGCGCGGCATCGGCCGTGGCCATGTGCACGGGCGTGCCGTACTCGCGGCGGAAGTGCAGGGCGCCGCCGAGGTGGTCGGCATGGGCGTGCGTGATCACGATCGCCCGCACGTCCCGCGGGTCGCACCCGATCGCCACGACGGAGGCGACGACGGCGGCGGTGTCACCGGCCCAGCCCGCGTCGATCATGGTCAGATGCCTGCCCTCACGCAGCAGGTACCAGTTGACGTGCGTGCCGGTGCACCGGAACACGTCCGGTGCCACCCGGCTGACCGCGACCATCCCGGACCCCCTTGACCTGCGATGACATCCTCAATAAGGGTGCCATCCAGACAATCAGGAGTAAAGGATGAATCCGACGACGGTCACCGCAGCCCGACAGGCCGTTCCAGGGCGAGCTGGATCAGTTCGTCGATCAGCTCCGGGTAGGGCACGCCCGACGCGGCCCACATCCGCGGGTACATGGAGAACGGCGTGAACCCGGGCATCGTGTTGATCTCGTTGACGACCACGCGCTCGTCCGGCCTCACGAACACGTCCACGCGGGACAGCCCCTCCGCCCCGACCGCCTCGAAGGTGCGGATCGCGACCTCCTGGATCTCCTTGATCACGTGGTCGGGCAGGTCCGCCGGGCAGGACAGCTCCACGTCGGCCTCGGCGAGGTACTTGGCCTCGAAGTCGTAGAACTCGTGGTCGCCGGCCGTCACCTCGATCTCGCCCGGCAGGGATGCGCGCGGGCGCTTCCCGGCCCTGCCTCCCAGCACGGCGCACTCGATCTCCCGGCCGTCGATACCGGCCTCGACGATCACCTTCGGGTCGTGCTCGGCGGCGGCCCGGACGGCGGCGTCCAGCTCGTCGAGCGAGTCCACGCGGGAGACACCGAGCGACGATCCGGCCCGTGCCGGCTTCACGAACAGCGGCAGGCCGAGCCCGGCCACCTCCGAGAGGATCTCGTCCCGGCGGGCGTCCCAGTCCCCCGGGCGGATCACGGCGTACGGGCCGATCGGCAGGCCGTGGCCGGTGAACACCATCTTCATGAAGTGCTTGTCCATGCCGACCGCGGAGGCCAGCACGCCCGACCCGACGTATCGCACGTCCGCGAGCTCCAGCAGGCCCTGCACGGTGCCGTCCTCGCCGTACGGCCCGTGCAGCAGGGGGAAGACGACGTCGACCTCACCGAGCACTGACGGCACCCGGCCCGCCTCGATCACGCGCACGTCGCGCGAACCCGCCCGCAGCGGGAGCATGACCTCACCGGCGGCGGCGGGCACCTCGGGCACCCGGCCGTCGGCGATGGCCCAGCGGCCGGCGTCGTCGTCGGCCACGACCCACTGCCCGTCAGGGGTGATGCCGACCGGGACGACGTCGTACCTGTCCCGGTCGATGGCGCCCAGGACGCCACCGGCGGTGGCCACGGAGATCCCGTGCTCGCCGGAGCGTCCCCCGAACAGGATCACGACCCGGGGCTTGCGGCCGCGATCGGGCGCGGGGGCCGCGGGCTCGGGTGCGGAAGGCTGGGAATCGCTGCGGTTCGACATCGGCCCCGACACTACCCGACACGGGACGGACGGGACCGCGCGAGACACCCACGTGCGCAGGCTCGCCGGCCCGCGTGACGCCGGGACCTGGCGCTCGTGGCGTGGAGCAGGGCACAATACCGACCAGGAGCAACTGACTCTCACTGCAACAGCCGGCAGTCGAAGGAGACCGCAGGATGAGCGTGACCGACGCACCCCCCACCCGGCCGGAGCTCGACCGGGCGCTGCGCGAGCTGCGCGCCGGCGCCGAGCACTGGGCAGGCCTGCCCGTCGCGGCACGGGCCCAGGTCTTCCGCGAGGTGTTCGACGCCGTGGCCGGTGTCGCGCGGGAATGGGCCGAGACGGCGTCGCGCGTCAAGGGCATCCCCACCGGGTCGCGTCTGGCCGGCGAGGAGTGGATGAGCGGCCCGTACGCCGCCCTCGAGTCCTCGGCCTCGTACGCCCGGGCGTACGAGGCGATCGCCCAGGGCGGGTCCCCCGTCGACGGCAGCCCCACACGCTCCGCGCCCGGCGGCCGCACGGCAGTGCGCGTGCTGCCGCTCGACGCGCGGCAGCGGGTCCTGTTCCACGGGTTCTCCGCCGAGGTCTGGATGCCGCCGGGCGTCTCCGCGGAACAGGTGCGCCGTGAGGCCGGGCTGGGCGCCGGCACGGTGGGCACGGTCGGCGGCGTCGGCCTCGTGCTCGGCGCGGGGAACATCACCTCGATCGCCCCGCTCGACGCGTTCTACGAGCTGGTGTCCGCGGGCCGCACGTCGCTGGTGAAGCTCAACCCGACGTTCGCGGACCTGCTCGGGGTGTACGAGCGGGCGCTGGAACCGCTCATGCGCATCGGCGCCGTCCGGGTGGTCAACGGTGACGGCGTCGTCGGCGCCTACCTGACGGCGCACGACGACGTCGGCCACGTGCACATCACCGGATCGCAGACCACGCACGACACCATCGTGTGGGGACGCGGCGCGGAGGCGGACCGCCGCCGGTCCGACGGCGACCCGCGCCTGGACGTCCCGATCACGAGCGAGCTCGGCGGCGTGTCACCGATCATCGTCGTCCCCGGCCGGTGGTCCGACGCCGACCTGCGGTTCCAGGCCGAGCACGTCGCCACGATGCGGCTGCACAACGCCGGGCACAACTGCATCGCCGGGCAGATGGTGGTGCTCGGCGCCGACTGGCCGCAGCGGGACGCCTTCCTCGCCGAGCTGCGCCGCGCGTTCGAGCGGCTGCCCGCGCGCGACCCCTGGTACCCGGGCGCGACCGGCCGGATGCGGGAGGCAGTGGCCGCCCATCCGGGCGCGGAGACGATCAACGGCCGGGTGCTCCTGGAGTCCACGGGCGACGACCCGGCGTGCGACATCGAGTACTTCGCCCCCGTGCTCGCCTGGAAGCAGGTGCCCGGCACCGGCGCCGGGTTCCTGCGCGCGGCCGTGGCCTTCGCCAACGACCGGCTCGACGGCAGCCTCGGCGCGAACGTCGTGGTCGACCCGGCGGCCCGCAAGGCCATGGGCGGGGAGTTCGACGACGCCCTCGCGGAGCTGCGCTACGGCACGATCGCGGTCAACGCCTGGACCGCCGTGGGCTTCCTCCTCGCCGGGGCGACCTGGGGCGCCTTCCCCGGCAACGGCATCGAGGACGTCGGCAGCGGGATCGGCGTCGTGCACAACGGGCATCTGCTGTCCGGGCCGGAACGCACCGTCGTGACCGGACCGTTCCGCGAGTTCCCCCGCTCCGTGCTGGGAGGCGAGTTCTCCCTCTTCCCGAAGCCGCCCTGGTTCGCGGGCGCGAGCACCGCGGCCACCACCGGAGAGCGCCTCACCCGCTACGCGGCCTCCCCCTCCTGGTCCCGCCTCCTCCCGGTCCTCCTGTCGGCCTTCCGCGGCTGAGCCCGACACGTCGTGCCCGGGCGAGACGGCCGCGGCTGTTCCGCCCGGGCGCGGCACGTGATGGAATCGAGGGAGGCAGGTCCGCGGCGACGGAGCCACGGACCGGACGACGAAGGAGTGCACCCGTGGTCATCAAGTCCGTGTTCGACGATGTCGACATCCCCACCTCGAGCATCTACGACTTCCTCTTCGCCGGGCTCGGTGAGGCGGACCGGGCCAGGACCGCGATCATCGACGGCCCCACGGGCGCGGCCACGACCTACGGCGAACTCGTCGCGCAGGTCGACAAGGCCGCGGGCGGGTTCGCGGCGCGCGGCTTCGGGCTCGGGGACGTCGTGGCCCTGCACTGCCCGAACACGCCCGCGTTCGCGGTCGTGTTCCACGGGCTGATCCGCCTCGGCGTCACCGTGACCACCGTCAACGCCCTCGCGAGCGGCGAGGAGGTGGCCAAGCAGCTGTCCGACTCCGGCGCCAGGGCGCTGATCACCGTCTCACCCCTGCTGGCGGCGGCCACCGCCGGAGCCGACGGGGCGGGCCTGGCGGCGTCCGACGTCGTCGTGCTCGACGGCGCCGACGGCCACGACTCGTTCGCCGACGTGCTCGCCCAGGCCGGCCCCGTACCCGAGGTGTCCTTCGATCCGGCGACGCACCTGGCCGTCCTGCCCTACTCGTCCGGCACCACGGGCCGGCCCAAGGGCGTCATGCTCACGCACCGCAACCTCGTCGCGAACGTCGTCCAGAACACCAGCCTGGGCCTGCACCGGGACGACGTCATCCCCGCCGTCCTGCCCTTCTTCCACATCTACGGCATGACGGTGCTGCTCAACCTGGCCCTGCACACGCGCGCGACACTCGTCACGCTGCCGCGCTTCGACCTGGAGCAGTACCTCGGCGTGATCGCGACCCACCGCGCGACGTACCTGTTCGTCGCGCCGCCGATCGCGCTGGCGCTGGCCAAGCACCCCCTGGTGGACTCGGTCGACATGAGCTCGGTCCGCGCGATCCTGTCCGGCGCGGCGCCGTTCGACGAGAAGCTGGCGGCCGCGGTGTCCGCGCGGCTGCCCGGCTGCCGCGTCCTGCAGGGGTACGGCATGACCGAGATGAGTCCCGTCTCCCACGTGATCCCGTTCGACCGGGAAGACATCTCGTCCGGCTCGATCGGCCTGCTCCTGCCCAACATGACCGCGAAGATCGTCGACCCCGCCACGGGCCAGGAGATCGAGCAGCCCGCCGAGGGTGTCTCCGCGCCGGGCGAGCTGCTGTGCGAGGGCCCGAACATCATGACCGGCTACCTCGGCAACGAGGCAGCCACCGCCGAGACCATCGAGCCCGACGGCTTCTTGCACACGGGGGACATCGTGACCGTCGACTCCCACGGCGCCTTCTACGTCGTGGACCGGCTCAAGGAACTCATCAAGTACAAGGGGTACCAGGTGCCGCCGGCAGAGCTGGAGGCGCTCCTCATCGCGCACCCGCAGATCGCGGACGCCGCCGTCATCGGCGTGCCCGACGACGAGGCCGGGGAGCTCCCGAAGGCGTTCGTGGTGCGCGCCCCGGGGTCCGAGCTCACCGCCGACGACGTCATGACGTACGTGGCCGAGAAGGTCGCCCCGTACAAGAAGGTGCGCCTGGTGGAGTTCATCGACGCCGTCCCGAAGTCCGCGGCGGGCAAGATCCTGCGCAAGGACCTGCGCCTGGCGTGAGGCGGCGCCCGACGGCGGCCGGGGCGGGCAGGGCGGGCGGACCTGTCTCTTATACACAT
>NZ_JABBYC010000040.1 GCF_016742955.1 Myceligenerans indicum | reverse complement strand
CCTTATCGTCGGCAGCGTCAGATGTGTATAAGAGACAGGGGAGAGGGGGTCAGCGGTGGAAGAGGGCGGCGTTGAGGAAGTCGGCGCCGAAGGTGCCGTCGGCGTCAGCCCGCACCGGCCGCAGTTCGACGGGGCGCAGGGCCGCGAAGATCCGCTCCAGGTCCTCCAGGGTGAACGACGTCCCGCCAGCTGTGTTTCCCGTGGCCAGGACCTCGAGGTCGCTCGGGCTGGGCTGACGCTCCCCGGAGAAGGCGACGACGGCGTACTGGCCGCCGAGTCTCAGCAGCGGCAGGAGCCGCCGGAGATAGGTGATGCGGCGGTGCGGCGCGAGGTGGTGGAAGCAGCCCGAGTCGTAGATCAGGTCGAACGGCCCGGCCGGGAGCGGGTCGCGCAGGATGTCGAGCGCCTGGACCTCCATCCCGCCCGGGAGCCCGGGCCGGATCTCGTCGAGCACGGCCGCGGCGAGGTCGACGCCCACCACTTCCGCGCCCCGCTCGGCCAGCCAGCGCCCGTTGCGCCCGTTGCCGCAGCCGACGTCGAGCACGCGGGCCCCGTCGGTCTCCCCGAGCAGGTCGCGCTCGTACCAGTCGACGAGCGGCTCGTCGGGGAGGTCCGTGTTCAGCGGGTGTCCTTCGCTGCGCAGCAGCCGCTCCCAGAACCCCGCGGCGTCGGCGCTCGTGCGGTCCCCCCGCTCGTGCTCGGCGAAGGCATGGTCAAGGGCCTCGAAGAGTTCGTCCGTCGTCCCGATCCGCACGTCCGAATTATCCCACGTTGTTCCTCCCCGTGGGTCCGGCGGTCCGCTCCGGTGTGCCGCGTCGTGAGGTCATCGCGTCCCCGACGGGCCTCATCGGGACGCACCGGCGATGCGCCGCGGCCGGCGGCCGTCGACAGGTCGAGGGCCGGTCCAAGGGTGAGGGCCGTCTCCGGTGGGGTGGTCGAGCCGTCCCGGCGCCGCCGAGGGAGGTGTCGCCCGGTGTGCCGGTACGGTGTCCCGGTGAGTGTCGCAGCCGAGGTCCAGGTCGTGGTGGCGCCTGTGTTCGGGACGAACTGCTGTGTCGTCACGTCGCGCTCCTCGCGCGACGGGTCCAGAGACTGCGTGATCGTCGACGCCGGCGCGGGCGTGGCGGCCGGCGTCGACCGGCTGGTGCGGGAGCAGGGGCTTCGTCCGCGTGCCGTGCTGGCCACGCACGGCCACGTGGACCACACGTGGGACGCGGCCGAGCTGTGCGCGCGCTACGACGTGCCGCTGCGGCTGCACGCCGCCGACGTCTACCGGATCGGCGACCCGTTCGGCACGCTCGTCGCCGACGGAGGCGAGGCCGTCGTGAGCGGTGCCCTCGGGCGGGAGCTGTCCGCCCTCGGGTTCGATCCCGCTGCGTACCGGGCGCCGGTCCCGGTCGAGGGCTTCGAGACCCGTGACGGGTGGGCGGACCTCACGTTCGGCACGGTCTCCCTGCGCGCCGTGCATGCGCCGGGACACACCCAGGGCTCCACCCTCTACCTGCTGCCCGGCCGGGACGCCCCGGACGGCGGCGTCCCGGACGGCGACGCTCCGGCGGCCGGGGCGAGAGGCGGTACGACGCCGGACGACGCCCCCTCCGGCGTCGCGCTCACCGGCGACGTCCTGTTCGCGGGTTCGATCGGCCGCACCGACCTGCCCGGTGGTGACGGCCTGACGATGCGGGCGACGCTGCGCGACGTCGTCGCGCGGCTGGACCCGGGCCTCGCCGTCGTCCCCGGTCACGGCCCGACGACGACGGTCGCGCGCGAGCTGGAGACCAACCCGTTCCTCGCGTGAACTGGCGGCGGGGGTGGCCGTCTCAGCCGTCCACCGGCGCCGCGGACGTGGTCACGACTACGTGAGGACCTGCCCCAGGTCGTCGAGCAGGCCCTCGGCGATGTCGATGTCGGCACTCAGGTCCCGGTCCGTGTCGTCCCGCGGCAGCGTCCGGGTCAGGTCGAACGCGTCGCGCAGGAGCCCGGCGGGGAGCCCGAGGTCCCGCCGGCGCAGCAGGCGCACCGCCCCGAGCAGCTCGCATGCCAGGAGTGTCCGGTAGGCCGCCGCGGCACGCTCGGTCTGGGTGATCGCCTGCGAGGCGAAGCTCGCGTCCTCCTCCGCGCCCCGGGAGATCGTGACGGAACCGAGCGAGGCGGGCTGGGCCGCCGCGCGGAGCTCGGCCAGCGTGGCACCGGCGACGGCCTCGGCCGCCATCAGGCCGGACGCACCCTCCGGACCGCTCGCGAGGAACGCCCGCATCCCGGTGAGTCCCGGCTCGTCGAGCATCCCGATCCGGGACATCACCAGAGGCCCGGTCTGCGCGACGGCCAGGTTGCACGCGTCGAGCGCGAGGCCGAGCGCCACCTGCTGGAAGCCGCCGTGATGGACCACCGCCTCGCCCGCGACGTCGAACAGGGGGTTCTCCTGCGCGGAGGCCATCAGCCGGGCGGCCTGGCGCGTCAGCGTGTCGAGCGCGTGGGTGACCGCTCCCTGGCTCACGGCGAAGGTCCGCAGCCCGAACGCGTCCTGGATCCTGGCAGGCTGCCACGCCGCCGGCCCGCCGGGGCCCTCCGGTTGCAGCAGGAGGCGTGCGCGCTCGGCCACGGCGTCCGTCCCGGGCGAGGCGGCGGCGCGCACCGCGGCGGGGGAGAGCACCGACGGGTTCCCGTCAAGACCGCGGAAGGTGAGGGCGTACACGACCGCCGCCGCCCGGTCGAGGCGCCCGAGCGTCTCGGCCGCGAGACAGGTGCGCCCGATGGTCAGCGCGCTCGAGCTGATGAACGGCAGCGCGCTGTCGGTCCCCCACGGGGACATCGGCGCGAACGGCCGTGTCGCGGGCCGCTCACCCATGAGGGTCAGGGCGGTGCCCGCGAGGGCGCCCAGGTCGCCCGTGCCGACGGACACGTAGGTCCGGACCGTCGGCAGCGCGTCGTCGTTCAGCATCCGTTCGAGCGGGCGGAGCACCGCCGGGTCGATCCCCGATCCGGCCGCGCAGAGCTGGTTGAGCCGTACCGCGAGCATCGCCCGGACCGCGCGGGCGGGCAGCCGGGGGCCGGCCTCCGTCGCGTGGCTGCGCAGGATTCGCAGCCCCTGGTCGTCGTCCGCCACGGCCACCGACTTGTTGGCCCCGACCCCCGTGGTGCGTCCGTAGGTGGGCACCCGGGTGCTGAGCCGCCGCGACATGACGTGGGTCCGGTGGACGGCGGCGACGGCGTCGTCCGGGACGTGGACCGGGGCGCCGTCGGCGACGGCGACGACGTCGGCCGGTTCCGCGCTGCCGTCCAGCGTGACCGGCCGATGTTCCTGATCCCTCACGTTTCCTCCTTCGACGACGCCGGCGCGCCGTGGGCGCGCGATCCAGCGTGCCGCACGACGGCCGCCCGGACCAGCAGGAGCACGACCGCCGCCATGACGAGCGTCGAGACCACGGCCGCGGTCAGGCCCGCCGTCGCCTCGGTGGCGGTGTCGATGTTGTAGGCGACGTGCCAGGCGGCGACGACGAGCACCGAGTACCCCGCGGACTCGTAGAGCCAGGTCAGGAAGTAGGAGCCGAACCACAGCCCGACGAGCCATCCGACCGTTCCGGCCGGGCCGAAGTCCCGGAAGTTCTGCACCACCAGGAACAGCGGTGCGTGCCAGAGCGCCCAGGCGACCCAGACGAGGGTGGCCGTGCCCAGCCGCCCGAACCTGGGCAGCAGGTGGTGAGCCAGGAACCCCCGCCAGCCGAGCTCCTCGCCGTATCCGTTGACGACCAGCAGGTAGCAGGCCACGAGCAGGAGGGTCAGGCCCTGGGCTGCGGGCGCCCCCGAGTAGAGCGTCAGGTCGCCCAGGGGCACGGGCGTGCCGTCGAGCCGTCCCACGACGAAGCCCAGACCGCTCAGCGCGAGCGTGGCGCCGACCAGTACCCACCAGCGGGCCTGGACCCGCAGGCGCACGGCGCGCCGCCAGAGGCCGGCCAGCCCGGGGCCGCCGTCGGCCAGTGCCGTGACCACGATCGCGGCGAGGGCGGGACCGGTGAGGCCGATCAGGTGGGTGGGCCAGCCCTGTCCCGCGCGGGAGACCTGACCGGTGACGGCCATCGGGATCCACCACGCCCAGGAGAACGCGAGGGCCAGGACGACATAGGTGCCGAGCCAGCGGGGGGATGCCGCGCGGGCGGCGGGCGAGGAGTGCGTCGGTCGTGTCCGGTGCGCCGCCATGCCCCCGATTCTGCGTGGCCGGGAGGGTGCCGGGAAGGGGCGAAAGGCCTTCGCCGCATGCGGGCCGGGCGGCCTACCAGTCGTCGTCGCCGGGTCCGAGCCACGCGGTGAACCGGGCCAGCGGTTCGTTGCCCCGCCGGTGGGCGCGGACGAGCAGGTTCGTCACCTCGCGTGTCGTGGGATGGTGCCGGGTCTGCTGCGCCGCGGTCCTCCGGGCGGTGAGCAGGCTGTCCAGCGCCTTGTCGTGCATCCCCTGCCAGAAGTACGCGCGCGCCAGGTCCAGGTTGTGGTGCGCCACCCGGGTGGGCAGCCGCGTGACCATGTGGCTCGGCAGGCGGGTCCGGTCGGCGACGGCGAGGGCGCGTGGTCCGTCGCCCGACTCCACGGCGCAGGCCACGCGGTAGATCGCGACGTTCGACGGGCCGAACGCGAGGTGCGACCAGTCGTTGTCCGTGTCCGTGTTCAGGTGGGTCGCGATGCCGTGCGCCTCCTCGACGTGGTCCATCGCGGTGTCCAGATCGCCCGCGCGTCCGGCGATGAGCGAGGAGCGCAGGTGGAGCGAGCCGACGGTCAGGAGGGCGTCGTCGTCCCGTCCGCCCGGGTCGACCGCCGCGCGGACGGTGTCCAGGAGCCAGAGGGCGCCGTCGTACAGCCCGTCACGCATGAGTGAGGTGGTCCGCATCCACGCGGCGAAACCGTCCGCTGCCGGGTTGTCCGTGAGCCCGGCGATCCACTGGATGCGGTCCTCGACGTTCGCCGCCAGGTCCTCGTAACCGGTCTGGTGGGCGACGGTGTGCGCGGCGTGGGCGTAGGTGAGCAGCGCGTCGGCGATGATGTCGCGGTCGCGCTGGTCGTCCGTGGCGTGCACCATGGCGAACGCCTCGGTGAGCAGGGGCGGGAGGATCTCCGCGAGCTGCGTGTTGTGGCCCTGTTGCAGCTGCTCGGCGATGTTCCTCGCGTCACGGGTGAGCTCGCCGGCCGGGCGGGCCGGGAGGTCCGGGTCCGCCGTCGGGAGGTCCCAGCGGTTCAGGGCGCGCCGCAGGTCGGGGATGAGCTTGTGGATGCGGTCCGGGGAGCTGCCCTCCCGGTCGTACGGCTGCCCGGTGAGTGTGCTCGCGTCCACGCGTAGCACTCGCGCCACGGTCGCGGCCACGGGCTGCGACACGTCCCGGTCCCCCTGCTCGATCTTCCGCAGCAGCGACAGGCTGATCTTCGCCTCCTGCGCGAGGGAGACCTGCGTCACGCCCCGGGCATGCCGGAGCTGCTTGATCCGCTTGCCGATCAACTCGTCGTCCATCGGTATCCCAACGTCGGCGGGACGGGAGATTCACACCTTACGCCCCGCAACGCACCCGAGTGCAACTCTAGAACTGACTGCCACACGACTGTGGCACTTGAGAGGGTTTACAGGTATCAGAGTGGATTGTGACGGCGGGCGGGTGTGCCGCGCCGGCGTCATCGGCACGTCGCGGCGTGAGTCACGCCGTGAGTCACTGGATGAGTCACCGGATGAGTCACCGGACGAGTCACCGAATGAGTCACCGCACGAGATTCCGGACGAGTCGCCGGGCCGGTCACGGTATCGGTCACGGCATCCGCGAAGACGGCTGGAGCGCGACATGACGACCCTTCCTGAGATGAGCCCCGCACCGGTCTTCCGGCGGCACTCGCCACCGCCCCTCCTGAGGCGGGAGCCGCCGCACGGACAGGGGGTGAGCGCCTGATGCGCGCCTGGAACGGCGATTCCGCCGGCGGCGCCCCCGCCGGGGCCGACGACGCCGCCCCCGGCCGCCGATGGACGCGGCTCGTGCAGGACGTCACGGCCGTGGTCGGTGAGGCGATGCCACCCGGCGGGGTCGTCACCGTGCGCGTCACGCTGGCCGACACCCGGTCCTCCCTGGCCTCCTGCGAGGTCTGGGTGGCCACCTCCGCCACGTCCTGGGCCTCGCGCGGTGCGATCGACGTGGGCGCCGCCTCGATGGTCGACCTCGAGCGGGCGCTCGTCGCGGCCGGATTCACGTTCCTCCTGACCGCGGACTCCCGCCCCCGGTGGCGCGTGGACCGCAACGGGGGCACCACCTATGCGCTGGACGTGCTGCGTACGGGATGAGCGCCCGGCCACCCCGCCGGGGTCCGGTCACGCCCCGGCGGTGACCCGGAACCCGAGGAGCTTCCAGGCGCGTGCCGCGTAGTCCGCGCGCTCCGCCGCGGGCCGGCGGGTCAGCGCGGTGGCGACGAGTTCGACGGCGAGCAGGACGTCGTCGACCGTCGTGCCCGCCGGGGCGCTCCCTGTCGCGACGGCGTCGGGGAGCCGGGAGCCGAGCGCCGAGGCGACCCTGCCGCGTAGCTCCATCAGGCGGGGGTCGGGCGGCGTGTCCGGCGTCGCGGAGACGATGTCGATGACCACGACGGAGTCGATCGCGTGCCGGGTCACCTGCCCGAGCAGGCCGGTGAGGTCGGTGTCCGGGTCACCGGCGGCCTCTTCGAGCGTGACCACCTGCTCCTCCAGGACGGCCAGGACGAGGGTTTGCCGGTCCGGGAAATGCCGGTACAGGCTGCCCTGCCCGACGCCGGCCGCCCGCGCCACGGCGTTGAGCGGAGCGTGCGGGCCGAGCTCGGAGAAGACGGTGCGGGCCGCGTTCAGCAGTGCGGCGCGGTTGCGGGCCGCAGCGGCCGGGCCGAGGTTCGCGCGAGGGCTTGACATGGACGTACCCTATCTACCGGACAGTATTGTCCGGTTCTTTCATCGACAGGAGCACTCCATGTCTCTCACCGCCTCCTCGACCGTCGGCCAGTGGCTCGACCACCCCGTCGGAGGTCCGATCCTCACCGCGATGCTCGCCCAGGGCGGTGGCTCGCCCGAGGCGCTCGCCCCGGCGCGCAACCTCCCCCTCGACCAGCTCGTCACGCTCTCCCAGGGGAAGTTCCCCGCCGAGATGGTCGACGCCCTCGTGGCGGCCTACAGGGACGCCGCCCCGGACGCCGCCGACGCCGACGACGGCTCCGGCGCCGCCGCCACGTGGACCGAGGCGGTCACGCCGGACCGGTTCGCCGGGCAGACCGTGATCGTGACCGGCGCGGCGTCGGGCATCGGCCGCGCGGTCGCGGGCCGGGTCGCGCGCGAGGGCGGCCGCGTCGTCGCCGTGGACCTGGCCAAGGAGGGGCTGGACGAGCTCGTCGCCTCCCTGCCGGGCGCCGACGTGCTCGCCGTCGCGGGGGACATCACCTCCGAGGACCTGGTGGCCGAGATCGTGCGAGCCGCGGGCGGTCGCGTCGACGCCCTGGCGAACGTGGCCGGGATCATGGACGACAACTCCGCGGTCCACGAGGTGACCGACGCGGTGTGGGAGCGGGTCATGCGGGTCAACGTCGAGGGCACCATGCGGCTGACCCGCGCCGTCGTGCCGGGCATGCTGGAGGCGGGGCAGGGGCGCATCGTCAACGTCGCCTCCGAGGCGAGCCTGCGCGGTTCGGCCGCGGGCGTCGCCTACACCACGTCCAAGCACGCCGTCGTGGGCCTGACCAAGTCCTCCGCCGTGATGTACGCGGGAACGGGCGTCCGCGTCAACGCCGTCGCCCCGGGAGCCGTCGCCACCGGCATCACCGTCCCGAAGGACGCGGAGTTCGGCGGCGAGAAGCTCGCCCGCTACCGCGGCAACATCCCGTCGCTGGCCACCTCGGCCGAGCTCGCGGCGTCGATCACGTTCCTGCTGTCCGCCGACTCGGTCAACCTCAACGGCGTGGTCATCGCCTCGGACGGCGGCTGGTCCGCCGTCTGAGCCGCGGGGCGTCGGCGGCCCACCCCTCGACCGCCCCGGTCAGGGGACCGTCGGTAGCGGGTGCACCGTACCCGTGCCGGCGTCCACGAGAGCCGCGCGGGTGAGCGTGCCGGTCAGGGGCAGGATCTCGTAGGCCGCCTCGAGGACCAGGGGGGTCTGGTCCAGCCGCACGCGGGGCGCCACGGTGACGTGCGGGCTCCACACGCCCGGGACGTAGTGCCGGTGCAGATCCTCGTCCGTCGCGTCGAGCGCCGCGACGACCCGTTCCTGGCGCGTGGCGAGCGTGCTGGTCACGGCGGGGACCAGGTGCATCCGGCCCCGGCGGAACGCGGCGACGGCGTCGAACCGGACGGGGGTGGGCCCGGCGTCGGGCAGCGACTCCATGGCGGCGCGCACCGCGTCGAGGTCCCAGGAACGCAGGACCGCCAGCGACAGGTGCGGCACATGGCGGCCGTGGGTGTGCGTGGCCAGCGTGGGCACGCCGTCGGCCTCGAGCCGCTGCCACAGCCTTCGCAGGGTCCGTTCGGTCGGGCTGTCGAACAGCAGACATACGGCCAGCGCCATGGGTCCAGCCTAGGGCCGGAACAAGTCACCCGAAAACAGTCCCATCCGATCCGGGCGCGGCTCCGAACACCAGGTACGAGGCTCGCCGGGGCCGCGGCCACGGCGGAGCGACCCGCCCCACGGCCGCGCGGCAGGCGGGTACGAACTGTCGACCTCGGGATCCGGCGACGGGTCCCCGACCGGAACGGAGCACCACCATGACTCAGTCCATGTCCGCGCAGCGCACCCGCGCGGTCCACCAATGGCTCGCCCTCACGATCGGCGCGGTCTATCTGCTCGTCGGCGTGCTGGGATTCTTCGTCACCGGGTTCGACGGCTTCGCGGAGCACGATCACGACCAGACCCTGCTCGGTTTCGCCGTCAACCCGTTGCACAACATCGTGCATCTCCTGATCGGCGTCGCCGGCATCGCCCTGTCGTCCACCCCGGGCCGGGCCCGCACCTTCGGCTGGCTGCTCGTGGCCGGGTACGGCGCGGCCTTCGCGTACGGCCTGGTCGCCGTGAGCAACCCGGACGTCAACTTCCTGAACATCAACGCGGCCGACAACGTCCTGCACGTCCTCAGCGCCGGCGCCGGCCTGGCCGTCGCGCTGTGGCCGCACCGGCAGGCCGCCGATGGGCTGCAGTACTGACGGCAGCGGCGGCTGCCGTGACGGCTACGTCCGCGCGGCGCCCGGTACGCGCTCGTAGCCCGCGGGCCGGATCGTGAGCTCCGCGCGGCCTCCCGTCAGCGACCGCAGGTCGAGGACGTAGCCGCCGAGCTCCGCCTCCGGCACGGTGGCGACCACGCGGGCGCGGCCGCCGTCGGCCAGCTCGGTCGCCGAGACGATCCCGCGCCGTCCCGACAGGTCGGTGAGCACCGCCCCCTGACGCTCGGGCGGGACCGTCACGGTCACCAGCGACACGGGCTCCAGCAGCACCGTGCCGGCCTCGGCCAGCGCTGCCCGGACGCCCGTGGCCGCCGCCGTGCGGAATGCCATGTCGGAGGAGTCCACCGAGTGCGCCTTGCCGTCGTACACCTCCACCCGGAGGTCCACGACGGGATGCCCCTGCGGCCCGCCCGCCGCCATGGCGTCACGCGCGCCCCGCTCGACCGCGCCGATGTACTGGCGCGGCACCGCGCCGCCCACCACGGAGTCGACGAACTCGAACTCGCCGTCGTGCAGCGGCTCGACCCGCAACTGCACGACGGCGAACTGCCCGTGCCCGCCGGACTGCTTCTTGACCTTGCCCTCGGCCCGCGCGGGACGGGCGATCGTCTCCCGGTAGGCGACCGGCACCGGGCCCGTCCGCACGTGGACGCCGAACACGCGCGCGAGCCGCTCCACCGCGACGGCGATCTGCGTGTCGCCGAGGCCGCGCAGCACCGTCGTGTCGCCCACCTGTTCGACGACGAGCGTCCGGTCCTCGGCCACGAGCCGGGCCAGCGCCGCCGGCATCCGCTCGTCGTCCGACTGGGACTCCGGCACGACCTGCACGGCGTAGACGGGCTCGCGCGGCGGCGGCAGGAACGGACGCGCCCGTCCCGAGGGCCGCGACCACAGCAGGGTGCCCGACGGCGAACCGCTCAGCTTCGCCACGGCGCCGACCTCGCCCGCGGCGAGCCGGTCGAGCGGAAGATGCTCCTTGCCCTGCAGCCGGAACAGGCCGTGGACGCGCTCGTCCGTGCCTGTGGTCGCGTTGCGCAGCCGGTCCGAGGCATGTACGACGCCGGAGAGCACCTTGAGCATCGACACCTGGCCCACGTAGGCGTCGGCGACGGTGCGGAAGACGTGCACCAGGGGCTCGCCCGACGGGTCGGTGGCCACGGCGAGCGACTGGCCGTCGTCGTCCCCGGACCCGGCAGGCTCGGGGCCGTCACCCCGTGCGCCGTCGCTCCCGGCGCCGACGACGATGCGGGCGTCCCGCTCACCCGGCGCGGGCGCGAGCTCGTACAGCAGGTCCGCGACGCGGTCCACGCCCGCGGCCGTCACGCCGGACGCCACCATGACGGGCACCCCGTCGTTCACGAAGACCTCGTGCGCGAGCGTCCGCTCCAGGTCCGCCGCGGACGGCTCCTGGCCCGACAGGTAGGCGTCGAGCTGATCGTCGTCGTGCGACACGAGTTCCTCGGTGACGTCCACGTGCATGCGGTGCTCCTCGTCCAGGACGCCCTCCGGCAGGTCCTCCTCGTGATGCCCGCCCGCCTCGTCGTAGACCAGGACGCACTCACCGAGCAGGTCGGCGATGGAGCCGAAGGACTGTCCCTCGCCCAGCGGCAGCTCGATCGGCCACAGGTGCTCGCCGAACGCCTGGTGGAGCTCACCCAGCACCCGCCGGAAGTCGGCGCGGGACCGGTCCTCCTGGGTCACCACCACGAGACGCGGCACGTCGAGGGCCTCGGCGGCCGACCAGGCGGTCCAGGTGCCGGGCTGCACGCCGTCCACCGCACTGACCACGACGAGCGCGAGGTCCGCGATCGCCAGGGCCGTGTCCACCGCTCCGGCGAAGTCCGGGTGGCCGGGAGCGTCGGCCAGGGTCAGGGTGCCCTCGGTGCCGTCGGGACATCTCCACGTGAGCGTCCCGAGCGCGAGGCCGAGCGAGATCCCCCGGGCGGTCTCCTCGGGCTCGTGGTCGCTCACCGTGGTGCCGTCCTCCACGCGGCCCGCACGCGAGATCGCTCCGGCTCGGTGCAGCAGCGCCTCGGTGAGCGTCGTCTTGCCGGCGCCTGACGCGCCGACGACGGCGATGGTCCGGTGGGTCGTGGTCGGTGCCGCGTCCATGAGGCCTCCCGCCCCTGAGTACTACTTGCCATGATGCCGCAGGGAGGCCCGCCGGGGCGCGCCGACGCCGCGAGCAGGCGCGTCACCACCTCGTAAGCACGGTGTAAGCCTCCCGTCATGGATCTGGAGGACGCCACGCGGTGAGGTGGAGACGAGCCGGCCACAAGGGCCGGCCGGAGGGGAGAATCATGAACCGTCGCCGCATGCTCACCGTCGTGGGCACCGCCGCCCTCGCGGCCGGAGCCGCGCTGCTGCCCGCTGCCGTCGCCCAGGCCGGGGTGAGCGGGGAGGCCTTCTATGTGGACGGGACGGCCTACCGGACCGTCGGGACGCCCACCGACCTGTCCGGCACCGGAGCGCCGGACCACTCGTTCGACATCATCTACGACCTCGGCGGCAACCAGCTCAACGTTGCCGAGGCCGCTCCGGGGGACACCGACTACAACGGCGGACGCTGGATGGTCCACGCCCTGTCGTTCCCGTCCGGCTACGGCGCCGCGCTCGCGGCGAGCGACTCCGACGGTGACAACGTGCTCGGCAGCGCCGAGGAGGTGGCCGACGCGATCGGTCTGGGCCTCGCCGTCGACAACGGCGTCGTCAAGTCGTTCGAGTGCCCGGTCATCCCGCTTCCGCACTGACGACCCGCACGCCTGCGGCGGAGGCGGCAGTTCACGCCCGGGGGGGCTCGCGGACCGCGAGCACCCCGGGCGTCGCCACCCGGGGGGAGGAACTGGTCGGGTCGTGACGTGGGGTCCTGGGGCTGGCAGCATGCAAGCATGAACCTGCACGAACGGATCGACGACCGGCTGCGCCAGTTCGTCGAACGCCAGCACCTGTTCTTCGTGGCGACGGCTCCCCTCGCCGCGGACGGACACGTCAACGTCTCACCGCGCGGACTGCCCGGCACGTTCGCCGTGCTCGACGACCACACGTTCGCCTGGCTCGACGGCACGGGCAGCGGCAGCGAGACGGTGGCGCACCTGCGTGAGAACGGGCGGATCACCGTGATGTTCTGCGCGTTCGAGGGAGCGCCCAACATCGTCCGTCTCCACGGCACGGGCCGCGTCGTGACCCGCTACGACGAGGAGTACCCCGCCCTCGCGAGCCGGTTCACCGACATCCCCGGTGCCCGGGCGGTGATCGTGGTCGACGTGGAACGGGTGTCCGACAGCTGCGGCTGGAGCGTGCCGCTCATGTCGTACGAGGGCGAGCGCGACCTGCTCGGACCGTTCTTCGAGCGCAAGGGCGAGGACGGGCAGCAGGCCTACCGCCGCCGCAAGAATCTCACCAGCATCGACGGCCTCCCCGCCTACGACGCCGACCCGGTCGGCGCAATGGAGGCCTGACCCGGATGGCGACGGCCCGGCTCCGGATCGGGAGCGCGCAGGGACGGTGGGTGCTGACCGGCACCGTCATGGGCTCCAGCCTGGTCATGCTGGACGGGAGCGTCGTCAACGTCGTCCTGGCTCCGATCAGCCGGGACCTCACCGTGGGGTTCACCGGGCTGCAGTGGATCACCAACGCCTACACGCTCACGCTGGCGGCGCTGATCCTGATCGGCGGCGTGCTCGGGGACCGATGGGGGCGCCGGCGGACCTTCCTGGTCGGCACGGTGTGGTTCACCCTCGCCTCGGTGCTGTGCGCGGTCAGCGCCGGCGAAGGGATGCTCATCGCCGCCCGCGCGCTCCAGGGGGTCGGCGCTGCCCTGGTCACCCCGGGAAGCCTGGCGATCATCTCCGCCTCGTTCGATCGTGCCGACCGTGCGAAGGCGATCGGGGCCTGGTCCGGCCTGGCGGGGGTCTCCACGGCCGTCGCCCCGCTCCTCGGTGGCTGGCTGGCCGGGTACAGCTGGCGCCTGGTGTTCCTGATCAACGTGCCGCTGGCCGCGATGATCATCTGGACCGGCATCCGGCACGTCCCCGAGAGCCGGGACGAGTCCGCTACCGGGAGCCGCATCGATCTTCCCGGTGCGGCCCTGGTGGTCCTCACGCTGGCCTTCCTGACCTGGGGGCTGACCGAGGCCGGTCCCGCCGGGTGGACCCCGGCGGTGACCGGCGCCGTCGGCCTGGCGTGCCTCTGCGGGGCGGCGTTCGTGATCGTGGAGCGGCGGGCGCGCGACCCCCTGGTTCGTCTCGACCTGTTCACCGACCGCGTCTTCGCCGCGAGCAACGTCGTCACGCTCTTCATGTACGGGGCGCTGTCCCTCTACTTCCTGCTCGTCGTGCTCCAGCTCCAGCTGGTCACCGGCTGGTCACCGCTCGCCGCCGGCCTCGCCGGGCTCCCCGTCACGATCCTCATGCTGCTGCTCTCCGCACGGTTCGGGGCGCTGAGCGAACGCATCGGGCCCCGGCCGCTGATGAGCGGTGGAACCGTCCTGGCCGGCTGCGGGTTCCTTCTCGGCCTGCGGATCGACGCCGATGCCACCTACCTGACCGACGTGCTGCCCACCGCGGTGCTGCTGGGCCTCGGGCTCTCGGTGGCGGTCGCGCCCCTGACCGCGGCGGCGCTCGGTGCCGCGCCGGAGAACCTGGCGGGCATCGCGTCAGGGATCAACAACGCCATCGCGCGGAGCGCCGGCCTGCTGGCCATCGCGGTGGTGCCCGTGATCGCAGGCCTGTCCACCACGGCAACCGGTGACAGCGCAGGCCTCACCGCGGGATACCGCACGGCGATGCTCATCGGGGCCGGGCTCCTCGGCGTCGCGGCGCTCGCGTCCTGGTTCGGCCTGGCGGGAACCGGCCCGCGGGCAGGGGCACGGCAGGAGGCCGGTGCGCGGCTTCCCGTCCACCGGATGAACCAGTGCCCTGTGGACTCGCCCGCCGGGCATCCGCACGAGCGGTGAGCCCTGCCGGCTCCACGTCACCGATGCCGGGCGCCCCGTCCCGGAGTGCCTGGCCGCGGGCAGCGCTCTGCCATCCGGAGGTACCGGCTCACCCCTTGTCATTATGTCAGCATGCTGTCAAAATGACAGTCTGCTGACAACATTCTGACGAAGGAGCGGCGATGAGCGGACGGACGATCGCCCTGTACACGACCGAGACCATGGCCGACTGGGAGTACGCCTATCTGACGACCCAGGTCGCCGGCGCCGAGGCGGTCTGGCCGGGCCGGTTCACCCTCGAGTTCGCCGGTGACGGCACGGACACCGTGCGCTCGCTGGGCGGTCTCCCGGTCCGGCCCACCACGGACCTGGAGGCGCTCGCCTCGGACGAGTCGCTCGCGGCGCTGGTCATCCCCGGTGGCGACCGATACGGCCAGGGCCACGAGCGGCTCCTGGACCTGGTCGGCGTCCTGCTCGCGCGGGACGTTCCCGTGGCCGCCATCTGCGGGGCGACCTACCTGCTGGCCCGGGGTGGCCTGCTCGACACCCGCCGGCACACGTCCAACGACGCGTCCTTCCTGCGGATGAGCGGCTACCAGGGCGGGGACCACTACGTGGATGCTCCCGTGGTGACCGATCAGGGCATCACCACGGCGAGCGGCCTGCAGGCGATCCCCTTCACCGCGGCGGTCGCGCGTCTCACGGGTCTTCAGCCCGAGCCCGTCGTCGACGCCTGGGAACAGCTCTACGACACCCGCCGGCCCGAGCATTTCTACGCCTTGAGGGAGGCCACCCGTGAGTGGCAGGACGCCTGAGGGGGACGCGCTGACGGCACTGGTGCTGCCGGCCTTCGCACTGAACGGCGAGTTCCTGGCCGCGGCTGCCATGATCACCGCCCCGCACGAGCTCACGCCCGCCCAGTGGCAGGTGCTGGGCGCCGTGCTGGACGGGCCGCTGCCGGTCTCGGAGATCGCCCGGCGCATCGGTCTGACCCGGCAGAGCGTCCAGCGGGTGGCGAACGACGTGGCCGGCCGCGGCTGGGCCGAGTGGAGCGACAACCCCCGCCACCGTCGTGCGAAGCTCCTGGTCCCCACCGAGCGGGGCCGGGAGGCCATCGGCGCGATCGTCGTCGAGCAGCAGGAGTGGGCGGACGCCGTGGGTGCACGGTTCACGGCGGAGGACCTGCGCGCGCTGACAGAGCTTGCCGGCCGGGTCGTCGCTGCCTCCCGCGCGTACCGGAACGCCACGCGTACCGGGCCGCCGAGCGGGCCGGGGGCAGACCCGGGCCCGGCGGCCGCACGATCCGGGGCCTAGCGCAGCACGGCTCCCGTGGACGCCGACTGCACCAGCTTCGTGTACTTGGCGAGCACTCCGCGCGTGTAGCCGTGGGGGAGCGGCTCCCAGCCCGTCCTGCGGGCGTCCAGCTCCTCCGGCTCGACCAGCAGGTCGAGGGTCTTGGCGGCCACGTCCAGCCGGATGCGGTCGCCGTCCCGCACGAACGCGACCGGCCCGGCGTCCACGGCCTCCGGCGCGATGTGTCCCACGCACAGGCCGGTGGTGCCGCCCGAGAACCGGCCGTCGGTGACGAGCAGCACGTCCTTGCCCAGGCCCGCACCCTTGATCGCGCCGGTGATGGCGAGCATCTCGCGCATGCCGGGCCCGCCCTTGGGGCCCTCGTAGCGGATGACGACGACGTCGCCCGCCTGGATCGTGCCGTCCTCCAGGGCGTCCAGCGCGGCGCGCTCGCGCTCGAAGACGCGCGCCGTGCCCTCGAACACGTCCGAGTCGAAGCCGGCCGACTTCACGACGGCGCCCTCCGGGGCGAGTGACCCGTGCAGGATGGTGATGCCGCCTTCTGCGTGGATCGGGTTCTCCATGGCGCGCAGGATCTTGCCGTCCGGGTCGGGCGGGGCGATCTCGGCGAGGTTCTCGGCCATGGTGCGGCCCGTGACGGTCAGGGCGTCCCCGTGCAGCAGCCCGGCGTCGAGCAGCGCCTTCATCACCACGGGCACGCCGCCGATGCGGTCGACGTCGTTCATCACGTACTGCCCGAACGGCTTGAGGTCGCCCAGGTGCGGGACGCGGTCGGCGATGCGGGAGAAGTCGTCCAGAGTGAGTTCCACCTCGGCCTCGTAGGCGATGGCGAGCAGGTGCAGCACCGCGTTCGTGGACCCGCCGAACGCCATGACCACCGCGATCGCGTTCTCGAACGCCTCCTTGGTGAGGATGTCGCGTGCCGTGATGCCGTGCCGCAGCAGGTTCACCACGGCCTCGCCCGAGCGGTGGGCCCAGGTGTCGCGGCGGCGGTCGGCCGACGGCGGCGCGGCCGAGCCGGGCAGCGACATGCCGAGCGCCTCGGCCGCCGAGGCCATCGTGTTGGCCGTGTACATGCCGCCGCAGGCACCCTCGCCGGGGCAGATGGCGCGCTCGATCCGGCCGACGTCGTCCTCGCTCATCAGCCCTCGGGAGCACGCCCCGACGGCCTCGAAGGCGTCGATGATCGTGACCTGCTTCTCCGTGCCGTCGGTGAGCTTCACCCAGCCCGGCATGATCGAGCCCGCGTAGAGGAAGACGCTCGACAGGTCCAGCCGGGCGGCGGCCATCAGCATGCCCGGCAGCGACTTGTCGCACCCGGCCAGCAGCACCGACCCGTCCAGCCGCTCGGCCTGCATCACGGTCTCCACCGAGTCGGCGATGACGTCGCGGGACACGAGCGAGAAGTGCATGCCCTCGTGCCCCATGGAGATGCCGTCCGAGACGGAGATGGTGCCGAACTCCAGCGGGTACCCGCCCGCGGCGTGCACGCCCTCCTTGGCGGCCTTGCCCAGCCGGTCGAGGGAGAGATTGCAGGGGGTGATCTCGTTCCACGAGCTGGCGACGCCGATCTGCGGCTTGGCGAAGTCGTCGTCGCCCAGCCCCACGGCACGGAGCATCCCGCGGGACGCGGTGGCCTCCAGGCCATCGGTCACCTGGCGGGAGCGGGGTTTGACGTCGACCGGGTTCTCGTCACTGCTCATGAATCCTCCTCGGGCCGCCACGACCGTATACCGCGGGGCGGGTCGCGGCGAGGTGTCGCCCGGGCCCGGGGCGTCGTGCATCAGCCGTGGACGCATGTCTCGCGGTCCGTGGCGGCCCGTGCGGCGAACGGCGTCCGGAAGGTGGGCGCGGCGAAGCGGGGCCGTCAGGTGCCGGCACGTGGCCCGGCCTCGCGCGGGCGCGCTCTTGGCCCCGGGCGGCATGCGGAGGCAAGCTGGGTAGGAGGTGGTGTGTCATGAAGATCGCGCTGGCGGGCGACACCATGCTCGGCCGCAAGGTCGCCGAACGCCTCGCCGTCGTCCCGCCGGTCGCGCTGTTCAGCGACGAGCTCGTGGAGGTCGCGCACGAGGCGGACCTGTTCGTCCTGAACCTGGAGTGCGCCGTCTCCGCCCGTGGCACACCCTGGCCGGATCCCGCCAAGCCGTTCTTCTTCCGTGCCCCGCCCCTCGCCGCCCGGGTGCTCCGGCACCTCGGGGTGAGCTGTGTGACCCTCGCCAACAACCACGCCCTGGACTTCGGCGAGCAGGCGCTCCTCGACACGTTCGACCACCTCGCCGATGCGGGGATCTCCTGGGCGGGGGCGGGTGTCGACGAGGCCGCGGCCCGCGCCCCGGCCGTTCTCGAGGCCGCGGGGCTTCGGGTCGGCGTCGTCTCCGTCACGGACCACCCCGCCGCCTACGCCGCGGGCCCCGGCCGTCCGGGGGTCGCCTTCGCAGAGCTCCACCGCGGAACTCCGGAGTGGCTGTCGGCCACGATCGGCGGGCTGGACACCGACGTCGTCCTGGTGATGCCGCACTGGGGCCCGAACATGGTCACCCACCCCCTCCCGCACGTCCGGTCGGCCGCGAAGGCCTTCCGTGAAGCCGGTGCGACCCTTGTCGCCGGTCACTCGGCGCATGTGTTCCACGGCGTCGACGACTCCGTCGTGTACGACCTCGGCGACTTCATCGACGACTACGCCACGCACCCCCAGCTGCGCAACGACCTGGGGCTCCTGTTCTTCGTGACGTTCGACGACGGCGGCCGGCCCGTCCGGCTCGAGGCCGTGCCGCTGGCGCTGGACTACTGCCGTACCCGCCTCGCGGCACCCCACGAGGCCCACTGGATCACCGAACGGTTCCGGCGCGCCTGCACGGCGTTCGGCACCGAGGTGACCGCCGTCGGCCGCCGGCTCGTCGTGGAGTGGGACGGCCCGTGAGCGCCGCTCGCCGTGTGCGCCTCGACCCCTGGCCAGGAGGACCGCGTGTCCCGGCCGCGGAGACAGGGGCCTGATCTCATAGGATGTCGGGGACGACGGCGGCCTGGACGTCAGCGACCGTCGCGCTCGTGACCGCTGACCTGCACCGGCGTGGGGAGTCCAGGCATGACCAGGTCTTTTCGGTTCGGGGTGGTCGCTCCACCGGCCACCGACGTGTCTGCGTGGCGGGACCGGGTGCGGCGGTTCGCCGACAGCGGCTATTCGACGCTGCTGATGCCCGACGTGCCGCGCTGGGCACCGGCGCCCGGCCCGGCTCTCGCCTTCGCGGCGGCACGCACACCCCTGCGGGTAGGAACCTGGGTGTACGCCTCGCCGCTCCGCCCGGCCTGGAGCACCGCCTGGGAGGCGCACTCCCTGTCGGTCCTGACCGAGGGCCGGTTCGAGATGGGCATCGGTACCGGCCGGCCCGGGATCGAGGACGAGCTCCGGGAACTCGGCATGCCCACCGTCCTGCCGCGCGAGCGCCTGGACCGGGTGCGGGAGACCGTGGCGACGCTACGGGAACTGGACGGTCCCGACCGGCACACGCCGGTCGTCATGGCGGTGCGGGGGCCGAAGGCCCAAGCGCTGGCCGCCGAGGTCGCCGACACGGTCACCATCGCGGCGATGCCGGACGACACCCGCGCGTTCGTCACCGGTATGGTGCGCGCCTTCCGCCCCGGCCGGGACGTCGAGCTCGCGCTCCATGTCCCGGCAGTGGGAGACACGGTGGCACCGTTCATGGCACCACCCGACCTCGATCCGGCCGCACTGCGGGCGGCGGACTCGCTGGCCTTCCTTCCCGATGACCCGGTGGCGGCCACCGAGGAGATCCAGCGGCGGCGGGAGGAGATCGGCTACACCTACTTCGTCGTCGGTGCCGTTGCCGCCGATCGGCTCGCAGCGGCGGTCGCCGAGCTCGCCGGGCGATAGCCGGCCCGTGAGGCGCGGGGAGGGTGCGTGTCACCGCGGAGCGGCCGCGAGCCGTCGTCCCGGCCGGTAGGCGGGTGCGCCCGGGCTCCGGGCTTGCCCCTCAGGGAGCAGCGCCCGCGAGCAGGCCTTCCAGGCGGTCGACGAACGCGGCCTGTGCGCTCACCGCGAGGCGGCGCGCGTCGTCGGGCGTGAGCCACGCGACGCGGTCGATCTCCGGGACCTCGATGCGCTTCCCCGATCGCGGCGGCCATTCGATCTCGACGGTGTTGCTCTCGATGCGCTCCAGACCGGGCGCCGGCCGAGGCCATTCGCGGGCCCAGGCCAGGACCCTCTTGCCGGCGCGCTGCCGGACCTCGCCCAGCTCGAGGTCCGGGACCGGCGGCGACGGCAGCTCCCGCCCGAGTTCCTCGCGCGCCTCGCGCAGCGCCGCGGCGTGGGGATCCTCGCCGGGACCGATCTCGCCCTTGAGCACGGTCCACGCGCCCGCGTCCTTGCGCGCCCAGAACGGCCCGCCCATGTGGCCGAGCAGGACCTCGATCCCGTCGTCGGGCAGCCGCCGGTAGAGCAGGAGGGCCGCGCTGGTGGTCGCCATGGAGGCAGTCTCGCGCGGGGCCGCCAATGCCTCCAGTCGGTGATGCCGCCGGCTACGCGTCGGGACGCCGGCGTTCACGGAATGAGGCGAGGGCCGCCGGGGATTCCTCGGAGACATTTCGGCGAGCGTGCCGTCATCACGAGGCTGGCCTAGTCTCGAACGGAGGGTTCTTGTCGTCGAAAGAGGTCGGGCTCAGCCGAACTCACCAGGATTTCGGCGCGTGACAGGTTGTTGTGCCGAGAACGTCAACTGGACCGGATTTCACTGAAGGGACAGGAAGATGCGCATGACATACAGGATTCTCGCGATGCTGGTGGCACTCGGAGTGCTCGTGCAGGCCGCCGTCATCGCCTGGGCCTTCTTCGGCTTCGCCAAGTGGATCGACGAGGGCAACACCTTCACCCAGGAGATGATGGAGTGCGAGGACTGTGCGTGGAACTTCACCGAGGAGAGAGGCTTCATGATCCATGGCCTCAGCGGGTCATTGATCATCCCGGTGATCGCACTTCTTCTCGCGATCATCTCGTTCTTCATGAGGAGCAGGGCGCTCCTGCTGTGGGGGGTCATCACCTTCGTCCTGGTGGTCATCCAGTCGCAGGTTCTCCCGGCGCTGGGGCATTCGTACCCGGTCTTCGGGGCTCTGCACGGACTCAACGCCCTGCTGGTCTTCATCGCGGCACTCATCGCCTGGCGCAAGGCCGGGGCTCCGGCACCCGTCCCGGCGGAGCCCGAGGGCGCGACCGGCAGACCGACGCCGCCCGGATGAGCACCGTCCTTGCGGGCGGCAAGGAGGTGGCCGGTGCCGTCCCGCGCCGGGACGACATCGGTCTCCGCGTGCTCGCCGCCGTCAGCCGTCCCGTCGGAGCAGCGCCGCGCCGTGTGGCGGCAGGTCGACGCGGAGCGCCGCGCTGCCGGGGGAGACGCCGCGGGCGTCGTCGGACTGCGTGGTGACCGGTTCCAGCGGGACCTGCTCGCCGCTCCACAGTTCGCGGACGGTACCGCCGGGCGGGAAGTCCAGGTCCCCGGCGTCGAGCACCGCGTCGAGCGGTTCGTCGCCGAGGTTGAACACCGCCGCCCAGCGCACGCCGTCGTCCCCCTCGGCACCCCACAGGACGAGCGGGCCCTCACGGAACAGCTCACGGTTGCCGGTGGAGCGGGCGTGGACATCGAGCACGTCGGTGTTGGCCAGCAGCGCGATCGTGTCCGGGTCCGACGACGGCAGGTCGCCACCCACCATGAGCGGCGAGCGGGCCATCACCCAGAGCGTGAGGAGGGAGATGCGCTCCGGCCGGGTGAGGCGGTCGTCGCGGGGCTCGCCCCGTTCGGCGCGGAGGCCGATGCGGCCGAGCGGCAGCATGTCGCCGTCGGGCCAGCTCTCGGGTCCCGCGTGGGGCGCCCAGCGGGCGAACCGCGCGAAGTTGGCCTCGACGTCCTCCCAGCGGTCCCACAGGTCGTCGCAGATCCGGAACATGGTGGCGTGCCGGCGCAGGTGGTCGAGGCGGGAGAGGGAGAGGTCGCGTCCGGGGGAGAGGGAGAGCGCGATGGGACGGCCGGTGCGCTCGATGGCGCGGGCGTAGGCGGCGATGTCGTCGGCCTGGTAAGGCCAGAGCATGTCGTCGGCCTTGATGAAGTCCACGCCCCAGTCCGCGTACAGCGCCAGGGTGGAGTCGTAGTAGGCCCCCGCCGCGGGGTGGGTGTGGTCGAGGCCGAGCATGTCCGGGTTCCACTCGCAGACGTTCGTGTCGTCCGCGACGACGTCGGCCGTCACCGAGGTCCCGAGGATCGGTGTGCGGCGCGCGACGGCGCGGCGGGGGATGCCGCGCATCGTGTGGATGCCGAACTTCAGGCCGAGCGCGTGGATCCGGTCGGCGAGGGGGCCGAAGCCGGCGCCGCCGGCCGAGGACGGGAAACGGCCCGGGTCCGGGACCAGGCGGCCGTGGGCGTCCAGGTGGAGGGGCGCGTCCGTGTTGTAGCCGTGGGACCGGGCGGTCGGGTCGGACCAGTCGATGTCCACCACCACGGTGTCCCAGCCGTACGGCAGCAGGTGCTCGGCCATGAACCGGGCGTTGGCCAGTACCTCGTCCTCGGTGACCGTGGTGCCGTAGCAGTCCCAGCTGTTCCAGCCCATCGGTGGGCGGGCGGTGTGGATTTTCATCGTTGTAGTCTCGCAGACGGCGGGTGCGCGATGGTCCGGATTCCTGACACGGTCGGCGACCTGGGCGTCGTCGCAGATCTTCGTGCGGGCACGGTGACCGCACAGATCGATGTCGACGCCCCGAAGGACGGTCGTCCGCGTACCCGCGTCAACTGGCTGCTGCGCCAGCTCAAGGCAGGACGAGAGTGCGGTGTCGTAGTTCTCAGGGCGCGGCCTGCGGACGGGATGGCCCGGAGCCTCGGCCGACCTGCTCAGGGGAATGACGCCTGCTGCCCGTCCAGCCTCGGTTCACGCCCGAGGCGGCTCCGTCCGTCAGGGGATCAGGTGGCAAGGCGCGCGCCTGACGGGGGAGGTCACGATCGTGACAGGCGCCTACGGTCCCGGCAGGCGCCGCCCCGCCGGATGCTCACCCGGCAAGTGCCTCCATCTCCCAGACCCCCGCCGGCCGGCGGTAGCGCACGCGGCGGCTGGGTCCGTCCGCGGATCCCTCCCAGAACAGGATGTCGGCCGGTCGCAGGGCATAGCCCACCCAGTTCGGCGGCGGCTCCAGGTCCGGATGCCCCTGGTCGAAGGCCGCCCAGCGTCGTTCCCTCTCGGGGCGGTCGAGACCGGCGAGCTCCGGGGTGTTGAGCCAGGCCAGCACCTGCAGGTAGCGAGAGCGGCGAGCGAAGGCGATCCGCCGCTCCCGTGCCGAGGACTGCGACACGGGGCCTCGCAGCACCACCTGTCTCGCCTCGGCGTCCCAGCGCACGACGAGTGCGGCACGCGGGTGTGCGAGCAGCTGCGCCGACTTGCGGCTGTCGGTCGCTGAGTGGAACGTCACCGTGTCGCGGGTGACCGAGGAGAGCAGGACTGTGCGTGCGTCAGGCAGGCCCGCCTCGTCGACGGTCGCCAGCGTCGCGCACGGCCGGTCCGGGTCGTCGTTCGCGGGCGCCCAGTCGCGCAGCAGCGCGAAGGGGTCCGCGGGTGCGTGCCCGTCGAGGACCGGTCGTCGCGTCCGCGCCGCCGGGACGTCGTTCCTGTCGCTCATCCGGCGTGCCGGAAGCGCGCGACCTCTGACAGCGCGCGCGAGACGAAGGACACGCCCTCTTCGACGAGCTGCCGGCCGTACTCCGCCGTGGCGCCCGTCGGGTCGCCGATCACGCCGCTCGCGCCGAAGTCGTCGGACGTCCACCCGAAGCTGACGGGGTAGCCGTTGAAGCCGATGGTCTCGTAGTCGGCGAGATGCTCGGGCACGTTGCGCACGGCGGCCCGCATGTCCACGAGCTCCGGACGCAGCGCGAGCATGACGCTGGTCTCCGAGTGCCCCGCGTGGATGCCCATGCCGAGCTCGTCGCGCCCCTGCGTGCCGTCGCCGGCACGCTGGACGCCCGATCCCATGCTGAACGTCCGCAGCCCGGAGCGCCGCCGGATCTCCCGGTTGACGACCTGCAGCAGCGCGGTGTTGCCGCCGTGGCCGTTGACGAACACCAGGGTTCCCGCCCCGGTGGCAGCCACGGACCGGCCGACGTCGACGAGCGTGCGCCACAGCGTCGACGCCTCGAGCCAGATGGTTCCCGGCGCCCAGTGGTGCTCGTCGCTCTTGCTGACCGCGAGCGGGGGGAGCAGCCAGGCGTCCACCCCGTCCGCAGCCGCCCGCGCGACGGCGGCCGTCGCGATGGCGTCGGGGATGACCAGATCCGTGCTGAGCGGGAGGTGGGCACCGTGCTGCTCCAGTGCGCCGATCGGCTGCACGACGATGGAGCTCTCGGCCAGCAGGCGGGCCGCCCTGGGCTGGGGCAGATCGGTGAGCAGCCGGTTCATGGAGTCACCGCTCCCGGGCTCGGTCATCGGATGGATCCCTTCGTGGGCCCGGCGTACCCGGGGTTGAGCTTTCCAGGATTGAGCAGCCCGCGCGGGTCGGTCTCCCGCGCGAGCGCGACCGTGCGCGGCAGCTCGAAGTCGACGTTCCACTGGTGCGGGTTGTGCACGTTCACGCCGATGGCCGTGAGGCGCTCGATCGCCCCCTCGACCTCGTCGGGCCCGCGGTACTCCGCCGCGAGCATGCCGATCGGGACGGTGTGCCCCGCTTCGACGTGCAGCAGGCCGCCGCCGATCGTCTGCTGCACGAGGCGGGCGTCGTCGGCCAGGATGTCGCCGCCCACCTCCAGGTGGTAGTAGAACCCGGGTCGCGTCTTCTGCAGCCACTCGATGGGGTGGTTGTAGCTCAGCGTCGAGAGCCGGGCCGACGCCTGCGCACCGGGGCGTACGTCCTCGACCCGTCCCCCTGCGGTCTCGACGAGGGCCCTCGTCCGGCCGAGCGCGTCAGGGGCGACGATCGCGCGCAGACTCGAGCGTCCCCCGGGGATGGCGGGGTCCGGGGGCAGCGCCTGCGAGATCTCGGCCGGGTCGGCCGATACGAGGCGCGGACGCGGTGCGAGCAGCCCGATCTCCCGGATCACGCTCAGCGCCCCGTCGAACCCGGGGAACGAGGCGTAGAGCGCCTGCCAGTCCACGAGAGGCTCCAGGCGGACCCACGTGCGGGCGATGATGCCTGCCGTGCCGTAGTTGTGCACGTAGTGCTGGGCCGCGTCCCCTTCCACGTGCCGCATCCCGGAGCCGTCGGCGCCCACGACGTCGAGCGCGACGACGAAGCCCATGTGGTTCGCGCCGTGCTCGATGGTCCCGGTACCGCCCGAGCCGCCCGCGAGGAAGCCGCCCACCGACGAGTTGATCGTCGACGGATACATCCACAGCTGCTGCCCCGTCTCGCGCGCGGCCTGTTCCAGGGCGAGCATCGTGGCCCCGGCCTCCGCCGTGATGACGCCGTCCGCGACGGCCACGACCGCCCGGGCGCGCGACATGTCCAGGACCAGGCCACCGCGCGAAGGGATGGCCTGCCCGTAGTTGCCCGTCCCCTTGCCGCGCGGTGTCACAGGAACGCCGAGCGTGACCGCGGCGTGGACCACCTCCTCGATCTGAGCGGCCGTGGTCGGGAAGGCGACGAGTTGCGCGAGGCCGAGGGGGAGGAGTTCGCTGATGACCGGCGACATCCGTGCCCCGTCGACGGACGCGCGTTCGAGCAGGCGCGTGTCCCTGGAGACGCCGCGGGAACCGAGCACCGCCACGAGGCGTTCGTGCAGGACGGCGATGGTGTCCGCATCGACCGTGTCCTGTCCGGCCGCGACCTGGCGGTCGGTGTCCTGGCAGGTCATCAGAGCCCGATCGACTGGTCGATGAACTCGTTCGTGTAGATGTCCTCGGGCGTGAGGTCGGGGTCGACGTCGGCGGCGATTCCGCTGAACAGGTCCATCCCGATACCGAAGAACGACTCCACGCGCTCGGGGTCGAAGTCCCCGATGTACGCGTTGTCGCCGTTGGAGATGATGCTGTCCGCCACGAGGGTCTCGACGGCGTACCGCGCGCCGGCGTCGGTGTAGGTCCAGCCGTTGTCGTACTCCTCCACGAGCTGGAGGATGAGGGCGGTCGCGTCGGAGGGTTCCTCGACGAAGTCGACGACGGCCTGCTGCATGACCGGCACGAGCTCGGTGAGGCACGGTGAGAGCTCGTCGAGCCGGTCGGCGCGCACCGACACGGCGGAGCCGTAGATGTCCCAGCCGGTCGAGGAGATGAGCGCGTAGTCGATCGGCTTGCCCCATGCGGGGACCTCGTTGGCGTAGATGTAGGGTTCGGCAGACGCGAAGCCCTGCTGCGCGGAGATGCCGCCGTCCGTCACGAACCCGGCGGGAGTGCCGTCATAGCTGCCGTCGGTGAGCTCCTCGGGGACGGTGCCCGAGGCGATGAGGTACTCCATGTAGGCCGCGCCCCCGAAGTAGCGCCATGCGCCGCCCGACTCCTGGAGTGCGTCCACGAGGCTCGGGATGTCATGGACGTCGGGATAGGTCTCGGGATCCCACATCACCATCTGGGGGTTGACGTCCATCTGCGCCAGCACGCCGACGACAGGTGTCGTCGCGGAGCTGGAGATCGCCGCGTCCGAGTGGACGTAGCCGAGCGTGATCGAGTCGTCCTGGTACATGAGGGACTGGACGGTGCTGAAGCCGACGGCCGGACCGCCGGAACGCACCTCGAGGTCCACGCCCGTGTACTCGTCACCGGCCATGAGCGGGCCGGACACCGACTTGTTGTCGGCGTCGACGGTGTACTCGTCCCCCAGCATCTCGTAGAGATGGCCGTGCTCGGCCTCGGGGTTCCAGTCGGTCTGGACGACGATCGTGGCGGGGCAGACCTCGGACAGGTCGACGGCGCCGATCTCGAGGTCGGTGGCCGAAGCGGACGCGTCATCGGTGCCGGGGGAGCACGCGGTGAGCGCAAGCGCGGCGATACCCAGGAGGGACGTGGCGGCCAGGTGGCGGCGGCGCGGGTTGGAGGGCATGGTTCTCTCTTTCCGGGGGGGGCGGGTCAGGACTTCGTCGCGCCGTACCAGCGGCCGACGACGAGGCGGGCCAGGAAGCCGAACGTCACGAAGATGACGACGCCGAGGAGTGCCGCGACAAGGACCGAGGCGTAGAGCTCGGGCGCGAGCAGGCGCGAGGTGTAGGTGCTCATCAGGGAGCCGAGGCCAGGGGTGCCCCGGCGGAAGAAGTAGTCGCCGACGATCGCGCCGACGACCGACAACCCGGCCGAGGTGCGCAGGCCGACGAACATCGCGGGCAGAGCGGCGGGAAGCTGGAGCTTCCACAGCGTGGTCCAGCGGCTCACCCGCTGCAGCCGGAAGAGCTCGTGGTGCGATCGATCGACCGACTGCAGGCCGAAGAGCGTGTTCGACACCATCGGGAACAGGGCGATGAGCACGCACACGATGACGCGGGCGGGCAGCCCGTAGCCGAACCAGAACCCGATGAGCGGGACGAGGGCGAGGATCGGGATGCACTGCAGGATGACCGCGTACGGGTAGAGCGACCGCTCCGCCCATTGGGCCTGGAGCATGACGATCGCCCAGCCGACCCCCAGGACCACTGCGATCGCCAGACCGATGAAGGCCACCAGGACCGTCTGCCCGAGCGCCTCGACGATCTCCGGCAGCACGATCGGGTCCCCGAGCCCCTCGGTGATCACGCGGTGCGGCGCGGGAAGGAGGAAGCTCTGGTCGCCCAGCAGGGCGCTCGCGGCGGTCCAGGAGCCGAGGATGACGACGAGAACCGCGAGCGGCGGCCAGACGGTCGCGAGCAGGGCGCGACGACGTCGTCCCGAGACGGGCGCGGTCGCTCCGGGCGTCGTGGTGTCCGGCGCCGTCGTGCTCGGGGTGTTGGCGAGCTGGGTCATGCGTGTGCCTCCTTGAGCGAGTGCGAGACACGTCCGACGAGCTCGCCGAACTCCGCCGTGTAGCGCACCTCGGGGTCTCGCGGCAGGTCGAACGGCACGTCCACGACGTCGACGATCCGTCCTGGGCGTCCCGACATGACGATCACGCGGGTCGACAGGTACACCGCCTCGGCGACGGAGTGGGTGATGAAGAGGCCGCCGAACCCGCGCTCGGCGAACAGGCGGAGCAGCTCGTCGTTCAGGCGCTGGCGGGTGATCTCGTCGAGCGCCCCGAACGGCTCGTCGAACAGGAACAGGTCGGGGTCGAGGGTGAGCGATCGGGCGAGCGAGGTCCGCATCCGCATGCCACCCGAGAGCTGCCGTGGCAGCGAGGACTCGAATCCGGCCAGGCCCACGAGGTCGATGGCCTCGGCCGCCGCCTCCGCGCGCTCAGCGGCGGGCAGACCGTTCAGCTCGGCGAGCAGTTCGACGTTCCGCCGTACGGAGCGCCACGGCAGGAGCGTCGCGTCCTGGAACACGAATCCGACGCGGTCGGTGCTCGTCTCGCAGGTGCCGTCGGTGTGACTCTCGAGCCCGGCGGCGATGCGCAGGAGCGTGGACTTGCCGCAGCCCGACGGGCCGACGACGGTGACGAACTCACCCCGACGTACCGTGAGGTCGACCCCTTCGAGCGCTGTCGTGCCGGTCTCGTACGTCATGCCGATGTCGCGGAACTCGACGAGAGTCTCGCCAGGTGTCGTGCGGGCCGCGGGATCGACGGCGGGAATGGTCATGCGGCGTCCTCCTTGCTGTTGCCGGACATGCCGTTTCGGGACCTGTCGGATCGGGACGTGCCGTCGCCGTGTCCGGCATCCGGCCCGGGGCCGGACCCAGCAGCGGAACCGGAGTCGGTGTCGATGTCGGTGTCGATCCAGCGGGTGGTCGTGGTGCGGGCGACGACGCGTCCGCGGGAGATGACGATGCGGTCGGCGGGCGCCGTTGCCATCGCCTCGGGCAGGGACCGCGCACGTACGGCGAGCAGTTCGGCCGCCGCGCCGACCCGGGGGCCGGCGTCGGGCAGGCCCATCACGGAGCGTGCGTCGTCGCTCACGGCGCGCCAGGCGTCCTCGATGGGGAGGTGCCCGGCGACGACGAGCAGCATCGCCGTCTCGAAGGCGTCGGCCCGGCCGAGCGGGTTGAACGGGTCGCGCACGTTGTCGCCGCCCGCGGCGGTCAGGACGCCGGCGGCGCGCAGCCGGTCGAGGGGCGCGATGCCCCGGGGTGTCCCGACGGGCTCCTGCCGGCCCTGGAGCCACAGGTTCGTCATGGGGTTGGCGATGACGCCGATGCCGGACGCGGCCACGGTCTCGGCGACGACGTCGAGCTGCGGGGCCGGCATGGTCGACAGCCGGACGCAGTGGCCCGCCGAGCGCACGACGGTCCAGTCGAGCGTCCGCTCCGCGAACGCCATGAGCGTGTCGCCGCGACGCAGGTCCTCGTCGATGTGCAGGTCGACGCCGACGCCGCGTCGCTCGGCGATGTCCAGCAGCCGGTGCAGATCGGCGAGCTGGTCGTCGGCGAGGTGCGGGGACCCGCCCACGAGGTCGGCGCCGGCATCGAGCGCGGCCGTGATCCTGTCGTCGGCCGTGTCCGGGCCCGCCAGCGCGGCGATCTCCAGGTGTACGCGGCCGGAGAACCGCTCCCGCACCTCGGCCAGGGCGCGCACGGCGCGTGTGGGATCACCTTCGGCGGGGACGTCGGCGTGCGTGCGGACGGCGGTCGTGCCGTTGGCGAGGTACTGCGTGACGGCGAGCGTCGCACGCCCGGCGATCTCGGTGCTGTCGATGGTGGCGGCGTAGGCACGCCAGGAGGCGATCGCCGTGCGCAGGTCGCCCGACGGCGGCCGGACGGCGTCCCATGAGAGCGCCTTGTCGAGGTGGGCGTGCGGGTCGGCGGGTGCCGTCAGCAGGAGATACCCGGCGAGGTCGAGTTCCGTCGCGCCGGAGGGGCCGTCGGCAGGACTGTCGGGCACGCCGTCGGCGAGGTCCTTGAGCGGTGTGCCGGCAGGTTCGTGGCCGGCGGGCGTGATCCACGCGATCCGTCCCGCCGCGAGCGAGACGTCGACGACGGAGCCGTCCACGAGCGTCGCGCGGCGGAGGCGAATCGGGGCCGAGGTCTTCATGTCACGCACCTTGTGTCAGAATTCGGATGTTGATCTGATCAACATCAGTGACCGTACGGTCCCGACGTTTCCCTGGCGTAACGTCGCGATTTCCGTCCCTGCCGCATCGGCGGGGCAGGCTCCGGGACGAGGAGAAGACGAGTACAGATGGACAACGAGGACGCCGAACGACTCGGTGCGAGCATCCGCGCGCGGCGAAGACAGCTGGGGCTGACGATCGTGCAGGTCGCCGGTCAGGCGAGCCTCTCGCACCCGTTCCTCAGCCAGGTCGAGCGCGGTCTCGCGCGGCCGAGCCTCGATTCGCTCGGACGCATCGCGCTCGCACTGGGAACGAGCCAGATCGAGCTCATGTCGGGCAGCACGATCGACGCGGGCGTCCCGGGTGTGCAGGTCTCCCGCAGCGACGCGACGACCGGGACCTATGGCAAGGAACAGGCCCGCATCCTCGTGCACGGCGACACCCGCTTCACTCCCATCGACGTTCGCGGCACGCACCAGGAGCGCGGGGAGTACCACATTCACGGCGAGGACGAGTTCGTCACCGTGCTCCTCGGCACGGTCGATGTGGACCTCGGCGACGACGGCGTCTTCACGCTCGGCGTCGACGAGTCCCTGTACTTCCCCGGCGGCACCCGACACCGCTGGGGGAGCCACGACGGCGAGCCGTACCGGCTGCTGGTCGTCAAGGAACGCATCGCCCCCCGGTCGTCGTCGCAGCGGTCGCCGCTGCACCCGTCGCCGCAGCGGCGGGAGAAAGGACACAGGACGTGAGCTTCTTCAGCGACGTCGAGCGCGAACTCGTCGTCACCGCACGCACCGAGGTGGCCGACGGCATCGTCGCGCTCGACCTCGCCGCCTCGAACCGCCGCCCCTTGCCCGCGTGGACTCCAGGGAGCCACATCGACCTCATGCTCGGTTCGGGCCGCGAACGGCAGTACTCGCTCTGCTCCGACCCCGCCGACCGCGGCACCTGGCGGATCGCCGTGCTCCGCCAGGACGCGGGCCGGGGCGGCTCCGTCGCCGTCCACGGGCTCCGGGCAGGCCAGTTCGTCCGGTCTCGCGGGCCGCGGTCGAACTTCGCCTTCGACGCCCCCGCCCGCGGCGAACGGGTCGTGTTCGTCGGGGGCGGCATCGGCATCACACCCCTGCTGCCGATGATCCGCGCCGCGGCCGACGCAGGAGCCGACTGGACCCTCGACCACGCCGTGCGCTCGCGAGCGGCCCTGCCGTTCGCCGAGGAGCTCGCCGCCCACGGCGAGCGGGTGCGCCTCCACGTGTCCGACGACGGCGAACGCCTCGACGTCGCCGCCCTCGTCGCGGCGTCGGACAACGCACCGATCTGGGCGTGCGGGCCGTCACGCATGCTCGACGCGATCGCGGCGGCGGCCACGCCCGGCACCCGCCTCCACGTCGAGCCGTTCACCGCGGGCGACCTTCCCGAGCCCGTCCGGCCCGAACCCTTCGAGATCGAGCTGCTGTCGACCGGTGACGTGCTGGACGTGCCCACCGATCGTTCTGTCCTCGAGGTCCTCGAGGACAACGACGTGCTCGCTGTCTCCTCGTGCCGTGAAGGCACATGCGGGACCTGCGAGACGGTGGTCGTCGAGGGGGACGTCGACCATCGGGACCGTGTGCTGACTCCCGCAGAGCGGGAGACGAGCCCGGTGATGATGGTCTGCGTCTCCCGCGCGGCCTGCCCGCGCCTCGTGCTCGACGTCTGAGGATCCTCCGGGCGCCCGGCCACGCCCGTGGCCGGGCAGCTCCGCCCGCGGGACGGCATCCGAGCCTGCACGGACCGCAGCCGGACACGCGCTCCGCGCCAGATGGTCGGGCCCCGCCGCGTGACCCGACCGCCTGGACACCGGGTGGGTCAGCGGCCGACGCGCTCTCGCAGAGCGGCTGAGATCTCGGCCTCGTCCCCGGCCGTGAGCCGGTAGTCGCGCACCACGATCCTGCCCCCGACGACGACATGGCGCGGACGGCGCCCCGGCGACGCCCAGAGCAGGCCGCCGACCGGATCGGCGACGCCCGCGTCCGCGACCCCTGAGACGTCCCACACGCACAGGTCGGCCGGGACTCCTGGAGCGATCCGGCCGAGCTCCGGACGGCCCAGGCCGTCGGCGCTGCCCGCCGTGGCCGCAGCGAGCACCTCACGCGCCGTCAGCTGACGGCCGACGAGACCCGAGACCTGAAGCGCGAGCCGTGCGTCCGCGAGCAGGTGCCCGGCGTCGTTGCTCCCGCCGCCGCTCGTGCCCAGCCCCACCGTGATCCCGGCCGCGAGAAGCTTCGCGACGGGTGCCACACCCCACCCCATGGGCACATCGCACCCGGGCGCGTGCGTGGCGGTCACGCCGCGATCCGCGAGCAGCGCGATCTCGTCGTCGTGCACGTCGCACAGGTGCGCGACCGTCACCCCCTCCTCCAGCCAGCCCCACGCGTCCAGGAGCTCCAGCGGACGCCGCCCGTAGCGGGAGGCGGCGATCTCCGTGTCGACCTGCTCGTTCGCCTGGGTCCGCCGCCGCAGGCCGAACTTGCGTGCCACCTCGCCGAGCGCGGCGAACGTGTCCTCCCGGTCGCTGTGCACGCCCGCCGGCCCGACCGCCACCTGCACCATCCCGTCGTCGCCCACCCCGCCGTGCGCCGGAGCGAACGCCCGCGCGATCGCCTCGGCGCTCGCCGCCGCGACGGCGGCGTCGTCGCCCGCGGTGCCGCGCACGAACGCCACCCGCCCGCCGAGCTCGCGGGCCGCACGCACGACGCCGTCCGCGATCGCGACGTCGTCGTCGAGCAAGCTGGTGGCGTTCGTCCTCGGCTCGGCGGGCGCAGGCCAGGTGAGGTGGTGGTCCGCGACCGTGGTGACGCCGCTGAGCAGGGCCTCCGCGATCCCGGCGCGCGCTGCCGCATGGGACAGGCCGCCGTCGACGCCCGCGGAGCGGTACGCGGCCGCCATGGTCGGCAGCCACTCCCGCATCGGCACGCCGCGGGTGCCGGGCAGGGTGCGGAAGGCGGTCTGGAGCAGGTGATGGTGGGCGTTGACGAGTCCCGGGGTGACGACGCATCCGGAAGCATCGAGTTCCGGGGCTCCCTCCCGGGCCGTCCGAGCCACGTGCCCGTCGGCGACGTGCACGTCGCCGGGGCTCTCGCCGGCCACGGACCAGACCGACAGGGCGTTGCGCAGGGAGAGGCTGGTGCTCATGACGCAGAGTAGTCAGCGCCGTGTTGCCGGGGTGTGTCGTGGTGCCGCGGCTCAGGGGAAGCCGCGGAACCCTCGGTCGAGCGCGTCGGCCTTGTGCTGTGCGGGGTCGATGTTCCGCGGGGTCAGGAACGCGGGGGAGTGGCGATCAGGGCCGCACCCGACGAGGGGTCCGCGCTCTCAGCGCGATGTCGGGCCTTCCACGTCCACCGGCCCGGGCGGGATCGGGTGCTCGATCTGCAGGTTGACGGTGCTGCGTGACGTGGGGATCACGGCGAGCTGGGCTTCTGCGCCGCCGGCGTCGATGGCGCGCACATGGAGGTGTCCGTTCTTGAGGCGCATCGCGAACTGGTCGGCGCCGGCGACGAAGCGCACCTCGCTGTCGTCGTCGATCACCGTGGGGCCCGTGGGCAAGGTCTTCGGCATGGGTACAGCATGCCTGGCCGGGGCATGGTCCATCGAGTCGTCCCCCGGATCCGGGCCGAGAGGCCGCGGGCCGTGTCAGTCACTGGTGCGAGACTCCTGGGGTGAGCGAACGTGCACCCGTCCCGACCGATTTCGTCCAGCGAGTCGCCGCCGTCCTCGAACGCCTCCCGGACTGCCGTGAGCACGACGCCTGGACCGGTGTCGCGTGGAAGGTCCGTGACGCGACCGTGGGGCATGTGTTCGGAGGGGAGGACGGCCTGGTCCGGATCACGTTCCGCGCCGAGCCTGACGAGGTCCAGGCGTTCCAGCACCTCGGGCCGCAGTACTTCAAGGCGAGCTGGGGGAGCAACGCCGTGGGCATGGTGCTCGACGGGCACACCGACTGGGAGGAACTGGCCGAGCTGCTCACCGACTCCTACTGCATCCAGGCACCCCAGAGCTTGGCCGCGCAGGTGCAACGGCCGGCGCCGCACGCGCCCTGAGCTGTTCTGGCGGTCCGCGTCGGCCGCTCGACAGGAAGTCGCCCGGCCGCCGCTGGTCACCCGGCGTCGACGCTCTGGTTCGGGGCTACGTGAGCTCCAGACCGCCGTCGATGGTGAGGACCTGGCCGGTGAGCCAGGTGGTGGCGGGGGCGGTCAGGTGCAGTACCCACGTGGCGACCTCGTGCGGTTCGCCGCGGCGGCCCAGGGGGATGCGGTCGGCCTCCTGCTGCTTGATCTGCTCGATGGCCGCTTCCGGTAGCCCGGCGGCGGCCAGGGCCTGGCTCTCGGTCGGTCCAGGAGCCAGGGCGTTGACGCGGATGCCGTCGGGCGCGAGTTCCATCGCCCAGCTCCGGGTGAGCTGTTCCAGGGCCGCCTTGGAGGCTGCGTAGTGGGCGGCGCCGGGTAGCGGCCGGTGGCCGAAGGTGCTGGAGATGTTCACGATCGAGCCGCGGGCGTGGCGCAGGTGGGGCAGCGCGGCGCCGGCCAGAAGGCTCGGCGCGGTGACGTTGAGGTCGAACAGGGCCGTGATGTCCGCGGCGTTGGTGTCGGCCAGCGGCATCATCTTCGTGGCGCCGGCGTTGTTGACGAGCACGTCCAGCCGGCCCCACCGCTCGGCCGCGGCGTCCACCACCTGCTGGGCGGTGTCCGGGGCGCGCAGGTCTGCCGGGTGGACGGCGATGCCCGGATGTCCGGCGGCGGTCTCCTCCAGCGCGTCGATACGGCGCCCCACGCCCAGCACGTGTGCTCCGGCGTCGGCGAGGGCGCGTGCGGTGGCGCGGCCGATGCCGGAGCCGGCGCCGGTGACGACGGCGACCTGACCGGTGGGGTCTTCGAGGGGTGGCACGGCCATGACTCTCCTTGTTCGATGTTCGTAGAACGACGAACGACAACGTAGCATGGCCCTATGAGGCAGGTGCGACACCCCGAACGTGACGAGATCACCTTCATCGCCGTGGTGGCGGCGTTCAGCGATCCGATCCGTGTCGGACTGCTGCGCGTCCTGGCCGACGGCCGCGAACGCCAATGGGGCGAACTGCGTGCACCGGTGGCCAAGTCCACCCTCAGCCACCACCTGCGGGTGCTGCGTGACGCGGGCGTCACCCGCACCCGGCAGGAGGGCACGCGCTGCTACGTCGAGCTGCGCCGCGAGGACCTCGACGCCCGTTTCCCCGGCCTGGTGGACGCCGTTCTCCACGGGGCCGAGGGCGACGACGTCGGCGCTGACGTCGGCGTCGTCGACAACGCCTCCACGAGCCGACCTGCCGGATGACGAGCACGCCGCACGTCGACCGGCGGCGACGACAACGGCGGCCGTAGACGGAGGAATTCTCGGCGACCGGCAGGATGTGTCGGCCGGATCCCGTCGGCCGAGCCGCCACCTTTGGGGTGCTCTCCTCGTGGCCGCTCGACGTGAGCGGCCGCTGGGCCGTCACGAAAGGACCTGACTGTGAAGATCCCGTTCCTCACCGGTGCCGACAAGAGGATCGGCGTCGGTGCGTCAGGCGAAGGCGTACGCGGCATGGTTCAGCTGTCGGCGAGCCAGCGGGAGCCGTCACCTTCGGCGCCCTCGTGGTCGGTGGAGGCTGCCAATCTCTGGCAGGTCGCGCACCCCACTCCCGTCCTTGCCCGGCTCTACGAGGAGGAACCGGCGTGGGGTCATGTCGCACTGGACTTCGAGCCTCGCCTGACCCGCCTCCTTCAGGCCACAGCCAGGGGTCTTGCAGGTGCAGGCACCGAGCTCACCCCGTCAGCAGGATCTGCTGCACGGAGGGGCGACACCTGACAGGGATGCAGCGCCGTGTGGCGCTGCCGAGAGGATGTTTCCTGTGTCCCGACCCCCCGACGGATGCCGAGGGCCGGTCACCACGGGAGGTCGGCGCCCTCCCAGAAGGTGAAGGTGCCGGACGGCCCGTCCGGCCCGAGGCGGGCGACGCGCACCACCTCCCGGCAGGCGTCCTCGACCGACTCCGTGCCCTGGAAGTTGACCAGGGCGGTGTTCGCGAACCCCGGCGAGACGAGGTTGACCTTGATGTCGGTGGACTCCAGCTCGATCATCATGGACAGCGTCGTGGCGTTGAGCGCGGTCTTGGACGCGGAGTAGACCGGCTCGAAGGTCCCGTGGAACGGGAAGGCCGGGTCGGCCATGGTCGTGAGCGAGCCCTGCGCGCTGGTGACGTTCACGATCCGCGCGTCCGACGACTCGCGCAGCAGCGGCAGCATCGCCTGATACACCGCCAGGACGCCGAAGACGTTGACTTCCCACACGGCTCGCATCTCGTCGAGCGATGCGACACTTGGCCGCGACAGCGCGCGCAGCTCCTCCATGTCCTGGATGTCGCTCCGGGTGCTGGAGATGGCGGCGTTGTTGACGAGCAGGTCGAGCCGGCCGGCCTCCTCCTGGATCCGGCCGGCGGCCCGGGCGACCGAGGCCGCGTCGGTCACGTCGAGCTGGAGCGCGATGGCGCTCTCACCGATCTCGACGGCCGCCTTCTCACCACGGACGAGGTCGCGGGAACCGAGGTACACGGTGAGCCCGTCGGCGACCAGCTCCTTCGCCACCTGCTTGCCCATGCCCTGGTTGGCTCCGGTGACGAGTGCGATGCGGTTCGTGGGCACGAGGCCCCTCCCTCTGGATGGTCTGCTGCTGATCGATGAGCATCCGCGCCTGCCTGCGCGCGGCATGCTCTGCGACGACTATGCGGCGCCGTTCCAGGCCGGGGGAAGGCCCACCTGAGCCTGGTACTGGCAGGGCCACGCGAGGGACGAGGGCTCATACTGTCTTCATGCCGATGGAGACAAGGGCAGACTTCGCGAAATACCTGCGTAGTCGACGAGCCATGGTGGCTGCTCCCGAGCAGAGGGCCGCAGGGCGGGTGTCGCGGCGACGGGTTCCCGGACTGCGTCGCCAGGAGCTGGCCGAGGCCGCAGGGATATCCGTCGACTACTACACCCGTCTTGAGCAGGGGCGTGCCCCTCGCCCGTCACGCGGGGTCCTCACCGCGCTGGCCCGAGCCGTAGGCCTCACGGCTGCCGAACGGAACTACCTGTTCCGACTCGCAGGTGAGGTACCGCCCGAGCCGCTGGCGCCCGACAGTGAGCTCCGGCCAGGACTCCGCCGACTGCTGCGCTGCCTCGATGACACGGTCCCCGTCACAGTTCACGACGGACGGCTGGACGTGGTGGCACGCAACGCGGCCGCCACCGAGATCCTCGGATCCCTCCCCACCGAGGGACGCTTCAGGCGCAACATCGTCTGGCATGGCTTCATGGCTACCGCGCGCGTCGTCCTCGGAGACGAGGGAGCGCACAAGTACGCCCAGTGGGCCACCGCCGAGCTACGCGCGGCGATGGGACGGTACCCGGGTGACGAATACCTCCGGTCACTCCGCGCAGATCTCTCGACGACCAGCGTCGCCTTCCAGAACTACTGGGCGCTTGGCGAGGTATCCGTGACGCAGTCCGCAGAGAAGCACCTGTACCACCCGGCTCGTGGGTGGCAGGTCTTTCAGAGCGAGATGTTGCACGACGCCGAGCGGGACCACTGGGTCGTGATCTACGCCCCGGCTGGGTGAGTCCGGACAGGTCCTCCCTCACCGAACGGCGTTGAGGTAAATGGTTGGTCCGGCGGGGCCGCAGGGGCTGAGGATGTGCGCGATGACTACTACTCCTTCCCGATCGGTTCGCTTCGTCGAGATGACCGGTGCGGCGCTGCGTGCGTTGCTGGCCGGCGACCGCCCCGCGGCACAGACCGAGCTCGGCTTCCCACTCGGCGACGAGTTCCTGACCGACAGGGCCAAGTGGCTGTGGCAGTACCGCCTCGATCAGCTGACCCGGGACCCCGGCACCTTCGGGTGGCTCGTCAAGCTGGTCGTGGCCGACGAGATCGTGGTCGGCTATGCCGGATTCCACGGTCCACCGGACGAGGCCGGCATGGTGGAGATCGGCTACACCGTCGACCCGGCGTACCGGCGACAGGGTTTCGCCAAGGCGATCGTGACCGCGCTCCTGGAACGTGCGGCGGCCGAACCCGCGGTACGGACCGTGCGGGCCACGATCAGCCCGACCAACCAAGCATCGCTGGCCACCATCGCCGGATTCGGCTTCGTCGAGAACGGCGAACAGTGGGATGAGGAGGACGGCCTGGAGCTCATCTTCGAGCGCCCCAGCCGCTGAGACGACCTTGGCCGGCGAGCCTGACAGAGGCCCGCTTTCGGTGGCTTCAAGGCTGGAGTCACTGATGAAGCCAAGGCTCCTGAGGACGTCGCGGAGGCATTCGCCGGTCCGGTCATCGAGGAGATCCAGGGCCACGAGCTGACCGGCGACGATGCGCCCGTCGTGCCGGCTCCGGCTCCTACCGGCCGTCCTGGATGATGCAGGTGCCGTCCGTCAGGTCGGCGAGGGTCCGGCAGATCTGGATTCCGACCAGCCCGAACGGGGTGGCGGGTGCGGTCGCTTCGATCCACACGCACTCGGCGGTGGCCGGGTCATCGGCGGCCCGCGCGATCGCCTCGCGCAACGTGTGGGGGAGTACGACGTCGGGGTGGAGGCGCTCGACCTCCTTGGGCGCGCGCAGGAGGGCAGGTTGCTCGAGGGTCAGGACGATCTGGACGCCGTCGTCGGTGGGGGCAGCGAACTGGAGTAGTGCGCCGGGATTGATGCGGCGCACGCCGATGTCGGGCAGGACGCCTGTGGCGGCGTGCAGGATCTCGGCGTCGGTCAGGGGGCGGGGCGCCAGGATGGTGATCTCGCGGGGCATCAGTGGTGCTTCTGTAGGGGGCGGGTGGCTGGTCCGAGCTCGCGCAGGATCTCGGTGAGGCGGGCATGGTCCGGGCGTTCGGGTGTGCCGAGCGGGATGACGAGGGCGGGCAGGTGGCGGGAACCTGCGCGGAGGCCGCCGAACCGGGTCGCGGCGTCGTCCACGTTGATGCCGGCCGTCTCGAGCGTGGATGCCCCGATGGCCAGTGCAAGTGGTGTGGGAGGTGGTTCGAGCAGGGGCGGGATGTTGAGGTCGGCTCGGCCGGTGTGGGTCAGGGCGAGGCCGGAGCCGATGATGGCTTGTCGTGAGACGAGGGCCAGGGCGTCGGTGACGCGGGCGAGTCGCGCGTTCGCTTCGGTGCCGGGCGGGCCGGCGTTCAGCCACAGGCGGGTGGTTTCTTCGATGCCGTCGGGTGTGCGGCGTGCGGTGATGGTGCCCACGGCGTTCTCGCCGACGACGACGAGCCGCGGGCCGTTCGCGATGTGTTCGCGGGCGTACTCGGTCAGTGCGGCGGGGTCCCACGGCGCCAGGGCGGGCTCGCGGGTGCCCCAGGACGTGGGGTGCGTGCCCAGGACGTGTTCCAGGATGGTCTGCGTGGTGCCGCCCAGGGCCGTGGTGGCGCGGGGGTGGTGGTGAACCGACAGCGAGACGTGGAGCTGGCGGGCCTGCGGGAAGGCGGCGGCGCGGAGCAGGTGTGCGCGGGCGTGGTCGGGGACGTCGTCGGGGATCTGGCGCAGGAAGATCGGCGATCGTGTGTCTGTGTCTGTGTCTGTGTCTGTGTCTGTGTCTGTGGGCGCGGGCCGGGAGGCGGTGTGCAGGCCGGCTGCGTTGTCGTCCCAGCCTTTGTCCGGGGCGACGTCGTCGCCGGGAATTGCCTCGCCGGGAATGGCGCCGTCGGACGGAGTGGGGGGATCGGCGTCGGGCCGGCGCGTCGGCGTGTCCGTTGGGTACGACGACGGTCCGGCGGGCCCGGCGGACCGGCTGGCGATCAGGTCGGCGATGCGGGTGGCGCCGCGGCCGGTGAAGCCGTCGCGCAGGGTGCCGGCGTCTTCGCGGACCACCCAGGCCGCGCCGGACGAACGGAGCGCTGCGTGCATGACGGGTGTGAGGATGCTGCGCTCGTCCGTGACCAGGACGAACATCTTGTCGCCGTCGAGCTCCGGGTCGAGGGTGCGGCGCAGCAGGTCGGAGCGCGCCTCGGACAGTCCGACGACGGCGGCGCGCGACTCATGCTGCAGCCACGTTGAGGTGATGAAGTCGGCCGCCGGGGGAAGTGCGATGCCGGCCTGGCGGACATGCGCCGTGGTCATGCCGGCCGGGGGACCGGATCCGGTCGCGGGTGGGGTGTCCGTCGCCACGTTGGTTCCGATCGCTCCTTGGCTGGGCCCGAGTCCTGCTCGGGTGCCCTCGGGGGATGGCTGATGCCGTCGGTATCTTGCCACCTTTGTCAGGGTCTCGGGTGCTTCCAGCTGGTTGGCAGGTCTCCGCGTGTCGCGCCCGGGCCGCGTCCAGCTCACGGCTAGGTTTGCGCTAGTTTGTCCACTGTCGTGCTGGGGGCGCGGTGCCTCGGGGCGTGACCACCCAACCGCTACCGGGGAGTGCCGGAAGAACATGACTCGCAAGATCAAGCGCCTGGCGGGGCTGGCCGCCGTCGTCGTGCTGGGGTTGGCGCTGGCTGCGTGCCAGGGGGAGCCGGTCGAGATGCCGACGCCCAGCGTCGAAGCTGCCAGTCCGAGCCCGTCGCCGTCTCCATCGGCTGACCGCGCCGAGGAGGCCATCGCGGAGCGGGCGGCTGCGGCGGAGAAGAGCTACCGCGAGTACCTCAAGATCTCCGCGAAGTACGCGCAGAAGGGTGAGAGTCCGTTCTGGGAGCTCAACGACAACCACTACATCGCCGGAGACGTAGCGGAGGCCCAGCAGCAGAGCTGGGAGTCGTTCGAGTTGCTCGAGCAGAAGTGGGTCGGCGCGCCTTCGATCGAGAGCATCGAGTTTGCGCACTTCGAAGGGAATCCGCTGCGCGAGGAGATCACCGGCCAGCGTGTGCACTTTCGCGTCTGTTTGGACAACAGCAAGCGTGACATCGTCAACCCTGACGGCAGCTCAGCAATTCTGGGGGGCGCCGAGCGGGTCCTGCTGAACATTGCCCTGCAAGGTCAGCCGGGCGGGCAGTGGAGTTTCGTGAAGAGCGAGGTCTCGAATGAGGGGTGCTGACGTGCGCTCCTTCGTCTCCGTCGCCGTGCTGGCGATGTCGCTGATGCTCGGCGCGATCGTTGTGGCGTCACCGGCTGCTGCCGCAGGGTCCGAGCAGCAGGACGTGCCGCCCGGGTGCTACAAGAAAGTGACCACGGATACCGAGGGCGTCGTCAAGACAGAGATCGTCTGTCCTGGCCAACTTCCTGGCGAGGAGCCGGGGACGACGGCGCCGGTCTCGGGTAGGGAGCGTGCCTGCTACCACGGCGAGAGGAAGATCTCGTGCACCCGCGGTGACGCCATCTGGGACGGCCGCTGCTACGTGTCCCGGGTCCCGGAGAGCGAGTGGCCGGCGAAGGATGACCCTGTCTGGGAGGGGCGCGACGACGGCGTGATCGTGGAGTGCCTCCCGTACCCGTGTATCCAGCGGCCGGATCAGGACAACGCGGATTGTGGTGCCGGCCTGGTGTGGCGTCCCGGTCCGCCGGAGCAGGGTCCGGATCCGGAGGTGCTGGCGATGCGGGCGATCGATCAGATGCAGTTGCGGCCGATCGACATCGGCATCGTGCCCGACGACGAGTCCGGCAAGATCGGCGCGGTGGGCCTGCCGGTGTGGGCGTGGGTCTCGGAGCCTGCCCCGGCGACGTACGGCCCCATCTCAGCGGAGGCCAGCGCGGGCGGCGTCACCGTGCGCGCGGAGGCGCGGGTGCGGCGGGTGGTTTGGGACTTCGGGGACGGGACCGTCATCACGTGCGACGGCACGGGCACGCCGTACGAGGACCGGTTCGGGATCGCCGATTCGCCGGACTGCGGTCACCGGTATGAGAAGCAGGGCGACCCGTACGAGGTGGCGGCCACGTCGTACTGGGTCGTGGAGTGGACCGGTGGCGGCCAGTCCGGAACGATCCCGCTGGACTTCACCGCCACGACCCGGATCAGGGTCGGCGAGTACCAGGTCCTGAGCCAGTGACAGGCAGATCGGCGGTGACCGGACCGCTCTGTACGGGAGCGGCGGGGCCCGAGGCCGAGGCGGTGGCGGCTCCCGCGGTGGCGTAGAGCGCGGCAGTGGCGACCTTGATGACGGCGAACTTCACGACGATCACTGTGAACTTCACGGCGACGGCGACGGCCAGTTGAACAGGGGATGAGGGATGCACGGCGGTGAGGGCTGGGGCCTTGATCCGGAGGCGATCCGGCGGGTGCTCGTGAACGCTCAGAATGCTGGTGAGGATCTGGCCGAGGCGCTGCGCGAACCCGCAGTGCATGTGGAGGCCGCGGTGGAGGGTGCGGCCGGTGCGGAGCCGGTCGCCGACGCGTTGGCGGGGTTCCTGGAGAACCGCACCGCGACGCTGCGGGGCATGACTGAGCGTGTCCAGGACGGGATCACGGGTGCCGGTACCGCGCTGCGGGTGTACCTGCAGGGGGACGAGGAGATGGCGGCCGAGCAGCGGGTGGCGGCGGGTGAGACGGCCTCGGGTGTGTCGACGCCGCGTGGGGGTCGGGCGTCGTTCGAGCGCGGGCAGTAGGGCGCAGGGATGGCGGCGGTGATCGATCCGGTCCAGGTTCCGGGCGGGGGCCTGGATCCGGAGAAGGTGGAGGCGGCTGCGGCGAGCCTGAGAGCGGTCGCCGGCAGGATCCACGTGCGCGGTGCGCGAGTGGCCGCGGTGTGGCAGGGGTTGCGGGAGTCGTATCGGGCCCCTGAGGCGGGTCAGTTGTATCGGGTGATGGATCCGGTCAGGGACCAGGCGGCCCAGTTCGCCGACGAACTGCGCACGGTCGCCGATGCGTTGAGCCACCTGGCCGAGGACTACCGGGAGGTGGTGCGGCGTCGGGGCTTGCTGATCTCGCAGGTGGAGGCGTTCAACGGCAAGGTCCACCCCGAGTGGGCGGGGGCTCTGGTGGAAGTGAGCGATTGGGTCGCTGGTGAGAAGCCTGCGTGGCAGTTGAGCTCGCTGGCGGTCGCGGAGTACAACCGGCTGATCGCCGCGATGACGAAGCTGAGGGCCGACCAGGCCGAGGCGGAGGAGCGGTGCGCGCGGAAGGTCCGCGGCCTGGACGGTGCGGCGCGCTGGGGTGCAGCGACCCCGGGCATGTGGTCGGCGTCCAACATCTACAACCCCGCGCCGCAGCAGGCTCTGCCGTGGGGTCCGCCCGTGGAGCACGACTGGTGGGACCCGCTGGCTCCGGTCACGAGCCTGCTCAAGGGCGTGTGGGTGGATGGGATCTGGGGCGGGCTGCAGGGCCCGGGCGCGATGGTGGGGCTGGCCGGCGCCGACGCATTCGGCCAGACGTGGGCCGGGGTAGGCGAGCTACTGGGCCGGGATGCGGAGACCGGCGACTGGTGGCAGGCGGGCGCGGCCGGGGACGCGTGGCTCGAGATGGGTAAAGGCCTGGTTGCCTGGGACCTGTGGGCTACCGATCCCATGCGTGCGGCGGGGAACGTGGCGCTGCTCGCGTTACCCGGTCTGGGCGCGGTCCGTGTGGTCAAGACGCTGCGGGCGGTGCGTGGCGGGGCGAGAACGACACGCGGTCTTGATGCTGACGGCATCCGCCCCAACACGCGCCCCGGCACCGGGTCTGGGAAGATTCTGGGTGTGGCCGGCCGGGTCCTGGATGTGGCCACCAGCGACAGGGCGCTGGAGGTCGCTGCGCGGATCGATCGGGCGATGGACCCGCTGGGCACGCTCACCGACGCAGGGTTCGTCAGTACGCGCAAGCTGATCGACAACCTCGACCTGACTGGCGCAAGCCGGGGCAGCGGCGACGCGAACCCGCGCCCGCCGGCCATGGGCGCGGCGGGCGAGACCACGGTCGCGGCCAGCTCCACGACGACCGCCGGAACCACCTCCGACGCCGCCTCCGCGGCGACGCCCGACGGGAGGTCCGGCGCTGCGCCGATGCGCCAGCCGGATCCGCAACTGGTCCCCGACGCGACCCAGCAGGCGCCCACCCAGCCGCTCACCACCGACGGCGTCCGGAGCGTTGACGACAACCCGCTCCCACGGCGCAACGGTCCGGAGCTCGCAAGTCCGCCGCATATGCGGGACAACGACGTCGTGCCGTCTCATTCCGGCGACCCGGCGCATTTCCGGGTGGAAGGCGCGACGGCGGAAGCCCGGGCGGGCGTGCTCGAACGAGACCCGGTCGTGGTCGGCGGCCAGGAGGCAGACACGCGTCTGGAACACACCGACGGCCAGGGCGGAACGCCGGACCAGGTTGGTGATGGCCAAGACTTCTCGGGCGTTGGTCGTCGTGACGTTGCCGCCGGTTCTGGCGGTGACAGTTCCCATGGAGCTGACGGGAACGGTCCGGCCGCGGGTGGCCGCGGGCACGCCGGGGTTGCGGATATGGAGCCGGTCTCGTGGCGCGGTCCCGATGGACGGCTGGTGCTGAGCGCGGGACAGCAGGCGGCCCCGGACGAGTTCCTGGGCGACGTGCGCAGGCTCGAGCCGGAGTGGACGCGGGTGATGTCCGACGTCGTGACCGGTCATCCCGGGGCTCGGTTGGACGAGACGGCCGGACGGTTCAAGCCTGATCAGGAGCTGTACGCCGATTTGGCCTCCGGTGCGCGGCGGATCGAGGGTGTCGCGGCGACGGACCTGCTGGCCGAGGCGATCGACACGGTGCGGTATCGGGTTTTGGCGGCCCCGTCAGACTTCACGACCTCGGTCCAGGGTGTGATCGATGATCTGGCCGAGCAGGGCTACCGGCCGGTCGGAGCCCTCGAGAACCTGTCTCTTATACACATCTGACGCTGCCGACGATAAGG